>DAOUKB010000001.1:0-83524 GCA_034421855.1 Anaerolineales bacterium
GTTCGGCCCCGTGGTCACCGTACCGGACCGGTACCGGATCCGAGTGCCGACCGAGGCATCTTACCTCCAAGGCCTAGAGCCCGCGCGTCGCGGCCTGGCCGTCATGATGCCCGAATGGACAGCGAGCGCGGCG
The DNA here is from genome assembly GCA_034421855.1 of Anaerolineales bacterium. Classification (GTDB taxonomy): domain Bacteria; phylum Chloroflexota; class Anaerolineae; order Caldilineales; family Caldilineaceae; genus Bin34. The sequence continues at coordinate 134 of DAOUKB010000001.1, forward strand.
GCGTGGGCCCTCGCCCTCGCCCTCAACACCACACGCATCCTCGCGGATGTGCCACGGCACTGCGCCGTGCGTGTGACCCGGGTGCAGTAAGACAGAAACTGCGGCCGCCGACGCCACCGCTCATCTTCGCGCATCACCCTTGGGGCGGGATCCGCGATGTGCCGCATACCATGTCAGGCCTCGCCTGCCGGGTCTGCCCGGCTGCGCGGATCGTCTGGCTGGCGCACATCGGGACTGTTGCAGATGGTGTGGGCATGGGGGTGAGCGCCAGCAGGGGCCATGGCGGTAAGATAGCGGGCATTACCACAAACCACAACTCTCCGGCCATACTGGGCACCCATGGATGGGACAGGAGATTCGCCACTTCCACGACGGGGATCCGGATCAGGATCCCGCCGTCGGCCTGCGGCCGCAGTATGGAAGGCATCTCCCGGTAGTACATGACCGGGGCGTGCAGTCCCGGCAGGTCCCAACCCAGATCCTTCTCGTTGATCACAATCGCCAGTTCCGCGAGGTCCGCCACCCCCGCGCGGTGCTGCAGGGGGATGTGCCGACTGCGCTGTCTGGCCATCTCGGCCATCCGGCTTTCATCGGCGGCCAAGGCCCAGATGTCGACGTCCGCAGCACCTGCCGGATAATCCGCTTCCCCGGCCTTGCCGGCACACACCACTTCCAGCCCCAGCGTTTCTGCCCAATCCAGCATGTCCAGAATCTGCCGCGGCTGATCCCCGTCGGCCATGCCGTAGTGCAAACCCCGGGCGGCCGCGGCCGCGGCCAAAGTCGGGCCCACAGTACATGCCGTTTCCTTGTTGACCATGACGACATGCTTGCCTTGATCCAGCGCGGCCAGCCCATGCACGGCACCGGCTTCCGGGGAGCCGCTGGCTTCCACGATGACATCCAGGTCCAAGGCAGCCAGAAGCTTGCCGTCCGGCCCCAGAGGCACCTTGCCATCCCGCATGGCAGCTTGTGCCTTCTGCACCGTGTCGCAGAACTGGATGGCGGCCGGCGCCGTGCCGATTTCCGCCAACCCTGGCAAGACGCCCACTCCCTCCTGATCACAGAGAGCCGCCAGCCGCAGGTCCTGCATGTGCCGGGCTTGCCGCCAGCACGTGCGGCCAAAGTCCCCCAAGCCGGTGCGCACCGGGCCCGACCGCCAGCCATTCCGATTCATGATTTCCTCCCTGTGCGCTCAATAGATCCAAGTGCGAGGCAGCGGAGCTTCATTCCGGATCACCCGCCGCAGGAGCCGGCCCCGCATTTCCGAGAGCGCCGCGGCGTAGGCCGCGGTGCCGGCCACATCCCGATAGGATCCGAATGCGGCCTCCAGATCCCACAGATGCTCGGAGCCGTTCGCCTCGCTGACGTAGCGGAACCGTGCGCTGCGCAAGCTCTTCCACCCGCGCATTTCCATCAGGGCATCGGTTTTGGTATAGCGCCCCGTACCGGTCCACAGGGGCTGCAAGGACTGCCCCTGAACTTCCGGCGGAATCTGATATCCCGCCAATTCCAGCAGCGTGGGGACCACATCCACGGCTTCCACGATGTGGCTCACCCTGTGTCCCGTCGGGCCTCCCGGCACGCGCACCATCAGCGGCACTCGGCTGACCGGATCCGGACCCGGATAGCCTTTGCCCCATTTGCCGTGTTCGCCCAGCCATTCGCCATGGTCGGACGTGAAGATCACAATCGTCTCGGTCGCCAGCTCCAGCTCTTCCAGCGACTGCAGAATCCGGCCCACGTAATGGTCCACCTCGGAAATCATGGCGTAATAGCCATGGCGGGCCGTGCGCAGTTGCGCTGCGCCAAACTCGGGCCCGGCCTGGAATTCGGGCGGAAACTCCGGTACCGACAGCGCCTCTCTGTTGTACAGGTCCAGGAAGCGCCGGGGAGCAACCCACGGGGAATGCGGGCTGTAGAACCCCGCGATGCACAGGAACGGTCGGGCCGAGGCCGCCTTGGCCCGGGTCAGATAGGCAATGGTTTGCTCCGCCACAAAAGCCGAGAAACTCACCTCGTCCAGGCCCGCGAAGGGCACGGCATCCAGCGACGCGTGGCGCTGCCAAGTGGTGGGATGCGGTACGGGATCCTGCCAGCCCATGGTGTCGTTCCACACGATCCGGGCAGGGGGCAGGCCCACACTGATGTGGGGCAACTGTGTCGGGTCTTTCCGCCGCACCCAGGCCCGATATGCATCCTCGTAGCTGCCCGGCTCATCTGCCACCTCCAGGTGGTCAAACCCGTAACGCGGATGGACCTGTCGGTGATCCCGGTTGGCATGCGGCAGAAAGTGCAATTTGCCGATATTGGCGCTGGTGTACCCGGCGGTACCCAGGATTTTCGGCAGGGTCTGGATCTCTGGCGGCACCGGCACCCCCATGTGGGTGATGCCCAGAGTGCCGGGATATTGGCCGGTCAGAAAACTGATGCGGCTGGGCATGCAGACCGGATTCTGCACAAAGCAGTGATCAAAATTGCAGCTTTGGGCCGCGAGGGCATCCAGATGGGGGGTAACGATGTCCGGGTTGCCATTGGCGTGCACGCCATCCCAACGCTGCTGATCGGTATAAAGAATCAGGATATTCGGTCGCTGCATGGCCGCCTCCTCCACAGTATGGGCTTCGTCCCGGAATTGTAAGGGGCAGCCGGCCGCTGCACGGATTTGCCGGATGTCGGCAGGGAGCGTGCGGCCCCGTCCATCGCCCTCGGGCCTGCCGTGGACCACACCCATTCTCTGCACTGCAGGACACAACCTATATATAATTGTCGGCATTCACACGATCGCAACCGGTCCGTAGGTCAAGGCTGCATTGCGGCTGCCGACGCTGCCCCATGTTCATCCCGCTTTCCGACGCAGGCACGCGCAACGCCTTCAAAGGCGTCGAGGTAGAACCCGACGCGCTGCCCGCCGATCCCGAAGTCTTCCGTCGGGCCCTGCCCCAGGCCTTGGCCGACTGGACGGCCGAAGGCCTCTTGCTGGTCTGGATCAAGATCGCCCGGTCCCAGGCAGCCCACATCCCCGTCGCGATCAAACAGGGCTTCCGTTTTCATCATTCCCAACCGGAATACGTGCTCCTGACCCGTCCCCTGGTGGACAATCCGCTTATTCCGCCCTATGCCACGCACTATATCGGCGTGGGCGGCGTAGTCGTGGACGACCACGACAACCTGTTGGTGGTCAGTGAAACCTACCGGCAAGATCTGACCCGACCGTTCTGGAAACTGCCCGGCGGTCTGCTGGACCCTGGAGAGCATCTGGTCCATGGCGTCCAGCGCGAAATCTGGGAAGAAACGGCCATCGAAACCGCATTCGAGCATCTGGTCGGCATGTGGCACGGCCACGAGTTCTTTTTCGGCAAATCCGGCATCTATGTCGTTTTTCGGCTGCGACCGCTCACGCGGGCCATCACCAAAGACGACCGCGAGATCGAGGAGTGCCGTTGGATGCCGTTGACCGAATACATGGCCCATCCCGACGTAAGCGATTTCAATCGGGCCATCGTCAAGGCGGGTATTCAGGTCCCGGCATTGCGGGTCACGGCCATGAACGGCTACCCGCGTCCGGAAAAGCACGAATTCTTTTTCCCGCCGACCCACGTCCCTACGGAGGTTGCGGGCCGACCATGAATTTGCAGGGCGAACGCAACCGGTTCCAGGGACTGGAACTGCATGCGGAGCAGCTGCCGGACGCCGCGGTGTTCGCCGCGGTCCTGCCGCAGGAAATCGCAGCCTGGCGGCAGACAGGGCTGCGCTTGGTCTGGCTCAAAGTGCTGCTGACCCACGCCGACCTCATTCCCATAGCGGTCGCCCAGGGATTTGAATTTCACCACAGCGCCCCGGATTATCTGATGCTCACGCTGTCGGTGGCGCCGGACGCCTACATTCCCCATTTCGCCACCCATTACATCGGAGCCGGAGGAGCCGTCATCGACGCAGAGAACAATCTGTTGGTGGTCAGTGAACGGCATCGGCGCGACCAGAGTCGTCCGTACTGGAAATTGCCTGGCGGCGCGTTGCACCCGGGAGAGCACCTGGTGTCCGCGGTAGTGCGGGAAGTGCGGGAAGAGACCGGCATCGAAGCGGAATTCGATCATCTCGCGGCCTTTCGCCATTGGCACGGCTACCGCTTCGGCAAATCGGACATCTACATGGTCTGCCGTCTCAATCCCAAAACGCATGACATCGTCAAGTGCGACCTGGAAATTGCAGATTGCCGGTGGATGCCCTTGGACGAGTTTCTGCACAGTCCCGACGTGGGGGACTTCAATCGGGCCATTGTGAAAGCCGCCGCCGCCGAGCAGCGCCTGGTGCTGCGGGACCTTCCCGGATGGTCCCATCCCGATCGGAACGAGTCGTTCTTTCATCCCGACTGCAACTTGCATCCCGGCCTCTGAACCGTCTTGCGGTCGTCAATTCCCCGGACGTCGATTGCATGCCGTCCCGCAGAACGGCAGGAAAATTGCCCTCATCGTCACCTGGGCGCCATAGGGCGCGGCTCCAGGGGGCCGGGTACGCCTTCGGACGTCTGCGCTTGCGCGGACGCGGTTTCCTGTTTGGTCTCTTTCCGGCCTCCTTGAAGGGTCCCTGCGACCGTGACGTCGACGCCTTCCTCGATCCTGATCCGCGGGCCGCATCCGACGAATGCCCACGGGACCCTGATCGATGCCGCCGCTCGTCGCCTGGTCTTGGACCGGGAGGCGCTGCAGCCGCAGAGCCCGGCGCCGTGACAGAGCCGTTTCCCTGACTCCCGGCAGCGGCGGGCCGGGCACTTCCCGTCGTCACACCCATTCAGGAACGCACAGGATGCTTGCATGGAACTTTTTGTCTACCGGCACGAAAAGACCAGCCAAATCAGTTTTCCCCTGGGCGGCATCGGCACAGGTTGCATCGGCTTGGCCGGCAACGGCCGTTTGATCGACTGGGAGATCTTCAACCGTCCCAACAAAGGCAGCGTCAACGGCTTCTCCCACTTTGCCGTCCGCGCCGAGCGCGCGGGCGCAGTAGTCGATGCCCGTATTCTCCACGGGGCGTTGCCCGCGCCCTATCAAGGAGAATTGAGCGCGCCCAAGTTCAGTTCTTTGGGCTGGGGCCCCCGCCGCGAGTTCCTGACGGGGCTGCCACACTTCGCCGCGGTCGATTTCCGGGGTGAATTCCCCTTGGCCACCTTGTCCTTCCAAGACGATACCTTTCCCGGGCAGGTACGCCTGACGGCCTTCAACCCCTTCATTCCTACCCAGACCGCAGACTCGAGTCTGCCGGCCGCGTTCTTTGAGTTTCAGGTAACCAATACGACCGCCCATACACATACCTATACGCTGGTCGGCGCCTGCGGCAATCCCTTGCCGGTCCCCTACCGCAACGGCGTGGAATCAAATGCCTGGGGCACGGCGTTGCGTCTCTCGGGCGGCGATCTGCAGTCGGACGATGCGGCTGGGGGCGACATGACGCTGGCCACCGACGCGGGCTTGGCGGATCAGGCGGAGGTGAGCTGGCAACAGTACTGGTTCCGGGGCGCCTGGTTCGACAATCTGGAAGTCTACTGGCACGATCTGAATACTCCGGGGGCATTCGTGAATCGGGTCTATCCGGACGCCCGCGTACAGGACGGCGCAGCGCAGGACACGGGCCTGCTGGCCGTCCACTGTCCGGTGGCCGCGGGCGAGAGCCGCAGCATACGGTTCGTACTGAGCTGGAGTTTCCCCCGCTGCGAGCATTACTGGCACAAGGGACCGGCCAAGGCCACCTGGCGGAATCACTATGCCCTGCGCTGGGCGAATTCCGCGGCGACTGCGCAATACGCCTTGGCCCAGTGGGATCGCCTTTACGCCGAGACGCTGCGCTTCAAAGAAGCGCTGTTCGCCTCGACCCTGCCGCCTCCGGTCCTAGATGCCGTATCGGCCAACCTTTCCATCCTGAAATCCCCTACGGTCTTGCGTCTGGAGGACGGCACGCTGTATGGCTGGGAAGGTCTGCATCCGGACGAGGGATGTTGCGAAGGCAGCTGCACCCATGTATGGAACTACCAGCAAGCGCTTCCCTTTCTGTTTCCCGATCTGGAACGATCCATGCGCACGGCCGACTACCGGTACAACCTGCGGGCCGACGGGGGCATGTCCTTCCGCATGCAACTGCCGCTGGGGGCCGAGCCCTGGCCGTTCCGCCCCTGCTGCGACGGTCAATTCGACGGCGTGATGAAAACCTACCGGGACTGGAAGATCTGCGGCGACGACGAGTGGCTGCGCGCGCTGTGGCCCGCCGTCCGACAGTCGTTGGAATTCGCTTGGAGTCCAGACAACGTGGACCGTTGGGATCCGGAGCGCACAGGGGTCCTGACCGGTCGGCAACACCATACGTTGGACATGGAACTCTTCGGTCCCAATTCCTGGCTCACCGGTTTCTACTTGGGCGCGCTCAAGGCCGCGGCCGAGATGGCAGACTACCTCGGCGAGCCGGAAAATGCCGCCCTGTATCAGACCCTCTTCGAGCGGGGCAAGAAATGGGTCGATACGCATCTCTTCAACGGGACATACTACATCCAGCACATCGATCTGGCCGATCGGGCGCTGCTTGAAATCTATGGCGACCAGCGAGATGCGCTGCCGGGCAATTCAGCCCTGGAAGCCTACTGGAACGGCGAGCACAACGAGATCAAGTACCAAATCGGGGAAGGCAGCAGCATCGATCAGGTGCTGGCCCAGTGGCATGCTTCCCTGTACGGGTTGGGCGATATTTTCGATCCGCAACAGGTGCGACAGGCTTGTGCCGCCGTCTACCGACACAACTTCGTTCCCGACATGCGCAAGGTCTACAATCCCTGCCGCATCTACTGCCTCGACGACGAGGGCGGATTGATCATCTGCGCCTGGCCGGAAGGGGTGCGGAAACCGCTGATTCCGGCCCCCTATTCTCAGGAGACCATGAATGGCTTCGAATACGCCGCGGCCGGCCACATGATCATGGTCGGGCTAGTGGAGGAAGGCGTGCGTTGCGTCGAGGCCGTTCGGCATCGCTACGACGGCGCCCGCCGCAACCCATGGAACGAGTTCGAGTGCGGCAACAACTACGCCCGCAGCATGGCCTCCTATGCTCTGCTCAACGCCTTCTCGGGCTTCCAATTCGACATGGTCAAGAGGACCGTCGGCTTCAATCCGGTCCAGACCCAACCGGGCACATTTCGCTGCTTCTGGTCGCTGCATACGGGTTGGGGGCAATTCCAGATGAACTCCGACGGCTGCCGGCTGCAGGTTCTCTACGGCGTCTTGCCGCTGCAGCATCTCCGGCTGCCCGGTCTCGTCGATGTCGCCGTCGCCGCCGTCGCGCTGGACGGGGCCCCCTTGGCTTTCGTCAGAACGGGCAGCGACTTCAGCCTGGAAACCCAGATCGAGATCGAGGCGGGGCAAACCCTGCAGATACACCGTGCCTGAGCGCGGACATCCGGGCAACGACGTCCCCCGAGCAGGCCGGCGCCGTATCGTATCGGGACCGGAGCCGCCCAACCTGCCGCCGCAGGGCAACCGTACCGGTCCGCGCGCTGCAGGGTCGCGACCGCGGGGCGGATTAGGCCGGCCGTCTGCGCACGCGCAGACGATACTCTATGTCATAGCCGAAGCCCCGACGCCGTCAGGGGCTCGAACTTGTCGAGACGAACCGGGGCGCACGTCACAGGGGGCTGCCGCCGGGCCGCCGCTATTCCGCGATCACGCCGGTGGTCTGCGTAGCCGGTCCCGCGATGGAAAGCAACTCCATGCCCTCCTGTCGGCATCGGTATCCTTGCACCATCAAATTGGGCCGGCCCACGCTCTGGCCCGCCAGCTGCACGTTCTCCGGATCCCGGTATCCAATCCGTACCAGGCGGCGCGGCCGCCGGGTCTGGTTGATGTAAGACCCGTGCACGGTGTTGATACAGAACAGCACTACGTCGCCGGCCTTGGCGGGCACGGCCACCGTGGCCTCCAGATGATATTCGTCGGTGGGCAGATGGGGTGTGCAGTCCGTACCGTCCTCCAGCTCCGTAATGTGCTCTAGATACCCGTTCTTGTGCGAACCCGCCAGGAAACGGATTTCGCCGTTTTCGTGGCAGGTGTCGTCCAAGTGCACCAACGTGTCTATGAAACGACCGTTCTCGTGCCGATAGAAGGGATTGTCCTGGTGCATGGGGAAGGGATGACCGGTCTGCGGCGGTTTGATGTGCATGGTGGAGTGATGCAGTTCCACGTTGGGGCCAATCAGGTCGGCGACGGCGGCCGTCAGCTTGACGTTCGTGACCGCGCGCATCCAGGCGTCGGAGTAGTAATGCAGGTCGTGCATCGCCGTCAGTTGCGACTTCTTTTCGGTTTCCGGATCCATATAGGCGTTGCGCCACGGGCCGGTCCAACCCGGACTGGTAAAGGCCCAGTCTTCCACCAACCTGTCCATTTCGGCAGACAATTCGGCGGTTTCCGCGGGCGAGAACAGCCCCGGAATATGGAGGTAGCCGTTCTCGTGATAAAAGTTCTGCTGCGCTTGCGAAAGCATTGCTTTTCTCCTCTCCAAAAGACAGGGCGGTCCGGGAATCGAATCGTATCACAAGCCCCGGCGCCGGCCCCCAAGGGCCCGCGGGCTCCGGGCCGCCGGCTGCGCCTCAGTCCGCCAGCTCCAGCCAAGGCGTGTCGCTGGACGTGCGCGGCAGATCTTCGCCGCCGTACAGTTTCACCGTGTCGCTGGCTATCCAGCCGTACTGCCTCTCTTCCCGAATCAGAGCATTGGTATATACGGCCAGCCACTGGTCGTCCGGAGAGCGGGCCATAGCCGTCACGTATTCGCCTTCCGGTACCGTGGCTATGGCTGTCCCGTTCGGGGTCTCTTGCAATTCGATATCCCGTAGCGGCACCGCTACGGCTTCGATGAAGAACTGAGCCACCCAAGGCGACACGGCGAGGTCGGGACCCGGCGCCGGCGGCGTTTCCGCTGCGGATGGTTCCGGTGCCCCCACGCCTGTCTCAGGCAATTGCTCTACTCCCCGATCCAGATTCACGTACGGGGCGAACACCCACCCCCTTTCGCCTTCGGCCGTCCGTGCCACATACAGCCAGGTCCCTTCGGCGTTGCGGCCATAGACGTACAGTCGGGAATTCAGATCCAGCTCCGCCAGTATCGCACCGGTGTTGATGTCGGGGGCGTTCCGGAAACGCAACCCCGGAGTGTTGACCGTCCCCTCGGTCACCGCGGGCGCAGGTGTCGGTCCGGTTCTCCCGGGCGCCTGCGCCTCTTCTTCGACCCGCACCGGAGTCGGCGTCAAAGTGGGTCCGGGTTGTATGGGAATCGGCGTGGGGAATATCACCGTCGGCTGGTCCGGTATCGCTACAGGCGGCAACGCGGTGGGTTCCGCCCCGCCCGCCCCGCCGCCACAGGCCGCGATCGTCAGGGCCAAGAGCCCCATGGCGCCTACGACCCCGAGCTGCGGCTTACAGGCCGTCCCCGCTCCCCGTCGGCGCGCCATCGGAATTCCCGGCCTACTGGTAGCGCAAGGCATCTATGGGCTTGAGCCGGCTGGCCCGCAGAGCCGGATAGAAGCCGAACAGCAGACCTACCACGGCGCAGAAGCCCACGCCCAGGATCACGGCATAGACCCCTATCTGGACCGAAAGCCCTGCATCGGAATTGTTCAGGCCGATCACCGCCAGCGCCGCCAACCCTACGCCCACCAAGCCCCCCAGCAGCGAAATGGCGAGGGCTTCCACAATGAACTGAGACAGGATCGTGCCGGGCCGCGCTCCGATCGCTTTGCGCAAGCCGATTTCCTTGGTCCGTTCCGTTACGCTGACCAGCATGATGTTCATGATGCCCACGCCGCCTACCAGCAGGCTAATGGCCGATACCAGACCCAGGAAAATGGTCAGGGCGCTGGTTACGTTCCGAAAAATACTCAGAAAGTCCGCCATGCTGATCACCGCAAAGTCGTCTTCTTCGAAATACTTGATCCGGTGCTTTTCCCGCAGCAGCTCTTCGATCTGAGTCTGCGCTGCCGGCATGTTCGCTTCGTCGTCGACCTTGACCACGATCGCATCGGCCTTGTACTCGCCGGAGACGGTCTTGTTGCGAATCATGCGATCCTGCAAAGTCGTAAAAGGTATGAAGACGCTGTCGTTGAAGTCGCCGAACATGCCGGCGCTCATCTCTTCCATGACGCCAATCACCACAAAGGCCTTGTTGTCCAGCTTGATGGTGGAGCCGATGGGGTATTCGCCGGCTTCCCACAAGCGTTCGAACGTACCTTGGCCAATCAAGGCCACTCTGGCCCGATTGTCCATGTCCGCCTGGGCAATGTAGTTGCCTTCTACGTGTTCCCAGCCGCGCACCTCCTTGTGGTTGGGCCATATGCCCATCAAATCCACGCGCAGGCTCTTGGACCCGCGCGTGGCGTACACCGCGGTATAGGCCTCGGCCGCCACGTCCTCCACATGGTCGATCAGGAACGGATCGTTGATCAGGCGGGCGTCGGCCACGGTCAAAGAGCCGCCTGTGCCGCCTTCGGCCAGCTGGCCGGGCAATACGAACAGCACGTTGGTGCCGGCCGCCGTGAACATCTCCACCACGTACCGTTCCACCCCGCGGCCCGCGGAAACCAAGAGCACCACCGCGAAAACCCCGATCATGATGCCCAGCATGGTGAGCATGGTCCGCACCTTGTTGAGGGCCAAAGCCCGTATGGCGATACGGATCGAAGCGATCAACAACATAAGACGTCTACGCGGTTTCCGCCGGCTCGCTCACGACCGGCACGTCCAAGGCGGGGGCCTCGGTGACGGTCGGCGGCGGTGTGCCGATCCCTCCCGGCTGCGCCTCTTCGATCCGTTCGATCAGGCCATCGCGCAGGTGCACGGTGCGGCGGGTGTGTTCCGCCGTCTCCGCATCGTGGGTCACGAAAATGACTGTCAGTTTCTGCTCTTGGTTCAGACGCACGAAGAGTTTCATGATCTCCGTACTGGTCTTGGTGTCCAGATTGCCGGTAGGTTCGTCCGCCAGCACGATGGAAGGATCGTTGACCAGGGCGCGGGCTATCGCTACCCGCTGCTGCTGTCCCCCCGAGAGTTCGTTGGGCTTGTGGTGCATGCGGTCCGCCAGATCGACCAGTTCCAGGGCATAGCGGGCGCGCTCGCGCCGCTGCCGCAGGCCTACGCCGGCATACACCAGCGGCAATTCCACATTGGCCAACGCATCGGTACGCGGCAGCAGATTGAAAGACTGAAAGACGAATCCGATTTGGCGACAGCGCACGTTGGCCAGCCGCCTTTCGCCCATGCGGCTCACGTCTTCGCCGTCCAGGAAGTAGGTCCCGGACGTAGGGACATCCAAGCAGCCCAGAATATTCATGAGCGTGGATTTGCCGCTGCCGCTGGGGCCCATGATGGACATGAAGTTGCCTGCCTGGATTTCCAGATCCACGCCGCGCAGAGCCTTGACGACCACCTCGCCCAATCGGAATTCCTTGGTGATGCCTCGGATGTCTACCAGGACGTTTCCGGGCGTCCCGGTCACGCCGTTATCTTGCGGACGAGGATCTCGGGCTCCGCGATGAGAGTTCATGGCCGTACGCTAGCCTCCGAAGATGGCCGCCATCAGCTCACGCTCCCGGTCCACGTTCAGCAGCGCCACCTCGTCCGTGTCGGTCAAGCCGGCCAGGATCTGACTTTCCCGCTCGTTGCGCAATCCAATTTTGATTTCGGCCAGCACCGGCTCCGCATTGAGCACTTTGAAGACGAAGTATTTGTTCTTGTCCCGGTCGAAGCGCACGTAGCGATTGGGAATCAGCAGTACATTGTCCACTTGGGCCGTCGTGATGATGGCGGTGGCGCTCATGCCTTCCCGCAGCGAGGCGTCGGTCGGATCCGGTACGATTTCGACCTCGTAGGTAATGGTGGAGCCCACTTCGTTGGCGGTGGGGGAGATCGACGTGACCTTGCCCGTCAGATCGTCGTCCGGCAGAGCATCCATAATCAAACTCACGCTTTGGCCCACCTGCACTTGACGCACGTCGATCTCGTCCACCTGCACGGTCATGTGATAGCTCTGCAGATCCGCCAGCACCATGGCCGTGGTATTGCCGGAGAAGAGTTCCCCCACCCGCACATTCACGGCGCTGATCACGCCGTCCCGCGGGGCCGTCAGCTGGGCATTCTCGATATTCAGCAGGGCCAATTCATACGAAATGCGGGCCTTCTCCAATTCGGAGCGGGCAATGTCGATGTCGACCACGTCGGCGCCTTCCTGTAGATCCACCAGTTGATTCTGGTAGTCGATGAGCGTGGCGTTGGCCTGGCGCAGGGCTTCCTCGCCTTGGGCAATCTGATGCTCGGCCGCCGCGATTTCCGCCGGCGTGGGCGGATCCAAGGCGGAAGTGAGACGGGCTTGCGCCGCGCTGGCGGCATTGAGGGCCTGCGCCAAGCGGGCTTCGGCCGCGTCCAGTTCGGCGTCGGTTACCCGGTACGTGTCCTCGACCGTCTCCAGATTGGATCGGGACTCGTCCACGACGCTCTGGGCTTGGGCGTACTCCGCCTGCAACGAAGCCCGGTCCGAGTCCGAAATGCCCCGGAGCAGTTCTTCGTATTCCACGCGCCGGGCGTTGAGGTTGGACTGGGCGGCGGCAATGGAAGCCTGCGCTACGTTGATGCGGGCCCGGGCCAGATTGATTTCGCCCGGATCGGCCGGCTCCAGCAGCTTGTTGAGCTGCGCCTGCGCAATCTTCTGGGTCACCAGCGCCTCGTCCCGGGACAGGAGGTAGGCATCCACGTCCAGTTCCGCCAGCAGCTGACCCTGGCGCACCGACTGGCCTTCGGCGACCAGCACCTGAGTGACCCGTCCCGCCGTATCAAAAGACAGGGCGATTTCCGCCTCCGGCTCGATGTTGCCCGTCGCGCTCACGGTGCTGGCGATGGTCCCGCGGGCCAGGGCGATGGATTCGAAGGCGGCTTCTTCGCCCTCCGGATTTCCGTCCGGCAGCACCGCGTCCAGCACCGGCAGGGACACGATACCTTGCGTTTGCAAAGCCACCACGGCCCCGCCCGCCACCACCAGGACCACCACCACAATCGCGATTACTCTTCCCATGGCCCGTCCTTCACCTTATGACTTCACACCGTCGCCCGCAATCCGGCTGCCCTGTCCCATCACGCGATCGGCGCCAAGCAAAAGGCTACTGGGGGGGACAGTTGCCGGCGGCAGCGATTCCAAGCGGGAGACTCGCCACCCACTCGATCCTACAGGATACACAAACGACGGCGGCGACTCATGTGAAATCCATACGCGAAAGGAATCGGAAGCGTTGCGCGTCCCTGGTGCGGCGGCGCTGAACGGCAGCGGCGACTAGGCTTTGACCTCGAAACCTGCCAGATGTTCCAGGGCCTTGATCAGATTGTGATTGCCCTCGTCGGAGAGGCCTTGGGCTTCCAAGGTTCTGTACAGGTGGAAGATCTGCGCCGTGATGGGCAAAGGTACGCCGCTCTTGTCCGCGGCCGCCAGCACCAGGCGCAAGTCCTTTTGCTGCAGGCCGGTCGTAAAGCCTGGAGTCCAGTCCCGGGCCATGATTTGCGGAGCCCGATTGGTAAACATCCAGCTGCCCGCCGCCCCCTGACTGATGGCCTCGAAGGTCTTCTGCAGATCTACGCCTCCGGCCTGTGCGAAGAGCAGGGCTTCGCACATGGCCACACAGTTGCCGACCACCAGAATTTGGTTGACCAGCTTCACGGTCTGCCCGGCGCCTTGACCTCCGACATGGGTGATCGTAGCGCCCATGGCCTCGAGGTAGGGGCGGGCCCTCTCGAATTGCGCCGCGTCCCCGCCGACCATGATGCTGAGGGTGCCGTTGACGGCGCCTTCGCTGCCGCCGCTGACGGGGGCGTCCAGCATGTGCGCTCCTTTGTGCGCCAGCTGGGCAGCGATGTCCCGGGTGACTTGGGGACTGATGGTACTGCAGTCCACCACCAACGAGCCCGCCCGCACACCCTCGCCCAGGCCCTCCGGACCCAGCACGACGGCTTCCACGTCGGGGGTGTCGCTCACGCAGACGAAGACTACAGGACATGTCTCCGCCACGGCCCGGGGGCTGCCTCCCGCAGTCGCTCCTTGCGCGATCAAGGCGTCCATACGGGCCGCCGTACGGTTCCAGACCTGCACTGCGAACCCCTTCCGCAACAGGTTCGCGGCCATCCCGCGGCCCATAATACCCAAGCCTACGAAGCCGACTTTCTCAGACATGGCGTTGTATTTCCTTTGGTCGCAGGGGCCGCCCGGACGTCGGCGCGCGCAACCTCATGTATGCTGGCGAGAAATATGGGTTGCCGGGCAAGCCGCCGTGACGGACCGGCCGGTCAGAAAGGCAGAGACTGGCCCTCGGTCTCCAAAGTCTGCACGTCCACGATTTCGTCTTCGTCCGGCTCTGCGTGCTCCAGCACGAACTGACTCTCCAAGGCGTCGTCTTCCGCCACTACGGGGCGGAAATCTACCTGAATGGCATCCCCGTCCCTGAATTCGTCCCGCAGCAGCGCATCGCTCAACAGATCCTGCAGCCGCTCCTGAATGACACGCCGTAGGGGCCGTACCCCATACTCCCGGCTGTAACCTTGCTTGGCCAGCTCGTCGCTGGCGGCTTCGGTCAGAGTCAGAGTCATGTCCCGTTCCGCCAGCTGCAGCCGCAGGGTCTGCAGCTCCAGTTCCACGATGTCCTTGATCTCGGACTTGGTCACGTTGCGGAAGACCTGGCAGCCGTCCAACCGGTTGATGAATTCGGGCCGGAACACTTTCTTGACCTGTTCCATGACCTGGGCCTTCATGGTACGGTATTGCTGCTCCGCCTGTTCGGCGGCTTCGGAATCCCGATCGAAGCCGAGGCGCCGTCCGCCGGTGATCAAGTCCGCCGCGACGTTGCCCGTCATCACGATCACGGCATTGCGGAAAGTGACGTTACGGCCTTTGGAATCGGTCAGAGTGCCGTCTTCCATGATCTGCAGCAGCAGATTGAAGACGTCGTAGTGCGCCTTCTCGATCTCGTCCAGCAGCACCACGCTGAAGGGGCGGCGCCGAATGGCCTCGGTCAGTTGCCCGCCTTCGCCGTAGCCCACATAGCCGGGCGGCGAACCAATCAGGCGACTGGCCGTGAACCGGTCCATGTATTCGCTCATGTCCAGCCGAATCAGACTGTCTTCGCTGCCGAAAAGATATTCCGCGAGCTTCTGGGCCAGATACGTCTTGCCTACCCCGGTAGGGCCCAACAGCAGGAAGCTGCCGATGGGGCGTTTGGGGTCCTTGAGCCCGGTGCGCGCCCGGCGGATGGCTTTGCATATGAAGGCGATGGGTTCGTCTTGGCCCACGATCTGGGACTTGAGGTATTCCTCCATGCCCAGCAGCCTTTCCTTTTCTTCACCGGCAATGCGGTTGACCGGAATACCGGTCGTCATGGCCACGATTTCTTCAATGTCCGCCGAAGTCACCTGCGGCAGATTGGACACCTCGTTGCGGTTGGCCCGGACCTGGGCCAACTGGTTCTCCAATTCCGTCTGGCGCAATTGCAGGTCGTACGCGTCTTCATGCCGCCGCTCGGCCCGGGCCTCTTCATGCTGTCGGCGGACTTCCTTGAGGCTTTTGTACGTTTCCTGCAGCGAACGCGAGGAGGATTTGTACATCCGCACCCGACTACCGGCCTCGTCGATCAGATCGATGGCCTTGTCCGGCAGGAACCGGTCGTGCACATAGCGTACGGCCAATTGGGCCGCCGAATGCACGGCCTCGTCGGTAATGACCAATCGATGATGGTCTTCGTACCGATTCTTCAGGCCCTGCAAGATGGCAATCGTCTCTTCCACCGTGGGCTCTTCCACCCGCACGGGCTGGAAGCGTCGATCCAGAGCGGCATCCTCTTCAATGTACTGCTTGTATTCGTCGTAGGTCGTAGCCCCGACGACCTGCAGCTGCCCGCGGGCCAGCGCCGGCTTGAGAATATTGGCGGCGTCCATGCTGCCGCCCGCCGACCCGGCTCCCACCAACATGTGGACTTCGTCGATGAAAAGAATGGATTTGGTGCGCGACAGTTCCGCAATGACCTTCTTGAGCCGATCTTCGAATTGACCGCGGTACATGGTGCCGGCCACCAGGCTGCCCACGTCCAGCATGATCACCCGCTGGTCGAGCAGATTCTCGGGGACGTTGCCTTCCGTAATGCGCTGAGCCAGCCCTTCGACGATGGCCGTCTTGCCCACCCCCGGTTCCCCGATCAGGGCCGGATTGTTCTTGGTACGTCGATTCAGAATCTGGATGACCCGCTCGATCTCGTTGTGGCGGCCCACCACCGGATCCAACTTGCCTTTGCTGGCGGCCTCGGTCAGATCGATGCCCAATTGATCCGCAACCGGGGTCTTGCTGTCGCTTTCTTTGGTCCGGCCGGCATGACGCGTAGGCTGAGCCAGGATGATCCGGGTCTCTTTGCGCAGGTCCTCGACCTTCACGCCCAGATCCACGAGCACCCGCACCGCTACGCTGTCCACCTCGTTCAAGAGCCCCAGCAGCAGATGGGCTACGCGGATCTTGCTGTGTTTCAGTTTCTTGGCTTGCACAAAAGCCAGCTCGATCACTTGGCGCAGACGGGGAGCCAGTTTCGGCTTGCTGGCGGGGGGACGTTCGCCGCGCCCGACCTTGTGTTCCACGGCGGCGATGACGTGCTTGGGCTCGATACCCATTTTGCGCAGCACCAACACCGCCGATCCCTTCTCCACTCTCACCAAGCCCAACAGAAAGTGTTCCGTACCGACGTAGGCGTGGTTGAGCCGCATCGCTTCTTCGTGGGCCAAAGACATGACCCGGCGCGCGTTCTGGGTGAAAGCTTTGAATGGATCTCGATCTGGCATCTCTTGCATCCTACTCACTAGAGGCAGACCAAGGCGGTACTCCCCGGCGGTTGCCTGCTTTTCGCCGACCCGAAGTCCGTGTCTTCGAGCTTCCAGGTGAGTGACAGGGGACTGCGGAACCTCTTTGGGCAAAAACCCGGGAGATTCAGCCCATTTACACCCCACTAGAGATAACTGAATTGTACGAACAGGGAAAATCTTTGTCAACCACTTCTGATACCCTCGGTAAGGTATGTACTCTCGCCAGGACGTCGATCGGGGCGGATCGGTATGATTGTACGGCAGCCTGTCGGCCACTATATGCTCTGCGCCGAGGCCCTCGCAGGGGCCTCGGCAGATCCGCGGCTGCAAGGTCCAGCCGAGAAGGCCGGAGTGGGCCGAGCCCGTGCTTCCGCCAGACTTCCGGCGAGGCAATGACGAATGTCCCATGACGCCTGAGGGCAATTATCGTAGGAAGCAGTACCGGACGCTGCCCAGTCCGGAGAAAACGCCGAGAGCGAGAAATTTACTTTGAACAACAGGATATACACGACGCAGCACGCACTCCTGCGGCCGCGCTAGAGAGTGTCGTCAAACTAACTGAGTCCATAGCGACAAAGCCCGGATCGGGCAGATCGCCCGCAACGCAGTGGCGTTCTGGGCATACCGGGTAGCCACGCTCCGCCATGGCGGGAAGGCCCGGCAGGCATTTTCTCCCCGCTGCCGCCACGGGTACCGCTCCGGGTCGTAGGTGCGGGCTTGTTTGCGATGGCGGCGGGGCGGGATCCCAGGGATCATCCCCTGCGCCCAAGCGGCGGCCCCGACCGGATCGCTGTCGTAACCCCGGTCCGCCACGAGATACTCCGTCTCCAGGCCCGCCCTCAGGTCCACGGCCTGGATACAATCCGCCCGGGTCCCCGGGGTCAGCCCCAGACGGACGGGCCTCCCCGGCGCGTCCGCGACCCGAGGCCACTGGGAATTCAGTCCCCTTGGGTACGCGCCCGCGGCGGAGGGCCGCCCTGCGCGCCGGCGGCAGGGGAAGGGACCCGGATAAGGCGGGCATCGCTCAGCCACGCCGCGCAATCCGGTTCGTCCCGCACTGTCTCCCGCAGGGCGGCCCACACGCCCCGATCGCGCCACCGGCTGAAGCGGCGATGAGTATTCTTCCAGTCGCCGTAGTCGGGGGGCAGGTCGCGCCACGGCGCCCCGGTGCGCAGAATCCAAAACACGGCATTCAGAAACCGCCGGTTGTCCGCGGCGGGGCGCCCCACCTGGCCCGGACCTCCGGGCAGCAGGGGTTCCAGACGTTGCCAGACGCGATCCGAGATGTCGTGGCGACGATGTGCGGTGGTCATGCGCGGTTCCTCCCTACTGTGTACCCCCTCAGTGTACCCGCAAAGCCCAAGTTTGACGACACTCCCTAGGGCCGCCCGGCGCAAACCTTATCCCTTGAGCGGCCACCGTAACGCTTCCGGATGCGACAATCCCACGTTCGGGGGGTGCAATCTGTGCGGCTGTCGCTTGCCTTTCCGCCCAATCCCGGCACTGGCATGGAGAGAGCAACGCCTCCCAAGGGTAGGGCCTGTCGATCCGGCCGCGGGGTCCGGGTATAGCTGCAGCGCGCGAGTCCCGCAACGGCGAAACGTCAGATCCGTACGTCTGCGCTCGGCCGCTGCGATGCCAGTACACAGGGCACGACGAAGATTGCCGGTGGCCGTCCCCAGCAGACTTGGTCTCTGCAACCGGGAAGCGACTTGGTGCTCCGACACGATTGCCGCGGGTCGAGCGTTTTACGCGGCGCCGATACAAAACAGCGCTTCCGTGTTCATCAGAGTGGTCAAGAGCACAGGCTCGTCTGCCGTAATCCAGACCAAATCTTCCAGATGATACAGAAAGCCCTGCGCATCTTTGACCGCCGGTTCAATATTGAGCACCATGCCGGCCGCGAGCGCGGTATCGTTCTGGGCGTGGAGAATGGGATGTTCATGCAATCCGACGCCCAAGCTGTGGCCGACAGCCTGGCTGGTGAGGGTCAGCCCCTGGTCGGCCAAGGATTGCTGCGCCAGGAGATAAACGTCACGGGCCGGGATACCGGCGCGCAGGGCCGAAATGGTTTCGCGTGCGGATTCCCGTAAGCGTCGATACACAGATTGTTGTTCGGACGAGGCTGTGCCTACCACGGCCGTACGGGCTACATCCGACCGGTAGCCTGCAAAGCAGCCCCCCACGTCTACGCGCACAATCTCTCCCTCGAGCAGCCTTTTGCGACTTGGCCGAGGGTGATTGACGGCGGTATTGGCTCCTGCAGCCAGGACCAGCCAGGGCGAGGTGGCGCCTCGATTGAGGATTTGCGTAGCTAGTCGGTCGGCCATCTCCTTTTCCGTACTTCCGGGTCTGGCTTGCTGGAATGTATCGAGGACGGCTTGCTCCGTGTCCAGGCCGGCCTGGGTCAAGAGAGTCTTTTCGGCGTCCGTCTTGATGGCCCTGGCCTGGTCGAAGATGGGATCGCCGTCCAGCAGAGACGCCGTGGGCAGGAGTTCCGTCAGTAATTCGACATAGCCCCAAGCCAGGAATCGTTTCTCGATGCCGATCCGAGCCGCTGCACCGTGGCGCTCTCGGATGAATCGGGCCAGCGCTCGAATGGGCGGCTCCCGATGTTCCAGGTAGGTTTCCAGATCGGTAATCCAGGAATCGGCCCGGAGCTGAGTTTCCTCGCTGTAGCAGGCCACAATGCCGGGTTCCTGGTCCAGGGCGAGAACGGCGAAACAAAGTCGTTCGGGAATGATCTGTTGCGAGAGCAGCCAAGCATCGGCCAGGTAGAAAAAATTTTCCGGGGACGCGGCCACCAGCAGATCCAAGCCCGCGGCCTGCATGCCCTCATGAAGACCCGCCATATTGATACGAGCAGGATGCGCGTTGGCCATGAATATGCTCCCAGGAACTTCAGGCAATGTCTTGCGAAGGCTGTGCGGCTTGGGGCGCAGTGCGGTCTGGGCGCAAGTCGAGGCAACCTCGGCGGCGGCGCAACTGCGCCGTCGGCAGAGTACGCCGAGGACATGGGAAAGTAGACGCCCGCGCGGACATGATCATGCGTACCGGGAAATCGATGGAGCGACATCAAAACAATAGCGAAAATGCAGCGCGCATACCGCGCTGGCATGCAGCTGGTTCAGCGCTGCACTCCCCATTTGCAAAAACCAACGTAACCTATACGATATGTCCGATGCGAAACGATTTCCCGTCGGAGGTAGACGACCGGGCATTCGCCGCGCCGGAGCATATTCTTGTGTATCGATGCGGCGTCGTGGCGCCGGACTGGCAGACAATTTCCTCTACGGTCCTGGCGGGAACCTGAGCGAACCTTCGACCGAAACACCAATCCCAATCAGGACCGTCTGCAATTCTAAGGCAAGCCCCATGAAAGCACTGCTGCTCCCTCCCAGGAACAAAGCAAGCAAGACAACATGTGCAGAGGATCTCGCGGTCGCGGCGCTGTCCTGATTGCAAGCAGCATGTTCCCATGCCAGGTCGTTCAATGAAGCGCCGTCTCTCCTTGCATACCCTGCGGAACGCTTGCGGATCGAGACGAAAATCCGGACCTTGGCGTTCAAGGAGAACAGGGCCTTTCCGCCGCGGATGCCCCTCCAGGCCAACGGGAGTCATGCACAGACAGGAACGGGCCGTGGTCCCGCCCGCGGCCCGCGAGCGACTTGCGCGTGACGCTCACCGCGGGATATCGGCGTACCCGTGGAGCGACCAGTGAATTCCGACCCGTATTGGATCGATCTCCACCTTCATTCCCGCTTTTCTTGGGCCACCAGCAAGACCTGCACGTTGCCCAATTACTACAGGGCGGCGCAGCTGAAGGGACTGCGGGTGATAGGCACTGGAGATATCACGCATCCTGGATGGCTGCAGCAAATCCAGACCGCTCTGCGGCCCGCGCCCAACGGCCTGTGGGAAGTGAAACCCGCCATGGCACGGGATTGGGATGCGACCATTCCCGACCGCTGCCGGGTCAGGGTGGAATTCGCGCTGACCGGAGAAGTCAACTGTGTCTACCGCCGTGGCGGTAGGTCGCGGCGCGTGCATCATTTGATCCTGGTCAGTTCCCTGGAAAGGGCCGCTCGCCTCCAAGAACGTTTGGGGGCTTTCGGCCGTCTGGAAGCGGACGGTCGCCCCACGTTGAAACTGGACAGCAGAGCATTCTTGTCGCTGCTGTTGGATGTGGACGACCGTTCGGCTTTGGTACCGGCCCACATCTGGACCCCCTGGTATTCACTGCTCGGCAGCAAGTCGGGTTTTGACTCCTTGGAGGAGTGCTTCGGCGATCTGGCGGTCGAGATCGGGAGCGTGGAAACGGGGTTGTCGGCGGATCCTGCAATGCTCGGCCGATCTCGCTTTCTGCGCGGCAAAGGATTCATCTCGAATTCGGACGCGCATTCACCCGCGAAACTGGGCCGCGAAGCCACCGCCTTGTCGGGAACGCCCCATTTCGACCGCATCTGGAGAATGTTGCGCGGCCATCGCCGGCACGGTCCTGTCGCCACGGTGGAATGGCCGCCGGCTTTGGGCAAGTACTATGGGGACGGACACCGCAAATGCGGCTTTTGCAGGATCCCGGCGGCCCAAGACCCGCCTCTGCGCCTCTGTCCTGTCTGCGCGCGACCGTTGACACGGGGAGTTTTGGCGAGGGTGGAACAACTGTCGGACAGCGGCGCCTCCGACTTGTCCGATTTCTCCCTACCGACCGCATTGCACACCATTCCTTTGACCGACGTGGTAGCCAAGGCGCTGCGTCGGCAAACCGGAACTCGGGACGTACGACAATGCAGCCTGCGTATGTTGGAGCGCCTGGGGCCTGAATTGACCATTCTGCACCAGACACCTGCAGCCGATCTGATACGGAGCGCGGGGACCCCTGTCGCGCAGGCCGTCCTGGCCGTCAGAGCGGGCTGCTACGATACCGTGCCAGGTTACGACGGGCGGTTCGGCACCTGGAAACTGCGCGGCGACGCGCCACGTTAGAGAGCCGGTCTTGCCTATGTCGGGCCATGGCCGGCATCGGTCCCGACACGGCGCTGCCGACAGATCCACCGGGCAACCCACAAGACAGCAGAGACGTCTCCTCGCCCTCGGCATGTAACCTGATCCCGGATGCGGCCGGCACCCGGCACGCGATCGTGCAATCCCAACCCGCCCTCCGCGTCAGGGCCTGAGTCGGGTTGCGAGGCCCTGCTTGACGGAACTGGCAAATACGGTGCCGCGGATAGGAGGCGGTCCGGCCGAAGAGAGCAACTCTGGGTGTCGGACTCGGCTCTGCTCAACTATCCATGCGACTCGGTGTGTATTAGGGGTCTGCGGCATCGCGCGGTCCATCCCCCAGGACGTTGCAGCAGAGCACATCCCGAACGATGCAGATGCCTGTAGAAAACAGCCGTCGCGCCCTGGCCACGGTCCGGATGTTCTGGACATCCGCCAGTAGCACTTCCCAACTGACGACCGGTGACCTGTACAAGCCCAAGCCGGGGAAGATGAAGAGATCTGCTCCGCCGCCGAAGTATCCGGAAACGCCACCGAGAATCCCGCCTCACATCCAGCCGAGGACGCCGCCGACCAGGCCGATGGAGAGGGAAACGCGGGTTCCGGCGATCCCGCGGGACAGCGTATCTCGTCCCAGTTCGCCGGTCCCTAGGAGAAAGGATGTACGCTTCGGGAGCGTCGAGGCCCAAGAGAGGCCGAGCGCGGCGCCAGAGACCCCGGCCGCCATGGCGAATCGGTGTCGCGGCGCGTGGTCCCTACAGAGGCCGGAGAACCCCCGGCCTCTGCCTTTTCGACGGCGCGTATCTGCGGCAAGCCCGGTCTCAGGCCGTTGAAGACGCGTGTCTCGCTTAGGATTCCGACGCGGCCGCGTCGGAGGGGTCGGGAGCCAGAGCCCAGTCCAAGTCCGCCTGCTTGATGGACAGACCCATACGTCGCCGCTGCGTGTCCAGACGAATGATTTTCACTTCGTACTCTTCACCGACCGTAACCACCTGCTCGGAGCGCTCCACGTGCTCGTGGCTCATTTCGCTGATGTGAATGAGGCCTTCCACCGGCTCACCCACCAGACGGGCGAAGGCGCCGAAATCCTTGATGCGGGTGATCACCGCCCGTACCAGATCGCCCTCGTTGTACCGATCCGCCAACGTATCCCAGGGACGGGGTTGCAGCTGACGCAGACTCAGGCCGATCCGCTTGCGTTCCTTCTCTACCGAGATGACCTTGACCTGTACCTTCTGGCCTACGTTCAGCACCTCCGAAGGGTGGTTGACCATGGACCAGCTCAATTCGCTGACGTGGATCAGGCCGTCGGCTCCGCCGATGTTCACGAAGGCGCCGAAGTCCGCCAAACTGGAAACCACTCCTTCGCGGACTTCGCCCACCTCCAGTTCTTCCAAGATGGCGTCCTTGCGCTGATTTCGAATCTCGCGCATGGCTTCTTTCTCGGACAGAATCAACCGATTGCGCTTGCGCTCGATGTCGATCACCTTGACTTGCAAGGTGCGCCCGATCAACGGCTGGAAGCGTTCCGACGGATCGTCGCTCTTGACCTGCTCCATTTGGCTTTCCAGACTCAGATGACTGGCCGGAATGAAGCCGCGAATGAGGCCCATCGCTACCAGCACGCCGCCCCGATTGAAATCGATGACCTTGCTGGAGACGATCTCCTTGCTGGCGAGCAATTCTTCGGCCCGCAGCCAATCCTTCTCCTGCCGGGCCCGGATAATGCTGACTCGGGGCTGGCCGTTGTCGTCCGTGCGCAGCACAAACAATTCGATGGTTTGGCCTTCCTCGATCAGATCGAAGGAATCGCCCAACCGTTCCACTTCCCGCCCTTCGACGGAACCTTCGAATTTGGCTCCGATATCCAGGGTGAGACTACGGTTGCGCTTGCTCAGTACGACCCCCGGCACCACCGTGTTGGGCTTGAGGGCCACAATGTCGTAGTCCTCGGTCCAGTTCAATTCTTCCATCAGGTTGACGGGGGCTTCCGCGGTCTCTGCGGCCGCCGGGACTGCCGCCTCGGCTACCGGCTCGGCTACCGCGGGGACTACCGGCTCCATGGCCGGAGCCGGAGCGGCGGCGGTGGCTCCTGCACCGCCGTCGGCCTGCCAGCAGCAGAGCCGATCGTAATTCAGGAAAAGGGCATGGCGCATCATGGTATGTGAATTCGAACTCCTCGCGAATCCGGAAAGCCGCGGGCCGCGACGGCCGGCTCCAGGGCTTTGTCTACAAGAACGGGAGACCGCCACTCCTGCATGATCGGGGACACCGCGCGGTACTGCCGATATGGGTTCAGAGCGGGGCGGACAAAATCAACTGGCGTCTGCAACGACCTCGATTTCGACGGAAGCGCCAAGAGGCAATGCAGCCACGGCTACGGTGGATCGGGCGGGCGGAGAGTCCCCCATGACTTCGCCGTAGACGCCGTTGACGGCCGCAAAGTCGGCCATGTCGGTCAGAAAGATGGTCGTCTTGACCACGTCGGCGAGGGAGAGGTCGGCAGCCCGCAAAATGGTCTCCAAGTTGACCAAGGCCTGCTTGGCTTGGGCTTCCACGCCTTCCAAGGGTTTGCCCGTGGCCTGATCCATACCGGTCTGACCCGAGACGAACACCAGATTTCCCGTCTTGACGGCATGGGAATACGGACCCACCGGAGCAGGGGCTTCAGGACTGGTTATTACCTTGCGGGTCACAGTTCGCTTGCTTCCCAATTGTTCTCCATGCACACGCCGCTGGGGATCCACGACCACGGCCGGCGTCCGCCAATCAACCTACAAGCTAACACATCCTATCGATGCAATGCAAAACAAGCTCCGAAAACAGGTGGCCGACCCGAGCCAGGGGTCACAGGCGGGCGGGCTGCACATCCTCCAGCCGCCCGATCCGCCGCAGATCCGGGGCCATGGCCGCGACCAGTCCCACCACCGCCATGGACGCGAGGCCGCCGCTCACCACGGACACCACCGGTCCGAAGTATTGGGCCACCAATCCCGACTCGAACCCGCCCAATTCGTTGGAGGCGCTGACGAACACGGAACTCACCGCCGAGACCCGGCCTCGCATTTCGTTCGGGGTCAGCAACTGCTGCAGCGTGCCCCGCACCACCATGGACACGTTGTCGAAAGCCCCGGTCAAGGCCAGCATGGCAAAGGAGAGCCAATAGTCTTTCGAGAGGCCGAAGACGACGGTTGCCAGCCCGAAAGCCGCCACGTTGATCAGCAGGGCGGTCCCGGCCCGCCGCATGGGCGGAGCCACCAGCAGCGATACGGACATGGCGACCGCCCCCACGGCGGGGGCGGCCCGCAGCCAACCGAACCCTTGCGCGCCCACCTGCAAGATGTCCTGGGCAAAGATGGGCAACAGGTAGACGGCGCCGCCGAAGAGCACGGCAAAGAGATCCAAGGTGATCATGCCCAAAATGATGCGGGTGCGAAAGACGAAGCGCAGGCCCAACAACAGATTGTGCACCGAGAGATGTTGCGCGGGCACCGACGTGGACGTTTGGATCCGCAGGAAAGACAGCAGCACGGCAAAGAGCGCCGACGCGCCGGCCGCCAGCCAGTAGCCGGCTTGAATGTTGATGTTGATCACCAGGCCGCCCAAGGCGGGTCCTACCACGGAGGTGAGGTGCATCATTCCGGTGGTCCAGGTGACGGCGTTGGGCAGAACCCGGTTCGGTACCAGCATAGGCATCAGCGCCACCCGAGCGGGACGCCCCAGCATGACGGCCGTGCCGTCCAAGAACAACAACACGTAGACTATCGTGATGGACATCTCCAAGGCGCTCAAGGCGCTGGCCACGGCCAGTCCGAGGGAAGTCAGGGTCATGCCCCCCAACGAAACCATGACGAGCCGCACCCGGTTGTAGCGGTCCCCCAAAAAGCCGGCCGGCAAGGCAAAGAGCATGGCCGGCAAGGCCATCACCAGCCCGGCGATGCCCAACGAAATGGCCTGCTGCGTCTGGTCGTAGATCTCCCAGGCCAGAACCGTATTTTGAATGCGGGTACCCAGCAGGGCGAGCAGCCAACCGCTCGCGTAGAAGCGGTAGGCCGGCTCGCGCCAGGCTTGCCAGGGGTCGTGTCTTGCAGACGGCACAGGCGCGACCGCAATCTCAGGCCACAGCCCGCATTCCGCGCGAGCGTGTCAGCTCAGGTCGTCGGCAGCCATACGGCCATGGGACCGATGTCCCGATGCGCCCACAAATGGTACGGGACGGCCATGAAGCTCCCCGCGGCGCTCTGCCCCCGCAGAGAGATCATCCCTGCCTGCAACTGCACGTCGGTACCGATCTGCAGCTGCAGATCGGCACCCAGGGCGATGTCCGTCACGGGTTGTGCGTTGTCGGCCGCTTCCACGCAATAGACCAGAGGACCGCGCATCAGAGCCTGCCGCCCTCGGTTGGCGGCCACGGCGGGACGACAGGCCACGCGGCGGATGGGCATGGGCCAGGTCACGGTGACCCGGTCGCCGTCCTGCCAGTCCGCTTCCAATACGATATAACCGTCTTCCATGCGGCCTGGCACGCTCTCGCCGTTACGTCGCATGTCCCAAGCAACGTCTGCGCGGGTTGCATAGTAATACAGTCCTCCCGGAGCCGGCGCTTGGAGCCAGCCGGGCACACGCAGAGCCAAGGCAAAGCGGACGGGGGCGGCCAGACCGAGTTCGATTTCCACATCCCCCTGCCACGGATAATCAGTGCGCTGAGTCAGGGAAACTTCGGCTTCCGTTCCAGCCACCTGCACGGCGACTTGGCTGTCTACATACAGATTGACGTAGATCCGGCCTGCCGCGGCGGCGTAAATCCAGCCGGGCAGAGCAGGCAGGAACCGCACCAAATTGGACGGGCAACAGGAGCAGTGAAACCACGGCTGGCGACCGACGGCGCCCTTGTTGAATTTCCACCGGCCGTCGCTGGACAGCGGATTGGGATAGAAGAATTCGGTGCCGCTCAGGGAGATGCCGGACAGCACCCCGTTGTAGAGCGAGAGTTCCAGCACGTCTATGGCTTCCGCCTTGCCTTGCAACAAGAACATGCGGTGATTCCAATAGACGTTGGCGATGGCCGCGCAAGTCTCGGCGTAGGCCGTGTCGTTAGGCAGTTCATAGGCCTCTCCAAAGGCCTCCCCTTCATGCCTGGCCCCAATGCCGCCATGCAGATACAACTTGCCTTGGACCACGTCCCGCCACAGAGCCTCCAAAGTCGTCACCCAGTCCTTTTCGGCCCGCCAGGCGGCTACGTCGGCCATGCCCGCATACATGTAGCCGGCCCGTACCGCATGACCTACGGCGTTAACCTGTTCCGCAACCGGCAGGTGATCCTGCAAATATCCCCGGTTGCCGAAACGCACCACCTCTTCCCGGGTCTCATGCCGGCCCCGCTGATCCAGGAAGAAATGCGCCAGATCCAGATATTGCTGCGCTCCGGTCGCCTGGTACAGCTTGACCAGACCCAATTCGATTTCCTGATGCCCGGGCACGTCGTGAATGCCGGCGGGGCCAAAGACCCGGCATATCAGATCGGCATTGCGCCGGGCAATGTCCAGGAAGCTGGATTTGCCGGTAGCCTGAAAGTGTGCGACGGCCGCCTCGTACATGTGACCTACGTTGTAGAGCTCGTGATTGACGGCCAAGTTGGACCAGCGGGTCAGGCCTTCGGCATCGGCCGATACGGCCTCGGGATTGATGGTACGTGCCGTATAGAGATATCCGTCCTCTTCCTGCGCGGCTCCGATACGGGCAATCAGGTCGTCTACATAGGCGTCTAGCGCCGCATCCGGAGTCGAGGCCAGAACATAGGCGGCTCCTTCCAGCACTTTGTACACGTCCGAATCGTTGAAGAATATGCCTTCATGCGCTCCGGGCACGATCCCGGCGGCCTTGTCGAAGTTGGCGATGCGACGGGTCTCTTCGCACTTTCGAAAACAATACGGCAGGGTGACCTGGCGATGGGTTGCCAAGCGAGGTTGCCAGAAGGCGTCCGTGACCGCGACGTCGGTGAACGGAACGGGAGAGATGGGATAACCGGTGGCGGGTGTCATAATCTGTTTCCTGCGAACGGGGGATCAGAGGGGCAAAGCGACGGTTCGGCCCGACTGCAGACTGCGGGTCACGGCCTCCGTGAATTCCATGTATTGGACGCCGGTAGCGAAATCGGTGTGCGTGATTTCTTCCTGCCCGCGTACGGCGTTCACGAATTCCGCCTCGACGCGCCAGGCGCCCTTCTCATGCTCCGGTATGGTCACCGGCTGCAGACCGTCGGCTGTGCGCGTGCCCATGTACAGGCCTCCGTCCGTAAATACCAGAGTGCCTTGGGAACCATAGATGGTGGCTCTGGGCGCCCCGGCCAGGCCCGTGACCGCGGAGATCTGCATGTGCAGCTGCGCCCCGCAAGCCAGTCGGCCCAGAACATCCACATGCTCCGGTATGCGCACGGCATGTGTGCGTCCGGTTTCCGTATCCGTGCGACGCGTGACGTATACGCGCCCCATAGCCGCCACGGAGGTAGCCACCCCGACCCAGCGCATTAGGGCTTCATACCAGATGCCCATGGACATGATGTTGAACCCACTGCGATCCATGTCGTGTCGCCAGTGCAGCGGACCGTCCAGGTCCAGCCAAGCGCCGCCTGCCTGCACGTCCACCACCAAGGGGTCGCCTACGGCGCCCGTGCGGAGCAGCCTCTGCATGGTCTCGTCTACGCCCAGGGTCATGGGAGAGGGCACGATCTGCGCTATCAATCCCGGGTGCATGCGAGACACCCTCAGCATTTGGCGGGCTTCGGCGGCGTTCATGGCCATGCGGGCTTCGCACATGACGTGCTTGCCCGCGTGCAACGCGCCGACGGTGACGGCGCAGTGCAGGTAGGGCCAGGTGCCGATCACCACCGCATCCACCTCCGGATGCGACACCACTTCGCGCCAGTGGGCGGCCACATGGGGAATCCCGAACTGATCGGCCACGCGCCGACCGGATTCGCGAGACCGGTTGGCCACGGTCACGATTTCCACGTTTTCCTGGGCCAACAGTCCCGGAATGTGGCGGTCGCGGGTGTTCGCGCCGGCCCCGACGACACCGATCCTCAAAGTCTGTGTTTCCATCTTTCGACTACTCCCGTAATGAGTTTCTGGACACTTTCGAGATGCTGCAAGATCGCCTGTGGCCGCGGCCGGCCGCTACGAAGCCCGACGGGTCTCGTGTGAAGTCCGGGACGCCCGAGGTTCCGCCCGTCCCCTGCGGTGCCGGGCCGGCGTCACGGCCGTGCAGGTTCCGCGGTCGCCAAGCGCGCCGCGGTCCGCCCGAAGGGCCTGGCCGAGTATAAATCGCGTACATCCGCAGCTCTCCTGCCGACGCCGTCGCGTCCAGACGCGGATCGACTTCCTGGAGCGCCTAGGACAACCGGCCCGTCATCACAGACACGGAATGCGGGGGCAACTCCAGCGTCGTCGCCGGTTGCGGCTCCGCCACCTCGACGGATACGACCTCCGGCTCCGCCAAGGTATTGAAAGCCTTGATGTCCGGCCCGCCGACCGTCTGCACTTGCACCGTCGGCAGATTGGCGTTCTGCAGACACAGGGAGACCGCGGTGCTCTGCAGACTGCGGTTTACGACGAAGAGCGCGATCTCGGAACCCTGCAGGCTGCCGGCTACATCCAGGACCCGCACCCCGGTGTAGTCTCCACCGTCGAAGGTCTCGCCTTCCCAATGCAGGTCCAGAGCCCGGCCCCGACAAAGCCGACTGTACAGCCGGAAAGGATGATAGATAGATTGGCGCACCAGTCCTTCGGGAAAAGTCAGAATAGGGGCAATCACATTCACGATCTGGGCGATGTTGGCCATCTTGACCGTATCCGCATGGCGCAGGAAGGCATTGAGCTGTATGGCCACCACCAAGGCGTCTTCCAGATTGTAGGTTTCCCGCAGCTGTTCGTCCCGATAGGCCCGATACCAGACGTTCCATTCGTCCACGGCGAGCGGGATCGGCTTGCGCTTGTGGGCCAGACAGAGCGCGCGCATCAGCCCGGCATAGGCGCTCAGGCGGTCCTCGAGCAGCTCCGAAGTGGCCATGTAGCGGGCGAAATCGTCGTCCCGGTTGCCCACGTACCAGTGGATGGACATGTAGTCCAGCAGCGTAGGAGCCTCTTCCACGAGCAACTGCGCCCGTTCCACGAAATCGGCCCCCCAGTGGCAAGTGGCGGAAGCCAGCAGCCGGATGGACGGATCCGCCCACTTCATGACCTTGCCGAATTCCTTGAAGGCCCGCGCGTATTCCTGCGGCGTCTTGGCCCCGATCTGCCATGCGCCGTCTACCTCGTTGCCGATGCCCCAGTACTTCACGTCGTGGGGACGTTCCCAGCCATGCGCGATGCGGGCGTCGGCCAGAGCCGTGCCGGCCTGTCCGTTGCAGTATTCCACCCAGTCGTGGGCTTCACGCATGTCGCCGTCGCCGCAGTTCACCACCAGATAGGGTTCGGTACCGATTTCCCGGCAGAAATCCACGAATTCGTTGGTGCCGAAGCGGTTGGATTCCAGGCTGTGCCAAGCCAGGTCGTAGCGGATCGGTCGCTCCGCGCGGGGACCCACGCCGTCCCGCCAGCGGTATCCGGAGACGAAGTTGCCTCCGGGATACCGCATGATGGGCATGCGCAGTTCCATCAAGGCCGTCCGCAGGTCGGAGCGCAGACCCTTGGCGTCCGCCAACGGCGATGCGGGATCGTAGATGCCGCCGTATATGCATTGACCCAGGTGCTCGGCAAAGCCGCCGAACAGGTGCGGATGGATCTCCCCGACGTACCGCCGCGGGTCCACGTAAATGGTGTTCATGGGCGAGCTCCTCGGCCGCGACCGGAGGCGGCCTGGGGGGCCTCATGGGGGTGCAGGTGGGAGTGGGGATTCAGGTAAGCCCCGGCCGGAGCCGGTACCGGGCCCTGCAGCAGCGGATCGCCCGTGCGGGTCATCCAGACGTCCAACCGTCTGCTCATGTCGGCCAGGACCTCCTGATGGCCCGGATCGGGAGCCAAGTTGTGCATCTCGTGGGGATCCCAAATCAAATCATACAGCTGGACCGGGTCCGCAGGCCGCTCGCGGAGACCGTAGGCCAACATCACGTCTTTGCTCTCGCCGGCGTCGATATTGGCCATAGGCGGGGTGTCTTCCCGGCCGTAGCGCCGAATGTACTTGTACCGTCGGGTCCGCACCGCCCGCTGCGGTTCATAGGCGGCATGGTACGTCACCTCGGCAAAGATCTCCTCGTTCACCTCGGCTCGCGAACCATCCACCAGCGGCAACAGACTCCGCCCCTCCAGCCAGTCCGGGCGCGGCATGTCCAGATAATCACAGAGCGTGGGAAACAGATCGATCTGGGACACCAGCCCGTCCACGGTGCGCCCGCCGTCGAATCCCGGTCCCCGCAGCATGAGCAGTACCCCCATGCCGTGGTCGGTCAGACAGCATTTCATGCGGGGAAAGGCCAGTCCATGGTCCGTCGTCATGACGACCAGCGTGTTCTCCGCCAGTCCCGTGTCTTCCAGGGCATGCAGGATGCGGCCGTAATGGTCGTCCAGCTTGCGGACCATGGTCGCGTAGGCCGCCATGTCCCGGCGTGTCTCGGGAGTGTCCGGTAGGGGCACAGGCGGAGCTATGCCGGCTCGCAGGAGAGCCGGATCCGGCGCGGGAAAAGCCCGGTGGGTCTCGAAGAAACCGATGCTGGCGAAAAAGGGAGCCGCGTGATCCTGCCGCAGAAAGTCCACCACCTGCTCCACGCCGGCATCCGTGGTGTACCGATCTGCTACTTGGAAACGGGTGCGTTGGTCGTACCCGAGCAAATCCACGTTCTCGTGCACATGGGTCACCCCGAACAACGCCGTACGATACCCCGCCTGCTTCAGCGTGTGGCACAGATGCTTGTGCGGATCCCGCAGATTGAACCCGCGGTTGGTCAGTCCCAATTGTCCGCAGCTGTGCGGACTGCTGCCGGTCAGCAGGGCAGCGCGGCTGGGCGAACAGGTCGGAGCCGCGTTGTAGGCCTGGCGAAACACGACGCCCGCTTCCGCGAACTGCTGCATGTGCGGCGTAGGCATTTTGAAACCGTACGGACTGATATACCGGCCGGTATCGTGCGAGTGGAGATAGAGGATATGGGGACGGGACATAGGCGATATTCCTGGGCGGAAGGGCGAGAGAACAGAGGCTACATGGCCACCAGATCGTCGAAGCCGGTGTCTTGCAAGCCCGCCTGCAGCGATTTGATCTGAGCGGCATTCAGGGCGACGTGGGGCAGGCGCGGGCTGCCGCTGTCGATGCCCAGCATCTGCATGACGGCATACAGGGAGCCCATGAAGCCATGGTCGATGAGCACCGACGTCACCTGATTGGCGGCATCCTGCAGCTCTTGCGCCTCTCGATGCCGCCCTTGCCGCACCCAGGCCCGTATCCGCGCGTAGGGTCCCGGCATGAAGTTGAGCGTAGAGCCGATATTGCCGCACGCACCGGCCATCACGGCGGCCAGGCACATTTCGTCCATTCCCGAGGAAAGATGCCAGTCGGTGCGGTGCTGCCCGGCTGCTCGTATCCGCGCGAATTCGAACATGTCGGGCCCGGTGTACTTGCCGCCGGCCAGATTGGAGATGTCCTGCGCCTGGCGCACCAGTTCCAGAGCCGGCGTCGTCGCCCCGAACAGGTACATGAAGAAAGGCAGATCCGGGGTGCAAGCCGCCAGCTGCCGATAATAGGCCATGATGGATGCCACGCTTCGATACATAGGCGGCACGATGCTGGCCGTACCGGCGGCCCCCGCCGCCTGGGCATGCCGCGCCAGCCGGAAGGCGTCCGGCGCGGCTACGGCGCCGACATGGGCCACTACCGGCACCGCGCCCGCGACCTCGTCCAAAGACACCTCCAAGACCCGCTCCCGTTCCTCCACCGACATGTAGATGCCTTCGCCGGTCGAGCCGTTGACGTAGAACCCGCCGATCTCCTTCGCCGACAGATGCCGGATCAAGGTCCGCAAGGCTCGGACGTGGGGCCGTCCCCCGGCAAGCCGGGGGGTCATGAGAGCCGGCCAAGCTCCGATCAGATGACTCATCGCGTCTGCCTCCCGATGGTATTTCAGCCTGCGGCCAAATGGGCTAGGCCAATGCGTTCGTATTGTTCCGGCGGAGCCTCGGCGGCCTGCATGGTTTGCACCAGCAGTTCCTGCATCCGACGTTCCAAGGCGGCATCCTGCAAGGGCCGCATCTGCTCCGGATCTGCCTGCAAGTCGAAGAGGAGCGACACGCTGCTCTGGTCCCCGCCGCGGAACAGGGGCCGCGCAGGAATTCGCATCACGGCACACCCTTTGGTGAAATCGAAAGGCGCGGCCAACGCGATGTTCTGCAGTTCGGCCGGTGCGAACAGGGTGCGCATGTGTGTGGGCATGAGGGTGTATTCGAAGAGCGGCCCGTTCTCTTCGGTCTGGGGCGCCCGCATGTACACGTAGCGACCGTCCGTGACGTTGACATGTCCGCCGTGGTGCCCAAACAGGGCCGCCGGGCGCGTGGGGGCATTCCGGGCCAAGGCGTCGGCAAGCGGCACTCCCTGCACGTCCGCGGGAATCTCCAGACCGAAGTACTCCAGCAAGGTGGGGGCCAGATCGATCATCTGTACCAGCTGCCGGCGGCTTTCGTTCTGCCGGCGGCAGCGGGGATCCCACACGAACAGCGGCGTATGGGCAATCTCGTTGTACCAAGGCGGCACGATCTTGGCCCACCAGTCGTGTTCCCCCAGAAAAAATCCGTGGTCCGTACACACGATGAGCATGGTGTCGTCCCACATCGCCAGCCGATCCATCTGATCCAGCACTGCTCCCAGGTAGCGATCGCACATGCTCAGCAGCGCCGCGTACTGAAAGCGCATGTGGGCTACTTCCGCAGCCGTCTCGTCGACTCTCCGGTAGGGGGGCCAGTCGAAGTGGGCGCCCTCGTAAGCGTGGGGATACAGGTCCTGATAATGCCGACAGGCAAAGAAAGGTTCGTGGGGGTCGAAGGTCTCCAGTTGCAGGAACCAGCCGTCCTGTGCGTGATTGCGTTGCATGAAATCCAGACCGGCCGCCATGGTCTTGGCCTGCGGCTGATCGTGCTCCGCCCGCATGAACTCCCGGTTGATCCAGTCCTGCCGCCAGTTTTCGGTGTCGCGTCCGGCGACCGTAGGCGGAATGACCGCCGGGGCCACTTGGCCGATCCACGGGTCGCCTTCCTGTCCCCGATGGAAATCCCAGGTCTGGTATTGCGTGTGATACGTCGCGCCGCCGTCTTCCCAGTAGTGGTAGTGGTCGCTGGACAGATGGGTGTGTACGCCCTGCTGCTTCAATTGGCGCGGCATGGAATCGTCGAAGGGTTCCAACGGCCCCCAGCTGCGGTGCAGGAAATTGTAACGACCGGTATGCAGTTCGCGGCGCGCCGGCATACAGGGCATGCTCCCGACATAGCAGTTGTCGAACCGTACCGTACGGCGCGCCAAGCGGCTGAAATTGGGCGCGTGGGTCCAGTCGCAACCGTAGGGGGGCAACATGCGCCGATTCAAGGAATCGAACATGACCATAATCGCCTTCATCAACCGTCTCCTTGCTCCGTGGACAGGGCGGTCCCCCGGCGCTGCCGGCGCGGTTCCCGGTGGACCAGGTTCAGTATATGCGGAATAGAGACCCGGCGCACCGTGCCCGATGCGGCCGTCTCCCGTGCCGCCCCCGCGGCGCGCCTGCAACTTGGCAGCCCCCTAGTGCGTATATGGTCTCATGTGCGAGAGGGTCTGACAAGGCCAGGCGACCATAGACCTCATCAGCCTTCGGGAGCAGTGCACTTGGACAACCCCGCTATTCTCGTCCGCAACTTCAGCAAATCCTACGGCGCCGTGCAGGCGGTGACGGACGTCAGCTTCGAAGTGGCCCGCGGCTCGGTCTTCGGTCTGGTAGGACCCAACGGGGCGGGAAAATCCACCCTCATCGAATCCATCGAGGGCCTGCGCACTCCTTCCGCCGGCGAAATCGAAGTGCTGGGTCAAGTCCAGAACGGCCGGGACCGCTCCCTCTTCAAGCGCGTAGGAGTGGTCCTGCAGCAGAACGAAGTGCTGCCCCGCTTGCTGCGCACAGGCGAAATCATCGATCTGTTCCGCACCTTCTACGAAGACCCGCTGTCCACGGAGGAAATCCTGGCCATCTGCGGCTTGGCGGCCAGCCGTCACGTCATGTCCCGCAAACTGTCCGGCGGCCAGCGCAGACGCCTGGCCGTGGCGCTGGCGCTGGCCGGCAACCCGGACCTGATCATCCTCGACGAACCCACCAGCGGCCTGGATCCTCAGGCGCGTTTCACGTTGTGGCAAGCCCTGCGCAACTACAAACGCGGAGGCGGCACCATTCTGCTCTCCACCCACAACATGGAAGAAGCGCAAGAAGAATGCGACGACCTGTGTCTGTTGGATCATGGGCGCATCCAGGTCCGGGGCAATCCGACCCGGTTGATGGCCAGCCGCCGCATGCGGGTACTGGTCAAAGTGCCGATCCGGGCGCCGGTTACCCAAGCGGGCTTGAAGGCCCTGGCTTCGGTACATCAGTTGGAACAAGTGGAAGACATGTGGCACGTCTATGGGGACTCCGATCAGGTGTATGCGGACACCAAGGCCTTGTGCGGTCTGGAGTTTCTGGAGATGCGGCCGGCGCGCCTTGAAGACCTGTATCTGATGACTACCGGCCGTTCCTACCGGGCCGCGCCGTAGGAGCCTTGTGTCCATGTCCTCTCTCCGGCATTCCACGGCCTGGCAACTCCTGACCAAGGATTTGCTCCAATACGTGCGGGAACCGGCCGCCGCCTTCTTCACCTTCGCCTTTCCGGTCATCCTGTTGTCCGTGCTGGGCAGCATCTACGGGGGAGACGAAGGAGATTACATGACGGGCGAATTCGGCGGCGTCCGCATTCCCGCGGGCATCGACGCCAGCTACATGGATTTCTTCTTTCCGGGATTCATCGGCTTCGTGCTGACCAACATCTGTCTGAATTCCATTCCCCAATTTTTGGCCCATCAACGGGAATCGGAATACTTCCGGGCCTTGCAGGTCAGCGCCGTGCCTCTGCGCATGGTGCTGGCGGTGCGCATCGTAGTCTACGTCCTGGTCTTTGCGGTCTCGCTGCTGGTAGTCTTCCTCGAAGCCCGCTTCCTGTTTCGTCTTTCCTTTCACGGCAACTGGCTGTTCACGACCGCGGGCGTGCTGCTCTGTTTTGCCGCCTTTGCCGCGGCAGGTTTCCTGTTGGGCGGCCTCTTCCCGCCGCAGGCGACGCAGGCGATAGCCTCCATCTGCTTCTTCGTGCTGTATTTCACTTCCGGATCCGCCATTCCCCGCTTTCTGTTCCCGGAGTGGCTGTTCAATCTCACCAAGGCCAATCCGCTGGTCTACGTAGTGGAAGGGCTCACCCGCCTGTGGCTCGGCGCGCCGTTCTCCGAATGGTGGCTGGATATGCTGATCATCGGTATAATCGGAGTGGTGTGCGCGGTCTTGACGCTGCGTACCTTCAAGTGGAGCCCGGGCCGGCTTTGAGCCCGGTACCGCGGGACGGCGGCTCTGCCCTGTGCCCAGGCCGCCGCAGCTCCCCAGGCGGATCGGTATGGCGCCCAACATCATTCTCGTCCTCATAGACGACTTGGGCTGGCGGGACTTGGCCTGCTTCGGCAGCTCCTTTTACGAAACTCCCCATCTGGACCGCATGGCGCGTGAAGGGCGGCGCTTCACGCAAGCCTACGCCGCCTGTCCCGTATGCTCCCCCACGCGGGCCAGCCTGCTGACGGGCCGATATCCGGCCCGTATCGGCCTGACCGACTGGATCGATTCCTCCAAGCGCATCCATCCGGCCCGCGGACACTTGGTGGACGTACCGTATCTGCCGTATCTACCCCAGACAGAGGAAACCACCGCCACGTTGTTGCGCCGGCAAGGCTATCGCACCTGGCATGTGGGCAAATGGCACTTGGGCTCCGCCGCCACGTATCCGGAACGCCACGGCTTCGACGTCAACATCGGCGGCAGCCACATGGGATATCCGGGACCGAACGGATATTTCAGCCCCTATCAGATTCCCAAGCTGTCCGCCGGCCCGCCGGGAGAATACCTGACCGACCGCCTCACGAACGAAGCGATCCGCCTGATCCGCGGCCGCGACGACCGTCCCTTCTACTTGAACCTCTGGTATTACACCGTGCATACGCCCATCGTAGCCAAACCGGAGAAAGTGGAGAAGTACCGCGCCAAAGCGCGGGCCATGGGTTTGGATCGCCGGCGCGCCTTGGTGGAGGGCGAGGCCTTTCCCACGGAACACAAGAAGCATCTGTCCGTCACG
The DNA here is from genome assembly GCA_034421855.1 of Anaerolineales bacterium. Classification (GTDB taxonomy): domain Bacteria; phylum Chloroflexota; class Anaerolineae; order Caldilineales; family Caldilineaceae; genus Bin34. The sequence goes on from DAOUKB010000001.1 coordinate 37,389, forward strand.
CGCCGCGTATTGCAGTCCGATCCCGTCTATGCGGCCATGGTGGAAAGCATGGACGAGAACGTGGGGCGTCTGCTGCAAGTGCTGCACACGGAAGGCCTCGCCGCAAACACCTTGGTGCTCTTCACCTCGGACAACGGCGGCCTGGCCACCGCCGAGAGCTCCCCCACCTGCAATGCGCCGCTGGCGGAAGGCAAAGGATGGATGTACGAAGGCGGCACGCGCGTGCCTATGATCGCCTGGCAACCCGGCACGGTGGCCTCGGGGACCGACTGCCATGTGCCCGTCTGCAGCGTGGACGTCCTGCCGACCCTGTTGCGTGCCACCCGCACTCCGCCGGGCCGCCGGCCCTTGGACGGCACGGACCTGACCGATCTGCTGGAGGGCGGCGACTCGTTGGCGCGCGACGCGCTCTTCTGGCATTATCCGCACTACGGCAATCAAGGCGGCACGCCCGGCTCGTCCGTCCGCTGCGGCGACTACAAGCTGATCGAATTCTACGAGGACGGGCGGCGGGAACTGTACCACCTGGCCACGGATCCTGCCGAGGAGCACAATCTCGTCGCCGCGGAACCGCACACGACGCGGGAACTGCACGAGCGTCTGCGCGCGTGGCGCCACGAGGTGGCTGCCCTGTATCCGGGGCCCAATCCCGACTGGAAATCCGGCTTCCCGGACTGAAGCGCGGCGGCCGGCCGCCTAGATCCGCCCTCGGCGCAGCTTCTGCTTTCTACGTCCGCAGCACGCTTTGAACTTGCGCCCGCTGCCACAGGGACAGGGCGCGTTACGGGACACGCGCGTCGCGTGCAGACGCCGATCCCTTTGGGCGTAGAGTTCCATTATGGCCGCCGGCGCCCGGCGTTGGGCCAGCAACCGCGCCATGGTTTCCATGGGTTGCCGTACGTGATTGAAGAAGGCCCGGTATCCGGCACACAGGTAATTGAGGCCTTCGGCGCCGTCCGGGGTCTTGATGAACCGGTTTTTGGGGCATCCGCCATTGCAGACGAACCGGACCTCGCAATCCAGACAATATTGAGGCAGCGTGTCCAGTTTGGCGCTGCCGAACTGGTTTTGGAGGGTGGACCCCACCATCTCCACCAACGAAGTTTCTTGGATGTTGCCCAACAGGTAGCCGGGCTCTACGTAATGATCGCAGGAAAAAAGGTCGCCGTTGTGCTCCATGGCCAGGGCCGAGCCGCACTTCTCCTCGAAGATGCAGAGGCCGGGCCGGTTTCCGGTCCAAGCGGCCAGCGCCACATCGAAGATTTGGACGAAGATCCGGCCGACGTCGTGCCGCACCCAGTCTTCGAAAACGGCAATCAGAAATTCCCCGTACTGACGCGCGGAGACGCTGCGCCCGGTCAGAGCCGAGCCTTCCTGATAGCCGGTCGCGTTGTCCCGCTCCACGATCGGGATGAACTGGATGAATTGCGCGCCCACCTCGTCCCGCAGGTGCCGGTAGACCGGCAACGGATAAGCGGCATTGCCGGCATGCACGGTACACAGAATGTTGAACTCCACCTTGTGCCGCCGCAGGCGGCGCGCCGCCTGCAACACCTTGGCATGCGTCGGCGCGCCCCCTTTGTCCACCCGATACTTGTCGTGCAGTTCGGCCGGACCGTCCATGCTCAAGCCGATCAGGAAATCATGGGCGTGCAGGAACTCGCACCACGCGTCGTCCAGCAAGGTACCGTTGGTCTGCAGGGCATTCTGAATGCGCATTCCGGGGCGGCGGTATTTTTGCTGGTACTCCACCGCCAGTCTGAAGTACTCCAGCCCCATCAAAGTGGGTTCTCCGCCCTGCCACGCAAAGGTCACCTCGGGGACTTGCTGGGCGGCAATGTATTGCCGCGTGTAGTCCTCCAGCAGCTCCGGCGGCATTCGGAAATCGCTGTCCGGATACAGCCGCTCCTTGGACAGGAAATAGCAATAGGTACAGTCCAAGTTGCAGATCGCGCCGCGGGGCTTGAGCATAATGTGAAACGTGGCCGGTCTGTGGCCCGGTTCCAGCGGCGGCGGAGCCCCCAAGGGGATTTCTATGTTCATGGGCGGATCGAGAGAATACCGGAGCCCATAGTCTACAGCGTAATCGCCACGCGGCGGCCGGTTTCGGCGCTTTCGACCGCGCCCAACATCATGGCCAAGCTCTTGACGTTGTCGGTGCAGATGGTCTGGGGCTCGGCGCCGGTCCGCACGGAAGTCAGAAAATCGTCGATCACCCCGGCGTGCAGTTCGTGCTGCAGGCCCGGCGCTTCCGGTATCGGCAGCGGAGCCGTGGCCCGGAAGAAACCCTCGGCGCCGACTACGGTCTCGCCGGCCATCTCCTCTTCCCCGTTCCAGAGGGCGCTGCCGTGACGTCCTACGCAACGCCAATCGCAGTTCCAGGAATTGTTCATGCCTTCGGCGCACCAACTGCCGGTGTAGCTGAACACCACGCCGCCCGTCATTTCGAAAATGCAGCACGCCGCGGCGCCGTGGGCAAACCAGGAATGGGGCGGATTCCACTCGTGGCAATATACGGAAACCGGATCGCAGCCCGTAATGAAGCGGGCTTGATCGAAAGTGTGGATGGCCATGTCTATCAGCAGGACATGTTCCATCTCTTCCCGGAAGCCCCCGAAGTGCGGACCCAGAAAGAACTCCGCAGTCACCAGGGTCAAGGGCCCGACGGCGTCGGACTGCACCATCTCCCGATATTGCATGATGGAGTTCCGATATCGCCGATTTTGGATCACGGCATACGTGCGGTCGTTGGTGGCGGCCGCCTCGATCATGCGGCGGGCCTCGTCCAGCGACGGCGCCAGGGGCTTTTCGCCCAGTACGTGGCAACCCAGATTCAGAGCCGTGATGGTCACGTCGGGATGGGCAGCGGGAATCGTGCAGTCGAAGACGACGTCCGCCCCCGTGGCTCGGATCACGGCGCTCAGGTCGGTGCCGACCGTCACCCCTGCCAGATTGAATTCCTTTTGTCGTTCGCCGATGACGGCCGGCGCCAGATCGACCATGCCCACGACTTCCACGTCGTTCCTACGTGTGACGCTGCGCAACCAGGTCCGGCTGATGCCGCCGCAGCCGGCCAGCACGGCACGCAAGGGATTCGACTGCAGGGACATAGGCAAGACCCGTACTCTGAGCGGATGGACGTTTGTGGCAGGCGGCTATGGCCTCTGCAATGGTAACAAGAGCCGGCGACAACGCGCACACGCCGGACTGTGCAGAGGGAACCGATACGGCAACAAGATACAATCTGCGGTAAATACGGCCTTAGGATCGGGGCCGGCTTTTTGTATACTGATCGGAACCTACGGGGCTCCTGCCGGGAAGCAGGGAATGATGGTCACGTGGTGAAGAGGGAAAACGAAATGACGCATGTAATTTTTGACACCTGCATCCGCGATGGAGCCTGTGTCGAGGTCTGTCCCGTGGAATGCATTATTCCGGGCGAACCGGAAGAAGAATGGCCCTGGTTTTACATCGATCCGGACACTTGCATCGACTGCGGCGCCTGTGTGCCGGAGTGCCCGGTGGACGCCATTTTGCCCGAAGAAGACTTGCCCGAGGATCAACAGTACTGTACCGAGCTGAACGCCTTGTACTTTACGGAGGGTCCAGGCTACGCTGCCTTGGACTGACGTGGAGCCGCAGCATTCGGACGATACTCCTTGAGGATACGCCATGACCCATGTAATCTTTGACGAATGCATCCGCGACGGGGCTTGTGTCGAGGTTTGTCCCGTGGAGTGCATTATTCCGGGCGAACCCGAAGCGGACTGGCCCTGGTTTTTCATCGACCCGGACACCTGCATCGACTGCGGCGCCTGTGTGCCCGAGTGTCCGGTCGACGCCATTCTGCCCGCCGAAGATCTGTCCGACGAACAGCAGTATTGTACGGAGCTGAACGCCATGTTTTTCGCGGAAGGTCCTGGATATTCCGCGCTGGGTTAGGTTGCGGTATCACCCCCGGCCCGGGCCCGGTCGACTTTCCGGTCGCCACGGCGGAAGATCCGGATTTGCGAGCCTCGATTCCACAGGTACGAAAAGCCCATGACGACCGAAGAGCAAGAATGGCAAGAGCCCGATTGGGAGGGAGTCCGCAATGTGTTGGTCATCATGGCGCATCCGGACGATCCCGACATCTCCTGCGGCGGCACCGCCATCCTGATGAGTCAGCAGGGCATCGATGTCCACTACATGATCTTGACCAACGGCGACAAAGGCAATCACGATCCGGAGATCACACACAACCAGCTGGTGTTGATGCGCCAAGAAGAGCAGCGCGCCGCCGCGGCCGCCAGCGGAGTCAAACAGGTCCTGTTCATGGGCGAGGAGGACGGGTTCCTGACTCCCAGCCGGGAACTACGGGAGCGGGTCACACGCATCATCCGTACGCTCAAGCCGGAGATCGTCATCTGCCCCGACCCCACCCGGTTCTACGGAGGGCGCGGCTACATCAATCACCCGGACCATCGTAATGCCGGCATCGTCGCTTTGGAGGCCATTTTCCCGGCTGCCGACAATCGCATGTTCTTCCCCCAAATGCTGGACGAAGGATTCGTGCCCCACAAGATTCGGCAATTGTATATTGCCAGTTTCGACCAAGGCGACACCCGCGTGGACGTCACCTCGGTAGTCGAAACCAAGATCGAAGCGATTCTCTGCCACACCAGTCAGTTCGGCGCGCGGGAGCAACAGGCGACCCGCCGCTGGATGGAGCGGTGGGGCGAAGAGAACGAAGACGGTACGCGGACCCACTGGGAGAAGTTCCAGGTCCTGAAATTCGCGCCCCGCCGCACCGATTCCGAAGCGCAAGAGGCGGAGGCGGCGCAGTCCGAAACGGACGGCTGAACAATCGGCCGCGTCCCAGAGCGGCAGCGGGTGATTCCCAGTCCGGCTCCTAGACAGACAGGGCCGGGCTTTCGAGAGCGGCTCTCGAAAGCCCGCGGGTTCTCTAATGATGAACCCAAACCTCCATGCCCAACGAAGCGAAGTGGTAGAGAGTCTCGGCGTCCTTCTCCCGCATGTTCACGCAGCCGTGCGACATCGGATTCCCGAAATTGTTGTGCCAATAGGCGCCGTGCATGGCGTAGTTCCGGAAGAAATACATGTTGTGCTTCACGTTGTCCAAGGAGTAGCCGGGGCCGCTCATGGTCTGAGAGGGGTTCATATGCCAGATGCGAAAGAGGCCGACCGGGGTCGGCGTATTGGCCAAGCCGCTGCTGATGGGGGTCTGCAAGAACAATACGTCGCCGTCCCACGCCGTCAGGAGCTGCTCCGAGAGATCGATTTCTACCCATCGCTTGCCCAGGTAGCCCGGGTCGCCGGCCAGATCCCGCGGAATCTGCAGCCGCCGTCCGACCTCGATGAGCTGCCGGGAAGACAGCGAGTTGAACTCGTAGACCCGGTGGGGGTCGACTTCATACTTGCCGGCAATCTGCGCCAAGGTCTCGCCGGGCTTCACGACATGCAGAATGCTGGAGGGCGGCCGTACGCCTGGAGCCGGAACCCGCGGCGGCTCGGCGGCGGGCGCCTCCGATACGGCAGGAGCCGGTGCGGCGGGAGCGACGGAAGACGCCCCGGACGGCACACCTTCCGGTTCGGAGCCGTCCGACCGTAGAGGCAGCCGCAGATTCTGGCCCACCCAAACCTGGGAATTCAAGTCCAAGTCGTTGACCGCCAACAGATCAGCCAACGATACGTCGAACTTCAGCGCCACGGTGCTTAGAGATTCGCCCAACCGCATGGCGTAGATTTGCGCCGAAGGCGTGGGCGGCGTGACGACGGCGGCCGCCTGGGGAGCCGGTTTGGGCGGCGGCGAGACTGTGCGGGTCCCGGCCGTATCTATGGCGGGAATGGCCAGGAGTTGTCCGTACGCGAGGGAACCGGCGTCTTTCAATCCGTTGTAAATGGCCAGGGACTGCCAGGTCAACCCATACGTGCGGGCTATGGAGCTCAGGGTCTCGCCGAGTTGGACTCGGTGGCTGACCGGCGCCCGCGGAGTCGTAGGCACCAGCAAGCGTTGGCCGACCCAGATCTGGCTGCTGCGGTCCAAGCCGTTGACCGCCAGCAGTTTCTCGACGGTCGTGTCGTATGCAGTCGCAATGTCGAGCAAGGAATCCGAGGGCGTGACGGTGTGAGTGCCGTGTGGAGCCTCTGCAGGGGCGTCCGGGCCAGGCACCAGCACCTGCTGGCCCACAAAAATGACGTTGGTATTGTCGATGCCGTTGTAGGCGGCCAACTGGGAAATGCTGACGTCGAACTGGCGAGCGATGCTCACCAGCGTTTCACCGCGTTGGACTACATGTACCTTGTCTAAGGCCAAGACCGGAGTGCTGCCCAAGGCCAGCCCAAGCAATACCAGTACCGATCTCGACCACCACCGCGCAACGTTAAGCGAAAACGACATTACACACCTCGCTGTTTTCGTTCGGCGCTCTCCTAATACAACGAAGTATGCAGCGATGCTCCCCGTCCAGTCTCAGCTGCAAGCAACGGGGGGTTTTCCGCGCCCGACCGCAAGTTGATTGCTTTATCCTCCTAATTGTACCAGGAACGTCGACCGGAGGATTGGTCATCTCTTGGGCTGCAGCGTACACGGTGACCGCGAGAGGTCTGCTCGGCTGCGTAGGGTACGCCAGGCGCCACGCGGCGGCGGCCCTCCGTCCCCACCACGCGCAGCCGTCTTGCACGGCGCCCAGGAGCCCGCCACGGCCCGGAAGTGCGTAATAGGAAGGGTGGGATTCGAACCCACACGAGCGTTACCTCGGCGGATTTTAAGTCCGCTGCGTCTACCGTTTCGCCACCTTCCCGCAGAGTCTCGGTAGGCGGATCTTAGTAGGCGGTGTGGTCCCTGTCAACCATCCGACGGCCCAGTTCATCCAGGGGTCTGCGCCCGCACTTTTGCCGCATTCTGCACATGCTCGGCGTAGGTCTCGGCAAAGTAATGCGTACCACTGCCGTCCGGCTTGGCCACGAAGAAAAGATAGCGGTGCCGTTCCGGCTGGAGCACGGCCCGGAAGGCCGCCGGGCCCGGCGTGGAGATGGGACCTACCGGCAGACCGGGCACTACGTAGGTGTTGAAGGCGCTGTCCAGAAGGCGGATCTGCGGATCGTCCATATCGTGCAGCCACCAGCTGCGCGTCTGCGGATTGTAGCCAGCGGCATACAGAGTCGACGAATCCACCTGCAAAGGCATGGCCTGCCGGAGCCGATTGAGCAACACTCCCGCTATGCGCGGCATCTCCGTCGTCTGCGCTGCTTCCCGCTGCACGATACTGGCCACGGTGACGGCTTCATGCAGAGTCAGGCCGGCTTCGTTGGGCCCTTGGCGAAACAACGGCACCATCTGTTCCTGAAACCCCTGCAGTTGCAGGGCCACCAACTGCTGTGCCCGCTCGTCGTCCGCCGACAACAAGTAAGTGGCGGGATACAGATACCCTTCCAAGGAAAGCAACACAGGAGACGGCGGCAGAAAAGAGAACTGCTGCTGCCACTGCACCAAGGCCGACCCGTCCTGGGTCAGCTCCCGGTACCGGGCGCTGCTGCCCAGTCCCGCCAGCTCCAATTGGGCCGCGGTCTCTTCCAAGCGCAATCCTTCCCTGATCGTAAGCCGCGGACCCAAACCCAGACCGTGTTGCAAGGCCAAAGCCAGTTCCGGAATGGTCATGCCCGCGCTGAACTGGTACGACCCCGCCTCCAGTCGAGTGTCCCAACCTTCCATTTCGACGTAGCTCGCGAACAGGCGCGGATCCCCGATGAGATTGGCCTGTTTCAGAGCCTGTGCAATCTGCCAGGCGTTCTGTCCGGGCTGGACTTCGAACTGCTGCACCGGCGCATCGGGCTGCAACGGGATATCCAGTTCCGTCGCATGGCGGGCCACATAGCCCTCCGGACTCATGGACAGGCAGCCTGCCGACAGGCAGCTCGCCCAAAGGAGACCGAGGATCCACGGCCTGCACGCCCAAGCGGCAATCCGGGTACGGGGAAACGACCTCATGCCGTCCGGAAGTTCGGATCCAGTTCGTAGGTACGCTGCAGACCGGCGGTCAACTCCATCCGAGGGCGAAAATTCAATTCGGCCTGTGCTTTGGAGATGTCGGCCACCAGGTGCGGCACCCCGCCGTCCATCTGCAGGTTATGCAATAGGCTGGGCGTCTTGCCCACGACCTTCCCGATCGCGGCCGCCAAGTCGTTGATGGAGGTGCCCACGCCACTCCCGATATTGATAATCTGGCTGTTCAGATCTGCCTGGGTCGCAGCGGCCACGATCCCGTCCACCACGTCGTCTACGTAAATGAAGTCCCGCGTTTGGGTGCCGTCCCCGAAGATGAGTATCGAGCGTTGGTGCAGCACGTTCTGAATGAAGCGCGGCACCACCGGGGCATTGACGGGCGGGATCGACTGCTGGGGACCATAAGCATTGAAAATGCGCAAGGCTACGGCTTCGAACCGATTGATGCGGGCCAGCGAAAGCAAGTAGTGTTCCGCGGCGACTTTGGACACTGCATAGGGGGCTGCCGGACGCAGCGGCACGTCTTCCGCTACGGGTTGCGTGGGCAAGGCGCCGTAAACGGTCGCGCTGCTGGCCAAGACCACCCGTTTGACTCCCACGTCCCGGCAGGCTTCGAGCAGGGAGACGGTACCGCCGACGTTGACCGTGTTGTATTCCCGCGGATAGTGTGCCGAAGCGGGCACGCTGACCCGGGCTGCCAGATGGAAGACCACGTCTATGCCCTGGAGCAGGGACCAGAGCTGAGGAATGTCGTTCACGTCCCCGCGCTGCAGAAAGATCTGCTCGTGGAGATGATCGGGCCGGCCGCTGCTGAGATCGTCCAGAACCCGCACCAGCCAGCCCATACCTTGCAGTCGATTGGCCAGATGGGCGCCAATGAAGCCGGCCCCGCCGGTAATCAGGGTTTTCATGATCTGCGGGAAGGAGTGTCCGTACCTGCGACCCAAGGCGAAATCACTTCCGCCCGCCCCATATTAACCTACAATCCGGAAACTAGGTCTGACCGATTCTCCTACACAGAGGCGAGGTTCCCTTTGGCGCGGCGTATTCTCATTACCGGAGTCACGGGCTTCTTGGGGCGTCATCTGGCGCGGACTCTGGCGCTCTCCTCGACCGACGAGGTGTTCGGAGTAGCGCGGGGTGCAGCGCTGTCGGCCCCGCCGGACCTGCCTTGTCATTGGCTGCCGGGCGATCTGAGGAACCCGGACTGGGTTCTGCAGACCGTGCGGGCCGTCCAGCCCACCCATTGCTACCATCTGGCCGGCCAGAGCCAGGAGAGCGCCAGTTGGGCCGAGCCCTGGCGGACCTACGCGGTCAACCTGCGCAGTCAACTGAACCTGCTGGAATCCCTGGCCGCCCAAGCCCCGGATTGTCGGACCCTGATTGCGTCCAGCAGCGCCGTGTACGGCTTCATGTCCGGCTCTGCCCTGAAGGAAACGGATCCGCTGCACCCGGTCTCGCCCTACGGGGTCAGCAAAGCCGGCCAGGAGCTGATGGCACGCCAATATGCAGTGAGTCATGGCCTGCCGGCGATGGTGACCCGCAACTTCAACGTGGTCGGCCCCGGTCAATCCGCCTCCTTCGCGTTCAGCTCCTTCGCCCTGCAAATCGCCCGGGCGGAGAGCGGAGCACGACCTGCCGTGCTGGAGACTGGCAATCTGAACGTGACCCGGGATTTTCTGGATGTGCAGGACGTGTTGCCCGCCTGGGACCTGGTGATAGCCCGGGGCCGACCGGGCGCAGCCTACAACGTGGGCAGCGGGACCCAATATCCGCTGCAGGCCGTCGTGCAGATGCTGCTGGAGCAGGCCCGCGTCCCTATGCAGGTCAAGACCACGAGCCGGCGTACGCGGGCACGCGCCACCGATCCTCCGGCTCTGCAGGCAGACACGCGCAAGCTGCAGGCCTTGGGTCCCTGGCGACCGCGCATACCCTTGGCACAGACATTGGCGGACATCCTAGACTACTGGAGGACACACTGACGAAAATCCCGGGCTGCAGGTCCCCGGTGCGGGGCATGCCGCCGATCACGACCCAGAGCGAGCGCAAGCTGCAGTTTCCTGAAATGGGTTGGAACCGTAGTGCAATTTCGTCTATGCCGACGGCTTACACGGGAGCGTGGCCCGGACGACGCCGTAGCTCGGCGTCCGGTACCGAAAACAGGCGGCCTGGGCTGTACCATCGGGATTCCCGCCGCGGGCGGATGGCCGACCCGGCAGCTCGAATGCAGACGCCGGAAACGTACCGGCCGGGCGCCGGCGGAGCGGTAGGGGCCAACGTCGATGTTGCCTCCAATATGCGGAACCGGCTATATGATTCTGAAAGCATGTCGTAGAGGTCCTGTCGCTGCGGCCCGCCGGATCTCGACACATGGAACGCACGTCGCGGCCGAGACCGGCTCCGCCCGAACTCGCGGGAGGCGGCTTCCCTGTCCCGAGTCGCCAGAGAGCGCATTACCCGTTTTGAGCGTAATTTCCCATCAAACTTAAGGAAACAGAACTCTCGACATGTCTTCGAAAGTGGCAATGATCACCGGCATCACCGGCCAGGACGGAAGTTACTTGGCGGAATTGTTGCTCAGCCGAGGCTACACGGTGGTCGGCATGGTACGACGGACCAGCCTCCAGCAACACAGCCGAATCGAGCACATTCAGGATCGGCTGCACCTCGAACAAGGAGACCTGCTGGATCAGACCAGCCTGAACAACATCATTCGCAAGTACCAGCCTTCCGAAATCTACAATCTGGCTGCGCAAAGTTTTATTCCGGCCAGCTTCGAGGCCCCGGTCCTGACCGGCGAGACCACGGCGCTGGGCGTAACCCGGATGCTGGAAGCCATCCGCGAAGTCAATCCGGAAATCCGTTTCTACCAGGCCAGCAGCAGCGAAATGTTCGGGAAAGTGCGCGAAACTCCGCAGACGGAATCGACTCCTTTCTACCCGCGCAGCCCATACGGAGCCGCCAAAGTCTACGGCCACTGGCTGACCGTCAATTACCGGGAAGCTTACAATCTGTTCGCTTGCTCCGGTATTCTCTTCAATCACGAAAGTCCGCGCCGCGGGATGGAGTTCGTCACGCGCAAAATTTCGTATCACGTGGCCTTGATCAAGCACGGCTTGGCCACCCGCCTGCCGTTGGGCAATCTGGACGCGTCGCGCGACTGGGGCTACGCCCCGGACTACGTCGAAGCCATGTGGGCGATGCTGCAGCAGGACCAGCCGGACGACTATGTAGTCGCCACCGGGACCACGCATCGTATCCGCGACTTCGTACAAGCGGCTTTTGAGGTCGTGGATCTGGCCTGGCAGGACTATGTCGTGCAGGATGCGCGTTTCATGCGCCAGGCAGACGTCGACCTGTTGGTAGGCGACGCGTCCAAAGCGGGCGCCCAATTGGGCTGGGAACCCACGCTGGATTTTCAGAGGCTGGTCACGACCATGGTGGAAGCCGACATGGATCTGGTGCTCCGGACCAAGACCTAATTCCATAGCCCGGAAAAGCGGGCGCACGGTGGAGGGCGCCGCACCGGCAGGCGAAAGAGGGGATTGCGCGGGCGCGCCGAGCGACCCGTTTTGCGTGGCCTGATCGCGGCGGAGAACCTTTGGCCGCCTTCAACCGTACCGAGCAACTTTGCTACAATCGCATGCAGGAGGCTTCCGCGACACCCGTGCATGCGGACGGCGGGCAGCCCGACGAACTCCCTGTGATTCGTTTGTATCTCGGGATGTCCATCCCGACCGGAGAACGGTGACGAATGGCTGAAACCTTGCGCCTTTTTATCAGCGCCACCTCGGATTTGGAAGCGGAACGCAACATCATCGGCACTACGCTGGCCCAGTTGCCGGCGCACAACCGCGTCGAGCTCCGCCGCACTCCGGCGGCGGGAGATACCTATTCCAACATTTTCGAGCGGATCGCCAACTGCGACCGGGTCTTTTTTCTGTTGGGCCAGGACATCACGGCTCCGGCGGGGCAGGAATGGTATCTGGCGCTGGAACTGGAACGCCATGTCATACCGCTGCGTAAAGAGACTCCCATGACCCCGGCCGGCCTTTCCTTTTTACGCGGTTCCTTGGTCCAGTGGCAGACCTTTCGCCACCCGGCGGACTTGGAACACATCGTAGGCCGGAACCTGATCCGGACTCTGCTCAACCCCCACAACCGATACGGACTGTCCCTGACCGAGCGGCAGCTGTTGCAGGCTCACCGTTTTCATCACCCGCCCGCCGAGAAAGCTCCGCTGTCCCACGGCGCGGAAGGCGGCGGCGTGTTGCTGGATCGGCGAGATCCGGATACGGTCGTAGGCGTGAAGTTGGACGCGGAAGAGCCGTAGACCGCCGCGGACTTCCGTCTCCCGGAGAACCAACCTCCATGTTGACCTTCAAACACCTGGCCGTCCGTTGTCGCGATCTGGACCGGTCCCGTACCTTTTACGAAAAAGGGCTGGGGTTCACTTTTGTCGGTCTGCGGGGCCTAGGACCCAGCATGGACCTGAGCGAAGGCCACGTGAACCTGACGTTGCTGCCTTTCGAAACGACCGCCAGTCCGCCGCATCCCGAAGGCGACGAGCACATGCATTTCGGCGTCCTCGTAGAAAGTCTAGAGCCCGTGGTGGAACGGCTGCGGCAGATCGAAGCCCATATCGTCAAGGAAGACGTGAAACAGCGGCGGGACTACGACGCGGCCACGGCACCCGTCCGCTCCTTCAAAGTGCTGGATCCAGACGGCAATGTGGTCGACGTCTCGGAATATCCGCAGGAGTGGCGCGTCGCCTCCCCTGACCGGTAGCGCGGGGCGCGCCCCGTTCCGGTCCGCAATCCTGGCAGCAGCCGCCCGCGTATTTGGCCGCCGTTTGCCGGTTGTCCTAGACTCCCTGCTTACACCTACAGGGGATTCAGGGTGTCGTCATGTCCGTAACGGAAGCCAGCATGTACGAAACTGCCGTGTGTGAAAAGGAAGTCAGCGCGCTGCAGGCCGTCTACGGTACCCCGGTGCGTCGCCACTACGACATCGAGTTGGACCACTACATGTTGTCCACGCGTGAAAATCGCAGATACGATCGACGGGCGGAAGTGCTGTTCGTCATCACCCGCCCCAGCGGCAAAGTGTTGCTCCACACCAAGCCGCAGTATCCCCCAGGCGTGTACCGGTTGTTTACCGGCGGCATCGGCTTACAGGAACCGGTGTTGACGGCCTTGGAACGAGAGGTCAGGGAAGAGACCGGCTTGCACTGCGAAATCCAGAGTTTCCTGGGACTTTGCACGTACACCTTCACCAAAGGCGACTTCCGCATGGAGTTTGCCACGTATCTCTTCCATTTGCGCGCCTTGACCGACGCGCCGCCGCAACCGCAGGATACGGCCGAAATTGCCCAAATCGGGGAAATCGCCCTGACCGGTCTGCCTACGGTGGCGGCCTATCTGCGGGGCTTGAACGCCCATCGCAAAGTCTGGGGAGATTGGCGGGCCATTGGCCACGAAGTAGCGTTCCAGACCCTGAGCCGGAGAAACATCGTATGTTAGTTCCCTTGTCCTGGCTGCGGGAATACGTGTCCTGGGAGCAATCTCCGGCGGAACTGGCCGAAATCCTGACCCTGGCCGGACTCGAAGTGGTGGCCACGGAGCAAATCGGAGACTGGTGGGGCCCCGAAATCACGGTCGGCCAGGTGGAAGGGGTCCATCCCCATCCGCAAGCGGACCGTCTCGTGCTGGTGGATGTGTCCTACGGAGCCACGGAGCCGGAACGGGTGGTCACGGGAGCTCCCAACCTGTTCCAGTTCCGGGCACAGGACGACCTGCCCACGTTGAAGGTCGCCTTCGCGCGGGCCGGCGCATATCTGGTGGACGCCTACTCCGACAAACGGCGCCGCAAGAAACTGAAGCCCTCCAAGATTCGCGGGGTCCGTTCCAACGGCATGGTCTGCTCCGAACTGGAACTGGGGCTCAGCGAGGAGCATGAAGGCATCCTCTTGCTGGCCGAAGAGGCTCCGGTCGGACTGCCTCTGAGCGAATATCTCCGGGACGACGTCTTGGAACTGGATCTGACGCCGGACATGGCCCGGGGTCTGAGCATGATGGGGGTGGCCCGCGAGGTGGCAGCCCTGACCGGCCACGGTCCTTTGCAGCTCCCGCTGCCGGAACTGCCCTCCCAGGACGCACGCCATGCCGACCATGCGCTGGTGGAACTGGAGATCGTGGATCCGGACCTCTGTCCCCGGTACGTAGCCGCTGTCGTCGAAGACGTGCAGGTGGGACCTTCCCCGGCCTGGATGCAGCAACGGCTGACGCGGGCCGGCATGCGGCCTATCAACAACATCGTCGACATTACCAACTACGTAATGCTCGAGACCGGCCAGCCCTTGCACGCCTTCGATTACGATCGCCTGGTCGCCAGGGCCCGAGCGGCAGGCCGCGCGAAACCTCTCATCCGGATGCGGCGGGCCAAGCCCGGCGAAACCATGACCACGCTGGACGACGCGGAGCGTACGCTGACCCCCGACATGCTGCTGATCACCGACGTCGTCGGTCCCGTGGCCCTAGCCGGGGTCATGGGAGGCGCCGAGACGGAAGTGTCCGCCGGCACCCGCACCGTCTTGCTGGAATCGGCGACCTTCGACGGCATCAACAATCGCCGTACGGCCCAGGCTCTGCGGCTGCACAGCGCGGCCAGCCACCGCTTCACCCGCGGTATCCCGGCCACTCTCAATCCGCACGCGGCGGCACGCGCGGCCGCATTGATGACGGAGCTGGCGGGCGGGCGGTGCACCGCCCCCTTGGCCGATGCCTATCCCAAGGTGCAGGCGATACCGGCCATTTGTCTGACGGCCTCCGAAGTCAATAGACAGCTGGGTACGACCCTCGGCTTGGACGAGATCGGCGCGGCCCTGCACAGTCTGGAGATCGCGACCGAGACGGTTCCGGCCCCGCCCGCCGACCTGCAGGCACAGGCTCAGTTCGGTCTGCTGCGGCGCGATGCGGAACCTGTGCTGCTCTGTCGTCCGCCCTGGCATCGCTTGGACTTGGCCATCCCCGCCGATCTGACCGAAGAAGTGGCCCGCATGATCGGCTACGACCAAGTGGGGTACACTTACATGCCGGAAGAGATCCCGCAGCACATTCCGAGTCCGGAATTGGCTACCGAAGAGAAGATCCGAGACGTCTTGGTCGGCATCGGTCTGCAGGAAGTCATAGGACATTCCTACTCCAATCCCGAAAACCACTACCGTTTGACCCGGCACGCTTCCCCGGCAGACGCGCCCCGGGAGTTTGTGGCACTGACCAATCCCTACAGTCCGGAAAAGAGCGTCATGCGGCAGGACCTGTTGGTTTCCGCCTTGGAGAACTTGGCCCTGAATCTGCGGCACGCGTCACGTTTGGCAACCTTCGAGATTGGACTGGAATTCCGGCCCGATGCCGATTGGGCCCCCTTTCCGCAGGAACAGCGGACCTTGCAACTGGCGATGACCGGGCCTCGGCATCTGCCCCACCATACCCAGCCCGTCTCGGACGCCACGTTCGATTTCTACGATCTCAAAGGGGTCCTGGAAATCCTGTTCAACCGCCTCGGCTTGGACGACGTGCGCTACGAGGCGACGCAGGACGATCGGTACGGTCCCTACTGTGCCCGTATCCTCCTGGGCGCCCAGACCCTCGGTCTGGCGGGGGAATTGCACCCTGCGGTGCGGGCGGCCTATCAGTTGCCCGCCCAACGCATCGCGGTGGCCAACCTGCAGATCGCGCCGCTGGTCTCGCCGCCCTGGGTCGTGCGGCAGATGGCTCCCATTTCGCCTTATCCGAGCGTCGTGGAAGATCTGGCCTTCCTGGTGGATCAGGAAACCCCGGCCCAGCAGGTGACGGCCGCGATCCGAGAGGGCGGCGGCAGCACCTTGACCCGCGTGGAGCTGTTCGACTTGTACCAGGGCCCTCCCCTGCCGGAAGGGCGGAAGTCCTTGGCTTTCAAGGTGGCCTACCAGTCCCTCACCCACAATCTCGGCGCCCAAGAAACCGCGCGCCTCCGGCGCAAGATCGTGCAGGCGGTGGCCCGCCAGACCGGGGGGACGTTACGCTCCGGCTGAGGCGGCTGCCGGCTCCTGGACTTGACGGCGCCGGCGGGAGCGGCGCTGCGACCAGCGTTCCCATTCCAGCGGAGCCTGGTCTCTGACGCGGACCCGGTCCAAATCGCCCACGACGATGGCGCCGGCAAAATACCGGTGAGCCTCTGCCAGGATTTCCCGGACTCCGTAACGGCGGCCGATGTGGTGCAGCACCAGCTGTTTCACGGCGGCCGTGCGCGCCAGCTTGGCGGCCGCCGCGACGGTAATATGCCCGAAGTCCTTGGCCAGCTGCTTGTCCCGGTCCAGGTAGGTGCCTTCGATCACCAACAGGTCCGCGCCCCGAACAATGTCGTGCAGCGGACCGGTGCGGCCTACGTCGCTGACGAAACAGAGTTTCGCGCCGGCGACGGGTTCGCCCAGTACGTCGGCGGGCTGCACGACCCGCCCTGAATCCAGGGTGATGGCGTGGCCCCGTACCAGTTCGGCCCGTTGCGGCCCAAAGGGCACGCCCAGCGCATCCGCCTGCTCGGGGTGAAATCGCCGGCGGGCTCTTTCCGCAAAGAGAAAGCCGAAACAGGGGGTGCGCCGATGTTCCACGGCAAAGGCCTCGACGGTGACCTGGGCGTTCTCGAAGACGAGACCCGGCTCCATGGGAACCAGCCTAATGCGTTCGTCCGATTCCCAGCCCGGGTGAAAGACCACCTTCATCAAGTCCCGGACGCGGCTCAGAGTATCCGGACTGCCCCAGATCTGCAGGGCTTCCATGGCCTCCCAGCGGCCGAAGGTGCTGGCCAGCCCGCCCAGTCCCAGAATGTGATCCAGATGCCGGTGCGTCAACAGCACTTTGTCCAGACGTCGAAACCCGATGCCGCTCCGCAAAATCTGCCGTTGGGTACCTTCGCCGCAGTCGATCAGAAACCGTTCCGCGTCGAACATGACCACGGCGCTGCTGAGGCTGCGGTGGGCCGTAGGCGCGGAGGCGGAGGTGCCCAGAAACTGGATTTCAAACATGCCGACAGCAGGCGCGGAGCCGCTCAGTCCTGCAGCCGCTGCAGGCGCCAGGTACGGTCGGAGGTATCGAACAAGCCCCAGCTGGGAGCTCCGCGGCGGCCCATGATCTCGCCCGGATTCACCAGTTGGCACTCTCGCACCTGCTCCCAGTGCGGCACATGATCGTGACCGTAACAGACCAGATCGTAACGCCCGGATTCGGCCAAGGGACGGGCGATTTCCGGATAATGGTTCATGGCGATGCGGATGCCGTCCACTTCCAGCGTCGCCAATTCTCCATGCAGGACGACCTGCGGGAATTTGGTCGCCTGCTGGTACATTCGACTCTGATCGCCGTCGTTGTTGCCGTATACGCCGTGGATGGAACCGCCGAAGGCCTCCCCCAACTGCGAGATGACGAAGGGAGCGATAAAGTCTCCGCAGTGCAACAGCACGTCCGCCGCCGCGGCGGCTATCTGCTGCAAGGCCCGATCGAGATTCCAGATGTTGTCGTGGGAGTCCGCGAGAACGGCAATCTTGGTCATGACGGGCCTCCGTCCTTTCCCTGTCCGGTCCCCGCCCAGGCGGGTGGGGGCAAACCTATAATAACCGCATCATGGCGGACAGGCTCCAAAGTTTGGACACGGCAAACTGGGGGACGGGCTTGAGTCTGGGGCTGTGCGGCTTGATCCTGCTCCTGGGGGCTTGCCGTGCAGACGACGACCTCGAAGCGCCGCCGCAGACTTCCACGCCTCCCCCTACCCCCGCTCCCTTGAGCGTGGAGGTGCCCACCTTCACGCCCACGGCCGTCATAACGGTAGCGGTACAGGCTCCCCCCGGGACGCCCGTACCCACGTCGACTCCGCAAACCTACGTCGTGGCGGCGGGGGACACCTTGATCGGCATCGGCGCGGCCTTGGACGTAGATCCGGTAGAACTGCAACACTTCAACCACATCGCGGATCCGCGTACGCTGCAGATCGGCCAGAGGCTGATCATACCTCCTGCCGGCGCACCCCCGGGCGCGGCGGCGCCGCCCTTGCCGCACCGCGTACAGGGTCTGCAGACTTACGTGGACGGTCTGGGCGTTCCCTGGTTGCTGGGGGAGGTCGTCAATTTGTCGGCGGTGGTGGTGGAACAGGTGCGGATCGAAGTCTTGCTCCGGGATGCCGCGCAGAACGAAGTCGCGCGCACGCAGGGCCTCAGTTACCGATATCTGACGCCCCCGCAGGAAACCAGCCCCTTTATGGTGGCCCTGGACGCGGAAGCAGGCAGTTGGGATTCGTGGCTGCTGGCCGTGACCGGTTCCCAACCAGCCTATGCCGGCCGGCTGTACGCCGACCTGGAGGTTCAGGAGCTGGCTTTTGCGCAGGTCTCGGATCACGTGGTGCACGTACAGGGTCAGCTGCGGAACGCGGGGACGGCCGTCACCCAGGAAGCCGAAGTCGTTCTGATCCTCTACAGCCGACCGGGCAAGGTGGTCGGCGTACGCGTCCTACCGGCGGAAAGCCAAGCCTTGAGGCCCGAAGACCAGTCCGATTTTCAGGGTACCGTCTTGACCATCGGCGTCCCGGTGGCCCGCGTCACGGCGATCGGCCAAGGCGTCAGAGCGGAGTAGTTACCGGCGGCGGCGCTCCTGCACGACCTGCCACAGCACCAAGCCGCCAAAAATCGGGAGCCGCCGCATACGGCCCAGTCGCCAAGGCTGCCGGAGCAACCGAAACAGCCACTCCAGTCCCAGTCGCCGCATCCATGCCGGCGCGCGGCGAATCTCGCCGGCAATGAAGTCCAAAGTGCCGCCGATCCCCATCGCGACCATGCCCGGCAGGTCCGCTCGATGTTCCTCGATCCAGATGTCCTGCTGCGGATGACCAAAGGCCACCAGCAGAATGTGCGGCTGAAACGTCGCCAATACGGCCTTTACCGGGAGCCAATCCCGCGCGCTGGGAGTGCCGCCGTGCAATCCGCGTACGATCAAGCCCGGGCAACGCCGCCGCAATCGGGCCGCAGCCCGGGCCGCCACCCCCGGACCCGCTCCCAACAACAGCACCCGCCACCCGCGGGCCGCAGCGGCCTGCGCAATGCAGGGCACGAGATCTGCTCCCGCCACTCTGGCTACGGACCTGCCCGCCGGCAGCAGGCGCAGGGCCCAAGTCACGCCGACGCCGTCGGGCACATTGAGATCGCTGGCACAAAGGGTCGCCCAGAACACGGGGTGCCGCCGAGCCGTCATTATGAATTCCGGGTTTACGGTGCAAATACGCCGCAACGGTTGCGCGGCGGCGTCCGGCTGCCGCGAATCAAGCCAGCGTGCAATCTGAGTCAGAACCTGCTCCTGGGTCACCGGATGTACAGGCACCCCCAGAATACTGCGGACCCCCTGCAGCCGGGGCCCCGGCGGGCTCAAGGGTCGGAGTCCATGGCTTTTTGGAGGACTTCCAGAGTCTCGCGGGCCGCCTTGGACCAAGAGAATCGTTTCACGTTCTCGTAGCCCTTCCGGATCAGCTCTTGCCGCAGCGTTTCGTCGTTGCTGAGACGCAGCATGGCCGCGGCAATCTCTTCCTCGTCTTCAGGGTTCACCAGCAGGGCCGCGTCGCCGGCCACTTCCGGCAACGCGGAACGGCGGGAAGTCATGACAGGCACTCCCGCAGACTGAGCCTCCAATACCGGCAGCCCGAATCCTTCATGCAAGGAAGGATAGCAAAAGAACGTCGCTCCTGCGTACAGGGCGGCCGCTGCGTCTTCGTCCACGTATCCCAGCAAGTGAATGCGGTCGGCCGCGGGCGCACGGCGCGCCGTGCGCACGATAGTTTCGCTCAGCCAACCCAATTGGCCAGCCACCACCAAGTCCAGTTCCAGCGCCTGGGTCTGCACCAGCCGCGTGTAACTGCGGATCAAGCGTTCTACGTTCTTGCGAGGCTGCACGGTGCTGAGGAAAAGCATGTAGGGACAAGTCACACCTAGGGCAGAGCGGTGGGCCGTGCCTATCGGGTCCGCCAAAGGACTGCGCCGGCGTACGTCTCCTTCATAGACCACATCCAATTTGGATTCACGGGCCCCGTACAACCGTATCAGGTCGGTCCGGGTGGCCTCGCTGACACATATCAGGCGGGCGGCCCGACGGACGGCATAGCGCGTGGACCATTGCAAATAGCGCCGCTGCAGCGGCGTATGGGCTTCGGGAAAATATTCGTAACCCAGATCGTGGACGGTCATCACGGCGGGCGGCTTCGCACCGAACGCCCCAGCGAAAGGCAACACGTGGGCCGGCACGAACAGCAAGTCGGGAGGCCGGCGGCGCATCTCCCGCGCCAGGGCCCGATGGGTCCAGAGGCGCACCCGCGGCAACACGCGCACCGTGGCGTGCGGCGCCTGCGTCCAGGAAAACTGCCGGGCTGCCGGTGGTTCTCGGTCTACATACAGTATCCATTCGTATGCTGCCGCCTCGTCCAGAGCCAACAAGGCGCTCAGGATGTGGCGCGCATAGTTTTCCGTACCTGTGGGTCGGGGCCGCAGACAGCGAGACGCATCCACGCCGATTTGCCGTCTAGCCATGACGCACGGGCCGCTTCAGGCGGCCAGGAACTCCCGGATCGCCGGGGCCAGCGATCCGGGACGTACGATCGCGACGTCCTGCCGGGTCACTTTGACGATAGTGCTGGGCCGACTCTCCGGGGAACGGCCGGCATTCACGATGAGCGGAATACGGCCTCGCAGATGTCTGTACACTTCTTGGGCATGACTGCAGTCCGGCTGTCCGGAGACGTTGGCGCTGGTAGTGGCCAACGGTCCCAGCTGGAGAGCCAGGCTCTGAAAGGCCGGATGATCCACCACGCGTACGGCTACGGTGTCGCCTCCCGCCAGCAGGACGGCCGGCAGGTGCGGCTGCGCCGGCAAGATGATGGTCAGCGGCCCCGGCCAGAAGCGGGCCGCCAAGGCCGCGGCCACCTCCGAATGAAAAGGCCGGGCCACCTGCGGCAGTTGCTCCGTGGCGCCCAGCAGAATCGGTATGGCTTTGCCGCGAGGTCTCTCCTTGATCCGATACAGCGCGGCTATGCCGGCGGCGCTGTCGTAAGGACAGGAGAGACCGTAGACGGTATCGGTAGGCACGGCGATGGGCAGTTGTGCGGCGAAGGCGCGGCGCACGTGGTCCATAAGGCGGTCGTCGGTAACGGACAGCAGCTGCGTATGCACTCTGGGGCGCCCCTTTGCAGGAACGAAATCGGGTCGTTAGGGAAGCAAGCCGGATGCGGTGTCTGCCTGAACGCCGATCAGGGTATAGGGCCTCGCCTGCAGATCCCCGATCATCGCCGTAGACAAATAATACTTGGAAGCGTAATTGGACGTGTATCCCAGGCTCTGCTTCGGCGCGTAGTTCGAGGCGGCAAAGACAGACCACATCCTGCCGGTACCGCGCCGACTGGACTTGATCTGCCGCAGACATTGCCGGGCATCTCCTTGCCCCCGCGCTCTCGGCCCTTCATGCCGTGCACATCACGACCTTGGCAGGCGCCTGCCGGATCCAGCGTAGTCGCCTCCGCACAAGCGGCATGCCTGCGTCCCGTCTCCGCTAACGAGATGCCGTACCGGTACAACGCGGCGGCCGTAGCGGAACAAGCCCTCGGGACCGGCCTCGCCGCCCGCCACGTACCCGGACATAAACTTAGCCCCGCGAAGGTTAGACGGAATTCCGTCTCCTATCCTCACGTACCGTTTTTCCCAGGGACTTCCCCTCTGCGTCGTTCTACACAAGTCTAGCGAATCTTGTCTCGGCGGCTGGTCTGATCTCTGTCTCCAAGCCCAAATCGGGACTTAGTATTGCATCCATTGGTATTTGTCGAAGATGACACAGGGGTTTTTCTGGAGGAGCGGATGCAGGAGGAAAATCGGAAAGCTGTCGGCATAGGCCCAAGCGCGCAACCCGGCGGCCCGCTGGACATTCTCGACGTCCTTAGGGATCATGCTACATTCCGTATACGGCCAATCTGCAAGTCGGAAATGTACCCGATGTTCTGTATGAACCTCTGCGTCGCCACGCGCGTGAACACAACTCCACCATGAGTGCCGTGGTGCTTACAGCCATCGAACGCGAATTGGCCACCTGGGAATGGAAGAAGCATCTGGCCCTGCGCCCCAAGACCGATCTCGGCGTAGAAGCAGCGGTGCTGCTGAGAGCAGAACGCTCCCTGCGCGACCTGGAGACCGGATGAGCCGATTCGTTGTCGACGCCTCGGTCGCTGTCGAAATATCTGCTGCGGACCCCTCTTGGTCCGACGGTGTCCGATAGGGTCGATACGGCCTCGTCGGCGGCTCCCGAGCGGTTGGATGCGGAGGTGTCGTCGGTATTACGGCGCGCGGTGCTGCACGGGCATCTCGACAGAGACACGGGCGCAGATGATGGGCGACGACCCGGCGCGTTGGCCCGTGGACCGCATCTCTCACCGGCCCTTGGATGCGTGGGCTGGGCAACGCCACCGGAACATCAGCGCCTATTGATGCCTTTGCGGTAGCTGCCGCCTACGCCTACGGACTCCCTCCGCCGACCACCGATGGACGGCTTTCCCGAGCACCGGGTCGGGGTGTAGTAGTCCAGCATGTGCATAGGGGATGACGCGACCGTTTTCCGACCCGCCGACGGCTACAGGGAAACCCTCCGTCAAACCGGCGGCTGGCGCCGCATTCTGCATCCGGCAGGAGACAGGGCGGCGCCGTCCAGATCGAGACGATCTCCCCGGTGCACACTCGAATGCAGTTTCGAGAACCGTTGCTCTCCTCCGACGCCGAATTCGCCCCCCCCCCTGTTCATCGGCTTCCCAGTCTGTCGTTTTCCGGTCCGAAAACCTTGCACACTGTCCTATAATCCAGTCTGGGAACCGGCGACCAGAAGGGTTGCCGGCCGGCCGACTTTGCGCAAGACTCGAGGCACATGTTGCAGAAGCACTCCCGTTTGGCGGTTCTGGTCCTGTCCGGCTCCCTGATCGGGGGCGGCATCCTGTTGATTCTAATGAACTTGCATTGGCTGGACTTCGCGTCGCCGCAAATCGAGTACGGGCTGGCCGGCGTACTGTTGGTCGGGGGCATCGCCTTTGCATGGTTCTATGTCGCCGACCGCTCCAGTTGGTGGCAGCTCATTCCTTCCTTTACCTGCCTCTCGCTGGCCGCCATGCTTTACATGACTACGCTGGCCAGTTTCAACCCCAGGCTCAGTGCGGCCGTTCTGCTCTGGGGCATGGCCCTCAGCTTTCTGCTGGTCTATGTCACGGATCCCCGCGACCGTTGGTGGGGGATGATCATGGCGGGCCTGATGTTCGTGTTGGGTCTGACTACTTTCGTCAGCAGCTCCGTCACGGCCATCGAACTGCTGGGCGGCATCCTCTTCGGGGGGCTGGGCCTAGTCTTCCTGTATCTCTTCCTGCAGGGGGACAAGAGCCATTTCTGGTGGGCTCCCATTCCGGGCTTCGTCATGTTGCTCTACGGCCTTTTCGCATTCATGGACACCCGCTCCGAGCCCTGGCTGGCCGACTGGAAGATCTGGTGGCCCGGCATTCTGGTGGCGTTGGGTATCTTCGTAATCGTCAGCGCCTATCTCTTTCCCCGCATGTACCGCTTCTCTCCGCTCGGACCCGGGGCGGAACAGGAAGAGGAAGAAGGCGTGACCTCCATGCGCAGCACGACCGACGTGCTGATGGAAAACGAAGGCCAGGTCCCCGGTTCCACGGCAGTCGTGTTGCACGAACTGCAACGCTGACCGGATGAGCGCTCCATGTCCGTATTCACAGTCTCGCTGGCCCAAATGGATCTCCGTATCGGAGATCCGGAATACAATTTCGCCCGCGCGGAGCAGTTCATGCAGGAAGCAGTGGATCGGAAATCGGATCTGGTGGTTTTCCCGGAACTGTGGCATTCCGCCTATGCCCTGAAACAGGCCCGGCAATTCGCCTGTGCCGTCGCTGCAGGCCCTGCCGCCCAGGGATCGTTCGCGCGCTTCGCGGGCTTGGCGCAAGCCCACCGAACGGCGGTAGCCGGGTCCCTCCTGGAAGCGGCAAGCGGCGCGGTCTACAACACGATGGTCCTCTATGACGCCCAGGGACGCCTGCAAGCCAGCTACCGCAAGTTGCATCTGGTGCCCATGCTGGACGAACCGCGCTATCTGCAGGCGGGAGATGCTCTACGCCAGGTGCGGCTGGGATCGCATCGAGCCGGACTGGCCGTTTGCTACGATCTGCGCTTTCCGGAAATGTTCCGCCGGTATGCCTTGGAGGGCTGCCAGTCCATTCTGCTTTCCGCCGAGTGGCCGCATCCCCGCGGGGAACACTGGCGCATCCTGCTCCGGACCCGGGCCATCGAGAATCAGTGCTTCGTCTTCGCGTGCAACCGCGTGGGCGCCAGCGACGGCGTCTCTTTCTGTGGACACAGCGCCGTGATCGATCCCTGGGGCAACACGTTGGTGGACGGCCAGGAAGCGGAAGGTCTTTTCACCGCCACCTGCGATCTGGATATGGTGACCGAGACGCGGAGCGCCGTCCCGGTTCTGCAGGGTCGCCGTCCGGACGTATACGGCTAGGCGCGGCTTGCGTTACGGGACGGTGCCGTCTTCCCGCGACTTGCACACCAGATCCCAGCTGCCCCGCTGGCATACCTTGCCTGCCTGGTTGAGAATCTCTACCTTGAAGGTCACGATCCCGCCGGTCATGCGTTTCATCGACCTCATGTGCTGCACCGTGAGGCGGGACCGAATGGTGTCTCCGATGAATACGGGCCGGCGAAACTGCCACTCCAAGCCCATGAACGCCACTACGGTGTCGTCCAGAAAACCCAGGCGCACCATCTGCCCGGAACTGATGCTCAGGACCAGTAGGCCATGCACCACCCGGCGGCCGTACATTTGGGCAGTGGCGTATTCCGCATCGGTGTGAATCAGGTTCCAATCGCCGGACAGGGCCGCAAAATTGACCACATCGGTTTCGGTGATGGTGCGGCCCCAGCTCTCCACGGAAGCTCCCACCTCGAAATCTTCGTAATAGAGCGAAGGGCGGCGGCGAAGGCGGCTCTCTGGCACAAGGAAATCCTTAGGGGCTGCAGGGCTTTTCAGGGAGTGTACGCGCGGCTTCTATTGTATACTCAGGCCCGCAGGGAAGAGGTTTCGTGGCACGAAACCAAGACTTTCCAGTGCCAGGAGACAGGAGAGCCTCTGGTACATGACTGGAGCAGTGCTCGAGGGCGGCAATCCCCCCCGCGTCTTTGATTCGAGTCGATGGGCCGCGCTGCGCGAGCAGCTCGTCGGCTACCTGTATATCCTCCCTGCCAGCGTCCTGATTTTCTGCTTCGGGCTGTTCCCGGTAGGGTACGCCTTCTATATGAGCCTGCGCCGCTGGCGGGTGGTAGACCGCGGCTTCGTGGGCATCGAGAATTACGCCGACGCCTTAGGCGCCCCGGCGGGGGTGTCGCAGTTCGTATCGGGATTCCTGTTGCTGATCGGCATCTATTATCTGTGGACCCGGGTCGGCCGGCCTCACAGTCCCCTGCGTCTACCCGCGCGGGCGGGCAGTTTTCTGCTCTTGGGCTTGGCCGTCTATTTCGTCACGCAGGGCTGGCAAGTCATGCAGGCCACGGGCGACGACCGTTTCCTGGATACGCTGCCGGTCACTTTTTACTTTGCCTTCGGCTCCATTCCGCTGCAGCTCGTCATTGCCTTGGGCTTGGCGTACGTGCTGTACCAGAAGATCCGAGGCCAGGAAGTGTTCCGGATCATCTTTTTTCTGCCGTACATCACGCCCGTGATCGCCACCGCCCTGGTCTTCCGCAACATCTTCAGCCCGCGGGAAGTGTCCCTGAGCAACCGCCTCGTGACCCTGTTCGATTTGGAGCCGCAAAGGTGGCTTTTCGAGCCCGACCGGTTCCTCAACATTCTGCTGGGCACCCGTCTGGAGGGCGTACTGGCCGGCCCCAGCCTGGCTCTGGTTTCCATCATTTTGTTCGGCATCTGGACCTATGTAGGCTACAACACCGTCATCTTTCTGGCCGGCTTGGGGGGGATCGACCGCGTCTTCTACGAAGCCGCCGAGATCGACGGCGCCGGCAAATGGCATCAATTGTGGTTCATCACGGTGCCGCTGCTCTCGCCGATCACCTTCTATCTTTCGATCATCGGCTTCATCGGCACGTTCAAGGCCTTCAACCATATTTTCGTCATGTTGGAGCCGTCCGCCCAGAACACGGTGGTCACTACCAGCGTCAACGTCTTCAACACCTTCTACAAAGGCAACCAGTTCGGGTATGCCTCCGCGCAGGCGATCCTGCTGCTCTGCGTCATCCTCTATCTGACCTTCGTGCAGTCCCGCATTCTGGGAGAGCGAGTCTTCTATGGCTGAAGGCGTGCGGACGCTGTCCCTGCCCGAAACCGGCGCCGAGGTCACGGCCGGCGAACCGGGCCGCGACTGGTCTTACCTGGGAGGCCGCCTCGTCCTCTACGGCATTCTGTTGACGGGAGCCTTCATTTCGTTGGTGCCCTTCGCCTGGATGCTCTCCGCGTCCTTGATGTCCTACGGCGAAACGGCTACGCGGCGGCTGCTCCCGGACGTGCCCCAGTTCTACAACTACGTGCAGGCCTGGCAGGAAGCCAATTTCGCCCGCTACTTCATCAACAGCATCGTGATCACCGGCACGACCCTGGCAGGGCAGTTGGTGACTTCCGTACTGGCGGCGTATGCCTTCGCGCGCATTCGTTTTCGGGGCCGCGATCTGATTTTCGGCGTCATGCTGAGCACCATGATGATTCACGGCATGGTGACCATGATTCCGAACTTCCTGGTCGTCTCCAACCGGGTCGCCTTCATCCCGTTGCCGGGCGGATCCTGGGTCAATACGCTGCAGGGCATCACCGTGCCCTACATCGCCAGCGTATTCAGTATTTTTCTGCTGCGTCAGTTCTTTGCCCAGATCCCCTTCGAGCTGTGGGATGCGGCGCGCATCGACGGGACGGGACACAACACCTTTCTGACCCGGATCGTGGTGCCTATGAGCAGGCCGGCCCTTTTCACGGTAGCCATCTTCGCTTTCATCAACGCTTGGAACGACTTTCTGTGGCCGTTGCTGGTCACCACCACGGAACAGTGGCGGCCGATCATGGTGGGCCTGTGGTCCTTCTCCCGCGAAGCCGGGCCGGAGACCCAGCTGCTGATGGCGGGGTCGGTGATCACCATCTGGCCCATTCTCGTGATTTATTTCCTGACTCAGAAGCAATACACCGAGGGTATTGCCTTGACGGGTCTGAAAGGCTAGCCGCCTTTGCAGATCCGACGTGGATTTGCGTTGGGCGAGTATTGTCGCATTGGTGTGTTTTATCCGTCTCTCATCGTCTACAAGGAGTTTCAAACCGATGATACCGAGAGTTTTCAAATTCATAGCGTTGGCTTCGATTCTGGTCGTCTTGCTGGCGGCGTGTACGGTGGCGCCGCCGGCGGCCGCTCCCGCCATGGAGGAAACCGCAAGCGAAATGATGTCCGGCGGCGCCTGGGACCATGTGGATCCGTCCGGCCAGGAAGTGTCGTTCTGGTATCAGCATTCCGGGGCCCGCGCCGAAGTCCTCGAAGAAATCATCAGCGAGTTCAACGCGAGCAACGAATGGGGCATTACGGTGGTAGGTTCCTCCCAGGGCGGCTACGGCGACATCTTCAACAAGATGTTGGCCGTGATCGGCACGTCCGACGTACCCAACCTGTTGGTGGCGTACCAGAACCAAGCGGCCAGCTATCAGCTGGGCGAAGGCCTGGTGGACATGCGGGAATTGGTGGACAGCGACATATGGGGTCTGTCGGCAGAGGACAAAGCCGACTTCTTCCCCGGCTTCTATGCCGCGGACATCTTCCCCTCTTTCGACAATGCGCGTTTGGGCTTTCCACCGAACCGCTCCATGGAGATTCTGTACTACAACGTCGACTGGCTGACCGAACTAGGCTATGACGGTCCGCCTACGACTCCGGCCGAGTTCAAGGAAATGGCGTGCGCCGCCACGGCGCAACCCTTCAGCGGGGCCGCGGCCGATACGCAGGCCTTGGGCTTCCAGTTCGCCCTGGACGCCTCCACCATTGCCAGTCTGTCCTTCGCTTTCGGCGGCGACATCTTCGACTACGACAATGTGGCCTACCACTATGACGGTCAAGCCACCATCGACGCCATGACCCTGATGCAGGAACTGTTCGCGGAAGGATGCGCCGTGATTCCGGCGGAGCGGTACGGGGACCAAACCGACTTCGGCAACGGGACTACCCTGTTCAACATCAGCTCCAGTTCCGGCCTGCCGTACTACGCCAGCGCGGTCGAGGCCGGGGCCGAATTCAACTGGGGTGTCGGCCCGGTGCCGCATACCACGGCCGAACCGGTCGTCAACGTATACGGAGCCAGCGTCAGCATTGGCCAATCCACGCCGGAGAAGGAACTGGCCACCTGGCTGTTCGTCAAGTACTACACTTCTCCCGAGGTGCAGGCCAAGTGGGCCACAGCCAGCAACTACTTCCCGGTGCGCCAGAGCGTAGCGGCAGAACTGGGAGATTACTTCGCCATCAACCCCAACTACGAAGTGGCCTTCAACCTGTTGCCCTACGGGACTTCCGAACCGCCGGTCCCCGGGTACGACTTCGTACGCGTCCGGGTTGCGGAAGTCATGGCGGCAATCGTGGACGGCGCGGACGTGGCGACGTCTCTGGCGGATCTGACGGCGGAAGCCAACGAGATCCTGGCCGACCAGTAAAGGCCTAGGGGCCCCGCCGGCGCGGGTCGCCCAGGCTCTGAAAATTCAATAGCCGCGCGGAGGGGAGGTCGACCTCCCCTCCGCGCGTTGGGCCGGCACCCGCCGCCGCCCGTCCGTGCGCTCCGGCCGCCGCCGAGGCCATATACTAGAATTACGGCGGGGCGGACTTGGCTACAAGCAGTCCGAGATCAGAACTGGACAGACACATGGCAGTTTCCCAACCCTCCGGCGCGCCTCCGATTGCCGCGGACACGACGCGCCTGCAGGTGCCGGTACAGGGCATGCACTGCACCGGGTGCGCGCATTCCATAGAAGTCGCCCTCAAGCAGAAGGCAGGCATGGCCGCGGCATCCGTCAGCTATCCCCTGGCGCAGGCCGACCTCTCCTTCGACCCCAGCCGGATTTCCCTGCAACGGATTCAGGAAACCATAGCCGATTTAGGGTTCTCCGTCCCGGCGGAAACCATGAAAATCGGAATTCAAGGCATGACCTGTACCGGGTGCTCGAACGGCATTCAACAGCACCTGTCTCGGATGCCGGGGGTAGTGTCCGCTGCGGTCAGCCTACCGCAAGAAGAAGCGGTCGTCGCCTATCTGCCCGGAGTCGCAACGCCCGAGGAATTGCAGACCGAGATCACGGAGCTGGGGTACTCGCCCATCGTGGCTCCCCCTGCGATCGGAACCACCCAGCCGGCGCCGTCTTCTGTCCCACGGGATTGGCGCAAGGTCAAACTGATCACTGCCTTGGTCTGCAGCAGCAGCCTTTTCACCTTGAACATGATCCTGCCCCTGGTGTGGTCGGTACCGGCGGCGCTCCAGGAGTGGGCCGGACTGCTGCTGGCCGCCGTCCTGCAAGTCTGGGTCGGAGCCGAGTTCCATCGACGGGCCTGGAAATCGCTGCGCTCCGGACTGTGGGGCATGGACATGCTGGTGTCTCTGGGTTCCAACGTGGCCTTCGGGACCGGGCTGTGTGTGCTGCTGTTCGATCTGGACCGCGCCCTGTTTCCGCTCTTCTTCGAATCGGCGGCGTTTATCATCACCTTTATCTACCTGGGGCGGTACTTGGAGGCCCGTACCCGCCGCCGGACCGGGGACGCCATTCGTAGCCTCATGTCCTTGCAGCCGGCTACGGCTCATCGGATACACCGCGGAGACGTGACCGAAGTGCCGCTGGCGGCAGTCCAAGTGGGCGACACCTTGTTGGTGAAAGCCGGCGACACGGTACCGGTAGACGGAATCGTGGCCATGGGCGAGAGCGCCGTCGACGAGTCCCTGCTGACCGGCGAAAGCATTCCGCTCCACAAGCAGATCGGAGACGAAGTCTGGGGCGGCACCTCCAACCTGGAAGGCTCCTTCCAGATGACCGCCCAGGCAGTAGGCCAAGAGACGGCCGCGGCGCGCATCGCCGGTACAGTCGAGAAAGCCCTCTTGAGCCGGGCCCCGGTGCAGTCTTTGGCGGACAAGGTGGCCGGAGTCTTCGTGCCCATCGTTCTGGTCTTGGCCGCCGCCGTGGCTCTGGTCTGGGGCTTCTGGGGGGCTGCCCGTTTCTTTCCCGAGGCTTCGGTCCTGAGCATCAGCCTACTGTTCGCCACGTCCGTGCTGCTCATCAGTTGTCCCTGCGCCTTGGGTCTGGCTACGCCCACCGCCATGATTGCCGGCACCGCCACGGCGGCCCGGCGCGGCGTCCTGGTCAAGAACGCGACGGCTCTGCAGGAATTGGCAGCAGTGGACGTCCTGGTGTTCGACAAGACAGGGACGGTCACGGTCGGTCGACCGCAGATCCAGGAGATCGGGATCATCCCCGACGGCGGCCCGGCCGCGCAGGAAATGTTGCGCGTCGCCGCCAGCGCTTTGCAGGGCAGCGCCCATCCCATTAGCCGGGCCATTATGCAGGCGGCTACGGAACAGGACCTGCCGCTGGAGCCCGCTACGGCGTTCCAAAGCCGAACCGGCAAAGGAGTGCAGGCTCAGGTAGCAGGGCGGAAAGTACTGGTAGGCAGTCCCGCCTTCCTGCAGGAACAGGGACTGGATCTGCAGGACTGGCAATCCCGCCTGCAGGCCAGTCGGTCCCAGGGCCGGAACATCACCTTGGTGGCCGGCGACCAGATGGTCTGGGGCTACTTCGCCATTGCCGACGTTGTGCGCAAAGACGCATCGGAATTCGTGCGGGCGGCGCGGACGGTCGGCATCTCGCTGCATATGCTGTCGGGAGACAATCCCGCGGCCGCCCAGGCAGTCGCCTTGGAACTGGGTCTGGATCCGGCTCGGGAGGTCACCAGCCAGATGCTGCCGGCAGAGAAGGCCCAGGAGGTAGCGGCATTGCAGGCTGCGGGCCAAAAAGTCTGCATGGTGGGCGACGGCGTCAACGACGCGCCGGCCCTGGCCCAAGCCGACGTGGGCATGGCCTTGGCGGCAGGCCACAATTTGGCTTTGGAAACCGCGGACGTAGGCATTCTGAACCAAAATCTGCAACGTATCCCCCAATCTCTGGCTTTAAGCCGCCGGGTAATGCGGATTGTGAAGCAAAATCTCTTCTGGGCCTTCTTCTACAACATGGCCGCCGTACCCTTGGCCGCGGGTCTCTTCGTGCCGCTCTGGGGCCCGGCGGCAAAACTGAGCCCAGCGGTCGCTGCGGGAGCAATGGCGCTGAGCAGTCTCTTCGTCGTCTACAACAGCCTGCGGATTTATCGGTCCCGGAAACCCTGAACACGGCCCGCTTGACTGTGCAGATGACTTCCTGTCGTTGGTCGTGACTGCACTTTCGCCTTGGCCGAGACTGGGGTCCGTCCTGGGCCTGACCGCCTGGTGTCTATGGGCTTGGACGTCCCCCATAGCCGCCCAAACGGCAGAGCAGAATCTGCCGGAAGCCCCGATCCGGGCCTATGGGCTTGTCGGGGCTCAGATCTTCAGCGCCCACTGTGCTCCTTGTCATGGGGAGTCCGGAGCGGGAGACGGTCCGGTCCTGCAGGACATGGAAACCGGCATGATCGACTTCCGGGATCCTGCGTCGCTGGCGGGACGCTCGCCCGCCCTGTGGCAGCAGGTGACGGCGGAGGGGCGTACGGATCGCCTCATGCCTCCGTGGCAGCGCCAGCTGACGGAGGATCAGATGTGGGATGCAGTCGCCTTTCTGTGGCAACTGTCTACGTCGGCAGCGGAATTGGCTCGGGGGGCCGCAGTCTGGCAATCGCTGGAGAGCACAGTGGATGTGCCGCCGCCGGGTCGGGCCGCACTGGCTCTTTCCCTGGAGGACTGGCAGGCCGCAGTCCCCGCGGGTATCGACGAAAGGCGTTGGCGCCGGCTGTCGGCAGGGGAAACGGCCGCCGTCTACCGATATCTGCAAGCCCAGGTCCTGACTCCGAGTTGGGAGCCCCTGCTGCGGGAGGGCCGAGGCGCAGTCTCCGTCCGGTTGCATCCGCTTTCGCCGGGACTGGAGTTGCCTGCGGAGCTGCCGGTGCGGTTGCAGGCCCGGATAGGACATTTGCCGGCCGGGGAGTGGACCGACACGGCAAATCGGGAAGAAGGGGAACCGACGTTCCGGGGCCTCGACACTTCGCCCCGGATTGCCTATCGGGCCGAAGTGGAATGGGATGGACAGAGCTTTCGATCGGCGCCCGTCTCTTTGACCACCGCAGACGACGCTGCGGAACTCGCAGTGGAAGTCTTTGCCGTCTCCAATACGCAGGCTGCCGTAGTCGTTGCACAGCTGCAGATCCTGCTGGCGCTGTCCGCAGAAGGCGCCGTATTGATTGGCCAACAGGCCCTGGCGGCCAACTCGCTGCCTTACGTCTTCACAGGGCGCAGCCGCGAGGATCGACTGGAGCCTGTGACGATGGAGATCCCGCTGTTCCCGGGCGCGGTCGAAGTCACCCTGGCAGAAGAGGACGGTACTCGGTTCGAGGCAGGCGAGGACAAGGTGTTCGACAGCGCTCCCCTTTTCCCGTTGCCCCAGGGCACTTGGTCCACGTTGGGCTACGGATTGCCTTGGCCCACGCCGGGCGACACCTGGGTGCAGGTCTGGCCTTATCCGACCTCCGACGTCACGGTACTGGTACCGCAGAGCGAGGGCTTGCAGGTAGAGATAGCCGGATTCGAGATAAGCGGGACACGGGAGATAGGAGGCCTTGGGCACGACGTCTGGCAGGCGAGCACCTTGCCGGACGGACAGGTAGTCGTGCGGTTCAACGAGGTACCGACAGTAGCCGCCGCCAGAGAGCGGATGCCGCCTGTAGAGCGGATGCCTCTCTGGTTGCCCTGGGCGCTGGCTACGTTTCTGCTGTTGCTGCTAGCGACTTCCGTAGTCTTCGCAGGCAGAAGAAAGAAGACTGCCGGTCAGGACCCGTCGCCTTTCTGATTTCCGGTCGCCTTCTACCAGAGAAGGGTTCTGCCCACAGACCCGGGCCGCGTTCCCCATGCATGCGGAACGGGCGCCGGGATTCCGCGTGAGGGTTTTGCGCGCGGCGTGGCAGCGGCGGTTTCCGTGGCCGGTCCGTCGATACCGTACGGACGGAGAGCAGCCCGCGGGCGTCAGGGGCGTGCCATCCGCGGGGGATTCCGGCGGAAGACGATCGTGTCGATGGTCAGCGCCATGGCCGCGCCCGAAGCCGCAATCCGAAAGGCTTCCGCGATCACGAACGAGGAATCCAAAAGACCGTGTGCGTAAGCGTCGACCAGACATCCTCGGTTCACATCGAAGGCAACCGAGGCGGGGGACCTGGCGACTTCCTCTACGACCACCCCGGGAGCAGGATGGCGGGCATTGGCCAGGATGCGCCGGCAGGGAACCGCCAGGGCACGCGCGGCACACGCTATGCCCAGTTGAATTTCTCGAGAGCAAGAAGGCGCCGTCTCCGTCAGGGCGCTCATGGCATGCAGTAGACTACAGCCGCCTCCGGGCACTACGCCGCGCCGCAAAGCATGGGCAGTGCTGCCGAGCCCACGTTCTATGCGGCGTTTCTTCCAGTCGAGTTCCACTTCCGTATCCGCGCCCACGCGAATCTCGCCATGACTCAGATCCAGGGCGGCGATGCGCCGTCGCAGCCAGGTCCGCGAAGGATCCCCGTCGTCCAGTTGCTCCAATCGGGCCCGCAAATGCTGCGCGTGTCTCCTGACTGCGGGCAGCCGTTCCGGAGCGGGCAGAATGCGGGTCTGTTCCAGTTCGACGTCGGCGGCCAGCACATGACCTAAATCGACGGGTTCGACCCTGGCGACCGGCTTGGTGTGCGGCAAACCCAGGATCGTAGCTCCCGTCAGGCAGGCCAGATCCGCATACGGGACGTCGGCCGCGGAAGGCATGGGTTCATAGGTGACGCCGACAGCCTGGACAGGGCTGTCGGGGCGCCGCCGATTCAGCGCAAACCACGCCAGAACGGTTTCGCTGAACTTCCGGGCCAAGACCAACAGACGGGTGCGCTGGGCGAACAGCGTGGCTTCCAGAAGAGCCAACATGTCGTCGCTCTCGTTCAGTTCGCCGTCCACCGCCGCGACCAGACAGTCCGGCAGGTGCAGACGCGTGACGGCTTGCGGCGCCAGTTGCCGGCGACTGGCCAAGGGAGCTTTGAGAACGGCCGGCGTATGATAACGACAGTCCATCATCCGGCCTACGTATTCCTCGACGTCGACGATGGCGTCCGGCCCCATCAGATACAGGACTTCCCCTATCAGGGCGGCGGCCTCCGGATCTCCGGTGGCGGTCAGCGCCACGTGGGCCAGGGTCGTCTCGTCGCCGACGGGACGGCTTTGGTGCGCCAGAGCCTGCGCCACCCGCTCCGCCGCGATGTTCAAGCCCCGGGCGAGCAGGATCCGGGAAACGCCGGCCTCCGCCATGTGCAGCGCTTCCTTGAACATGGCCTGACAGAGTACGGCGACGGTGGCGCCCCCGTCGCCCAGTCTCGTCTCGGCTTGCCACACCAGGTTGCGCAAGAGCATGGCCGCCACGTCGGCTTGTCGGTCCTCCAGTGCGACAATGCGGCGGGCAATGGCCGGCGCATCCTCCAAGGCGTCCGGCCTCGTCCCCTCATGGGCGTGATCCAAAATCGCGGCAGGGCGGGGCCCCAGCGTATGTCCCAGCAGGTCCGCGAGCGTGTCTATCCCGCGTTGCAGGCTGCGCACCGAATCCGGTGCCGACAACACGCGCGGAACAGCCATAGAGAGGGAACGGGGGACGCCGGCCGGCCGGCCGGCATCCTAGCCTTTGATGCCGGTCAGCGCCATGCCGCGTATGAAGTATTTGGACGCGAACGCATAGATCACGATGATCGGCACCGTGGTCATGACGGACCCCGCCGACCACAAGTCGTAGCGGGCCCAATAGATACTGCGCAGTCCCGCCAGCAACAGGGGCAAGGTCTGTTTGTCGGGTGTGTTGAGGATGACCAACGGCCACAGGAAACTGTCCCAATTGGCCAGAAAAGCAAAGATGCCCAGCGCGGCCAAGGGGGAAGTGGAGAGCGGCAACACAATCGTGAAAAATATGCGCCATTCGGAGGCCCCGTCGATGCGGGCCGCATCCAGGTACTCGTACGGGATGACCTCCATGAATTGACGCATGAGGAACACGCCGAAAGTGGACCACAGCCCCGTGATGATGAATCCCCACAGATGATTTACCAGTCCCAGCTGTCCGATGCGGATGTACAGCGGTACCAGGATTACCGCGAAGGGCACCATCATGGTGGACAGCAACAACAGGAACAGATACTCCTTGCCCCAAAACCTGTACTTGGCGAATATGTATCCCAGCGCCGACGAGGTCAGGAGGGTAAAGAACGTGACCGTGACCGCGGAGTAGATGCTGTTGATCACCGCGGTGTCGAAGTGGACGCGGGTCAGAATTTCGGTATAGTTTTCCAGCGTCCACTCGATGGGCAGGAAGGCCCGGGACTGCACCAATTCCTTGAATCTCTTGAACGAGGCGAAAATCATCCAGAAGAAGGGAAAAAAGGCGGCCAGGGACATCGCCGCCAACATCACGTGCAGGACAAACTGACGCCATCTGTGCCCCTGGGTGGAGAGCCGGGACGGGGGCCGTTCCAGTACCTGTACGGTTCCGGTCATAACGGGCGGAGGGCTAATAGGACCAGTTGGGGCGCAGCACTCTGAGCTGCACCAGACTGCAAATCAAGATGAATACAAACTGAATCAAGGCGGCCACGGTGGCGGTGCCGAAGCGAATGTGCGTAAAGGCTTCCTGGAATATCAGCAGATTGTAGAGGTAGGTGGCAGTTTCCGGTCCCCCTTCCGACGTCAAGACGTAGGGCAGCGTAAATTCTTGCAGGGAGCCGACGGTCAGCAGCACCAGCACCAAAATAATGGTGTGGGTCAACAACGGAATCGTCACGCGCCAGAATCTTTGCCATTCGTTCGCGCCGTCGACGCGCGCAGCATCAATGATTTCCTCGGGGATATTCAGCATGCCGGCCGTCAACAACACCACGTAGAACCCTATGCTTTTCCAAACTGCAATGCCCGAAACCGTGACCAGGGCGGACGACGTGGAGGAAAGCCACTTGGAGGGGGGGATGCCCACGGCACCCAGCAGTCTGTTGAATTGGCCCACTTCGGGATCCATCACCATCCTAAAGAGCAACGACACGGCCACCAGGGAGACCACCACCGGTATGAAAATGACGGCCTGATAGAAATTGCGGTTGCGGCGCACATTGGACAACGCCGTCGCAATCAACAGCGACAACGGCAACATGAACAGGAAGATGTAGAGCGTCCACGTCAACGTGTTCTGGATGGAAACGAGAAACAGCGGATTGATCAGCAGCTTTTCCAGATTTCCGAAACCCACGAACGGGCTGTTCTGCGGATCCAGAATCTTGTAGTCCACCAGCGCGATGCGAAATGCCTGGACAATGGGCAGAAACAGAAACAGGAGATACCAGACCAGCGTGGGTACGATGACCACGAATCCGAAATGAACTTGGGAGCGTTTGAGCACGCGCCGTACCTGGGCCCACTCGATCTGGAATCTCGGGCCCGGTGCGCGGGCAACAGCCAAGTCGCTCATATCGATATGGCTTTCAGCACAACGTCAGTGAACGGAAACCACTTCCGTCGAGCGGGGACCTTGGACCAGCGCCCGGGCGCAGCCTCGAGAAACAAGGACGGCCCCCACAGCATCTCAAAGCCGGGGGCGGTGTTCGGAGCTGCCGAGTATGGCCGTACGGCCCTTCAAGGCGCATCACAGTACCACTCCGGGCTCGTCCCAGACACTTCGGCTCCGGCGATCGCCGCGCGGCAGCCGTCTATCCGGCTCCCACGGTCCGGGCCGGAGCATGCTCCGGCCCGGATCCCTGGCAGCTACCCATGCTCGGCCGCGCGACCAGCCTCAGCAGAGAGCAAGGGGTATGTAAATTGTCGGTCTCCAGGCGGGAGCGCGCACCCGACTCCGACGCTGATCCAAGGCGCCTCATTGGACGAGTCCTGGTCCATGGGGATAAAGCCGGACATCACTAGGCAGGCGTATAGCTGGCCATATCGCTCTGGAATTGCGCGTAGACGGCCTCCAGTCTGGACTGCAGCTCGGCCGCGCCTTCGGCCGCGCTCATGTTCTGCTGGCGGACGCCCGAACAGATTTGGGCCACGGCACCGTCGACCGAAGAGGGGCTGCCAAACCCCTGTCCGTAGTACCCTGTGGTCTTGGCCAAGTCCTGCAGCAATTTGGCGGCCTTGACGGCGGGACTGGTTTCCGAAGCATCTTCGAAGTGATCGTACACGCCGACCAATTCTCGCCATGCCGTATGCGCGGCGCCGCCGTAGATGCGGGCATATTCGGTCTGGCCTTCCAACGTGGCCACCATGCGCAAGAAATCAATGGAGACTTCCGGCTGCTTCGACTGGCGTGGCGCCACGAACCCCCATCCGCCTTCGCCGACGAACAACGGATCGTCCGGAGGCGTCACCCGGGGGGCTCCGGTAATTTCGTAGGTATATCCATGCTTGCTGCCTTCAATCATGGGGGTACCGTTGCCCCTGGCGATGGCCACCTTGCCGGCTAAGGCCGCATCGACGTGGTTCTGGTCCAGTTCCGTTTCAATGCCCATCTCCACGGGAGTAGAAACGAACATCTCCATGGCTTGGATACCGGCTTCCGTGTCGATGTTGAAGGACTTGTTGTCGTTGTCCCACCAGTCCGTGCCTTCGGCCGCGAGCAGACTGCGCGCAATACCGAGGTAGCTCTGGGCATCCCAGCCCTTGCTGCTCAGACCCCAGCGGACGACGGTGCCGTCCTCTTCGATCTGCAGCGAAGTCGCCAGTTCCCACATGTCCGGATAGGAACTGAAATAGAGCTCGCCGTTGGTGGGAGGGAAGTCGTCGGCAAATCCCATGGCTTCCACTTCGTCCACGGGAACATTGACCATGCTGCCCACACCATTCATTTCCGTAGGTACGCCCCAGATGTCGTCGCCCCAGGTATACGCTTCTACCGAATCGCCGTTGAAAGCCTCGTCGATGTTCAGCCCGTTATGGTTGTAGACGGATTCGCGCAGCGGCATCAACGCATTCTGAATATGCAGCGGCACCAACACCTTGCCCATGACGCACACCGCCTCGGGCTGAGTCCCGGCCGAGAGCGCCGCGATCAGCTTGGTTTCCAGAGGCCAGGGTTGGGGCGCCACGGTCAGGGTCACGCCGCTCTGCTCCGCAAACAGATCGGACAGCCGCTCATAAGCTCCGATGTGGTGATCGTATTGCAATCCCCACAGAGTCCCGGCGGTGGCCTTGGGGGCCGCCTCGCCTGAGGGCGCAGGGGCCACCGTGCAGGCAGCCAGAGCCGTAGCCCCGACGGCCATCGCCGTTCCTTTCAAAAACGTACGCCTATTCAATTTCATAATATCCACTTCTGGCTCCTGACTTGTCGATGGGTCTCCATTACGGTAAACAGAACCGGATGCCTGCGAAAACGACACACGTCCAGCCTCTGCCGCCGACGCGGCGAACACCCAACTGAAACTCAATTCGAAGGCTACCCGGTATCCCAATATACAACAGACGAGAGGCTTGCAAAAACACGCAAATCGGGAGGCTTACGGGATCGGGGCTCTATCGTATCAATTGCAATCCCCTCTGCCCTGTTTCCCTACGCGGCAGGACCCTTGCACCAGCCTTGGCGCCCAAGACTGCGGCCACCCGATCCGATACGGATTCGGAACGCAGGTACGGAGGGGCTGGAATTACCCGTCGCGTCAGACGACCACATTGCCGCTCGCCGAGCGGCAATGCGATCAAACTGCGATGGAAACCGTGGACTCGAGGCCGTCGACCGCGGGCGCGCGCCGAAACACCGAGACCGCCGGTTGCTGCTCCACCCGTCACGCGCCCAGCTCGGCACCGAACCTATTGGGGACATCGGGCAGAATTGGGGTCATCGGCTCCCCAGCCTGTCCGCTGGCTCAGGACGACCCTGTATCGACGACAATAAGATACACCGCGCAGCATCAGCCGACCCACCGGAGCGAGAAGGTCCGGCGGGATCCCGCCGGACTGAGCACAGGCCTAGACCGACACCACAGGAACAGCCTTACGGGCCGGCCGCGCGTGCCTGACTCCGGTTTCGTTCGGGGGTCATGGATCCCGGTTCCCCCTCCATGACGACGATCCCAAAGCGGCGGCGATGGAGCGGGAAGTCTCACATTCTGGCCCTGTAGAGTCTGCCGGTGTAGTGGGGTAGGTCTGCGCTCACCAACGGTCTGTGTCCGTCCTCCCAGTCTTCGCACAGGGCCGCAGCTAAGCCGTTTCCTCTGCTTCCACCAAGAGCAGTTGGGACGTCAGCGGGCCGTCCAAATGGATCGATACGCCCTCGTACTTCAGTTGGTAGCCGTCGCAAGTGGCTATCGTACCTTCGTTGTCGAACTGCACCGTGTATTTCCAGCCCGGATTTACGCCCTTGAGGCGCAGAGTGTAAGACGGTTCCGCCGGGTCGCTCAGCCTGAACACCCCGGCGATGGCCCGTTTGCAGTCGGACTGAGTCAATTCCAGAGCGCCCCACCCCGACGGCTCCAGTCCGGCATGCTCGGGGGTGTGATGGTATATGCGGCTCTTTCCGTGCATCGGTCTGACGAACTCTTTGTACAGTCGCACGAAGTGATGCACACGATGCAATTGGGCCGGATTGGGTTTGGCGCCGACCAGCTGATACCAACCCATGGTGACATGCACGAAAAGCGCGAGCCGACTTTGAAAGTCGATGTCTGCCGTGCGTCCGCAATACTGACCAAATCCAATCAAACGATCCATCCGTTCCGGGGGAATGGCCATGGACATGCCGCTGGTAATGGAAAAGGAGCGGGGCGCGATCTGGTGGTCGGTCACCCAGGTATGGTCGAAAAAGCGCAGAAAGCCCAGGTCGGTCCGGGCCCCTCCGCTGGCGCAATTCTGAAAGATCACGTCGGGGAATTTCTGGTTGAGCCTTTCCCACATGGCATACAGATTCTCGACTTGGCGCCAATAGCGGTTCTCCAGCCAGCCGTGCCTCTGGGAGTAGCCGGCGGGACCGATGTGCCCGACGTTGTAGTCGAGACGAAAACAGTCCAACGCGTAATCCGTAATGAGCCGTGAGATATTGCTTTCGACCCAGTGCACCACGTCGGGATTGGTGAAGTCGACGAGTCCCGTCGCAAACGCTTCGTCGTCGTAGCGGCGGGCCACCCAATCCGGATGGGCGCGACGCGTGGCGCTGGCGGTTCCCAGCCGCTCCGGCTCCATCCAGAGACCAAAGAGCATGCCCCGCTCGTGGGCGCTGTCGACGAAGTGCTGCAGGCCTTTGGGAAAGCGTTCCCGATTCACTTCCCAATCCCCTACGGTATTGGCCCAGTCGCCGTACGGAGGGGAATACCAGGAAGCATCCAGAATGAACAATTCGACCCCCAGCCGGGCGGCCATGTCCATTTCGTGCATCACCGCAGCCTCGGTCACCTCCATTTCGGGCCCGATGCCGCTGGTGACGAGGCTGCTCTTGCCGGGGACCAAAGGCTTGAAGACGCTGCGCCGCGTATGCCGATGCAAAGAATTCACGCAGTCGTCGAGATCCCCTATCACCAACCCGAGGTGCATCCGGGGGGTCGCAATCGTTTCGCCGGCATCCAGGACACGGAGCGGAGCCGGACCGGCCGGACCGGACCGGAAGGACATGCGCGCAGAACCCCGAGCGGCCCCGTCGTCCAAATCGAACTGAAAGGCATATCCGCCCGAATAGGCGAGCGAGCCGACGAAGTTTTCCCCGGTACGACGGTTGTTCAGGATGAACAAGGGATGGCGATGACGATCTCGGCGATAGTGACCATCGATGCGGTAGCCGGCGCTCGGCATGTCGTGCCACGTGAAATCGCCGCAGTTGCCCCAGTGCGAGTCGTCGAAGTATCCCAGGCGGTAGGGGGACTCTGCCTGATACTGCAGCGCGTGCAATTCCTGCAGAATGCCGGACCAGCCGTAGGCCGCAGAGAGCGGCACCGGCTCGGCGGCCAAATTGACGATTTCCAGCCAGCGCACCAGAAACGCGGTGCCGTCCAGAAGGGTATGCACTTTGACGGCGACCGGACGATGGACATGGGCCAGTTCCATGACGAAATGCAGACCGCGGGGCAGCGGCAGCCGGGTTTCCTGCATCAAGGTCCAATGGGAATTCAGCAACTGGCCGTCCAACTCCACGGCAAATACGTGGGCCTCCGGATGATTGTCCGTGTCGATCCGCTGACTTTCGGGATGCATGAAGCCCGCTCCATTCCAGCTGCGTCCTACCAACTGGCCCCGAATCAGGGATTCCTGATACGTAACCAGCTCGGATCGAAACGACCAGGTGGGAAATGGATCGTCTTGGCGACACACATCGGTAAATTCGGGAGCATCGGGCGTCAACATCGTACGGTCCTGGAAGAAATTGGAGGCTTGTGATCAGCGGTAGACATAAAGTCGCCCGGATGGCCCAAGGGCAATTGCGGCAGGCCCAAGCTGTCTGCCGCGCTGTCGGGATTTCTCCGGGCGCAGGCTCCACGGACGTGAAAAAGCGAGGCGGCTTTGCACAACCCGCGCGATGCTTTTGACCTTTGCAGACTCGAATCCTATCACCGAGCCGGACCGCGCCGAGCCGGGTTCTCCATGCGACAGCAGGGAATAGGCAACTCTCTCTCTGCGGACTCGGAGCATCTCGCCCAGGCTTCCCGGAGGCCATTGGCTATCTCCAGGCAGTTTCGGTACAATCCGAGATGTTGCCTCGCCTCCCGATCGAGATTCAGCATTTTTCCGTGCATCGTTGCCCGTGATTCTGGAACGTTTTTCGCTCGCCGGTCTGAATGCGGTCGTTTCGGGCGCTGCCCACGGCTTGGGCAAGGCCATGGCCATAGCCTTTGCCGAAGCAGGAGCCAACCTCGTGCTGGCCGACCGCGACGCGCCCCGGTTGGAAGAGACCGCCCATGCGGTGTCGCAGCTCGACTCCCGCGTGATCCCTTTCCCCTGCGACGTGTCGGAACCGGATCGGATAGACGATCTGTTCAGCGCTCTCGACCGTGAATTGGGCAGCATAGAAATCTTGGGCAATGTGGCTGGGGACGGCATCCTGGGTTCCCCGGAAGACATTTCCCTCGCCGACGTACACCAGGTTCTGCAGAACTTGGTGGTAGGGCGCTTCTGCATGTGCCAACAGGCCGGCCGCAGAATGTTGCCGCGACACACCGGCAGCATCATCAATATCGGCTCCCTGGCCAGCGTTACAGCTCTGGGCCGGGGGCATATCGCGTACAGCATGGCCATGGGCGCCGTGGTGCAAATGACCCGAGAACTCAGTACGGAGTGGAGCAGCCGTGGCGTGCGGGTCAATGCCATCTTGCCGGCTCAGGTCCTGAATCGGGGTTTGGCCCAACGCATGTCTGCCGATCCCGGCTTGGAAGCGCGGTTCCTGGCCGGCATCCCCCGAGGACGTCTGGGCGACCCGCAGGACATCCAGGGATTGGCAGTATTGCTGGCCTCTCCGGCCGCCTCTTGGATCACGGGGGCGCTCATTCCCATGGACGGCGGCAATCTGGCGATGAACGCCGGCGGGACTCCGGGCTCCGTCACGCCTTAGCAGAGCCGGCTTCAGCCGTCGCCGCCGCGGGATCTCCGATGACGCCGCCCGACCCTTTGGATCTGTATCGCAGCATGCTGCAAATCCGGAATACGGAAGAGCAGCTCGCACGCGCCTATCGGAACGGTGAAATCATGGGGGCCTGCCACACCTATGTGGGCCAGGAAGCCGTCGCCGTCGGCGTTTGTGCCCATCTGACTCCCCGAGACGCCGTTTTCTCTACGCACCGCGGCCACGGACACGCCTTGGCCAAAGGCGTGTCTGCCCAAGCCGTCGCCGCCGAGCTGTTCGGCCGCGCAACAGGTATTTCCGGAGGCCGCGGCGGCAGCATGCATCTTTTCGCGCCCGAAGTGGGTCTGATGGGCACCACCGGCATCGTGGGCCCGAACATCTTGCAAGCCACCGGCGCGGCATATGCTTTCCAGCTCCTGGAAAAGGACGAGGTGGCGGTGGCTTTTTTCGGAGACGGCGCCGTCAACAACGGGGCTTTCCATGAAGGTCTGAATCTGGCCGCCATTTGGGAACTGCCCGTCGTATTCGTATGCGAGAACAATCTCTACGCCACCGAGATTGCGTTTGCCGATGCCGCCGGCAACCCGGAAGTCGCCAACCGGGCGCCGGCATACGGTCTGCCGGGCAGAGCCGTAGACGGCAACGAGGTCATGACGGTGTACGAGACCGCGGGCGGCATGATCGAGCGGGCGCGCCAAGGCCAGGGGCCCAGTTTGCTGGAGTGCAAGACCTACCGCACACGGGCCCACGCCGAGGGCATGCCCGAAGTGGGCTATCGTGCGCAACGAGAGGTGGACACCTGGAAACGGAAAGATCCCATTGCCCGCCAACGGACCTATTTGCTGACCCAGGGGCTCGCGACCGCCGACGGTCTGAACGAGTTGGAAGCCGCATCCGTGCAGGCCGCAGTGGAAGCCATGGAATTCGCCCGGAACAGTCCGTGGCCCGATCCGGACACGGCCACGCAACACGTGTACGCCGCGGGTTAGGCGACAAGGTCGAAAACAGTCATGAGCGAAGAAGCTGCCCCTACCCTTTCTTTCACGGAAGCCGCGCGCGCGGGGCTGTCCGAGGAAATGGAGCGGGACCCCTCGATCTTCGTCGTGGGCGAAGGCATCGGACCCCGCGGGGGCAACTTCAACACCACCTTGGGCCTCTACGAACGATTTGGGCCCCGGCGTATCCGGGACACTCCTATTTCCGAACGGGGTTTCGTAGGCATGTGCACCGGAGCCGCGATGATGGGAGCCAGGCCCGTCGTGGATTTCATGTTCCTGGATTTTCTC
The DNA here is from genome assembly GCA_034421855.1 of Anaerolineales bacterium. GTDB lineage: Bacteria > Chloroflexota > Anaerolineae > Caldilineales > Caldilineaceae > Bin34. The sequence goes on from DAOUKB010000001.1 coordinate 81,551, forward strand.
TTGGATGCATTCGGCGAACTCGTCAACCAGGTGGCCAAGATCCAGTATATGAGCCAGGGCCGCATTGCCATGCCGATGGTGTTGCGGGGCTGTATCGGCATCGGTGGGGCCGCCGCCACCCATCATTCCGGGAACTACTATCCCTTTTTCGCGCATCAACCGGGCTTCCGCGTGGTAGTGCCCTCTACCCCCCACGATGCCAAAGGCCTACTCAAGACGGCCATCCGGAGCGACGATCCGGTGCTGTTTTTGGAACACAAGCTGCTGATGGCCACCCGCGGACCGGTGCCGACCCAGGAATATCTGGAACCCATCGGCCGGGCCAAAGTGAAGACAGTGGGCCGCGACGCCACCGTGGTAGCCGTCGGCGCCATGGTCCAGCGGACGTTGGATGCGATTTCCGCCTGGGTCGAGGACGGTCCCAGCATCGAAGTCGTGGATCTGGTGAGCATCGCCCCGCTGGATATGGCCGCCGTGCTCGCATCGGTGTCCAAGACCGGGCGGCTGTTGATCGTGGATGAAGATTATGGGCCGTGCGGCGTCGGCGCGGAGATCTGTGCCCGCATTGTGGAAGAGGGTTTCGATTTCCTGGACGCACCCGTAGCGCGCTTGCACGGCGCCCATGCGCCCGTTCCCTACAGCCCGGTCTTGGAGAACGCCATAGTCCCTACGCGTGAGGACATCACGGCGGCCATTCTGGATCTGCTGGCCCAGTGAACTCATGGCCATAGAGGTCGTAATGCCCCGGCTCGGCTGGACTGCCGAAACAGGGCTGCTGAAGGAGTGGCTGCTGGCGGACGGCAGCCGCGTCGAGGTGGGAGACGTACTCTTCACGGTGGAGGGCGACAAGGCCGTGGAAGAGATCGAGGCGCTGGATCCGGGCATCCTGCACATCCCGCACAATGCCCCTGCGCCCGGACAGAACGTCCCGGTCGGCGCGCTCCTGGCCTATATCCTGGAAGAAGGCGAGGCCCTGCCCGCCGCTCCCACGCAGGCGGGCCCTCCCGCGATGGAGCCGCAGGCCACCGCCGCAGGCAGCGCAACACGCTCCAGCCTCCCGACCGGCCGATCGGAGCGGGTCGCCATCAGCCCCAGGGCGCGCAAACTGGCGCTGGAGCAAGGCATCGACTGGCGCGGAGTGCAGGGCAGCGGTCGTACGGGGCGCATCGTCGAACGTGACATTGTCGCCCTGGCACGCAGGCGGCCGCCCGCGACGCTTTCGCCGGTAGCGCGCCGGCTGGCCTCCGAATCCGGGGTCGAGATCGAAACCTTGCAACGCGCCTTCCCCGGAAGACGCATCTCGGCGGAAATGGTGCACGCTTTTCTCGCGGAAAGGCAACCAGACGAAAGTGCCCGGCGCGTGGCGCCTTTCACCTCAACGCGGCAGGCCATCGCCGATCACCTGTCCGCCGGCTTGTCGGCTTCCGCTCCGGTCACGCTTCATACCGAGGCAGACGCCACCGAGTTGGTACGGCTCAGGGAACAACTCGCGGCGGACGGGCGCAAAGCGGTACCCAGCTACAACGTGCTGTTTCTCAAGGTCTTGGCGCATGCCCTCAAGGAGCATGCATACATGAATGCCCTGGTGGAAGAGAACGCGCTGGTACTGGTCGACGCCGTCAACATCGGCATTGCGGTCCAAGCCGAACGGGGGTTGCTGGTACCGGTCGTACGGAATGTGGACCAGAAAGATCTGCGCGCGCTCCAGCGGGAAGCAGCCCAACTGCTCGACGCCGCCGTCGCGGGCTCTCTGCCGCAAAGCCGACTACGCGACGGCACATTTACGATCACCAATCTGGGCAATTGGGAGGTGGATGCGTTCACGCCGCTACTCAATTTCCCACAGGTCGCCATTCTCGGCATCGGCCGCATACGCCCGAAACCCGTGGTGCAGGACATGGGCAGAGAGGAGATTGTCGTGCGGCAATCCCTCGTACTCAGCCTGACTTTCGATCATCGAGCAGTCGACGGGGC
>DAOUKB010000002.1:0-98508 GCA_034421855.1 Anaerolineales bacterium
AGCCTCATGGGGGTGCATTCTCGGGGCCAGGGCATGCGGCACCGCGGCCCCGGGCCGCCCGGGGCCGATACGGCCGGTGTGCTCCATGGTACCCCGATACGCGGTCTCGTGCAACCACAGGGCCGATCCGTCCCGAGCCTAGGAGGTATCGTCAAAACCATGGAGTCCACAGGACCCCAGCCCGAATCGGGCAGAGCGCCCGCAACGCCGCGGTGGGAAAACCCGCAAGGCGTTCTCCCCCCTCCTCCCCGATGCCGCCATGGGTACCGCGCTGGGTCGTAGGTGAGGGGGTGCTTGCGATGGCAGCAGTCCCGACCGGATCGCGGTCCTAACCCCGGTCCGCCACGCGATCCTCCGTCTCCCGGCCTGCCGTCAGGCCCGCGGCCTGGGTACAGTCTACCCGGGTCCCCGGGGTCAATCCCATACGGATGGGCCTTCCCGGCGCGTCCGCGGCCCGATGCCACTGGGCATGCCGCCCCCTTGGGGACGCGCCCTCGGCGGAGGGCCACCCTGTGCTCCTGCAGCGTGGGGAGGGACCCGGAGAGGGCGGGCCTCGATCCTCCACGCCGCACAATCCGGGGCGTTCCCCGCTGCCGCCCACAGGGCGGCACCCACGCCCCGATCCCGCCACCGGCGGCAGCGGCGATGCGTATGCTGCCCGTCGCCGGAGTCGGGAGGCCGGTCCCGCCCCGGCGCCCCGAGGCGCAGAATCCCAAATCCGGCATTCCGAAACTGCCGGGGGTCCGCAGCGGGGCGACCCCCCTGGCCCGGACTTCCCGGTCGAGGGGGTGCCCGACGGGGTCCGCCGCGGTCCGAGAGGGCGGGACGCTGGGGTGCGGCGGTCCTGCGAGGCACCTCCCTAATGCGTGTGTTCCCTCGGTGTACCGGCAAATCCCTGGTTTGACGACACCCCCTAGGGTCGGACGGGCGTGCCATCCGGCCAGCGGGTCTGAGTCCAAGCGACCGGTGCGGTGGCGCACGGCCACCGGGCAGCGGCTTCTTCATCGATGTCGATGCCGAGTCCAGGCGCGTCGTTGGCGTACATGTACCCCTGTCGCACTTCCGGCATCCCGGGGAAGACTTCGGTCGCCTGGTCGGGAAAGCGGCACCACTCCTGAATGCCGAAATTGGGCGCCCAGAGATCCAAATGCAAATTTGCGGCATGGCCGACCGGCGAGGTGTCTCCAGGCCCGTGCCAAGCCGTCTTGACGTTGTAGGCCCAAGCCTGTGACGTGACGTGGCGGGCCGGAGTGATACCGCCCATCTGGCTGACGTGCATGCGCAGATAGTCGACGAGGCGGTGCTCGATCAGCGGCGTCCATTCCAACGGATGATTGAACAGTTCGCCCATGGCCAAGGGCGTCGCGCATTGACTGCGCAGTTGACGAAACCACGGAATGTCTTCCGGGGCCAAGGCGTCTTCGAGGAAGAAGAGTTGGAAAGGCTCTACGGCCTTGGCGAAGGCAATCGCGTGAATCGGTTGCAGGCGCTCGTGAACGTCGTGCAGCAATTCCACGCGGTGCCCCACATGCGAACGTACGTAGGTCAACATGTCCAATGTTTCACGGACGTAACAGCGCGGATCGTAGTAGGCGCCGGGCGGCGCCCCCTCCGGATGCGTCATGCGGTGTCCTTCGCCGCCGTACCTGCCCAGTTGTACGCGTACATACCGGTATCCTAGATCTTCCAGTTTCAGCACGGCATCCAGCACTTCCGCCGGCGTACGACCGCTGGCGTGCCCGTATACTATGGCTCCCATGCGGCTCCGGCCGCCCAGCAGTTCGTAGACCGGCATGCCCGCCAACTTGCCCTTGATGTCCCAAAGAGCCTGATCGAGACCGGAAATGGCATTGTTCTGCACCGGGCCATTCCGCCAATAGGCATTGTGCATGCAGAGATGCCAGGTGTCTTCTATGCAATGCACAGGGCGATCCAGGACCAGCGGCGCCAGATGCTTTTCCACCAGCGCGGCTACTGCTGCCCAACGTTGGGTGAAGGTGGCGCAACCCACCCCGTACAATCCAGGTTCCGTAGTCAGCACCTTCAGCACTACCAGGGGTTGGCCCGCCGGCTGGGTGGCGATGACCCGGACTTCGCGTATGCGTATGTTCTGTCCCATGATGCGTTGGTCCTGCTGTGTGGGTAGATACGGGGGCCGGTCGGTGAAAACATGCCGACCTCAATTCCGGCAAGGGCCGGGGAAACGTTCGGTATGGTCCTGCAAGGACGCCAGGAAACGATGCGGAAATCCTGTGCAGGCCCAATGCGGCGTCGCGTAGATCGCGAGCCCGCCAGCCACGTGCCGATAAGTCTATGCACTCCTCGACTTGCGGCGTCGGCTGCAAGGAACTATATCGGACCCATTGCATGGATAAACGATACGGGGGATAACTCAGAGCACCGTGGTTACGAAACCGGAAAACAGAGACTGGTTCGCGACGCTCTCTCGGTCTTTTGAGGACCATCATCAGAAATGGAATTTAACTAAGAAAAGAGGTAAAGCTTCCCATCATGCCTATAAGGACAGAGAAGAAAGCCATCCCAAGAAAGAAAATCAGTATCAGAGCACCGATAAAAAACCAGAGACAGCCCATTTCGATCCGTAAAGTGTGGCGCAGAACGATCTCGTATGAGCGTTCATCCGGTTTCGCATGAGCAATGTCTGGACCATCTGCCACAGCGCGAGGCGGATGTCCAGCGCGATCTTCATCCGTAGTTCGTCCAACATGAGCGTCTTGCATGAGCGTTCATCCGGTTCCGTATGAGCAATGTCATGAATATACAGGCTCTGTCTCTGATTCCGGATCGAGTGACACGGGAATGAGTCTGAGCGACTCTCCACGAAGTACAGTAGGCCCTTGCTTCTTGCATTTGCGACGCGGTAAGCGTGAGCGGATGAGGATAATGACGGGAAAACACAGTATTCTCGAATCGGTAATCAGTTGGTTCCCGTTCCGGTCCGCGGTCTGGAGTCCGGACCCTATGTAGGCTACGGCAGTCAGTACATCCAAGCATCCGCGGTACTTCTCGAAGTTCGCGGTGTCATGGACCAGATCCCACAACAGCGCGGGGACAACAACTCGATGCGACCTGTACCGAACAAAGGCCCTGCCTTGCTCGAGACCCTGCCGGGCCGCTCGTTTTCTTCCATGCGAAGCCGCAAAATACACCGAGCGTCGGCCCCCGTGCAAGCCAATACCGACCGCGGGCGACCGTTCCCCGCAATCGGCGTCGGGACCCGGAAATTGGGAATGTATGTATAGTCGAATGCCGCCTTGCCGATGTCTCGCTCCGCTTGCTACAATGTCTCGTCTCTGCCCAATCGTCGATAACGCCGCAAGTCGTCAACTCCGGTTGGACAAGCGGATTCCATAAGGAGGCGAACATGCCCTCTCAGTTGACACGAAGATCGTTTTTGCATTTGTCGGCCGCGGTAGTGGGCGTGGGCGCGTTGGCTGCCTGCGCGGCTCCTGCCGCTCCTGCGGCCACGGGCGCAGCGGGGGCTGCCCGGGAAGTCGTAGAGATTGCCTGGTATGAATGGGGGGATGTGCTGGACAAAGACATTGCGGATCGTTCGATCGCCGATTTCCAGGATCAGAACGCTGATATCAAGGTGCGGCTGGAACAGGCGCCGGGCCAATACTACGACAAGCTGCAGGCCGCCTTGGCCGGCGGCACCGCCGCGGACATCATCAACAACCAGACTTGGCTATGGCAGAGTTTCTCCGCCAAGGGGGTCTACCATCCGCTGGACGAGCTCCAGGCCCGCGATGCGTATGATACGCCTTTCCCCGCGGCATGGGACAGCGTATACGAGACCCAAACCAGGTTCCGCGGCGAACTGTACGGCATTCCCTGGAACATGAATGCCATGGTGATTTTCTATTCCAAGCAACCCTTCGACAATATGGGGCTGGACTATCCCACCGACGACTGGACCTATGAGGACTTCGTCCAACTGACGATGGACTTGACGGGCGAAGTCGACGGTCAGCAGCAATACGGTTACCAGACCAACACCTCCTACGAACGTCTGGCTTGCTGGATGCGCCTCGCGGGAGACAAGGAATGGGATCAAGAGATCGAACCCCGGGAAGCCCGCTGGGATACGCCGGGCATCATGGAATTCATCAACTTTCAATTGTATGCCTGCATCAACGAGTTCGGGGTGAGTCCTACCCCGGCCATGATGGAAGGCGGCAACAACCAAATCGATTCGGGTAATATCGCCATGAAGATGGAGGGCCCCTGGTTCTTCCCCAAGATGGCTTGTCGCGAATGGTCCTGTACCGAGGAAGCCATGGCGAGCAACTACGTGCCTTTCGGCGTAGTCCAGTTGCCCAAGGCCCCCAACGGGACCCGGGCCCACATGGTGTTCGGTCATGTCCTGTTGATGAACTCACGCACCGAACACCCGAACGAAACCTGGGAGTTTCTGAAGTTCGCCGGGAGCGAAGGCGCACAGCAGTACGTGGCCCAGTCGGGACGCCAGCCGGTCACCCCGGATTTCAACGAACGATTGTGGAAACCTGCGACCATCGACAAATGGGGTTTGGAAAATCCCCAGCCCCTGATCGACGCCTTCGAATCCGGCATCCTGCATCTGGCGGGCGAAGTGGACGATCGTTTCATCACGGCCGAAGCCTTCGGCCCGGCGCGGGACAGAATGGTGGCCGGGGATGCGGACGCCTTTGCAGTGGTACCGGAATTGAACGCGAAGATCCAAGGCCTGCTGGACGAGTATTGGGCCGGCCAGAGCTGACCCGCAAAGAGCTGAAACCATGGCGGCCAAGCGGGTCCGAGATCGGTCGGGCCGCCATGGTCGCGGGAAAGGAGAACTGCGAGTTTATGGATTCGATGAACATTGATCCGGCGGACATTGCGTTCTTCCAGGAGAACGGGTATGTCGTGCTGGATGCCATTGCCTCGGCCGAAGAGCTGGTGGAACTGCGCCGGATCTACGACGATCTGTTTCAGCGGCGTGCCGGCCGGGCAGAGGGCATGCAATTCGATCTGGCGGGAGCCGACGAAGAGGGAGTCGAGGCTACCTTGCCCCAGATCCTGGCTCCGAGCCGGTATGCCCCGGAACTGAACACCATGCAATTCAAGGCCCGTGCCCAATCCTATGCCCAGCAGCTGTTGGGGGGTGAATGCGAAGGGGGCGAACATGCCATTCTCAAACCGCCTTTCACCGGTGCCGATACTCCCTGGCATCAGGACGAGGCGTATTGGAGTCCCGATCTGCATTACTCTTCCTTGAGCATTTGGATGCCGTTGCAGGACGTTACGGTGGAAGCCGGCTGCATGCAGTTCGTGCCGCGGAGCCACCTGCAAGGAGTCTTGCCGCATCATCCCATTCACCACGATCCGCGCGTGCATGGCCTAGAAGTAGACGACTTTCAGGCAGACGACATTGCGGCGTGTCCCATTCCGGCCGGCTCGGTGACCGTACATCACTGCCGTACTTTGCACTACGCGGGCCCCAATCGGACGGCGGAACCGCGCCGCGCCTATATTCAGGTGTACGGACTGCCGACCCGCCCGCGGCGCCAGACACGGGATTTCTATTGGCAACGCATACAGCAAACCGCCCGCCAAGCCCGGGCCGCGGAATTCGAGCGGCAAGACCCCCAGACCTGATCGGTTTCGGCCCGCCCTGCCCGCTCGGCGGATTCCGCCTCGTTGCCTGAACTCCCGGCCCGACCTGCCGCGACAATCCATGCAAGCCCGCTCGGCGGTTTACCGGAGACAGGCGTGGGAGGGACGCCTGTTCGCCCTGCCCTTCGTGCTGGGCTTTCTGGCCTTTTGGCTGTATCCCCTGGCCTATTCCGTCTATCTCGTGTTTCAGGAATGGGACTTGCTGACTCCGCCCCGGTTCGTGGGTCTGGAGAACCTCGCCCAGTTGCTGACCGACGAATCGATTGGCATCTCCCTCTTCAATACCGCGTACTACACCTTTGCCGGAGTCCCCCTGCAACTCCTGCTGGCCTTGGCCTTGGCGTTGCTCCTGAACATCAAGACCAGAGGGTTGGCCCTATACCGCACCCTCTTTTATCTCCCGGCCATGACGCCCATCGTGGCCAGCGCCATCGTATGGCTGCAGATTCTGCATCCCGAGTTCGGCATCCTGAACAGTTTCCTGAAGACGCTCGGCATCCAACCCGTCAATTGGCTTTTCGATCCCCAGGCCGCCAAGCCGGCCTTTATCTTGATGACCCTGTGGAGCGTGGGTCCCCAGATGGTCATTTTCCTGGCGGGTTTGCAGGGAGTCCCGCAAAGCCTTTACGAGGCGGCCGAGATCGACGGGGCCGGGCGCATCCAACGCTTTTTCGCCATCACCATCCCGCTGATTTCGTCTATCACCTTCTTCAATCTGGTCGTGGGCGTCATCGCCAGTTTTCAGGTATTTACCACTGCCTTCATCATGACCCGGGGGGGACCGCAGAACGCCACCCTGTTCCTGGTGCTGTACCTGTACCGCAACGGCTTTCAGTATTTCAAGATGGGTTACGCCTCCGCCATTGCTTGGATGTTGTTTGTGATCATCGTGATTTTCACGGTCCTGCAGTTCAGGTTGGCCAGCCGCTGGGTCTACGAAGAAGGGGCTCCCGTCTGACGGCGGCCGAGTGCTCCCGTGCCGATTTGCTGATTGAGTCCATGCTGTCTTCCCCTTGGCCCCTCCGCCCGTTGGCATTCCGCAAATGGTTCGGCAAGTCCATTCTCCATTTGAGTCTGTCGCTCTTGGGCTTCGTTTTCGCTATCCCCTTGTTGTGGGTGATCACGACCTCCTTCAAGGGCCAAGGCGGTATATTCACCTACCCCATCGAGTGGATTCCCCGCCCCATCGTATGGTCCAATTATCCCCGCCTGCTGGAAGTGCTTACGTTTTCCGGTTGGCCCGGCATCGTGTTCTTTTTTCGCAACACTTTCGTCATCTCCATCTTGGCCACGGCGGGCACGCTCGTGTCCAGCACCTTGGTGGCCTACAGTTTTGCGCGTTTGCAGTGGCCAGAGCGCAACCTGCTGTTTTCGCTGAGTCTGGCCACCATGATGTTGCCTACGGTGGTGATCCTGATTCCCACTTTCCTGCTGTTTCGGGATCTGCAGTGGCTGAACACCTTCATGCCTATGATCGTGCCCTTTTGGTTTGCCGTGCAGGGCTTCTATATCTTTCTGTTGCGCCAATTCTTCCTGGGGTTGCCCGTGGAACTGGAAGAAGCGGCGCGTATCGACGGAGCCACCTCGTTGCGTATTCTGTGGCAGATCGTGGTGCCTCTGTCGCGGCCCGCGATCATCACCGTCTCCATTTTTTCCTTTCTGCAGCACTACAATGAATTTTTGAGCCCGCTGCTGTACCTCAATGCCGTGGAAAAGTTTCCCATGGCTCTGGGGATGCGCATGTTTCAAGGCACCTACACCAACGACTGGCCCCTGATGATGGCGGCTTCGGCCGTCTTTATTCTGCCCACCGTCGTTCTCTTCCTGATTGCCCAGAGACACTTTATCCAAGGCATTCAATTGACGGGCTTGGCCGGACGGTAAGCAGAACGGCACACGGCGCGCGCATCCGTTTCGAGCGTTGCGGAACCCAAGGCGGCAAAAGCACCACGCAACGGGCGACGACGGCATGATCGCGCGGGAACCTACGTCCCCGTCCCAGTCCTTGGTACACCGCTGGGGACCGTCCTAATGTTTTCCCGCCGAGACCGGGCAAGACGACCGTTGCCGAATCCGCTGCGTCCCTTGGGTCTTGATGCGCGTAGCACCGGACCGCGGCTGATGCGGCGTCGCCCATCCCGACCCTTCAGACGACCGGTATCAGCAGACGATCCAGAGCCAGGGCCAACATCACCAGAGCCAGATAGGACATGGAGTACTTGTAGACCGCCAAGGCGTCTTGGCGGTCGACGTTTTGGTCCGGCGCGAGGTCTCGCCCTTTGCGGTACAGCTGAAACACTTTCCATACCAACGCGCCGTTGAGCAACAAGGCGACGGCGAGATAAGGCAGCCCGGCCTGCCCCATCGCATAGGGCAACAAGGTAGCCAGCACGGTCAGCCCGGCATACACCCACATCTGTTGCAGAGTGCCTTGGGTACCCAAGACCGCCGGAGCCATGGGGATGCCGACGGCGGCATATTGATCCTTGACGACGAATGCCAGAGCCCAAAAATGAACGGGAGTCCAGAAAGTAATCTGGGCGAACAGCACCCACGCCATCGGTTCCAGGCGGCCGGTTACGGCCGTCCAACCGAGCAGAGGCAGAACGGCCCCGGCCACTCCGCCGATCACGATGTTTTGCCATGTGGTTCTCTTGAGCCACCAGGTGTACACCACGACGTAGAAGAGCAGTCCGGCCAGGGCTAGGAGCGCAGTCTGCACGTTGGCCATCAGGGTCAAGACGACGAACGACCCTGCGCTGAGGACCAACCCGAAGAGCAGAGCGGTGCGCACGGAAATCACGCCGGTCACCAGAGGTCGGCGCGCGGTGCGTTTCATTTGGGCGTCGATGTCTCGGTCCAGAATCATATTGAAGACGCCGGCCCCGCCAGTCGACATGTAACCGCCGAGCAGCACTCCTACCAGGGGCATCCAATCGGGAACGGCTCGGGCCGCGATAAACATCGACCCTACGGCCGTAAACAAGAGCAAGGAGACCACCTTCGGCTTGGTCAAAACCAGATAGTCTTTCCAAGTGGCCTTCCGGGGCAATACGGATTTGCCGTTCATGTCGGCCCGACCTCCACGGGGCTGGCTTGGATTGTCGGCGCAACGGGTTGGTCTCGGGCAACCGTCCATGTCAGCCAAGTGACTATACTCCACAAGGCAAAGGAAAGAATGGCTAACGCCAGATGCAACAGCTGCAGCACTACGGGACCCAAGAGGGCAAGATTGGCGGTGCCGACGACAAGCTGCAAGCAGTAGACCCCAAACAATCCTCTCCGGTATTTACGACATCGGAGATCCGGCTCGATCCAACCCGACACCCCGTACACGAACCACAGATATCCTCCTACGGCGACGGCCAGAACGGGGTGCAAGAGGCGCAGCCGCACCAGAGGATGCGCCGTCCGACTGAAGTCCTCTGCTAGGCCTGCCTGCAGCGTTTCAGGCGGGAACATGGTATTCCCCATGGCGGCGATGCCCCCGGAAAACATAAGGACCAGCATACCGACCAGACCCAGGAGCATGGCCAGACCCAGCCCCGCACTTCCGGCGGGGGCAGGCTCGGATCGTTCAGGATAGGCACAAAGGGTCGCAAGCGCGAGGGCCCCCATCAGCAGGAGGGAATTCACCAGGTGGAAAGCCACCAAGAGCCCGCGGCCGACACTCACGTTGTCGCCCGTCAGACCGGTGAGTACCGTACCGGCGCCAATCAGGGCCTCGATCACCAAGAAACTCATAGAGGCCACGGCGAAGCGCAACAGTAGAGGCAAGGCCGTGCGGTTTCGGAGCGCGGTGCTCAGCAACCAGACGCCCATGAGGAGCGCGACCCCCGACAGGGCTCTATGGGAATATTCTATCCATGTCGCTGCGCCGTGATCCAAGGGGAGGAATTCCCCTTGACAGCGTGGCCAGTCCCTCCCGCAGCCTGCCCCCGAACCCGTGATGCGTACTACAGCCCCTTGCAGGACGACTACCGCGTTGACGACCAATGTGGCCCAGGCAACTCTATGCGGTCCAATGATTCCCGTTCCTGAAGGATATGGTAGGGCGTCCGTGCAGGTCGATTTCTGGTCGACGGATGGCCGTCTTTGCCGTTAGGGTCCGTGTCGCCGGAACGACCCCAGCCGTTCCGGCGGTCCGACTGCCGACTCCGTAAGGATAGTCTCCACTCAGGTCTTCAAGGGCACAATACATACACTCGCCGTCAAAGGGCCTCCCTCGTACGCCCCGCTTCAGATTCCACTTTCGGCCCAACAACCACGAAGCAGCAGGGCCGGTTCCCAGGATGCAGATCCTGCAAATGCCGATTCAAAGTCCCATTTTCAACGTACAGGCGAAATTTGCCAATTCGAGCCCTACGTCAGGGTGCCGTGAGCAGGGGATGGAGGACGGGGTACAACTCTCCACGGTCGGGATCTCCAGCATAACCATGGCTTACCCGCGACCCGGTAGCCGAGCACAGGCCCTGCCTGCGTGCAGCCCTGTGCTCGGCATCAATCCGCACTACGTTCCGAGACGGTGGAACTCCCCGCGGCGCGCGACGACCGTCCCCACTTCCTAATACCATGGGACTGCAACGAGACCGTAACATAGACTGAGAAGGTCGTTTCCCGTTCAGCCTATCATACGGAGAAGTCTGCGACGAGCGGACGTTCCTTGCACCGCGCCCTCGCATGATGCGGATCCGCCGGAGGTGCGCAGGCAGCCTACCCAGCAGCACCAGCGGCAGCGTACACACTCGACTCCCGGGACCGTAGCAGGGACAACGGAACGGCACTCGGTGCGAGGGACGCGGTCTCTGTGCGACCCGTCTTGTGCCTCATGCACGGGCGTGAGGACCGGCTGCAAACGACTGACGCCCAGACCGTATCGAGACCGGCTTTTCGACTGCAGTGCATTCGACCTGACCGCGCAGTACCGCGGCGACCTCGAGTCTGGCTTGAATCACGGCCATGTCCAACGGCGACAGCCCTTTTTCGTCACGTAGGTCAGGATCGGCTCCGTAGCATAGCAAGAGACTTGCTACGGCGGGATTGATGGTAGTGTGCAAGGGGGTATGGCCAGACACACTGCGCGCATTAGGGTCGGCCCCGTGGCGCAGCAAGAGGCGCGCCGACTCGGGATTTATGGTGACATGCAAGGGGGTATGGCCGTCGGCATTGCGCGCATTAGGGTCGGCCCCGTGTTGCAACAAGAGGCTCGTTACAATCGGAGCATGCCCGCCGTAGTTATGTAGAGTTGTGTTGTCCCAGACATCGCGGGCGTTAGGATCGGCCCCGTGGCGCAGCAGCACCTTGACCGCGCCCGCGCTCTGTTCGCCCCACGCGTAATGCAGGGGAGTCGAATCTTGGACCGTGCGCGCATTGCGGTTGGCACCCAAGGTCACCAAAAGCCAAGTTCCCGCCCTAGAATTGGCAGCTACGGCGTAATGCAGCAGCGTTCTCCCCTGATCTCTATGGGCAATCCGAGTGAACGGGAAAGTATCCAGACCCCGCAACTGCCATCCTCCCCGGTTTCCACACCAGGCCATACCTTCCCTCAGATGTACTTGCACCGTCTCACAGGTACGGGTACGGGTTCCTTGTTCTGTACAAGTCGGGATACACACCTCGACCCCAAGCACGACCAGCAGACCGGCAATCCCCAGAATCACATACCATAGCCGTTGGGAAAGGACGGAAAAGGCCAGCGATTCCATGATTTGCTACATAGAGTGGATTCGTGAGTTTGTCTTTAGGCTACAGAATAGAAACCAGGCTGGATCCATGACGTCTACGATCCGCTCTGCCGCACAAGCCTCCAACGTGCTCGCGTGCCTACGGATGCAGCCGGACTGATGCCTCGGGCCGGAAGTGCCGACGCTGCGCCCGCGGGTGCAATTGAGGGCTCGAAGCGTCTAGGCCTGCCTGCATCCGTCCTACGTGGATGATCCCGATGGGGCATCGCATGCTTGACGGTACGGTCGTCCGCGCTCATCCTCGTGCCACCCCAAAAACGGCGGCCTGACCACCCCCAGAGGGGCACAGTCGCGGCGGATGCAGCACCAAAACTCCGTGCACGACATAATAGTAGACAGGGACAGCCCTGTCCATATAGACGCGACGGCAGGTAGGTGCCCGTCGGCCCCCGCAAACCTCCAAATCCCGCGCGGTACCGCACAGCGTCGCGTTGAATGCGGACATCGATGCGCAAGAGGCGTGGAACAAGAGGGCCGGAAGCTCGACCTGGCCGATGCGATGTGCCTGGGACTGCTGCGCGGGCGTAAGGGATGCTCGCCGAGGCATACCGGATCAAACACGCCGCGTCTACCTAAAACCTATACGGCCGCGTCGGACTGCATGGGTAGCAGAACGGCAAGCCAGTCGTAGGGATCAGTCTATCTACACCGGCTGGTTGTACGAAGGGGTAAAGCAATATCGGTCTAAATGCAGAGTCAGGTGTAGGGAACGACCCGGCGGCAACGAGACGGCCAGGGTCTTGCCCTCGATCGGGCGGGTTTCCCGGTACTGGACATCCAGCACATCGACCCGGGTCAGCCGGTGTTCCCCAAAGGCTCCGCCTTGCACCACGAGCCGCCGCGGCTGCAATAGGGAAGTGTTGCAAAGTCGCAGCGTAACCCGATTGGCGTCCATGGTCTCGACCAGTGCACCGACGTCGGGCGGTAGGCCGGGCCGGCCCGCGTCGGCGTCGAAGTATCGGAGCTTGGTATGCAGCAAGCCCCCGTGATAAACGACCTGGGGACCCCCACAGGTCGTCTGCAGCAGAGCTTCGGTCCGCACGGGATTGACGTTTTGCCAGTGGTGTACGTCCCAGTCCTCCGGATCTCCAGCGTCGGTACGGATCTCGTCCATGCGGCGCAAGGCTTCGAGCCATTGATTTTCCAGGATGAGATCCGGATACCGCGGATTGTCCCCTTGGAGATAGCGCAGCCAAGGACCGGCATGCAGGTCGTCCCCTTTGCCGCTGCCAGGCTCCAATACGTTCCACTGCGCCCGATATTCCGGCAGCCTCTCGATACGTTCCAGATCCTGCGGGGCATGCGACAAGCACCAGAGCTGCAGGAGGTGCTTGGGATTGAAAGGCCTGTACGACACCCAACCTTCGTCGGTATGCCGGTGCGGCACCAGCCACGCGCCTTCTTCCTCGCGTCCCAGCACCCATATGGCGTCGATCTGTCGGCGGGGAATATCCAGATACGTCAAATCCCCCGTCAGGAGCACGGCGTTCATCGCCGCGATCGTCAGCGGTTCGATAATGGTGGGGAAGCCGTGAGGCCAGGACCAGCCGTAGTAGCCGCCCCACCACTTGCCGGCCATGCATTCTCCCACCCGCCCGCTCGGGCCGATGTTGTCCGGGCAAATACCCCCGTGCTGCTGCAGGCGCTCTGCCCATTTTTCGAGATAGTCGATGGTCCAGGATTTGTACTTGGTCTCGCCCGTCAAGGCGTATGCATGCGTAATCAGGCTCGTAGCCGTCAGATTCAACGGCACGTCGCCCCGCATCATGCGTGCGTTCATGGCGGCCAGAATGCGGCCGAAGATTTGATCGTCGTGCCAATCGGCCTTGGCTACGATCTCGCCGTGGATCCAGGCCTCACGCCTAAGCGGCACCTCGAGATCGAGGTAGGGTACGGGATACTGATGCAGCACCCCGCGATGAGTCTGCCAATCCGCGGCCGAGGTCTCGAACCGCGGTCCTTTGCTGCCGTTGATAGGCGACCTCATCTGGGTTGAATCCGCATCCCAGTTCCGGGCCCGCGCGTCTTCGCCCATGTACATACGGGCGAAGCGTAACGCGCGGGCTCGATCCGGTTCCCGGGTCGGATCTGCCAGCCCAAAGCCGTAAAGGAACAGCGAGGACTCGCCATGGTGCATCCAGTCGTAGTACCCGTCGAATTCTCGATGGATTTGACCGTATGCCGTGAACTGTCGCGTCACCGCTTCCCAGAGGAAGCGGCTTTGCTCGTGGATAGCCGCAGCACCGCCCAAGACATAGAAGAGGGGCCAATTCCCGTAGCTCTCGTAGCCGTCGTCCGAACCGTCCATGCCGGGCCATGCATCCCGCCAGACGAAACTGCCGTCTGCCCGGGTGTACCGCATCCGATACGCCTGAGCCGCCTCGTTCAGGGCGGCAAACAGGTGCCGTTGCCGTAAGGCCCAAGCGGGCACGGGTTGTACAGTCTGGGCGTCTATGTGCATGGGGGTCTGTCAAGCTCCGAGACAACGGCGACAATGAGCAGTGAGCGTACGGCGGACGACCGTTGCGGGCGCCTCCCTGCGGCGTTCACGGGGCAATGCCGAGGACAGGGCAAAAGACTACGGAGCCTTGCTCGATGCAGGGAGCCACCGGTCCAGATATTGGCCATCCTGCCAGTTCCGGACCCGCATTTCCGCCCTGTCGGCCGCAGACATCGCGGCGCGGGGGATCATCCCTACGACTTCCGTCTCCCGCACGGCCGACCCGGCCTCACGGCACAGCTGCCCGATTCTCTCGAAGACTTTCCGGGGACGGGTAATCCTGTAGTCCAAGATATTGCAGCTGACATGGGCCTGGCCCCCTATGCGAAAGCCCCGCGCCTGCAGAGCCGGCAGACCGCGCTCCGCAGACCGGATGGTCTGCGCAATGGATCGGGCCAAGGCGACGTCGGCGTCACGGAGCACGAAATTAATCGCGATCAAGATTTTGCGCACACCCAGCACCACGGGACCGCAGCACTGGGCGACGGCCGGTCCAAAATCGGGATCTCGCGTAGGCTCACGCCCAATCTCCCGCAACCAGCCTTCAAATTGACCGCGGCGAATATGGACCAGCTCCCGGCGCTCGGGACGCAGAGCGGCCGCCCCGTACAAATAAACACAAAGACGGAGTTCCCGAGCCACGGTTTGCGCCAGCCTTCTCACGTTTTCGATGCATTGCGCCTCGGCGGCGCCCGGCATGGGCACAAAGGGAAAGACGTCGGTCGCGCCCAGGCGCGGGTGGGCTCCTCGATGGACGGACATGTCGATATGTCGGGCGGCTACGTCTATCAAACGTAGACAGGCACGACCAGTCTGGGCCGGAGAACCCAGAAAGGTCAGCACCGTCCTGTGGTACGCGCGGTCGGCATGCACGTCCAGCACCTGTACCCCTGCTGACTCGGCCGTCGGCTGCAACATCGGAAAGGCACGGTCCCCCTGTGCACAGCTGAAGTTCGGCACACATTCGTAGATGGGCGCAACCGCGGTCTGCGGCCGCGACGTGGTCTGAAGCGACATTGCCCGTTGGTCGTCCCGCTCTACGCTGCGCGCAGCCTGTCCGCGGCATATTCAGGGGTAATGTCCCGCTGCGGTTGGGCCAGCATCTCGAAGCCTACCAGAAACTTGCGGATCGCAGCCGACCGGAGCAGCGGCGGATAGTAGGGGGCATGCAGTTGCCAGTACTCCGCATCCTCGCCCCGGTGGGGTTTGGGATTGCCGTGCCAACCCATGGCATACGGCATTGCCACGCCGAAGAGCCGATCGTATCGCTGCAGCAGATCCTGCAGGATGAAGGCCAGCGACATGCGTTGACCGTCGTTCAGCCGACTCAAAGAAGCGGCCGCGAAACGAGGCAAGAGCAAGGTTTCAAAGGGCCAAACCGCCCAAAACGGGACCAGCACCGCCCAATCGTCGTTCAGGCAAACGACCCGTTCCTGGCCGGACAATTCCATCGCCAAATAGTCCTGCAGCAGCGCCGAGCCGTGCCGTCGGCGATACCGATACTGCAGTTCGTCCTCGCGGGCCGGTATGGCGGGCACATGGGACGTAGCCCAGACCTGGCAGTGGGGATGGGGATTGGAACACCCCATCATGGTCCCTTTGTTTTCGAATATCGACACATATTGAACGACGGGGTCCCGGGACAGTTGCGTTTGGACTTGTACCCAGGCTTCGACCACGTTGCGCAGCTCTGCCGGGTTCAGCGCCGCCAGCGTCCGGTTGTGGGCGGGATCAAAGCAAATGACCTTGCAGGACCCTTGCTCGGCCCGATAGGCGAAGAGACCCTGGAGTGTGTCCGTCCCGCCGGCAATCTCGGATTGCAAGGCCGGAAAGTCGTTGTCGAAAATCAATATCGATTCGTACGGCGGATTCACCGCTCCGCTGGCCCTGGTGTTGCCGGGACATAGATAACAGTCCGGGTCGTAGGCGGGCAAAGGCTCCGCTTCGGGCTCTTCGGTATCGCCCTGCCAGGGACGTTGCAAGCGATGCGGAGACACCAGTACCCAGTCTCCGGTCAAAGGGTTCAACCGACTGTGGGATCCGGAGCGCAGAAAATCGGGAAACATCGCCCGGTCAACCGGCCGCACGGACCGCCTGCTGGGCCAAGGCGAACGCCCCCAACACGCCGGCCCTGTCTCCCAAGGCCGGCGGCACGATGTAATGCTCCAAATCGTGCAGGAGGCGGGGCACCTGCAGATAGCCGTTCATTTGCCGCTGCACTTCGGAGCGCACCATGTCGTACAGAAACTCGTTGTGCATGACGCCGCCGCTCAGGATCACCAACTGCGGCGAGATCGTATACAGCACGTTGAGGATCCCGGCCGCGATATACTTGGCTTCCAGGACCCACGCGGCATGGTCCGCAGGCAGAGTTTCCCCTTTGACCTTCCACCGTCCTTCCAGGGCAGGGCCCGCGGCCAGACCTTCCCAGCAATCCCCGTGATACACGCACCATCCCGCATACGGATCCTCCTGCCAGTCGTGAGGGACGGAGACGTGCCCCATTTCCGGGTGCAGCAAGCCGTGTAGCGGAGCGCCGTTGACCATGCCTCCGCCCCCGATGCCGGTGCCTATGGTGAAGTACACGAAAGTGTCCAGGCCCTGCGCCGCCCCCCATACGTTTTCCCCCAGCGCGGCCCCGTTCACGTCCGTGTCCATGCCCACCGGCAGACCCAGTCCGTTCTTGAACGTGCCCATGAAATCCACGTTTTGCCAGGCCGACTTGGGCGTATTGGTGACGTATCCAAAGGTCGGGGAGGCAGGATCCAAGTCTACAGGACCGAAGGTCGCGATGCCTACGGCTTCCAAGGCGGACCCATAGGATTCCAGCATGGTCAGGCACTTGCCCAGCGTAACCGCCGGCTCCTCCGTTTCGAATCTTTCCAAGGCCACGACGTCGTCCGGACCGGTTCCGACCGCACAGATGGTTTTGGTCCCGCCTGCTTCAATGCCTCCGACCATGTGCTGCTTTGCTTCCTTTGATTGATCCTACAGACGTCCGACGACGGCCTGTCTTGCCCCCGCGGCTAGCTCAGGCTAGTGTATCACTGGACCTCGACCGCCCCTTTCGCAGTTGCCGGGGACCCTAGCATGACCGCTTCGGAGCCGACTCCCATAGGGCAATTCAGCCTGAAATTCTGCCCCCAATGTGCCACCGCCTTGGCCCAAACTGCCGAGAGGCAAGTTTCGTTCCTGCACTGTCGCCACTGCGGCTTCCGGTACTACAAGGAACCCAAAGTGAGCGTAGTGGCCCGCATTGAACATGAAGGCCGCCTGCTCTTTGTCCAGCGGGGGATAGAACCCGGTTTGGGAAAGTGGTGCTTCCCCGGCGGCTTTCTGAACTTTGGCGAAACCCCGGAACAAGCTTTGCGGAGAGAGACCCGGGAAGAGACGGCCTTGGACATCCAAGTCGAAGCCGTTCTGGCCGTTTTTCCCATGGAAGGCAGGGGGCCGCAGGTGCCCGGGATTGTGCTTGCCTATGCGGCGCTCTGTCTGGGAGATCCGGAACGGATTCAGGCGGCCGACGACGCCGCGGACATTCGTTGGTGCAGGCCTGCGGAATTTCCCCGACCTTTGGCCTTCCGGTCGACACAAAAGTTGATTTTCGATTGGATTGAGCGCCGCGGCTGAATCAATGCTGCGCTTCCCGGATCCGGCGCGGGCCGGGATAATCGAGCCGTAGCGACTGTAGGCCTAGGGGGTGGCGTCAAAATCCGGGAGGCCCCAGGCCCCCCAGCCCGGAGCGGGCAGAGCGCCCGCAACGCCCCGCCCTGGCGGGCAGGCCCGGCAAGCGTGCTCCCCCCGAGGCCGCTCCGGGTCCTAGGGGCGGGGGTGCGTGCGCTGGCGGCGGGACCCTCCCCGGCACCCCGGCGGCGGCCCCGATCGGATCGCCCGGCCGAGGGGCGCCCCCCGTGGCCCGACGCGGTCCGAGAGGGTGGGGCGCCGGGTGCGGCGGTCCTGCGCGGCTCCGCCCTCCGTTGTGTACCCCCTCGGCTGACCCGCAAAGCCCTAGTGTGACGACACGCCCTAGTTTCTGCGCCGGCTATCTCGAGGACCTGGCCGGTAGCCCAAGTCACACTGACGTGGGCCACAGCATCGTGCGCTATGGCCCACCGCGACTGATGCAGGACCGCCGATAGGTCAGGTATTAGGTCTTTCGGGACCAGGGGAAGACCCTGATGTTCAGGGGCCTCCCGCCGGAATGCAGGCAGCAGCACGCAGCGGAAAAGTCTGTTTGCCACGGTCCTCCGTAGAATTACGATCCGATGCGGCGCAGCTTGGAGTTCGTTTTTGGTCGGCTCTGGCCGTTCAAGGTAGAATCGTCGTTTGCGCGGAGCAGGATCGAGTGGAGGGGACAGCGTGGCCAAAACCAAAATACTCCTGAAGGAAGCCGTCGACGAACTGGGAGTAGCCGGCGACGTTTGTACTGTGGCCCGAGGCTACGCCCGCAACTTCCTGGTTCCCAACGGGTTGGCCGTATGGGCGACCAAAAGCACCCTCAAGCAGGCCGACGAGCTGCGCCGCATCGGTCTCTTGAAGCTGGCCAAGCAGAAGGCAGAGGCGGAGGCCCGGGCCGAGGTAATCCGCGGACGCCGTTTGTTGTTCACGGCCAACGCCGGTGAAACCAACCGGCTCTACGGTTCCATCACGCAGGCGGATATTGCCGACAGGATCGCGCAAGAGACGGAAATTTCCTTGGAGCGCCGTACGCTGTTGCTGGACGGCCCCATTCGCAGTCTGGGCGTATCTCCCGTGCGGATTCGTTTGATGCAAGGGGTGGAGTCCTTCATCGAAGTAGGCGTCGTACGCGAGGGCGAGACTTGGGACAACGCGGAAGAATACCGCCTTCTGGCCGTACAGGCCGCGGAGGCGGAAGCGGCCGCGGAGACAGCGGCCCCAGGTCCTGCGTTGCAGACCGACGATGAAGAAATTCAGGATGTCCTGGACGCAGTAGCCTAAGGACGGCCAGACTCTGCACGGTGCGGCTGCATCGCGGGCTACCCGGACCCCGACTTGTGCGGAGGGTTCGGAGGGCCCCTGAGCCGTAGCCTCGGTCCCGGAATGCTCCGGTGCGGGGCCCCCGGTACCGAGGATTACACATGCCCTTGAAAAGAAGGCGAATTTACGCTTTTTAGGGTAAAATTGGGGTGGATGTCGAGCCCGTTGGAAACAGTTGCATTCCCGATCCCCATTGCCATGATGCTTGAGCCCGATGGCTGACGAAACTCCGCTGCCGTCGGACGCCACGGGTACGGTCCAGGTTCCTCTCGACCCGCCGAACGGGAGTTACTTAGGGCAAGTCGATCCTCAGCCCATAACCGAAGAAATAGCGGGCAGCTACATCGATTACGCCATGAGCGTAATCGTGGCGCGCGCGCTGCCGGATATTCGGGATGGTCTGAAGCCCGTGCAGCGGCGTATTCTGTATGCGATGTATGCGGATCTGGCCCTGCGCTCCAATTCCGCATACAAGAAATCCGCGCGCATCGTAGGCGAAGTACTGGGCAAGTACCATCCCCACGGAGACGAAGCCGTCTACAACGCGATGGCCCGCATGGTGCAGACCTTCAGCCTGCGCTACCCGCTGGTGGACGGGCAGGGCAATTTCGGCTCGGTCGACGGCGACAATCCTGCCGCCATGCGCTACACGGAAGCCAGGCTGGCGCGGATTACGGATTTGATGCTGCGGGACATCGACAAAGATACCGTCGACTGGAAGCCGAACTTCGACGACTCGCTGGATGAACCGGTCGTAATTCCGTCGCTCGTGCCCAATTTGTTGATCAACGGCACCAGCGGTATTGCCGTGGGCATGGCCACCAACATCGCTCCGCTCAACTTGGGAGAGACCCTCGACGGCCTCAACTTTGTCTTGGCGCACTGGGAGCGCAAGGATCAGATCCGCTTGGACGAACTGACGGCGCGGATACAGGGTCCCGACTTTCCCTCCGGGGGACAGGTCCTAGGCACCGAGGGGATCCGCAATGCATTCGCCTCGGGCCGCGGTCGGATCGTCGTACGGGCCAAAGCCCAAGTCTCCGAGATACCCAATACTCTGCGGCACCAGCTGATTTTCGATTCGGTGCCCTACATGGTCAACAAGTCGGAGCTGCTGTCCCGAATTGCGCGCCTGGCCCGCGAAGGCGTCCGGCTGACCGGCGTCGCCGATATGCGGGACGAAAGCGACCGCAACGGCACCCGGGTAGTCATCGAATTGCGCAGCGGGGAATTTCCCCGACGCGTATTGAACCAGTTGTACAAGCACAGCGATCTCCAAATCTCCTTCAGCGTCAACTTCAGGGCGCTGGTCGATGGCGTGCCTGAACGACTGGGATTGCTCCGGGCCTTGGTCTTGCATCTCGAGCACTGCATCGAGATCGTGAGGCGGCGCACGGAGCACCTGTTGCAACAGATTCGGAGGCGAACCCACATTCTGGAAGGCCTGCTGGCGGCCATCGATCATATTGAAAGAGTGATCCAGGTCATTCGCGGCAGCGCCAGCGCGCAGAGCGCCGGCGAAACACTGCAAGCGGAATTGGGCCTCTCCGATCGGCAGACCCAGGCTATTCTGGACATGGCGTTGCGACGCCTGGCCGGGTTGGAGCGGCAGCGGTTGCAGGAGGAATACCAGGAGGCTCAGGAACAAGCAGCCTACTACCAGGAGTTGCTCGCAGACCCAGCCGCCGTGCGGGGGGTGATTGCAGAGGAATTCGCGCTGCTCCGCGAAAAATTTGCGGATGAGCGGCGGACCGAAATCCTTGAAGGGGTGTGTCCCGACTTGTCCGATGAGGATTTGGTCACCAAACAGGACGATTTGATCGCCATTTGGACCAACAACAACATGCGCCGGACTCCGATCAGCGACTTCAAGAGGCAGGGCCGCGGCGGGGTGGGGGTCAAAGGCCGATCCGATCGCGAAGACGCCCGCATGGAACGGGCTCTGTTCGCCAATTCCCTAGACAGTTTTCTGTGCATCAGCAGTGCAGGGCGCGCGTACTTCGGCAAGATGTACGACCTGCCGGCGGGTTCCCGGACGGTCCGCGGAGTTCCCGTACGCGGCCAGGTGAATATGGGATTAGCCAGCGAGAAAATGGATGTCCTGCTGCGCGTGCCCCGGGATGCCGTTCCGCAAAGCCTTGTTTTGGTGACACGGCGGGGACGCATCAAACGCATGCCGTGGAGCGCCTTCCGCAGTATCAACAAAAACGGGAAGAAGGCCATCGCGCTGTGGCACGGGGATGCCGTCGTGCAAGCCGTGTTGACCGACGGTACCAGCGATCTGCTGCTGGTGACACGCCAAGGCAAAGCGTTGCGCTTGGACGAGACCAAGATCCGGCGCCAAGGCCCCACTGCCAGCGGTGTACGGGGCATGCGGCTGTCCGGCGACGATGAAATTCTGGGGTGCGTTGCCGTCCGGCGCGATGAATCTCTGTTGCTCTTGCATACGAAGGGCAAGGGCAAGCGCGTCGATATGCACAAGATTCGGGTCAAAGGCCGAGGAGGTCAAGGCGTCTGGATTGTTCCACATCGCAAACTGGCTGCCATGGGTCCGGTTGCGGCCGTCACGGCCGTGTCCGCCGAGGCCGAAGTCGCGGTGTTGTCTGCGCAGGGCATGGTCGTGCGCATTCCGGCCGCGAGTCTGCCCGTAATCTCTCCTGCTGCAGCCGGCGTGAAGGCCATGCGCTTGGAAAACGACGACGAGGTGGTAGGCACGACCGCCCTGCCGCCTTCCCTTGCGGCAGCAGCCAGCGAGGTACCGCCTCTCTAGGAACAGGTGCGGTAGGTACTGCTCGCGAGCATTGATCCCGGATCCCAGCCTCATAACCCCGGACACGTCCTTTCGCCGGAGCGGCTGGGGAAGTCCGCTGGTGTTCCTAGGGCGTGACGTCCGACGTCCACGGGTCCTGCCAGTTTAGGTGTCCGGCAGCCCAATGTCCGTTACAGGGGACGCGGGATGAGCACTGGGTCCAGAAGGCAGGGAATCGGCCGTTCTGCGATGAAGCGGGAACGGTACGTGCCTATGCGCCGCGGCCGACAAGTCTGCTGCGCCTTGCTATGACCACCTGAGCGCGGAGAAGTCAGCCCGTACGGATTGGCAGTGGGGAAATCTGCATGGTGCAATCGCGTTTCCCGTTCGGCCGTCAGATAGGCGTCCGCGGCTGAAATTGAAGCTGTAGGGCGTGACTTTGCGGAGGGATTGGGAAAAATTCTGGTCCCATCGATATGGAAAACTGCCTCCCGCCATAGCCGGAGGGAAGCATTTGACCTCACCCCGAAGAGGTTACGGGGGATAGGTGATACGACGCGGCTTTGATTGCCCGATGGCCCTGCGCCGGTGCTGGGGTAGGCTAGCCAAGAGGAACCGAGACCCGGTGGCTCGCGGAGCGGCAACACCCCGAACTCGGAGGCCCGGCGGTCCGCCGACGGCTTTGCAGGGACCGGAGAGCCGCGGCACACCGCCGCGGCTCTGGGGGATGGGAGGTACGATGTCGCTCGGCACCAGAAGTCGAGGTACTAGGACGGCCCCGGATTTTTCCGGGGCCGTCCGCGGGTATTCCGCTCTCCGGGGGACGCCGGCCTAGCCGCCGCCGAAGAGGCGACGCGTGGGCGACGCTCCCCTCACTCGAGGTCGCTGAGGCGCACCGTCTTGTAGGATACTTGGCTCTTCTTGCCCCGCAGCGGCAGGGTCTCCATGGCGTGGGTGTCTTCCGAGCAGAACTCCGTCAGACCGGGAGCGAAAGCATAATCGGCCAGGCTGCAATCCAGGACGGGTTGCACCCGGACGCCAATCCGCGCTTTGCCGGCACCGGCTTCCAAGGCGCGTGTGATGTCGTCCTCCACGATCTCCTCCTGCAGCCAGCCTTCCGCGCCGGAGACCAGCTTGGGCAGAGGGGTGGTCACAAAGATCCACCCGGCGTCTTCGGCGTCGAAGTCGTCGTTGGTCAGAGCGTTCAGAATATCCCTCTGCGAGTCGTGACTCCAGTCGGCGCCGAGGCGCTCGTAGAGGCCCCGTTTTTGGGAGGCTGTAACCAGGCGGGTCGTCACCACCTGCGAATAATTCCCGGTGGAACCCTGGTGCAAGTCGCCGCGGAAGACGTATTGCAGGTCATAATGGGTGGCGCCGGCCACTTTCGGCCAGACGGTAATCAGCATGGGGAGCCTCCCAAGATTACCCTCCCAATCCACCAGCGTCACGGCAGCCATTGCAGACCGGGTGAGGAAAGCCGCCGGGACGTGGGCCGGGATAATGACCGAAGCGGTAGTCGTTATGGTGCTCGAGCCCCTGATCGAAACATGTACGCGTTCACCGTTCCAGGGCACGGCCACGTAGTACGTATACGGGCCGTCGCCCCCGCCCGCCTCGTCTACGCCGATGGTCTTTGTTATCTCCGTTACTGTCCCCCCTCTCCGGGAAACGGTGAGATGCCAGCCGGGACCTGTGTTGATGCCGTCGACCTTATCGAGACCAGGCTCCGGCGCGATGCCGCTGAAATCGACCTGCACATAATGACAGCGGAAATCGCTGCAGTCCCAATTGGTAACGTGAAGGGCGTTCTCCACGCCAAAGGGCCGGCTGAGGTCTCTGCTCTCGTCGGCGGTGAGAGTTCTGTCTGCGGCCCACCCTAGGTGGGTGACTCTGACACTGGGGCGTGCTTCCTGGGCCGACACGGCGGTGGCCAGGCCCAAGAGCGTCAGCAGTGCCGCCGCGACGCCGAGGCCGAGCCTCCCGGTCAGAGCCATCCTCATCTTAGATTTCATCCTTTGCCTCCCGGTGATTATGTTTTCGGATCGAGACGCTATGGCCCCGACTGTGCTGCAATAACACAATTATATATTAGGGCTTGGCGGGTAAGCTGAGGGAGTACAAACGTAGGGAAGAGGAGCCTCGCAGGACCGCCGCACACCGTCGCCCCCGACCTCTCGGACCGCGTTTGGCAATGTTTGGAATCCCATCTGCCGGGAGGTCCGGGCAAGGTGGGCTGCCCTGCCGCGGACCACGCCGGTTGCGGCATGCCGGATTTGGGATTTTGCACACCGGGGTACCGTGGCATGACCTGCCCCCCAACTCCGACGACGGGCAGCATCCCCCTCGCCGCTGCCGCCGTGGGCGCGCGGGGCGTGGGGCCGCCCTGGGGGCGGCATGCCCAGGGACCTCGAGTCGCGGACGCGCCGGGGAGGCCCGTCCGGAGGGTCCTGCCCCCGGGTCCCCGGGCGGACTGTACACCGGCCGTGGGCCGGGAGGCAGAGAATCGCGGGGCGGACCGGGGCGAGGACGGCGAGACGGTCGAGGCCGCCTGGGCACCGGGGAGAGTCCCAGGGATCCCGCCTCGACACCATCGCCGACCACCCCGTCCCTAGGACCCAGCGCGGTACCCGGGACGGCCTCGGGGAGAGAACGCCTGCCGGGCCTTCCCGCCATGGTAGGGTCCCCGGTATGCCCAGCACGCCGCTTCGTTTCGGGCGGTCTGCCCGATCCGAGCTTGGGTACTGGGGACTCCATTGCTTTGACGACACCCCCTAGACGATACCGAAGGAGGCAGCATGGTGATTGGCTGGGACGATGCCGGCCTCACAGCGACCGGTTGCTGGCCTCTGCCGCCGAAGAAGACTTGCGGGCAGCATAGGCACGCGTCACGCCCTTCATGCCAGTGACCCGGTTGGAAGAGGAGACGCTGCCGGGTCCGCCGGTCGTCTGGCGGGTGGAATCCAGCCGGCACTGGCACTCCCTCGTCGATGGGCTCCTGTTCCACAGATCCGGAACCGTCAACCGGGTGTTGCGAGGACTGGAACTGTATTCTCTATTCCACGTACGGCCCTCTGGAGCAACCGAGGTCAGGGGCTACTGCGGAGACTGATCCCGCATTGATTCGAGAGTTTCGGAAGTTGCGCCAAGACCGGAATCCCATACCGGCAGCCTTGCCCACCAGCCTTTCCGCAGCAGACGGGAGCATTGAATTCAGGATCTCCGTCCGCCTGTCGGCAGTCTGCTCCTCTTGGGGCGAGATCCACAGGTCTTTCTGCCTTTCGCGCCGGTCGTCTTCGGCAGTTTCGACAAACTTGCCGTAGTCTCGAAGACACGCAGCTCCCGCCGGTACGCCCGGCGAAAGGGAGATCGTCGGCCCTCTCGCCGAAGCCGTCACCCAAACATATCCCCTGTTGCGTCAGGCGATGGACCAGCCGTCGGTAGCGCAAGGACTGACCCGGGTGGACTGCCCAGAATATCCTGTAGTGCGGGAGGGACTGGTCAATGCCGTGGTCCATCGAGACTACAGGTTGACCGGACGGACGCGGTATAGAGGGGCAGATGTATGACGATGCGTGGGGAATCATCGGTCCGGGAGGTCTGCCGACACCTATCACGCTGGACGAGCATTACCGCCGCAATGCCGGAATTGTGCGGGGCCTCTGCCATTGGGGCCTCGGCGCAGACTAGGGCTGAGCATAGTTCTGAGGTACAGCGAATTGATGCGATACCGTCACCCACCGCCGGAATTCGGCTCCACCGGACCCTACCCTACACCACTGTACCGTCGACATGTACGATGCGCGGGATGCTGCCGGCACTACGGAAGCATGACTGGCCGGCCTGAATGCAAGACAGCGGGCAGCCGTTCGCCTTCTGCGGAATCATGGCGACATTTCCAACCGGGACTTCCAGGGACTGTGCTCGGCAGCGCCTTCGGAGACCTTGCGACTGGA
This sequence comes from Anaerolineales bacterium, assembly GCA_034421855.1. Taxonomy (GTDB): domain Bacteria; phylum Chloroflexota; class Anaerolineae; order Caldilineales; family Caldilineaceae; genus Bin34. Next base: position 25,603 of record DAOUKB010000002.1, read on the forward strand.
GCTTGGCGGAGCCGGGTTTGTTGCTGCGCATTGGAGAGCAGAGAGGCCCCGTCACATCCTGAAGGCAAGGGAAGTTCCGCAAGGATGGCGGCTCCCCAGGGCCTTGGGTCTGGGGAGCGAGCTGCCCGCTCCGGTGTTATAATCGCCGGAACATCAAATCCGTCAATGCACGTCATGGTGCGCGTCGCTCCGGGTTGAGATTTGCCTTCCGAAGAGTCCTCCGACTTTCTAGAAATAGATCTGAGTGGTCGACAGACATCCTCTGCGCCGGGTCCCTCGGCCAACTCGTCCCCGGATCGGCGGCAGCACCGGACCCGAGTGGAGGCTCCAGTGCCGCCCATGGTCGTTCCCGCCTCTGCCGGATCGGCCATTCCGGTCGCGCCTCCGATGGAGGTGCCGACGGAACGTCCTCGCAGCATGACGCGCCGGATCGTACGGGACGTTCTGGAAACCGCCGTTTTCACGCTGGCCATCTTTCTGCTGGTCCGCTCTACCGTCCAGCCCTATCGCATCGCCGGTTCGTCCATGGAACCCAACTTTTCGGAAAACCAGTTCTTGCTCGTCAACAAGCTGGCGTACCTCTTCGCCGAGCCCGCCCGCGGCGACGTAATTGTTTTTCACCACCCAGACGGCTCCGGCCTCGATATCATCAAACGCGTCATCGGAGTGCCCGGCAACACCATCGAGGTGCGTCAAGGTCAGCTGTTCGTCAACAATCTGCCTACCAGCGAGCCATATTCTGTCCTGCCGGCTACCTACGACGTGCCGCCCATCTTGGTGGGGACCGGCATGCTCTACGTCTTGGGCGACAATCGGGCGGATTCCGCCGACAGCCATACTTGGGGATTGCTGTCTCAAACGCATCTGGTGGGCCAGGCTTGGCTTTCCCTCTTGCCTCTCGACAGCGCCGGCCTGGTAGCACATCAACCGATCGTCGTTGCCGTGCCCGGCGCCTCTTGAGGCGGACCCGATCGGCACTGTGGACGGTCGAGATACGGCATGAACTCCATGAACTCCGCCGGTAGAATTTCAGACTACCAGATTCTGGTGGGTCATCTTTGGCAGTGCCCGGAGTGCCGCGAGGCGTTTCTGAGCGACCCTCGGTCCATGATGGCAGGTTTGAAGTTGACCCGGGAACAGACCGCCACCTTGCAGGAATTCGCCAAGTCTCCGTACATGCTGATCGATCGCTTGCAGGGGAGCACCGGATTGGCGGAAGCCGACTTTCAGACGGCCGTGGCGCATCCTCGGGCGCGTTTGCGACATCTGGGAGTACGCAAGGCGCACTCCGAGCAGTGACGAAATCCTCATGGTCGAACTGGTTCCGGGCCTGTGGCACTTCGAAGAGCTGCGCCCTACCGTCAACATTTATCTCTGGCGCGGCGCTGCGGGTTCTACCCTGATCGACACGGGCTGTCCGGGAGACGGCAGGCGGCTGCTCGACGCTATGGAAGCCACTGGACTGAATCCCGGAGACATCAGACGCATAGTCCTCACCCACGGGGACTACGATCATGCAGGCGGTTTGGGCGAGCTGTATCACGTTCTGCGTGTCCCCGTGTACTGCCACGTGGCGGAAAGGAAACTACTGCGCAGGCCGAAAAGCCGGATCTTTCAACACAATTGGATGTATTACGTCGTGGATCCGCTGCTGCACGGATTGATGCAAACGGGAAACCAGCCGCTGATCGGGGTGGAACCGACTCACCTGGTGACGGAAGGCGACGTTATCGGCGGAGAGTTGGAGGTCATCCACACCCCTGGACATACTCCAGGGCATATTGCCCTGTGGCATAGAGAAAACAGCGTGCTGTTCTCTGGAGACGCCTGTCTGGTGCGCGCGGGACGCGTGTGGGAACCCGCCGGCATCTTCACGCCAGACCTGCCCGGAGCCCGGCTGAGTATTCTCAAACTGGCCACTCGGGTGGGTTCGGAGCTGGTGACGCTGGCCAGTGGGCACGGTACTCCCGTACGCTCCGGTGCCGGGGGTCTCCTACGCACCTACGCGCAGGAACTATACATCTGACACGGCCCCGCAACCGCTGCTGGCCAGTCGGACGTACACGAGCTCCGTTTTCCTGAAAAACACCTATGTCTGTCCTCGATTTTCAGCCGTTGCTGCCCTTTCCCGGCTTTGCCGTAGGTCACTACACAGATCTGGTACACGGTACCGGATGTACCGTGCTCCTCAGTCCGTTGGGAGCCGTGGGCGGCGTAGACGTACGCGGCGGAGCGCCCGGCACGCGGGAAACGGCGCTGTTGGATCCGGCCTGCAAGGTCAGTGTGGTCCATGGAGTCGTCCTGGCCGGAGGCAGCGCCTTTGGGCTGGCGGCCGCCGACGGGGCCATGCAATGGTTGGCGGAGCAGGGCTACGGTTACGTGGCCGGACCAGCCCGCGTCCCCATCGTGCCGGGCGCCATCATATTCGATCTGGGCATAGGCCCTCGGCAAGGCAACGACAAGCCCACCCCCACACCGACCCACGCCTACCAGGCCTGCACGTCCGCCAGTCGGCAGGCAGTAGCGGAAGGGTGCGTGGGAGCCGGGACAGGCGGCACCGTAGGCAAGTTTCTGGGCATGGCGCAATGTTCCAAAGGGGGCTTGGGGGCGGCCGCCGTGGAACTCCGCAGCGGTCTGCGCGTCGGCGCCCTGATGGTCGTGAACGCCCTCGGCAATGTGAAGTCGAACTCGGAAATACTCGCCGGCGCCAGGGATTTCCGCACCAATCGGTTTGTGGACTATCCCGAATTTCTCGCCGGCGGAGCGGCCGCCGAGCCCTCCCTGCTGGCCAACACCACCATCGGCGTCGTCCTGACCAATGCCGCGCTCTCGAAGCCGGAGGCCACCAAGGTGGCCCAGATGGCCCACAGCGGCATCGCCCGCGCCGTCGAACCCAGTCATACGCAGCACGACGGCGACACGATATTCGCCTTGTGCCGAGGCGAGATCCCAGGAGATGTAGGACAAGTCGGGGCGCTGGCCGCTTGCTGCGTAACGCAGGCCATCGTCAGAGCAGTGCGTACGGCGACCTCACTTTTTGACATTCCGGCAGCCTCTGGGTTACAACCCTCTTCCGAGTCGCAGTAGCGAGTCGTCAGGTCGGGTGCCCAAGGAGGGGGAGGAAATGATTTGTCGCACGCATTCACGCCCCTGGGCGTATGGTCAGGACCCTTATCTGCGATGACTTAGTCTGCTGTTTGCAAACAGAGCCTTTAGCCGTGGACGGTCTTGATCTTCCACGGTTTTTTTTTGCTCTGTCTTGGCAATAAGGTTTTTACGACTTGAAAGCATCACTGTCCAACTTCCAAGCCTATCTTTTCACCTATTTGGCTCCCTACAAGGGCCAGGTCTTGCTCATGGGCGCCGGGCTGACGCTCCATACCGCGCTGAGCCTGTATGGACCCAGGCTGCTCCGGGACTTCATCGACGGGGTAGTAGGCAACGCAGCCGCCAGCACCCTGGCGGGCTTGGCCGTCCTCTATCTGATCGTACGCCTCGGCCGGCTGGTCGGGGAAGGTCTGACCGCCTATCTCGGCGAAAACATAGCCTGGGCGGCCACCAACAACCTCCGCGTCGATCTGCTGCGCCATGTCGTCACCTTGGACATGGACTTCTTCAACACCCATCCCCCCGGCACCATGTTGGAACGCACGGACGGAGATGCCAATCAGTTGGCCAAGTTCTTCTCCCAGTTCGCGTTGCGCTTCCTACGCAGCATACTGTTGGTAGCGGGTATCGCCGTCGTGATGACCCTGGAAGACTGGCGCGTCGGCCTGGTTATTCTGGGTTTCATCAGCGTCATGGCGGCCCTGGTGATCAAACTCCGCACCTTCGGCGTGCCCTTCAACGAGAGATTACGGGAGGCGGCCGGCAAGCTCTATGGACTGGTCGAAGAGCGCCTGACCAACATGGAAGACATCAAGGCCCTGGGCGGCGTCACCTACTCTCTGCGGCAAATGGAGCAGTACGTCCAACAACAGATTCGGCATGGGCGATTGGCGTACAGCCTGGGGGGGCTGGTCTGGCCTTGTACGTTGTTTACCACAGGTCTGGGCTCAGGCGTCATGTTGGCCTGGGGGGGCTATCTGTTCCTGCACGGGCAAATGACAATCGGGACCGTCTACCTGATGTATGCCTACATGAACCTGATGTTGTGGCCCATAGAGGACTTGTCTCACCAGATGGAGGAGTTGCAAAAGGCTGGGGGCAGTCTGGTGCGCATCGAGGAATTACGGCAGGAAAAGACCACTCTGCGTTACGGGACCACGACCGATCTGGGCGCAACGCCCGTCGGCGTCGGCTTTCAGAACGTATTCTTCCGCTATGCGGACGACTCCGAAGCGGTACTCAAGAATATCGATTTCGAAATCGCGCCCGGCCACGTGCTGGGGATCGCAGGCCGGACCGGCAGCGGCAAAACCACTATCGGCCGGCTTCTAGCCCGGATGTACGATCCTGATCGGGGCCGAATTCTGCTGAACGGCAGGAACCTGCGGGATTTCGACCAAGAGACCTTGCGGCGGAAAGTGGGTGTGGTGACCCAGAACGTGCAGTTCTTCAGCGGGACTTTGCGGGACAATCTCCGTCTCTTCGACGACCACTATACCGATCGGCAGCTCGAAGACGCGCTGGGAGAACTTCATCTGCGGCCTTGGCTCGAGGCCCAGCCGCAGCAACTGGATACAGTTATGTCGAGTTCTTCGCTGGATCTTTCCACCGGAGAGGCGCAACGGCTGGCTCTGGCCCGGATATTCCTACGCGATCCGGAAGTCGTGATCCTGGATGAAGCGGTCGCCAGCCTGGACCCGGCCACCGAGGAGGAAGTCGAAGCGGCGCTCCAGAAATTGCTGCGGGGCAGAACCGGCATCGTGATCGCACACAAGATGAAGTCCATCGCGAAGGTCGACGAGGTCCTGATTCTGGACCAAGGCGAAATGCTGGAGTACGGCGCCCGGCGCGAGCTGCTGGCCCGGCCCCAGTCCCAGCTCAACCATCTCATCGCCCAAGGCGAAGAGTAAGGCAAGGAGGAAGCACATGACGCATGGCGCAGATGCCCCTACCCGACCGATGCTCCGCTTCATCGGTACGCTGCTCAGATACAAGCCGCTGTTCTACCTGGTCAACGCCGTCGGCTGGTCCACGGTGCATGTGCTGCCCCTAGTGCCTGGATACCTGGTCAAACTGTATTACGACGGCTTGGAAGACAGCCGCCAGGCCGTGATCACGCCCACCGCCATTCTGGTGCTTTTGGGTACTCTGGGCTTGACCCGGGCGCTTGTCCAATTGGGGTCGGCGTGGGCTTACGGCGACTACTGGCATCGCCTCACCGGGCTTGTGCGTCTGAACATGATGCGCCTGGTGGCCAGCAAGCCCGGTGCGCAGGCCAACCTGGGAAACTCCAGCGAAACCATAAGCCGCATGCGGGACGACGTCGAGGAAGCCTGCATGCCGATCGAAGAGATGGTAGACGGCTGGGGGGTGGTGGCGTTCGGCATCGGAGCCGTCCTGATCATGGGTGCCATCGATTGGACGGCTACCGTCCTGATTGTGGCGCCGGTGATACTGTCTGCCTTGACCATCGAATTGGTGGACAAGCGAGTCAGAGATCTGCGCAGCGAATCTCGGAAGCGCGGGGCAGCGGTCACCGAGTTCATAGGCGAAGTCTACAATTCGTTGCTCCTCTTCAAACTGGCCCCGCGGCACGACGGCTTGAGTCGACACTTGCAACGCTTGAACGCCGTCCGGCGCAAGGCCGCAGTACGGGAAAAGCTGCTCTCCGTGTGCTTGGATGGGTTGTCCGGCGCCACGACCGCGGCCTGTACCGCGGGCCTGTTGCTCTACATTGCCTATACACGCAACGTCAGCGGCATCGGCGTGGGCGACTTTGTGCTGATGATCACCTACCTCGACCGGGTGGCCGACTACGCGGGCTGGATCATCTGGATGCTGGGCAGTTTCAAACGGGGCCGCGTGTCGCTCAACAGGCTGCAGGAAGCCCTGCCCGAGGGAGCCACGTATCGAGACATGGGTCACGCCGACCCCGTGGCCGCCGGGGAACGGGCTTTGCGAGTGCCCGATACGGAGTCCACGGCTTTGCAACAGTTGCAGCTGGAACACGTGACGCACCTTTTCGATGCCGAGGAACACGGCATCCAAGACGTGAACCTCACTTTGGACCAGGGTTCCTTTACCGTCGTCACCGGGCGTATAGGTTCCGGCAAGTCCACTTTGCTCAAGACGGTCCTCGGCCTGCTGCCGCTCCAGAAAGGCGCCGTCAAGTGGAACGGCGCACCGGTCGCAAGACCGGACCTCTATATGACTCCGCCCCGCGTCTCCTATACCCCGCAGATTCCTAAACTCTTCAGCGACACGTTGAGCAACAACATTACGCTGGGCAAGGAATATCCCACCCAGGCGGTGGCCGACGCGTTGGATACGGCCGTATTCGAACAAGACTTGCAGACCATGCCCAAGGGCCTCGAAACCATGGTGGGACCCCGTGGCCTGCGTCTTTCCGGGGGCCAGATTCAGCGCGTCGCGGCCGCGCGCATGCTGGTGGCGGGCCAAGATCTGTTGGTCATCGACGATCTTTCCAGCGCGCTGGATCTGGACACGGAAAGACTGCTCTGGGAACGGGTGCTCCGACGCGTCGGCGCCGATGTCGGCTCGAACGGCCGCACAGGGCCCGTCCCTACTTGTCTGGTGGTGTCTCATCGTCACCGGGTCTTGCGTCACGCCGACCAAGTGGTGATCTTGAAAGCAGGACGCGTCGCCGCCATAGGCTCTCTGGAGCAACTGCTGGAGACTTCCGACGAGATGAGAGCAATCTGGGCCATCAGCCCGCAGGAAGCCGCGGCCCCGCAGACCTAAGCCCGCTCGGCCAGTCCCGCCGTCCGGTCTACCGTTGCGACGTCCTACTCGGTGGCCGTCGGCAAGTCCAACGTGATGGCGGCGTCGCGGCAATCCCCGAGCCAGGAACAGTCGTCGGCCTCCAAGTCCAAGCCGGCCGGCCGGCTGCCGGGCGCGGAACCCAGATGCAGCGAGAAACGCGTGCTCATGTTGTCGGCCGCATCGAAGGCTACGATGTGCAAATCCCGGACCGGGGAATCGGGGACCAGCGGCAGCGGCAGCGGGTGGTCGGCCCAATCCGCGAAGGGCAGAGTCACCACCGATACGTTGTCGAAGGCAAAGGGATGATGGCCGTACCAGGTCACGCGGAATTCCAGATCTTCGGCGCTTTCGAACAGGTGGAAGTCCACCGGAAAGCCGAACAGCCTCTCCTCCGCTGCGAAGTCGGTGAGATAGACGTCTCGCAGGCCCAGGATCTTGACGCCTTGTTCCATGGCTACGTCTAGGCGGGCAACGGGCAGAGCCGCATCGCCGGCGCCTTCTTCCAGATGGGTATCAGCCCCGATCCCGACCTGGAAGACGGCCCGATAGGATTGTCCGCCGGGCAGTACCGCGGTATAGGGTCCGTACCAGGAGCCCATCTGATGGCGTGCCGGATCACCCAGCCATAGCAGCCCATCGCTGGCGTTGGGATCCTGTACCAATTCTCCGGAATCCTTGGAGTAGTACAAGGCGCTTTGCTCCCACCGCCAGTCTCGGCCCACGCTGACGCTGTCCCCGGGAGCAGCCGTAGCCGCGAGTTGGGGGATACCCGGCACATTGGATTCGAGGAGCGCGACATCCAAGTGTTGCGGCCCCGTGCGGTCCATCTGCACCCAGACGGTATGCAAGGTATGCGTACCGTTCTGCAATTCCAGTTCGAGGACGGTACCCGAATCCACGTCGCTGGGAAAATACCATAGCAGTTCCCGGTCGGGGATCGCCAATGTGACAGGCCAAGCCGGAGTAGACGGGGCGCTCGGCAGCGCAGGCGGCTCGCTTTCTGCCGCTGTCGCAGCCGGCGCCTCTTCCGATACCGGAGCCGGCACCTCTTCCGACGCCGCAGCCGGCGCCTCTTCCGATACCGGAGCCGCCTCGGCCGAGGCGGGGGTTTCAGGTTCGGTTGCGGTTTCGGTCGGGATTGCCGAGGCTTCGCCGGATTGCGCCTGCGCTTCGGGGGACAAATCCGCTGCCGGTTCCGGTTCCGACATGCGGGCAATCCAGCGCGGGTCGGCATCCCGCGCAACTTTGCGGATGGAGACCGTCAGGTCATCCTGCGCCGTGGCGGTGACGGCCCGGATGTGGAGCCCTGCGCCCGTGGCGAATCCGGACTGATCGTTGACCTTCAGACAACCGAGCGGAGTACTGGTCGCGGCCAAGTCGTTCAAATGCACTTGTTGATAGTAATGACCCAGAATCTGGCAAAAATTCAGCCCCTGCTTGGCCAATCTCTGGGCTCCCAGCTGACTCAGGCCCCATCCATGACCGCGCCGCTCCCGCCCCAGCGCATTCACATCCGGCACACTGTCCAGATATGCCAGGTAACCGTGTTTGCGTGTAGGGTGGCCGTTCTCGGCCGAATACATTGCGTTTATGGGCAGCAGTTCCGCGTCGATCATGGGGCTCAAGATCATGCCGGCCGTTTCGGCAACGGCCTGGTCCGTACGCGCATGCTGGTAATCGCACATCATCTGCGTGTTGGCCCAGTCGCTCACGTCGTAGGGATACCGGTCGTTCCGATTGTGATAAATGCGGTTGACGGCGTACGTCCGCGCCGCAATCGCCTGCGCCTTCAATGCTTCCATATGCCAAGACGGAGGGACTTCGGCCGGCAATACACGGGCTACATATTCTTCGATCGGCACCACGTCTATGTGATCTACGGGCGTTCCGGACCGGCAGTGATTGAGATCCCGATGCCGCACCCGGATGGTGGTCGGGTGGAAGGGTACCGATGGGCTGGGAGCCGCCGGCGCGGACGGATCGGCAACGGCGGCGGCGGCGAGTTCGTCGACCACCGAGAACGCGCCCGTTTCCAGGTCGTAGGACATGGCCTTGCCTTGGGCGTCGTGAAACGCCAGCTGTCCTGCCGCGGTCCACGCGGGCCCGTACCCTGCAAACGACGCTACGGAGGCCCCAGTTTGCAAGTCGTATATCTGCACCTGTCCCCAGGCGGCCGTCTCGCTGCCGGTGGGAATAAGGTCGAAGGCCAACAAGTCGGTGTCCGGCTGCACCTGGAGCCGGCCCAAATGGGTCAACTCCTGATCCACGACGACCTGACCTGCTATCTCGAGGAACGCGTGCGAACTCCCTGCGACCGGGATGCGCCGCTCGGCGGTGACCTGCGTCTGCACGGAAACTTCCGTTTGCGGCAGACCCACCGCTTCGGCAGACAGGGGATTGCCGAATTCGGAAACGAAGAAAAACCAAAACCCGCAAAGGATCGAAGGCCACAACAGGCCCAGACTTGCCGGAGCTACGACGGAACGCCAGAATGGCTGGCTGCGACGGGGGGGTACCATGGCGCCACCTGGTTGGAAAAGAATATTGTTGGTGACAGTCTAACCCATACTCCATACCCTGCCTACATCAACCACCCCAAGGAAAAGGCGATGCTGTGCAGCAGCAACAGCCCTGCGGTGAGGCCCAAGGTGCGATTCAAGGCCCTGCCTTCCCACTGCCATACCTGTCGCAGCAAAGGCACGCCCAGCAACAGGACGGCGGAGGCAATCAGCGCCGGCCGCCCCGTCTCGCCCCGCTGAAACAGAATCCAGGGAATCAGGGCGGCTCCCACCAAGCAGAGCAGATACTCCCAACGCCCGAACCCTGTCCCAAAACGCACCACCCAGGTTCTGCGGCCGGCGCGCGTATCCTGTTCTACGTCCCGGATGTTGTTGACGGTCAGAATGGCCGTCGACAGCAAGCCGGGAGCCGCGCCGGCCAGAAAAGCGGCCGGCGCCAACACTCCGGTCTGAATGTAGGCGGTGCCGCCCACCGCCAATACTCCGAAGAAAGCGACGACCATAAAGTCGCTGAGGCCGTACAGGGACAAGACCGAAGTCCCAATGGTGTAGAGGATGCCCATGGCGATACCCAAGACGCCGATCGTCAGCACGACCCCGCCGCCGTGCCGTACCAGGATCAGGCCGGCAGCGACACAGACGCCAAAGACCAAGGCGATGCCGATCCGCATCTGCCGCACCGTGAGCAGCCCTGATTGCAGGGCGCGGCGTGGTCCCACGCGCGCCGCGGTATCGGACCCGTTCAGATAGTCCACCAGATCGTTCACGAAATTCGTGCCGACCTGCAGCGCTACGGCGCTCAGGAAGGTAAGACCGGCAAGCAGTCCTTGAATCGGGACCTCGCTGCCGGCAATTGCCAGTCCCAGCAGGATAGGGGCCACGCTCGCCACGAGAGTTGGCGGCCGCGCCGCCTTGATCCAAATCAGAACGGGATGGGGAGAGCCGAGAAAATTCACGGGCCTTGCTTCCTTCGACATTCAGGGATACCGGCTGCCCCGGACCTTGGTACGGGCGTCGCTCTGGTCTGCTGCAGTCCGATCGTATAGAATAACGATTCGTATCTCGAATTGGCGCTGCGTGTGTCGCGCTGCGGTCAGAAACAGGAACACAGTCCCAATGGCGAAACAGAGCAAAGGTGCCCGGTTGCTCGTCACCATGAAGAGCACCGAAAGCACGCATCGGTATCTGACCGAGAAAAACAGGCGCAACAATACGTCTCGGCTGGAACTGAAGAAATTCGATCCCATTTTGCGCCGCCATGTCGTGTATCGCGAGTCGCGTTAGCTGCACTCCGGGCAGGCCCCTCTGATATCGCCTGCCCCAGCCCCATAGGTGAATAGGGACAAGTCATGGCTCCTGTAGAGGCCGGGGCCAAAGCAGCGGCGCGCTTCTTGACGGCCTATCTGGTGGTGGCGGCCAAAGGGGCCTGCATGGGGGCCGCGGATCTGGTTCCCGGAGTATCCGGCGGCACCATGGCCCTGATTCTCGGCGTCTACGGCCAGTTGGTGGGGAGTATCCGGACCTTGACTCGCGGGGTCTTCTGGCGAGATCTGCTGAGGTTTAGATTCCGGACGGCTTTCCAGATCGTAAACGGCAGCTTTCTGGCCACTTTGGGGGTGGGCATCCTGTCGAGCATCGTATTGCTGGCGGGACCCGTGGCGTTCGTTCTGCAGGAGTACCCCGTTTACGTCTGGAGCTTCTTTTTCGGTTTGGTGCTGGCCTCGACCGTACTGGTGGGCCAACGGGTCACCCACTGGAACTGGAGACTGGCTCTGAGCTGCCTGGGCGCTGCCGGAGCGGCCTTCTGGCTGGTGGGCTCGGCGCCGGCCCAGACCCCGGAAACATGGTGGTTCGTACTGATGGCAGGGGCGCTGGCGTTGTGCGCCATGATCTTGCCTGGGGTCTCCGGCTCCTACGTCCTGATTCTGCTGAGCAAGTACCAATACATCCTGGAGGCGCTGCATCAACGGGACTTTGCCACCTTGCTGCTCTTTATGTGCGGCGGCGTCTTGGGCCTGCTCTCCTTTGCCCGAGGTCTGACGTGGCTGCTGCGCCGCCATGTCGACGCGGTCATGGCCGCCCTCGCGGGACTGCTGCTCGGCAGTCTGCGCAGGCTTTGGCCCTGGCAGGACACGCTCGGACCCGAAGGCGGCGCAACGGCTTCGTATTACTTTCCGCCTGTCGGGGCGGGTCAGTTTCCGTGGGAACTGGCTACGGCCCTGGCCGTTTTCGTATTGGGTCTGAGCCTCGTGCCGGTCTTGCACCGGCTGGCCCAGAGAATGCCGGCCAATACGCTCGACGCCTCGGGCTTCGTCGACGCGTGAAACTCGAGGTGACCCCGTCTCGCGCCGGTCGCGGGCAGGACACGCCGCAGGCTCCGAGCGCGGTCGCCGCACATCGGCCCGGCCGTGCGTCCCCGTACGTCGCTGCGCCCGTACAAGGTCAACCGAACGCCTCGGGTTCCATATAGCTGGACAAGTCGTAAACCAGAACCCCGTGCTGGCCTTGGTCTACCACCAGCAGTTCCTGTGTCGGCGCGTCCACGGCGATGCCGAGAGGCAGCGGGGTCTTCCCGTCTTCCGCGTCCAAGTCGGGCAACGTGAGAATGCCGGTGGCTTCTCCCGACCCGGTAAAAAAGACCAATCTGCCGGTGGACGGATCCGTGGCCACCATGCCCCGACCGGGAATTACGGCAATGTAAGGTTTATGCGCCGCGTTCCTGGATTGCCACATGGACCGCGGCACGGGATATTCGGCTAGTCCGGCGAAGTTGCGGGACACCTCTTGCACTTTGCCGTTCCATGTATCCGTGACGTAGAGGTGCCCGCTTTGCCGGTCCCGGGTCACGCTCACGGGTTCACTGATATGGCGCAACGCGGTGTCTTTCCCGGTCCAGGTAGCCAACCACGTTCCCTGGAGAGAATAAGAAACGAGTCTGTGATTGCCCGTGTCCGCGACCACGAGATGACCCCAGGCGTCGATATCCAGGCCGCGGGGCCCCCACAGTTGAAAGGCCCCCTCTTGCTCCTGGGAGAAGCTCTGGCCGAAACTGCCCCACTTGGCCTTGAAGCGGCCCTCTGGGTCGAAGACTTGGATCCGGTGATTCCATGTATCGGCCACGAAGATATCCCCGTTGAAGGCCTCCACCGCGCCCCACGGCTCGTGCAACTGTCCATCGCCTAGTTCCAGCGGGCCGTCCCCGTCCGGATCTAGGCATGCAGAGCCGTGGTCCGCGGCATACAACGGACAGAAGCTGCCCATGGCCTGCATCAACCGATTCTCCCGATCCAGGACGAGAATGCGATGGTAACCCGCATCCGTAATGATCCGACGACCCTGGTCGGAGACCGTAATCGACGTAGGATTCAGGAGGGGAAGGCCGTCGTAGGGTCCCGTCAAGACCTCCTGCAGAGGCAACGCAAGTTCCGTCCGGGGTTCCGACGGGACACGGCTCTGTGCCAGCAGAACGAGGGAATCGGCATCGTCCCAGATCAACGGGGCCAGATCCTGACGTACATACAGATCGAATTCCTTCCGAAAGGGCCAAGAGTGCAAGGCGTAATCTCGGTGTTCCCGATGGAAGAACAACGCGCTGTAGCGCCGACGTTCCTCCGGATCCCGGAACGTCCGCAGACGTTCCCATGACCAGCGCTTGTAGTTCTCCTCCGGCCACCAAATGAGGCGATACGTATGACTCACGTAGTCGTGTTCCACGTACGGTCGGATGGCTTCGCGCTTGTCTTTGGCAGCCACGATCAACGGGTACTCCCGAGCGGTCCATTCCGGATCCGGCAGGCTGTACAGACGGGCCTGCGGGTAGTCGCGGAAATACCAGTTCAAAGGCCAGGCACTGTCTTGGTCGTAGGCCAATTGCAAATCCTTGCCCGCTCCCGTTGCCTGTTCCAGAATCTCTATTTCCCGCAGCAGCAACTTCACGTCGGGCGAAGCATGGGCATACATCAGGTACTCCGTGACGTAGTCGAAGTTGACGTAGTTCAACTGATAGGAGGCGCGGACTGTCAGGATGCTCAGCGGCAACGCCAAAGACAGCACGGCGGACTGCACGCGGTAGGTTCCGGCGCGCCGCAGAGCCCGCAGTCCCAAGAACAGGGCCAAGACCCCTCCGGTCCCCGCCGTCGTCCAGCGTAGGGTCTCTCTCAAGGCCTGCAGACTCCGCCCTGTAAACGGCACGAAACTCAAGAGCGCCAAGGCACAGGTCAGACCTGTCCCCAACAGCACAATGGAAACCCACCAGTAGGGTGCGACGTGTCTGGTCTGGGCGATTAACCTCGACAGCCCGAACGCGCCCAAGAGGCACATCGGAGCCGTAATATGACAGAGCAGCCAGGGCATGCGCTCGCCGGCCAGGCTGTAAGCGATCCAACTGGCGACGGACCACCAGAGCAGCAAGAGGGGAACCTGCAGCAGAATGGGCGGCTGGGCAGACTGCGTCCGCGCCGACCGGGAGACGGTACGCCACCATCTGCCGACGGCCTGGAGGGACACGAATCCGCCCCACAGACTGAGCAGCAGAGGCAGATACTCGTAGAGGCCGGTCAGCATGCCGTAGTAGTACCAAGGCTGGCTGCCGCGCTGGACTTCCTGCTGGGACAACCAGTATCCCAGACTGGCGACCACGCCGGACGCCATGCCCCCCCTATTGGTCAAAAAGGTGGAAAACAGCAGCAAGGCTATGACCCAGAAGGTGACCCATATGTAGGAAAACTGCACGTACCCAAAAGAACCGCGCCACTTCCGGGGTTTGACGTGTCCGAACCACAGATAGGCGCCCAGCAGGGCCACCCCGGCCAGGCCCAAGGCCACGCCGCCGGCGAACCGCTGCTCGGCGGGAGCGCCAGGTACGGACGGCTCGCCCAGCGCCGTCAAAACGACCGGGCTCAGAAACGGCAGCGCCAGGCACAGCATGACGACTGCAGCATCCCAGTACCGGCCCGCTGCCAGGCCGTCTGTGCCCCGACCGCGGTATGCCAGCCAGGAGCCCATGACGACCGCAAAGGAACCCAACGTAAACCCGGTGATAAAGTGGTTTTCCTTGCTGATGATGCCCAATACCATGGCGATGCCCATGCCCAGCATCCAACGGCTCCGTCCGCTCTCTATGTAGCGGAAAACGGCGTATATCCAGCAGACGGCGAAGAAAAGCACATAGATGTCGTTCCGAATATAACGACTGTGGAACAGCAGAGCAGGACTGACCAGCAAGAGGCCTGCCGCCGCCAGGGCCCCGATCTGGCCCAGGTAGCGGCGGTACCACCACATGCTGCCCACCAACAACGTACCTATCAGGGCTGGCGCCAATCGGGTGGTGTAGTCGGAAACGGTAGCGGTCAACCAATAGACGAGCGCATTGAGGTGGAACAGCAACGGCCCGTGCATCATGGGGTCGTGTACGTACTCTCCGCGCTCCGCGAGATAGAAGGAGTACAAGGCATGCAGGCTTTCATCGTGGCTCATGCCTCTTTCGCCCAGCCGTACCAACCGGGAGAGCAGAGCAGTGGCCACCAGCCCGATCCAGATCAGGCGTTCGCGGTGGACGTACAGGACCTTCGGCCACCCGACCGAATTCGGAAGGGAAAGCCGGGACGGCCGCGCATGGGCTTTCGCCGGCTGGGTATCCATAGAAACAGACACGGGGCCACGGCGCCTAGGCGATGGGCTTGAAGATTTGCATATCGCCGGCCTCGAACACCGGTATCAAAACATGCACCAGAGCCATTTGGCGCTCGGCTCCGAACCCGTACTTTTCCCGCTCATGCGGTCCCACGAACACATAGTCGATATTCCAGGCCTGCAGCGCGGCCGCCACCTGATCGGGGGTACCGGTATCGTAGATGGTGGCAGCGGCCGCCATACGTCCCGCGGACATCGCCGCGTAGGACGATCCGCGCCAATGCCTTTCATGCCTTTCCCATCCATGCAGGGTGGGATAGCCCGACAGACTGCTGATGCGGTTGTGCCCCACGACGTAACTGTGGCCCGGCGCTTCCAGAACGACGTCCCCCCTGCGCACGTTGGCCTCTATCCAGTCCAGAGCCTGCGCCAGATCCGGATCCAAGCGTCGCAGATGGGTCCGGGCGTCGATCGTCAGCGCATGCCGGTTGCTGCGAATCTGGCCGCCCACCGCGGCCACAGGATAATAGAAGCAACTCGCCGTCAGCAGCACAATCCCGCACATGGGCAGGACAAACCGCGGCTGATGCCGTTTTTGGATCAGAATCAGCGCTACCGTGGTGCCCAACACTATCCCCAACAGCGGCCACGCCTGATAGTAGAACTTGAATACGGTATTCATACGCATCAGCGGACCGAAGCCGTCGTTGACAAACAGGAATTCCACGACATAGATCAGCCCCAAGGCCAAACCTGCGCAGAACGCCAGCAGGGCATAGGGAGACAGGTTCCGTCGCCGACCCGCCTTGTCGATCCACCAGCTCCAGAGAAAAGTCAGCATCAGACTGAACAGCAGGGCCAGCCCCAGATGCAGTGGAAAGCTGCGGGTCCATCGCTGCAGCGCAACGGATACCCAGGCCTCAGGGGAGGGCGCGATGGCAGCCAGGGCGACGCTGCCGGGCATGCGGACAAGCCCCAACGCCCAGATCAATCCGGAAGTTCCCAACACGCACGCCGCGGTCCAGCGAAAGTACGACCAGGAAAACAGCCCCTTGGAGACTGCCAGACCCGCCAGTAGGGGACAGATCAATAGCAAAGGCCCCCAGAACACAAGGAATTGGTGCCATCGGGTCGGATTCAAGACGTTGACCTGGACCCCTTCGATGGGAGTTTGCAGAAGCAGATGGTGCGGAAGCAGAACCGCCGCGCTCAGGACCAGCAATGCTGCGCCGAGACCCATCGTGCAGAGTATGAGGAATTTCACCGTCCGGACCTTGCGAACCAGGGAAAACGCCAGACCGCCGGCTACCAGGACGGTGAGCACAACCCCGTCCCAAGTATTGGTCAGAACGCCGGCGGTCAGCAGCAGGAAGCCCGTCAGCATTCTGCCGCAACGGGCCGGGAAAGAACCGGACCCGGCGCGCCACGCCAGATTTCCGATCCGGTTCCCGACCGCGGCGGCGGACGACCCGTGCCGAGACTGCACCATGAACTGCAGCAGCAGGGTGACCGCGAGGAGCAGGATCGGGGCAGCCATGACGTGGGGATGGTTGTCGCCCAACAGGTAACTGAACACCGGGAATTCCGTAATCACCTCGAGAGAATCGCCGGCCGGCGTCTTGTCGTGGATCACGCGCGTGCTGCGCCACCACCACCAGGATTCACTCGTAATGAAAGGGTCGCGCGTCTGGACGGCGCGGTCGGGAAAACCGGCAATGTCGAACCATGCGGCCCTCTCTGCGGAAACGAGTCCGAAGGCATACAGAAACTCGAGGACTCCCGAGAGGGTCCCCATCCCGGCCGTCACCAGCGCGGCCAGCAAGCCGGCGGCCCATGCATACCATTGGCGATACACCTTGAACTCCCGCGCCCGCCCCAGCAGCGTGATTACGTTGAAGGCCACGCCGTACACGCCCAGCCACAGAAATCCGTACCAGCTGGCAGTCGCCAGGTTGTAGGCCACCTGGGGCGCCACTTGGGAGCCCTTGGCCACGGTGGCCATCATCCAGTAGCCGAAATAGTAATAGCTGATGGCGAAGCCGGAGAGCCAGGGGTCCTGCGGCGGATATTGCCGGGTATGCCACAGAGCCGCCAGAAACATGTAGTCCATGGGCTGTTCGGTGTGATCGATGCCCGGGTCGTGTGCTACCACCCAGATCCAACCGACAAACACCCCGCAAAACAGCGTCTCTACCAGCAGGCAGTCGACCGCCCGGGGACGCGGTGCAGGAGCCACGCCACGCAGAAAGCGGGACCGCCGGTCCCGGACGTACAGGACGACTCCGCCGATCAAGGTCAGAGACCAGACCAGCCACGGAATCCAGGGGGTGAAAGGGACGGCCAGCCAGGCGAAACTCAGCCAGGCGACCCAGCCGATGGACAAGATCCCCAGGAACTTCGCGGCGGCATAACCCCGATCGGGCAGGTCCTGGAAGAGCACCGCTCCCAGCACCATGCACGGCAAGCTCCACAGCTGGATGGTCAGGTACCAGCGCAGCGCTTCGCCCCATTCAATACCGAGCAACTTTTCCCATTCCCTGCAGTGGCCGGTCAGGCAGGCGGCAGCGTCTCCGGCAAGGCCAAAAGCATGGACTTCTCGTTTGCGAAGAGGATGTCGAGCCGACCGGCCGCGGCCATGGCCCGATACAACTCGGCGCCCGCTGCATGCTCGATCTGTTCCAGTTGGCCCACATAGATCAAGCCGATGCCATTGTCCCGCAACGCGTGCAGAAGTTCGTCTTCGTCGGGCGTGTTCCAGAGCCGGTGCATCAGCGCTTCCCGGGCGGCCACGACTCCGCCGGGCCTTTGTTCCTGCTCATGCATGCCGAGCAGCCCCGGCAGTCCGGTCAAGGAGGCGATGCGGGTCCCCCCCGACCTGTAATAGTCCACTTGGGCCGATTCCAGGATGGTCACGTTCGCGGCCACGTTGGCGTGGATCCAAGCGATGGCTTCCCGATCGTAGCCGAGATCGACAATGTGGCCCGAAGGGGTCACGAAACTGCCCCCGTCCATAAAGGCCAGACCGTCGAGCGTGCCCCATGCCGGGTTGCTGTCCGGGAAACGCGTCTCCAGGCGCGCCGGCATACCCAGGAGGGGAAATCCCAAGGACAACAGCAGCAGGACGGCACCCGCCGCGGCGGTCACGCGGAAAGTGCTGCGGCTGTACCAAGTACGCAGTTCCTGCCAGAGCGTCGGCAGCAAGACGGCACAGACCAGAGACGCCAGGATCCAGCCTTGAAAGAAAAACTTGAAGACCGTATTCATGCGGTAATAGGCGCTGTCGAAAAGGAAGTCCTTGACGACGATCACCTGAGTACCGGCCCAGACGCCCAACACCAACAGACACCAACAAACGATGGCGCGATCTCGGCCGCAGCGCCATTTCCGGCATAGCGCAACCCAGGCAAGTCCCAAGGGTACTGCGATCATGCCGAAGGTGGTATGGCGGTATGCCGCCGCCAGTCCGATCAGCAACGCTCCGATTCCGATCGGCATGAGGCGACTGCGGCCGACGCCCGTTTCCGATTTCGCGTGCATGCCGGATGAGCCCGTCGCTTCCATGAGCAGCCAGCAGACGATCAAGAAATAGAACAAGGCCCAAACTCGCAGCCACACCAGCGGCTCGTCTCCTTGCGACACCCATCCCAGACCTCTCCCCGCCACCAGCTCGAAATGGCGCCAGAAAGGCATCGACACCACCGCGGCGAGGCCGGCGCACCCGGTAGACACGGCTACGGCTACAGGAATCCCGAGACCCCGGGCGGGAAACCAGCGCCGGCTGACCAGCAGCGCCGCGATGGCCACCAGGGAACCGGCTATGGGCAGATCCCATATATTGGTGGCGGACACGAGGCCGCACACGCCGCCGGCCAGCAGCAAAAACACCAGCGCCTTGGTTCCCGACCGGGGATATCCTATAGCCGCGACCGTCAGACAGAAGAGCAGAAGCGTCAGGGGCACACCCAGGAGATGGGCGTGCAAGTCGCCGAACACGAATGTCCAAGCCGGAAACTCGTTGATCGTCCCGGGCACGACCCGGCTCACGTCCCACCAGTAATGCATGCCCACCAGGTCCGTGTACCAAGTTTGCAATGCACCAGGCACATCGCCGAAATCCCAATCCAGAAGGCGCGGGCGCGGACGGGGGGCCCTCTCGCTGGCCAAAGCGGCCCTCAATCTTTCGGCCGCCAAGAGGCCGCTTTGGGGATTGCCGATCCCCAACAGCAGAAAAGGAGCCCATAGGGCCTTCACCATGCCGCGGGTCCAGTCCCGGTGGAGCGCAGCACCCCCTGTCTGGCCTGGGGAGGCATGGCGCCGGGGCCGGAGATGATAGTAGAGAACTCCCGTCCACGCCAGCAGGAAGGTCAGGCCCAAGACGGTCGGGACGGCCAGGTTGAAGGCCACTTCGGTCCAGATGCCGGTGAACTTCGTCAACACCGCCAGCAAGAAGTGCCCGAAATAATAGTAGTTGAGCGTCTCGCCCGCAAAGTGCGCATCCAAGGGAGGCAACGTAGGGCTGCGCAAAATGCCGTTCCAAATGGCCATTTCCATAAACTTCTCGCCGCCGAACCAGGGTTGCCAGAGATCTGGATTGGCAAGCCGCAGCAGCACGCCGCCCCCAAAGGCGAGCGTGAACCCTGTTTCCAAGCACAGAAGTTGGGCAAACTCTGATCGCAGGAAACTCCTGATTTCGTGCCGCTGCAGGAAAGCGGCGGCAAGGCCGGCCGCCGCCAGGACCGCGAACGCGCCCCAGACACCCGCAACGGTAAAGACAGGCCCTGCGCCATGGGCCAGCCACCAGAGAGGGACAGCCAACGCCAACCATCCGCACAATCGAGACAGGGCGTATCCTCTGTCGGGGAGTTCCGCAAAGACCCGAAAGCACAACGGCCAAGCCGCGAGGCCGATCAGAAACAACGCGGCCCACCACGTCAGGACGGCGAGCAGCGCGTTGCGGCTGGCAATGTCGTTGAATCTGAAATCGTCCCACCGGGAAATCACGTCGGCGCCACGGGCATCCCGATGCGCGGGCACGATGTGCATTGGGTCCGCACCCGCTTCCGTCTGTAGCGTCCGGCTCCCCGGCTCCCGGCTGTCCCCCCAATCCCCGATCCGCTCGAGGCCCGCCCCGACCCCGTCGACGATCGGGTTGAGAAAGGATCCCGGGGTAACGTAGCCGATGCGCGCTTCTTCCAGGCGGGGCGCCAGCCGCGCTTCGATTTCGGCCGCGGACACGTGCCGGTGCTTGCGCAGGACCACCACCGGAGGATGGTCGTACAGAGTCCAGCTCTCGTCGGCTCCGGTTTCATCGAATTCGAAACCCAAGACCCGCAGCCGACCGGAAGTGCGATGAGCCACTTCGAAGCCGAGGCTGCCGTCGAACATGGCGTCGTAATAGGCAATGGTCATAGGATACCTTGCAGGAAGCCGCCGCACTGCCGCATAGATGCGGTTGGAGCTGTAGATCACATAATCCGCGGCGACCAATCGTTCCTTCAACAGGTCCAGTTTGCTCCGGGTGTCCTCTTCGAACGGTCCCCACTCGATCCGGCGGAAAATCTTGTCGCTGCCCGGAAAGCCGCTGGCCGAGATCCGTCCTGCATCGACAGGCAACGGATCGTCCCACACTTCCCATAGAATCGTCGCCCCGTCCGGGACATGCGCGTAGATCCACTTGCTGGCCGTGAGCCAAGTGTGTTCTTTCTCCCAAATACCGTGGACGTAACTCGAAAGCCAGAGGGACGACCCCCCGACCACCCCGACGACCAAGACCATACCCGAGACCGCACCGAGTCTGTCCCGAGCACACCGGACACGCCGCAGCAACGGCGGGAGCTTGGATTTGGCGCTGCCCCACCAACCGCAAATCCATCCCAACCAGGCGGCCCCGAAAATCACCACCATGGGCAACAGGGGAATCATGTACCGGTTGAATTTGGCCAAGAAGGCTCCGGTAATACCGAAATAGGGGCCGATCCAGGCTAGCAGCAACATTTCGCCAGGCAAGACCGGAGGGAAGAAGTTCCGGCTTCCGAACCCGAAGCGGCCCAGCAAGCGCAGAACCGTCCAGAGCGTCCCGACCACCGCGCTGAGGCCCAACGGATACCAAAGTCCCCATTGCACCTGCTGACGGATAAAATAGACGTAGGGCCAAGTCCCGCGGTATTGCCGCGTGAAGGCCCAGTCGTATACGCCGCGTACCATGTTGCCTTGGGGTACGACCGCATGGTCCCAGAACCACGCCGCATCGAGCAGGGTGAAGGGACTGGCTACCGCGAAGGTGGTGCATCCGATGCCGTAGACGGCGGTCGCTGGGCCGGCCAGAGACGCGAAAGCCGGAAACAGGGCCCGCGCACGCCTCGGGCCGGCTGCCGCCCCGGGTCGAAAGCGGAGGCAGAGGGCCAGCACCGGCACGATCGTCACCGGCAACGCGCTGAATTTGGAAGCTACCGCCAAGCCCATCCCGACTCCGGCCAGCACTGGAGCATACCATCTCGGCTCTGCCTGCAGCAGCAAGAGGCTGCCCAGTACAGTCAGCGTGACGAAAGTCGCAGCGGCAGGGTCGAAGGCGAAGAAGTGGCTGTCTTTGACGGGCAGCATCGCCACGGCATACAGGAAGGCAGCCAGCAGTCCGGTTCTCCAGCCGTAGATTTTGCTTGCGATCGCGTAGACCAAAGCTCCGGTCGCAGTGTCCAGCAACGCTATGGCCAAGCGCGCCATCAGAAGACCGCGCCCCGGATCCGTCCTGCTTTGCGCCAGATGGGCGACCCAAGTATCGGGCAGGCCCAGGGCCTCCAACACCGGCCCGACCTTGCTGCCCCAAGAGGCCAGGACGACGCCTGCATACAGGGGAAAGTGTCCGTAGGTAAATCTCTTCTTGGTATGGTCCCGATCGTTCCAGAAGGGGTTCAGGGGACTTTCGGCAGAGATTAGAGTCTCCGTAATGGGACTGGGCCAAGCGATGTCGACAGCGTAGAAGCCGTTTGACCGCTCGTCCGGATGACTGTTCATGCCTTGGTCGTAGTCCAGATGCCAGATCCGGACCAGCAGACCCAACAGCACCACAAGCGCAGCCATGGCGCCAGGCTGTACCCTATTCAGGGGAAAGTTATAAGGACGGGATCGATACACCGCGAGAAGAAAGCGCATCGCAAGGGGCGTACGACCTGATCCTACGCAGGGAGGCGTGCGTTACCACGGCACCCGTCGGAATGTTCTCGGGACCGGCCTCGGTATGGACCCGGAAGAGCCCTGTCGGTTTTCCCGGGAGGGCCGAGGGGAGGTTGCAGGCGCCGCACCCGTCCTGCGCACGCAACTGCTCAGGCAGAGTGTGGTTTGCCGTCCCATTGCTACGCCCTTCGAAGCACGGACACTGCAGGCTGCCCAAGATAAGCTGCCGCGCAGCAGAGTTTGCCGGGGAAAGTCCAGATGGCGGCCGCTCCTGTGCCGGCCGCCAGACAGACCCAGACTATGGGAACAGACGCTGCCGTGTTTTATGTATGGGATATACCCATGTCGCTCAATCCCTATCGGTCCGTTCTCGCAGCTGTGCATGCAGCCGTTGGATTTCTTGCTGCAAGAGGTCTTCCTGCTGTTGGCGGCGTGTCCGCTCCTGCTGGATCTGGGCTTCGGCCTGCTCGGCGCGGACGCGTTCCCGTCGGACCTGGGCTTCGGCCTGCTCGGCACGGACGCGTTCCTGTCGGACCTGGGCTTCGGCCTGGTCGAGTGCTTCGGGAGTCAGCCGATACCAGTCCGCCTGCACCGGATCCCGCAACCGCAGCTCGGTGTCGTGCTCCAGCCCCCAAGAGGTACCCAGCACCGTGCTGGCGTACAGGAGGGTCTCTGTCCCGGCTACCGATCCGACCTGACCCACGATCGGCACGTAGACCCCGCTGGTGAGTCGCCATCCCTGAAACGGCGGCCCCCCGGCGTACCCTAGGGGATCGTACAGCCAGTACTCCGCAATACCCGCCAACTGGTAAATCTCATACTTGACATCCCGGTCCGCGGCCGCGGTACTTTCCGAGGTTACCTCCAGCACCAGCGCGGGGCACAACTCCTCCGACAGCACCAGCGACTTGTAATCCACCTCCGACGCCAGGGCCTGTTGATCGGGCCAGATTGCGATATCCGGCGCCAAGCCCTCCCGCAGAGGCACATTCCGGATCAGCAGATCGCTGGTGAGCACACAGGGCAAATCCCGCCTATGGAGATGCAGCCGCAGATCTTGTTCGATTTGTGCCAACTGCTCGTGATGGAGCTTCGATTCCAAGGTCTTGACGTCCTCACGCGCGCAGAAGGGATCCTCCGTCATCAAGGAGGCCAATATCTCTTCCCGAGCGAGCATCTCCATGTTTCCACTCCTCGCAGTTTGGCCGACGGCCTCCACAGCGGTCCATCCAGCCTGTATGATACCATCGCGGGCCGCCCGGAGCCGGGACCGGAATTTACCCAGACGCCGGGCGATTGTCGTCGTTCACGACGGCTGCCGACCCCGCCATCGAACCCGGACGCGGAATTCGGGTATGGCATTCCTTATCTCTTCCCGGTGGGTGCAGCGGCGCCAATCGGCGGAAGGGGAAGCCGGCAGCGTCGCCCTCGCTCCAGCCAGATTTGGTATACGCTCGGGCGATGTACAACACCACGGTATCCTGCTTGTGGCCGCAGAGGCAGCGAGGGGAGTTTGGGAGACGGAGCCGCGGACGCCGTCATGCCGCGATCTCACAGGACACTCCCCGTGAGGGTGACGACATGGGCCCCAGCGGGCTTCCCTAAGACGACTTCCATCCGCCAATGCCGTAGGGCCGGGCCCGTAGCGGACGGGCAGACACTGGGAGGTCGACGTATAGCCGAGCCCGACGAAGGTCTAGGGCATCCGGCGCCGCTGTGGGGCCATTGGCCGGACGAGCGAGATTGCAGGGGGTGGAGCCCGTCTAATTTTGTGGAGGGGCCGACGGGAGTATCCACACGATTTCGCTGGGGTCGGCGGGGGGAGGCCAAAGCCAATACACGTCCACCATGCGATACCAGGAGACATATTCGTCGTCTGCGTACCCCAAGTCGATATGCAGGCCTGAGACACCACTTCCCGTATCCAGGACAGTGCCGTGCCCGTACCTCGGTATATACAAACGAGTACGCAAAGGCACTATGTCCAGATCGGCAGCCACGACCCCGTTGCCCATGGGTTCGCCCGAGAAAGTGTACCCGTACCAGGGTTTGTCTTCCGGCGTTCCGGCGTTCGCGGCGCTGTAGCTGGTGGCCAACATGCGGGTCTTGCGCCAATAGGCAAGCGTCTGGCCTTCGAAAGTCGTGAACGTGAAGCGGGTTATTTTCTGTCCGAACACGAATACGGTGTCCACGGCTTCTTGCAGCGTTCTGCTTTCGACCAAGTCCCGGTCGGGAGCCTCGCCCGCGCGGCGGGTAAGGCGCGCACGCGTAGCGATACGACCTGGTTTGCCCACCGTCCGAGTCTGAATCCGATCCAAAGGCACATTCGGATCTCCCCGCCATACCACTCCTGCCGCTATGGGCGTCTCCTCGCTCTCGAAGTTTCTGTCGATCCGCGATATGGTTACGACCAGACCATCTTCTATCGGGACCTCGAGATCCGGAGACACTACGTCCAGAGGACCGACCAGAATGCCTTGCCCACCCAGAAATTCTCCGACCGTCGCGGCGTGGGTTTCAAACGTTCCGACCGCGTCCCCTGCGCGCACCTTGACCCGCGGAGCGGATTCGTACCGGTCGCCGGTCTGCCCGGCAGCTTCGGCCCCTGCCCCCCAATCTCCGGGCCCGAGGCAAAGCCATGACGCGAGCAGGACGATGATCGCCAGACGTCGCTGTCTACGACCCAAGGACATGTGCATGCGGTAGGTTAGGATCGGGCCCATGACCGCAGGTCTGCAGCTGGCCGGTCAGGGACGACGGGACAACGGCAGTCCCCGGCAAACTCCTGGTCTCGAGGCAAGCCAGATTGTACTGGCTTGCCGGCATCGGATGTATATTGTGCCAGCAGGGGAAATCCGCGACATGATCCAAATTGAGCTGACGGAACCGTATCGCCTCCGCTTGCGGGAAGCGCCTGATCCTGGGCACGGCGCCGGCCACGCTCTGGTACGTATCAGGCGCGTCGGCATCTGCGGTACCGATCTCCATGCCATCCGCGGCCGACAGCCTTTCTTTACCTACCCCAGAGTGCTCGGACACGAATTGGCCGTAGAAATTCTGGAGATAGGCCACAACGATCAAGGGTGGCGGCGCGGGGACTGCTGCGTAGTCTTCCCCTATTTCGAATGTGGGATCTGCATAGCCTGTAGACGGGGCAAAACAAATTGCTGTGTCCATATGCAAGTACTCGGCGTACATCTCGACGGCGGCTTGGGAGAGTACCTCAGTCTCCCCGTGGATCGACTCGTGCCGGCTGAGGGTCTCACTCTGGAACGCATGGCCTTGGTCGAGAACCAATGCATCGGGGCCCATGCCGTGAGCCGGTCCGGATTGACCGCTGCCGATACCGTACTGGTCATGGGAGCCGGACCTATCGGCATGGGGGTCATGCAGTTTGCCCGCAAGGCAGGCGCCAGGGTCTTGGTTGCGGATATTTCCGAGAGCCGTCTGGAATTCTGTCGCCGGCGTCTGGGCATGGAACAGACACTGGTGGTGGACGGGGATTTCGAGGCCCAACTGGCAGAAACTACCGGCGGCGACTTGCCCACGGTGGTTTTCGACGCCACGGGACACGCCGAATCCATGGAAAGGGGCTTTGCTACGGTCGCCCATGGCGGAAATTACGTATTGGTGAGCTTGGTGCAGTCCACGATCCAGTTTTGGGATCCTGATTTCCATCGCAAGGAAATTTCGCTGCTGTCCAGCCGCAATGCCACCCGCGACGATTTCGATCGGGTGATCGCGGCCATGCAGGACGATTCCATCGTCGTAGATCCGATGGTGACTCACAGCATCCCGTTCGCGGCGGTGCCGGATCAGTACGAGGCATGGCTGGATCCGGCTGCCGGAGTCGTCAAAGCCATGGTCTGTCTGTAGGAACAAGGAGCGCCGGAATGCAGGAATTCGCTCTCACCATCAATTTGGTGGACGACCCCGCGAAAATAGAGGAATACAAGGCCTACCACCGGAATGTATGGCCGGAAGTCGTCGAGAATTTGGCTGCGGTGGGTATCCTGAACATGAAGATCTGGCTGTTGGGGCGGCGCATGTTCATGTTGATGCAGGCGGAAGACAGCTTTCGACCGGACCGCGATTTTGCCCGTTTGGAAGCATCGAGTCCCAGGTACGACGAGTGGCAGCGCAAGATGGACGAGTTTCAGGAAAGAGTTCCGGAGGCGCAGCCGGCCGAACACTGGGCCGCCATGGAACTGGTATTCGACATGTCCGATAATGGTCCTTGACGGAGTGTTCTGCATCCCCGAGACCAAGCATAATGCACCCTATTCCGGCCGCTCGCTGAAGGGCGGCTGCAGTTCAAGCGACCGGCATTGCCCGAGGAAACACCATGTTGGCGGAAGCAAAGCAACTGAGTTCCAAGATAGCGGCCTATCGACGGCAAATACACCAGCATCCCGAATTGGGGTTTCAGGAATTCAAGACGGCCCAGTTGGTCCAAGAGGCCCTGCAAGAATTGGGATTGCAGGATGTCCAGACTCAGGTAGGACGCACCGGCGTCACCGTGGACATCGGGCCCGACGAGGGACCCCGCCTCGGCATTCGCGCGGACATGGACGCGTTGCCCATTCACGAAGAGGTGCAGCATCCCTTCAAATCCGTGCATGCCGGCGTGATGCATGCCTGCGGCCATGATGCACATACCGCGATGTTGTTGGGCGCCGCGGAGCTGTTGCATAACCGGTACCAGGCCGCCGCGTCGCCATGGAACGGTAGCGTCAGACTGCTGTTCCAGCCTTCCGAAGAGGCGTTCGACGCGCAAGGGATCAGCGGGGCTACGGCCATGATCGAGGATCAGGCCCTGCAGGACGTGGACAGCGTCATCGCGTTGCACGTGAACTCCACGCGGCCGACCGGCCGCGTGGAAATCTGCACCGGCTATGCACTGGCCGCCGTCGACAGTTTCGAAGCTTGGATCGAAGGCGACGGCAGTCATGGCGCCATGCCGCATCAGGGCGTCGATCCGTTGTTCCTGCTCAGCGCCGTCTTGCCGCAACTCTACGGCATCCCTTCGCGGCGCATCGACCCCGTAGAGAAATGCGTGGTCAGCATCGGTCAGATCAGCGGGGGTGCGGCTCCGAACGTGATCCCGTCCGAAGTGTATGTGCAAGGCACGATACGGAGCTTGGACGAGACCGTCAGGAAACAGCTGTGGCAGGAAATCGAACAATGCTTCGCGTTGACCGAGACGTTGGGGGGACGGTACCGCTTCAAGCTGACCCAAGGGTATCCGGCCATGCGGAATCATGGTCACGTCAATGCCTGGCTGAAGGACGCCACGGTCGATCTCGTAGGCTCCACCGCCGTGGTCGAAAAAGAGGCTCCACTCAGCATGGGCGCCGAAGATTTCGCCTATATGACGCAAGCAGTACCCGGAGCCATGTTCATGCTGGGAGCCGCGGTCCCCGACGGAGGGGCTCACCACACACCCGCATTCGACATCGACGAGACGGTCTTTCCGCTGGGTACCGCCATTCTGGCCGAGACCGCGCATCGTTTCGTGACGGGAAAACTGGACCTGCCCTGAGCGCGCGGGGAGCGGCCCGTCCCCAAGGTGCACCCATGCCTACCCTAGACTCGAGCTACGTCAGGGAGCAGTTGTTCCGCCTGATCGCTCTCGATTCCCGCAACCCTACCCTGACGCTCGGCGCGCCTGGGGAAACGGAGATCGGCAATTACGTTTTTGCCGAGTTGCAGAGATTGGGCGTGGACGTCCAGTTGCAGGAAACCGCGGCGCCCGACCGACGCAACGTGATAGCCCGCTTGGTCGGGAATGCGCCAGGCGTCCTGCCTTCCCTGATGCTGAACGGCCACTTGGACACGGTCAACGTAGAAGGCATGGAAGCTCCCTTTACGCCTTGGGAACAACATGGGCTGGTATACGGACGGGGCAGTCAGGACATGAAGGGCAGCCTGGCGGTCATGTTGGGCATCGCCGCGTGCATGGCCCAATGCAACGAGCGGCCCCCGCGCGACGTCACTTTGGCCTTTGTGGTCGACGAAGAGGGAGACAGCATAGGTACCGAAGCGCTGGTCCAGGAGTTTCCCGCGGCAGAGGCGGTCGTCTTGGAACCCACCGATTTGCAGCTGGCAGTCGCCCACAGGGGATTTGTGTGGTACCGGATCTGTTCTGTGGGCCGCGCCGCGCACGGCAGCCGGTTCGCAGAGGGCGTGGATGCTATCGCCAATCTGGGTCCTTTCCTGCAGGGATTGCAACGCCTAGCCCAGGAATTGGTGGCCAGACCGGCTCAGTCGTTGGCGGGACCGCCGTCCCTGCACGCTTCAACCATCACCGGGGGTACGGAGCTGAGTGTTTATCCGGCCCAGTGCGAGTTGACGGTGGAACGGCGGACCGCCCCTGAAGAAAATATCGTCGCGGTGACTCAGGAAATCCAGACGTTGGTCGATTTGGCCAACCGCGGCTCGGAAACCGCTGCGGTTTCCCTGCGCACCCTACAGACTAGGAAGCCGTTTCAGGCCCAGCCCGGCAGTCCCTTGGCGGCTCGCATTGCGACCGCCCGCGCCGCCCGACATCTGGGCGGCCCGGAGGAGATCAGCGTACCTTTCTGGACCGATGCAGCGATTCTGGCGGAGGCCGGCAGCGACTGTGTGGTGCTGGGGCCGCGGGGCTTCGGCCTGCACAGCGTAGAGGAATGGGTCTCTTTGGAGTCTCTGGATACTCTGGGCCGACTGCTGCTGGATATCATCTGGGACGCGGATTAGGATCTGTCCTCTCGAGACGTCTCGACGCGCAGACGGCAGGGCGGTCTGCGCCCCACCAAAGCGCGGCGGCTTCGCAACGACCGCTTTATACAGTGCATTTACACACGTGTAGGCACGCCCGTTGTGGGTCCCAATATGCCCGCATCCTGGCGCCTCACGGTACCTCGTCTCCTGCTTCGGCGCCCGGGCCCAGGCAGATCGTCACGTCGGCTCGCCGGCTCGCGGGCGTCACGCGGAAATCCAGCACGCCCCGCTGCACCGTACCTTCAATGGTGGTCCGGTACGGGGCGTTCAGCTTGAAGGATACGTCCCATGCCCGCGGCCATGCCGGGCACAGGTAGATCTTCGATCCGTCCCATTGCAACAACATGGCTTGCAGGGTCGTGTTCAGCACGCCGCCGTGGCACTGATCCGGATACCAGTCGTAGTTCGGACCCCAGAAGGCCGGAAATCGTGCATGATTCTGCATGGCTCTGTCCGGATTGTCGATGCCCTGGCAATCGTGGTTTTGGTTGCCGGCGCGGCTGACGACGGCGGCGCGTGCACTGTCGGCCAATCCGAGGTAGGCGAGAAACAGATCGTTTTGGCGCCAGCCGTAATAGCCCAAAAATCGACGCTGCTGCAGAGCTGCCAGGGCCAGTTTCTGCGGGTCTTTCGCAAACGACAGCAGCCGGAAGGGAAACACGGCGTAGAGTTCGGCATTCTCTATGTTGTGCCGCTCGGCATACGCATCCGCGGGAGCCAGCATACGGACACCCTCTTCCTCCCGCGTGGGCAGCTCCGGGATGCTCTGCAGCAGAGCTTCCCAGGTCTTGCGCAGTTGGGGCGTAGTGGTCTCTGCCGGCAACGTCAACAGGCGTTGGGCTACTGCACGCAGACCCGCGATTTCCGGCAACGGATTGGTGCAGTCCCACCAGGTTTCCAGCGCCTGCGCCGGATGCATGACCAGTTTGCCGGCGTCGTTGGTCGGGTAGTAATGCGCAAAGAATTCCAGAGTCAGATGGGCAAACGGCAGGACCGTTTCCCGGAGAAAATCCCGGTCCTGCAGATGGTCGAAATAATCCAGCATCAGAAACGTCAATTCCAGGCCGCCCACCCATTCCCACTTGTGATAGCGGCTTTCCTGCAGCGGATCGTCGCGGTCCTCGTACGGTGTCCAGCCGTAGGTTTCGGAAAACACGTCGCCCCAGAAGTAGACGCATTCCGAAAAGAAGATGCCGTCATGTCCGAAGTACCGTTGCGTGCGATAACGCCATAGGGCCAGCAGGTCTCGGGCATACATCCGAAACAGGGGTTTCAGCATTTCGTAATCCCCGGCGGCACACATGTTGTAATACGGCAACCGTGTGTTTTGCCACCAGTAGCCAGGACCCCAACGCCGATAATCCGCATCTTCGGCTTTGCCCGGATAGGGTACCGTGAATAGGGACCCGTTGAACTTGATCGGGTACCGCCCGCGGCCGGCACACGCCTGGACATACCGTTGCAATGCATAGGAGCGGCTGACCAAGTCCGCTTCCCGGGCCGCAGTCGCCTCCGGGGCCGAGATCTCGATCCAGCTCCGTTCCCAAAACGCCTGCCACCATTGGACATGTGCGCTCCGCCGGGCCGCGAGATCCGCCCTGCGCACCGTTGCGATCAAGTCCGCCATCGCAGATTGCCAGGCGGCCGGGGAAGAAGGGTGCAGGGCGAGCACGGGCACCTGGAACTCCACCGTGCGCCCCGGCGCGGCCTGCAAGACCCGATCGCCGACTTTGGTGCCGTGCCGGGTCGCAATCGCCGCCCCGAAGACCCGATCCAACAACGGATCGGGGCGTTCGAATTCCGCTAGTCCCTGCAATTCCGCCGTGAGCGCGGGCCCCACCGATTTGACGTTGTGATGAAACCAGCCGATCCAATCCGGCGGCTCGCGGAGCACGGTATCCGGCTCTACGATGGTGGCCTCCCGTTTCTGGTCGGCACGGGTACGATCCAGCATGATGTCGCTAATCTGGAGTTCCTGCAGTTCCTGAGGGGCGGTGCGCCACAATTCGATGTGCGCCGCGGCCGTCACCGGCACGGTGGAGACAACCTCGACATGGACGATCGGGTGGTGGGCATCCACCCACAGCCGGATGTCCATTTGGGCATTCCGGTGATGATCCGGGCACGGTCCTGTCCGCACATGCCAAGTGCCGGTGGCCAAATCGAGCGTTTGGCGCACGATCGATATGTTGGGCGGCGGGTCTAGGACCAAGCGGACGCGTCCTATCTTGAGCAGACGCCCGTTGTCGCCCCAGGAGTCGGTGCGTCCAATATAGAAGCAAAGCTCGCCCTGGAACGACATCCAGGCGTTGAGCCCGATTTCGCCGTTGCCCAAGGGGACCGACCCCTGTGCGTCATGGCTGGGGGCGTCCCAGACGACGTTGTACGCCTGCGGGTTGGCCATGGTATCGAATCCTCCGGTCTCAAAACAAGAAAGGTCGTGTCGCCTTGCGGGGGCTCCCGGCGGGGTCACGGGCGACCCGGCGCCTGCAGCCTCACTCCGGAGGCGACGGCGCGGAAGGGCGGGACGCCGACTCGCCAGGGGACGGCGCGACCATCACGGCCGGATCGCTGGCCCGCCATTGGTCACGGATACGGTCCAGCTCCGTCATGAGAAACTCCCGCGACTCGACATCGGAAATGCAGGGGGTCCGTTGCATGTAGGTACGCAGCTTGCGGATCCTGCGTACCGCACGCCGCTTCTGCCGCAGCTCCCAGCGGCGGACGCGGTCCGGAGCGGTCGGAGCCGGCTCCAACCAGGCGGCCGGAATCCGTTCGGTATCCAAAATGATTTCGGCGGCCCGGTGCAGGGCGTCGATGCGCTCTCCCATGACCCGCCCGGCCGTACGTGTGCCTTGGACCGCCGCCAAGGTGAACAGCACCACGAAGACCAGGAAGCCGACTGCGACGAGGGCCATGGCGTGGGCTCGGTTACACGTCTACGCCGGTCAATTCCAGTTCACCGGCAAAGTGACAACGGGCAAAGTGACGCGGTCGGACTTCGGTCAAGGCGGGTTCTTCCGTGCGGCACCGGTCTTCTGCATACCGACAGCGGGGATGAAAATGACATCCGGGGGGCAAGTCGGCAGGATTGGCGGCTTCGCCGGGCAAAATCATGTGATCCTGGCCTTGGTCCGGGTCCGGAATGGACACCGCGGACAACAGGGCTTCGGTATAAGGGTGCAGCGGCTGCAGATAGAGTTCTTCCGTGGCCGCGGTTTCCACGATCTTGCCTACGTACATGACCGCCACACGGTCCGACACATGCTCCACTACGCTCAGGTCGTGGGCGATAAACAGCATCGTGAGATTGAATTCTTCCTGCAGATCCTGCAACAGGTTCAGAATCTGTGCTTGCACCGACACGTCGAGAGCGGAAACGGGTTCGTCGGCGATCACGATACGCGGGCTGGGCGCTAGGGCCCGGGCAATACCGATGCGCTGGCGCTGGCCGCCGGAGAAAGCATGAGGATACCGAATCAGCGATTCGATGTTGAGGCCCACCAAATCGATCAGCTGGCGGACGCGCTCCTCGATATCCTGCGCCGAACCCATCCGGTTGGCGCGCAACGGCTGCGCAATAATGTCGAGCACCGTCTTGCGCGGATCCAGCGAAGAATAGGGATCCTGGAAGATCATCTGCATGTGTCTGCGCTGGGCGCGGAGTTCTTCCTTGCCCAACTGCAACAGATCCGTCATCTCGTGCCCGTCCAGGCGCAGGAAAATGCGGCCGGCCGTGGGTTCTATGGCGCGCACGATGCAACGGCCCAACGTCGTCTTGCCGCAGCCGGATTCGCCCACCAGACCCAGAGTCTCGCCTTCCCGCACCTCGAGTGCCACATCGTCGACTGCCTTGACGTGGCCCACCACACGCCGCAACAGGCCCTTCTCGATGGGAAAGTATTTTTTGATGCCTTCCACCCGCAACATGGGCTTAGGCTCACGCGGGTGCTGCATCGGACGTATCGGAGTCTTCGTAGAGGAAACACCGCACCCGATGGCCGGAGCGCGGTTCGTACAAGGGCGGGATCGCCGCGTCGCACACTCCCGGCACGACTTCGGGACAACGATCCACGAAGGGGCACTGGGTCGGCAGATCGAGGGGCAGGGGCACCGCACCCTCGATGGCGTCCAGCCGTTGCTTGACCTTGCGGCCTATGCGGGGAATGGATTTCAGGAGCAAACGGGTATAGGGGTGCAACGGCTCCTTGAAAAGCGCGTGTACGTCCGTCTGCTCCACGACCATGCCCAGATACATGACCACCACCTCGTCGGCGATGTCCGAGATGACGGCCAGATCGTGGGTGATATAGAGCATGGACATCCCGATCTCGGCCTGCATCTGCTGCATCAGATCCAGGATTTGGGCCTGCACCGTCACGTCCAGCGCCGTAGTGGGTTCGTCGGCAATGAGCACGGCGGGGTTGCAGGACAGCGCCATGGCGATCATGGCGCGTTGTCGCATCCCCCCGGACAGTTGGTGCGGATATTCGTCGAAACGCCGCGGGGCATTGGAGATGCCGACGCGGTGCAGCATTTCGATCGTGATTTCCTTGGCCTCGTGGCGCACCGGGGTACGGTGGAGCAAAATCATCTCGCTGATTTGGTCCCCGACGGTGTGCACCGGCGACAGGCTGGCCATGGGTTCCTGAAAGATCATGGAGATCTGGCGTCCCCGAATGGCGCGGATCGCCGGGCCGTCCGGGTCCAGTTCCAGCAGATCGACCTCCGCGCCGTCCGCCGCCGCGAACTTGATGGTGCCGTTGATCGTCCTGCCCGGCGGGGGGACGATGCGCAGGATCGATTGCGTGGTGACGCTTTTGCCGCACCCGCTTTCCCCGATGATGCCCACCGTGTGGTGGCGCGTAACGGCGAAGCTGACGCCGTTGAGCGCTTTCAGGACGCCCTCGCGCAAGAAGAAGTGGGTTTCGACGTCTTGGAGTTCCAGCGTGATGTCCTGCATGCCGCGCCGCTCCCGCTTCAATGCAGCCCTACGGGCCGGATGCGCAGGCTCCGGACAGTGTCCGCCAGGCGCCGAATGGCGCCTGGCCCGTACAGGCCAGATTCTGCATCGGGGGTCATGATCTGCACGCGGCCGGCCGCGACCGGCCGCGGCGGACTCCGCTACTTATAGGGATCTGCGGCATCGCGGAGGCCGTCGCCCAAGAAATTGAAAGCCATCAGGGTAATGATCAGCACGAGACCAGGATACAGCAACCAAGGATACAGAATCACGACTTGTACCTGCTGGGCTTCGTTGAGCAACGTTCCCCAGCTCACCAAGGGCGGCCGGATCCCCAACCCCAGAAAACTGAGCGCGGTTTCGGCCAAGACCATGCCGGGAATGGCCAGCGTCAAGTTCACGATCAGATAACTCATGAAGCCGGGCAACATGTGGGTCCGAATGATTTTCATGTCCGTTTCGCCCGCAATGCGCGCGGCCAGCACGTAGTCTTCTTCGCGCAGGCTGATGATCTTGCCGCGCACCACGCGGGCCAAGCCGCTCCAAGCCACCAGAGCAATGATGACGGTGACCAGAAAATAGACTTGGAGTTGGGGCATCTCCCGCGGAATCGCCGCCGAGAGCGCCATCCAGAGCGGAATGGTGGGGATGACGAGCAAGTACTCCACCACCCGCTGAATGATGGTGTCCGACAACCCCCCGAAATACCCGGAAATGCCCCCGAACAGGCAACCCAGCACGAAACTGATGGCCACTCCCACCAGGCCTATGGTGAGCGAAATGCGCGCGCCGTAGAGAATGCGGGAGAAAATGTCGCGGCCCAACTTGTCGGTGCCCAACAGGAAAGCGTAACCCGGTTCCGCCGTTCCCCACAGATGCAGGTGGGTGCTGAACAGACCCCACATTTGCACCTCGTCGCCGCGGTTGAGAAAGCGCAGAGGAAACTGCTGCTCCGGGTCCAGCGCGAACTCGAGCGCAAACGTCTCCGGGTTGCGTGTTTGCGTATATCCATACACGAAAGGCCGCAAGGTGAAGCGACCGTCCGCGTGCCGAAAACGTACGCGCTGGGGCGGGGCAAAGAGATAGTCCGAGTTGCGGCGATGCAAGTCGTAGGGCGCGATGAACTCGCAGAACAGGGCGCCGACGTACATCACGACCAGTATGCAGCCTCCCACGATGGCCAGCCGATGCCGTATGAACTTGCGCCACATCAGCTGCCCTTGCGAGGCCATGAAAAAACGTTCTTGGGCGCTCGCCTGCTGCGTGGCGGGCGATTGCGCCAAGGAGTGGGCCGTCATGCCGACGCTTCCAGCATCCGGGTCAGCGATCCAGCCGGATCCGGGGATCCACGACCATCAGCAACAGATCCGACACGAATGTGCCCACAATCGTCAACAGGCCCAAAAACAGCACCAGAGTGCCGGCCAAATACATGTCTTCGCTCAGCAGCGCCCGATACAGCAGGGGGCCCACAGTCGGCAAACTCAATACAATGGCCACGATGGCGCCGCCGGACACCAGGCCCGGCAGCACCCAGCCGACGGTGCTCACGACGGGATTGATGGCCACCCGCACCGGATACTTGAACAACACCTTGCGGCGGGCCAACCCCTTGGTACGGGCCGTAACGACGTATTGTTTGCCGAGTTCGTCGAGCAATACGCCGCGCATGACCCGAATCAGGCCTGCAGTTTGGCCTACCGCAATGACTACGATGGGGACAGGCAGGTGTTTGAGCATGTCCACGATTTTGGGCCAACCCCAAGGCTCATGGGCATACTCCTGCGAGAACAGGCCCCCTACGCTCATGTCGAACTGGGTGTGGAAAAAAACCATGACCAGCAGCGCCAGGAGAAACGGCGGCGTAGCCAGGCCGACGAACCCTACGGCCGTGGCTCCGTAATCGCCCAGCGAATATTGGTGGGTCGCCGAATAGACGCCAATGGCGATGGAAAGGAAATACACGAAGACCAGCGACGTCAGATTGACGACGAGGGTCAAAGTCATGCGATCGCCGATGATGTCGATGACGGGACGGTTCCATTGCAACGAAGTACCGAAATGGCCGCGGAACATGCCGCCGAACCAACGCAGGAACTGGACGTACATGGGCCTGTCCAAGCCGTACTGGCGCTTCAGCGAATCGATTTCGGATTGGTCCACCTTTTCCCCGCTGGCCTCCAAGCGGGTGATGTACATGGTCAGATAATCCCCCGGCGGCAGCTGGATGATCACGAAGGTGGTCACGCTCAGCAACAACAACAGCACAATCATGTATATGAAGCGCTGCAGCATGTAATGGATCACGGCGTCGGCAACATCCCGCGGCAACGAAATCGGTCACGCCAGGTACCGGGTCCCGGGAGAACGTCCTGGGCGGCCCGGTACCTGTGGCGCTGTTACTTCCAATAAAACTGCTCGGACAGTTCCATCAGGGAGATGTGGTAGTACTCGCGTTCTTCCGCCACCGCAATATTGCCCAACCCCTGGTTGTAGACAAAGGGCTGTGGGGCGCTGGCGACCGTACCGATGTTCCACACGTTTTCCTGGTGGCTTTCGAATATCTCGATGCCGAGGCGTACCTGTTCTTCGTCCGAGGTCGCGGTTTGGAGCTCCCAGAAAAGTTCGACCAGCGCGACCGCTGCGGGATCCTGCGGTTCCGTGCCGTCCGTGCCTTGGGCGTTGTACCAAGTCCACCAGGAGGGAGTCATCAGGAAACTGCTGACGAACACGGCATCCGCCGGCGACAGACCGTTGGCCCACCAGATGGTGCCCACCGTTTCGTTGGCGCCGCGTTTCTGCCAATAAAACTGGCCGTTGACCTGTTCGACCTTGGTGTCCACGCCGATTTCCACCCAAAACTCCCGAATGAGTTCTCCCCCGGGCGTAGCAGGCGGCGTCACGTCGTAGTAATCGATCGGCAGCACCAAGCGTTCACCGTCGGGCCGCAGCCGAAATTCCTGGTTGGCGTCCCATGCGAGGCCCATCTCGTCCAACAGCGCGTTGGCCCTCTCGAGATCGAACTCGGCGTAGGCGTCACGAAACTCGTCTTTGTACCAGGCGCTGCCCGCGACCGGTGCAAACGCGCTGGGCACGCCGAAATCCAGGAAAATCGATTTTTTGACTTCCTCGCGATCCACGGCCAGCGACAGCGCCTGTCGGAAACGCTTGTCGCGGATAATTTCCCCCAAGACCGGATCGGCCGGGTCGAAGTTGAAGGGGAAAATCAGCAGTTGGTCCTGCCAAGCAGGCAGGGCCATCAGATGATACTGGCCCGCTTCCTGGTTCTGGGAGAACATCGGATAATCGGACAGCCGAATGAATTGTCCCTGAATGTCCGTTTCGCCCGAAATGATCTTGAGGTTTTCGACCTCGATGTCGGTCACCAAACTGCGGGATATGGAATCGATGTAGGGCAATTGATTGCCGTCGGGGTCCACTTTGTAGAAATAGGGATTGCGCGTCATGATGAATTCCCCCTGCTGGGGTTCACTGTCCCACGCATAGGGCTGCAACACGGGCATGTCACGATAATCCGGCGTGCGGCGGGAATAGGAGCCCCCGGTGACGTTGCTTTGTATACCCGCAAACCAACGCCCCCAATCCTCCGCGGCCGTGTATTCCTCCTTTTCCATGAGAGGCATCAGATCCGCGATGTCGGTATACGCCGTGTGGTACTGCTTGAAGTAGTGGGCAGGACGCAAGTGTTGACTCCAAGCCCAGTTCACCATTTGAGGCAGGAAAAACCCGTTGGGTTCCGCGAATTCAAACCGCACGGTCCGATCGTCCACCACTTCGAAAGTCGTGGGCTGACCCCGGTAATTGAGCCAGGAGGGGGCCGCGGGCGTGACTTCCTCGTCGAGCAGAATATCCTCGATGTAAAAACGGATGTCTTCCGTCGTTACGTCGTCGCCGTCGGACCATTTGTATCCTTCCCGCAACGTGAACTCGAAGGTCTTGCTGTCGTTGCTCTTGCTCCAGGCTTCATAGACCCCGGGCATGAGTTCGCCGCCCATCCATTTGTAGCGGGCAGTGCCTTTGGCCGGACGGAGTTCCAGCAGATTGGTTTCGTTGAGATGACGGATATAGTGATCGTAGTCGATGGTGTATTCCACCCAATGCAGGTTTCCCCCGTACTTGCCGATGTCTTCCAGGGGAATCTGGACGACGGGGTTGGCGGACAATCGTTCCTCCACGGGGGGCAAAGTACCGGCGGCGACCATTTCCGCCAGCATGGGCGACTCGTTGAAAGCGGCAAGGGTGACGCCATATGCCGCTTCATAGTCGGCCAGATTGAAGTCCCGGCCCGAATTCGGATCGTCGACGAAACGTCCCATGGCCGCGGCATCGTCCATTTCGGCTTGAACCGCTTCCTCGCCCGGGGACGGCTCCACCGCTTCTTCCGCCGCATCCGCCTCAGGTTGACCGCCGCAAGCCGCCAAGCCTAAGGACAACGACAACATCGCCACGATCAACCACAGGGCTGATCGCCTCCATTGAATCGACATGGGACACCTCGTTGGGTTACCGTGAAAAAATACGAGTGGATGGAATTCTACTGCAGAGGCGCTACGCGGCAAACGGCGCTGCAGGGACCCGGCCGCGATTTTAGTCATCGAATATATTTTTTCTGTTCAGAAAAAGGAAAAGCCGCAATTGCCGGCGTCCGAGAGGCCGTACGCCGGTATAGGGCAGGGCCTCGATCCTACTTGTTGCCTTCCATTGGGCAGCCTCCCGTGTAGGCATACACAATTCACCGACCGGAGCGTTCCATGCGGCCGGCAGCAACCCGACTGTGACTCCACCGAGGCTAGGCCCTAGGCTATCACGGCCGCAGAACCGCAGACAACGGCCTCCGTTTTCGAGACGCGGGTCCGACGGCAACGCGGTGCGAGGGGGGCGAAACGGTCCTACAGCCAATTCGTTCCCCCTGGATATATGCTTTTGCAGTCCCGGCAGACGGACCCCACCCCCAGGAAACCGACGAGGCCGGTTCCGGGCCCAGCCCTAAGGCAAATCGACTGCGCCGATATCCCTACCCTCGCCTGTTGCCGTTTTCCCGGCTGACCCGTCAGAAGGCCAGTGTCCAGGCAGCGACGGGCTCCCTTGAGTCGGGAGTCGCACCGCCCCGACAATCAGTATTGTGGCTTGGGTTGCGATTTGGCTCCGATTCCGCCGATCGGCTCAGCCTTGGTCGCCGTCCGCCGGCGCCGGCGGTCATGCGCGGCCCGTCTGCGCGTCTCCTCCGATCATGATCAGAGACGCGACAAGACCCACCCCGGCTGCGGCAACGAAGCACAGGAAGGTGTTCTGATAGGCTTGCAGGACCGGCAGGCCCCAGGTACTGAATTGCTGGTAGAGGACGCCGGCTAGGGTAGTTCCAACGGCTACGCCCACAAACCGGGTCAGACTGTACATGCCGGCGGCTACGTTGGCCTGCCCTTCCTCCACATCCAAGAGCGCCGTGCGATGTAGGGCGGCCAGCATGGTACCGACTCCCAAGCCGTGCACAGCCAGGACGCCGCCCAAGGCCCATAGCGGAACCGCAGCCGACAACAGGAAAAGCCCCAGCAGCACCCCGATCTGGGAAGAAAATCCGATCAGGAGCGGCCGCCGAATGCCCCAGCGGTCCGCAATGAGACCGCCGAAGCGGACCATCAAAGCCATGGCGGCAGGATTGATCATCAGCATCACTCCGAGCGTAGCGCCTTGCAAGTCGTGCAGATCTGCCAAATACAGAGGCATAAGCAAGCCGGTGCACCCCATCGTAATCATGCGAAACGCCGCTCCGAAGGAGGCGAGCCGAAAAGATTCGATGCGATAGAGATCCAGTTCGACAAAGGGGGACGTGGCCGTTTTCTCCCGCCAGAAAAAAAGAGACAAACAAAAGACCACCAGCAGAGCCAGGCGCCAGTCTCGGAGAGGGGGTACCCCAGTGATAGGGCGGCTGGACAGAAAGGCGAAAAAGGCGACCACCGCGCAGGCCAGCAACAGCACGCCCATCCAGTCGAAGCGCCGCCACCTTTCCGGTTTGATGTTGCTGTAGCCCGCAGGAATGGTGATTACGACTACAGTCAAGGCCACAATGCCCACTATCAAGGAAAGCAGAAAGGTGAACCGCCAGCTCCAGAAGGACAGAATCACGCCGGCCATGAGCGGACCCAGAAAAGCCACGGTCGGTCCCACCGAACTCCAGGTGCCCAAGGCTTTGCCCCTTTCATGTCGGGGAAAGATGGCGGAAATATACGCCATGCCCAGCGGCGTCATCCCGGCTACGCCGAACCCCTGAATCCCTTGTCCGAGCAACAGAACAGCAAAGCGGGGCGAAAACATGGAGATCAGCACACCCACGAGAAACAGGGCGCAGCCCGCCATGATCAGACGCCGGCGGCCGACGATCTCGCTCAATCGGCAGTAGACCGGCGTAAGCACCATGAACGGAATGGAAAAGGACATGGAAAGCCAAGCCACCGATTCGGAAGTCAGCCCGAAGGACTCCCGGAACAGGGGAGACGAAACGCGCAGTACCGAAGAGGCCATGGGCATCAGAGCAGCCGGGAACATCAGGGCAGTCACGATCAACCAGGCCTTCCCTTCCGGAATGCCGTGAAAATACCCGGTGCTGCGCAATCGCGCCAGCCAGGGAGGAAAAATGAAGTGGATCACGAAGGCCTACCCGTCTGATCGGGCACCAAGCCCAGATCCCGGTCTACCCTGGAGCCCGAGTGCCTAAGCCCGACCATCTAACGCCGTCCGCGGCGCGCGGACGGCTGCGTGTACCGGGGAATCAGTTCATGGAGCGCAGGATGCAGCCTGCGCGGCGGCATGCCCATGGCCAAGGCTTCCAAGTCGTCCAGAACCATCGATCCGATGTCCCACATTCCTTCCGGTACACTGCCCGCGCGATGGGCGGACAGGATGGCTCCTTCCGCTTGCCGAATGGGATGGTCCAAAGCCAGAGGTTCTTCGGGAAATACGTCGATGGCCGCCCTGAAGCGCCCTGCCGACACCAAGTCCGTCAAGGCGTCGAAGTCCACGACGTGCGCGCGGCTGACCAGCAGGAATACGGCATCCGGCCGGACTCGTTCCAGCAATTCACGGGTAATCATGCCCGCGTTGTCGGTACTGGGAACAGCCAGTACGAAAATAAATCGGTTTTCGGCCAATAGTTGCGGCAGAGATACAGGGCGGCAGCCCGCTCCGGTTATCACTCGGTCGCTGACCCAGGGATCATATACTTGCAGGCGCGGCCGGAAAGGGGCCAGCAACGGCCGCAGACTGCTGGCCAGACCGCCAAATCCCACCAGACCCACCGGTTGGTCGAACAACAGAAAGGAATGCTGGTTGCTGCGATGTAGGTACTGTTCGGTACCTGCCCGGAAATCCCGATCGGCTTTGACAATCTCGCGGGCGGAAGCAATCGCCATGCCCAGGGCCATCTCCGCCACCTGGGGACCGAAGGCCGGGGCCGCGGACAATACATGAATGTGCTGCTGATGGCAATACTCGTAATCCAGCGCCTGCGGAAACCCGCCCGAGACGGTCATGATCGCCTTCAACCGGGGAGCGTGGTACAGGAGATCGCCATATCTCCAATCGGAGCAAATCACCACGTCGGCGTCGGGAATGATCTGCGCCGCTGCCGTCTCCGGAATCGGTTCGTCTTTAAGCCAATGCGAGTCGAAGCCGGTCGTCAGCAACGCGCGGTCCGTGTCCGAGAAGATTTCGTCCATGCGCCGAAAGGCAGGATCCACCAATACCTTGAGAGGAGGATTCATCCGTCATCCTTGATGCATGACACGGAATTGCACCCGAAATGCTCCCGCGCGGTACCGTCTCCGCGATTGCCTATGTCGGCTGCCGTCGCACGGAGCAGTACCCGATGCTGCAATCCGATTGCAGGAGCGCGTGGAGGGTTCACGGATTTCCGGGCGCCGTAGAGACGCAAAA
The DNA here is from genome assembly GCA_034421855.1 of Anaerolineales bacterium. Taxonomy (GTDB): domain Bacteria; phylum Chloroflexota; class Anaerolineae; order Caldilineales; family Caldilineaceae; genus Bin34. The sequence goes on from DAOUKB010000002.1 coordinate 67,489, forward strand.
GTCCCTTTGCGGGTTTCTCGGCGGCGCGCACCGGAAAGGCCAAGCCGCCCAGACAACCATGTTCCGAGTCTAGCAGATACCCTGACAATGCGCGTTTGACGTCCTGGGGTACTTAGGCCGCCGATCGGGAGATTCGATATAGGCGCCGGAAGGAATTTTGCCGGTTTGGCAATACAATTGCATGAATTTGTTTCGAGGGCGGAATTGACGCCGCTGCCACCCAGGGCACAGGCCTCCCGTATCCGGCCAAGGGTCACCCGCTGGAACTCGTTCCCGGTATCGGGTTTGCTTTTGCAGGACAGACTAGTGGAGCTGAGCAAGGATCGATCTGTCGCTTGGCATCTTTGCACATTGCGCGTCAAGGTCTGCCCAAGCAGTTTGCACCTTCATCCTGCCAAGGTGCAAGGCCGTGCCGACACCCCATTGTCGATTGAGGGATTGGGGGCCGCTCATGACGAACAAGCATGATATTGCCCTGCCTTCGAACCGGAGGCGGGAATGAAAGGTCAAGTTGGTCGATCCGGAAACCGGCTTGTGCACAAATACGGGCCGGAGACCCTGGTCGTTGAAGCTTGGGGACGTGACGGTCTTCGTGTGCGGGCGACAGTGCGAGCCCACATAGACGACCGGGCCTGGGCATTGACGGAAGATACGGCGGCCGCCGCCGTTCAGATTGAAATTGGAGACGAGGCCGGAACTATCACCAATGGACGCATTTCGGCACGCGTGACGGACAACACATCCGACCCGCAAGGTCCCGGGATCCTACAGGCAGGATACGTGCAGTTCTTTAAGGACGACGCGCTCGTGCTCAGTGAGTACGACTATGTGGTGGGAGCCCACAATCCCGGTACCCGTGTCTACAAGCCGATACGCCTTGGCCTCGCCGCTCACGATTTGTTCCATACCGAAGTTCACTTTGCTCCGCGCCCCGGAGAACGCTTCTACGGCATGGGACTGAACGCTACGGGCAGCCTCAATTTAAAGGGCTCGGTGATCGATCTGTATCAACGCCACGTGAAGCATACAGTGCCATTCCTGGTCTCCAGCGCCGGATACGGGCTGCTATGGAACAATCCTTCTCTGGGTCGTGTCGAACTGGGTCACAACCGGACCCGCTGGGTCTCTGAAGGATGCAAGCAAGTCGACTACTACATTACCACCGGCGATTCGTACGCAGAGATCATGGAACACTACGCCGAGGTCACCGGGCATGCACCGGCAATGCCCTACTGGGCGTCCGGGTTCTGGCAATGCAAACTGCGCTACAAATCCCAAGAGGAATTGCTCGAAGTGGCCAGGGAACACATGCGGCGCGATTTGCCTTTGTCCGTCATCGTTATCGATTTCCGACATTGGAAGAAGATTGGCGACTGGAAGCTGGATCCTGACTTCTGGCCTGATCCGGACGCCATGGTACGCGAACTGGACGCCATGGGGGTCCGCATCATGATTTCCCCCTGGATACTGGTCGAGGAAGAAAGCCGGAACTTCGCTGCAATGCAGGAACAAGGATTCTTCACGGAGTTCCTGGCTGCCCGCGAGGACTGGCTGCCTTGGACGACAGACGGAAAGCCAGTGCGCGCGCGACAGTACGACCCTACCAATCCGCAGGCGGCGGCCTTCCTATGGCAAGAATGGAAGCGCAATTACTTCGACCTCGGAATTCGGACTTTTTGGCTCGACCCATGCGACGATTTGCACCCGATCACCGACTACGACCGGGTACTCTACCATGTAGGTCCCGCGCTGGAAACCCATTGCTACTATCCGGTGGCGCATCAGAAAAACATACATGACGCCCTGCACGCCGCGGGGGAACACGAGGTGGTGACTATCTGTCGGAGCTCTTGGGCTGGCTCCCAACGCTACGGCGCTTCACCGGCTGCGCACGACATAAAATCTTCGTTCGAACATCTGGACGAATACATGAAGGCCGGCCTCAATCTGGCCATGAGCGGCATCCCTTGGGGAGCCGCCGAGATCGGCGGTTTCGTCACTACCGACAATCAAAGCGATTATTTTCATGAATTGATGGTGCGTTGGTATCAGTACGGAGTCTTCACGCCCGTCTTTCGCACCCATGGCTACCGCCCCAACAATGAAGCCTGGACTATAGGGGGAGACAGCTATGTCCACATTCGGGCAGCCATGTTGCTACGGGAACGACTCCGCCCTTATGTCATGCACCAGATGCACTTGGCTGCAGAGCAGGGTGTGCCGCCGATGCGTCCGCTCTTCTTCGACTTCGAGGACGATGCGCAGACGCATGGCATCGAAGATCAGTTTCTGTTCGGGCCAGATTTGCTGGTCGCACCCATCACCGCTTACGGACAGCGAAACCGAACAGTGTACATTCCGCAGGGCACGCAATGGCTCGACGCATGGACCGGACAGGTCCATGCCGGTGGACAAATTTTCAAAGCGCCCGCCCCCTTGGAACACATTCCCGTCTACGTCCGCGGTCCTGTGGCGCAGGTCGACTTGGCCATTTTTCAAGCGCTATAGCTTGGCAACGACTCGCAAGGATACCGGATCCCCCGGACGGGGGCAGAGGCCGGCGGGCACAGGGCGCCGCGCCTCCACGATTCCGCTGTCGTGTCGCTCCCGCTACGGTTCAGGTGCGGCCTGCTTCGATCCATACGACGATCGAGCAGCGAACTCGCCAATCGACAGAGGCAGCTGCCCAACACGATTTTCGTATACAGTCCCTGCCGGACTGTCCATTCAGGCTTTCTCTTCACGATTGCATCAACCGTGAGGATTGCCTTTTCCACAGCCGCCGGACCGCCTCTGCCCCTTTCCGCGTTTCGACGCCCGCCCGAATTCCCGAACCGCGGCGTCTTGGTTTCCTTTGCCCCGATTCGCTTGATGTAGTCTTGCGTACTGTTGCGGAACGAGTTTTGCAATATTGTCGAGCGCCTTGCGACTGCGGCGACGATTCTCGATATGTTGGTCGCAGCCGGTACCCATCCGGGATTTTCCTTTCCGTGACTGCGGGTAGAGCCGATCGCAGCGATGGTCCAGATGCCGCCCACCCGCCGCGCGGCCAGCAACGATTATGTTCGGTACCGCGGAAACCGAAGAGAGACATAGGCATTCGCAGACAAACGGGTTCCTGAATTGCCAAGGCTGGCGAAATCCTGTTTAGAATGGACGAGAGCGTACAGAAGTCTCAGAAAGTCGAGGCTTGGATCTTTTCTTTACGTCATGGGATCGCGGTCTCTGCCGTTCCGTACATACTTGACCAACACCGATTCGTACCCTACATTTTGGCCGCCCGAAGTCCGGACTGCAGCCTGGGGTAGGGGCGGTCGGGCCCAATGCACACCCCGCCTCGCCTTACGTGATCCACGGCACCGGTCTTTGGTTTGCCGGCCTGCAGCTCGAGGTGTCGGCGCCGGCCGTCTCTCCCACGTAGCCTCGATAGCAAAATCGTAGCTGGAGCCTACACAGCAACATGATTGAAATCAGCAACCTCAGCAAGTCTTACGGTGAAATCACAGCCCTGAACGAAGTCGGCTTCGGCATCCGGCAAGGCGAAATTGTGGGTCTGTTGGGCCCCAACGGAGCCGGCAAGACGACGCTGATCAAGATCATGACCGGATATCTGCATCCGGACGGCGGCTCCGCTCGGATCGATGGATACGACGTCATGGAAGACACGCTCGAAGTCCAGAAAGGCATCGGATACCTGCCGGAAAACGCGCCCGTGTATCCTGAATTGACTGTCCAGGCGTACTTGTCTCTGATGGCGGAACTGCACAAAATCGAACCGCCCAATCAAGCGCGCGCCATTCTGGATGCAGCCAAGGCCACGGGGCTGATCGAGCGCCTGACTCAGCGCATCGGTACGTTGAGCAAGGGCTATCGGCAAAGAGTAGGCATCGCGCAGGCCATCATGCACCGTCCTGCCTTGCTCATTTTCGACGAGCCGACCGTAGGACTCGACCCCACGCAGATCGTGGAAATCCGTTCCCTCATCCGCAACCTGTCCCGAAATTCAACTATCATCTTTTCGACGCATATCCTGGCCGAGGTAGAGGCTCTCTGCAATCGAGTGCTGATTCTGCTGAACGGCGAGTTGCGGGCCGACTCCGTGATTGGGGAATTGCGCGGGACCAGCGGCGTGATTCTGGTCCTCAAGACGGACGTGCCGCAATTGAAACCCATCTTGGCCCAGGTGCCGGCAATCCAGACCGTCACTCGACAGAAGGATCAGGATGGAGGACATCGCTATCGCATCGCCGGCGAACGACCTGAGGAATTGAGTTCGGTGGTATACCAAACTGCCCGGGAACACGGCTGGCCGGTCCGTGAAATTTACAACGAGAAGACCACTTTGGAATCCAAGTTCAATGCCTTGGCCCTGGCCGCGTAGAGCAGGCCTGGATTCCTCCTTCTCGATCTGATCAGCGCTGAGACTTTTTGCGGAGCATCTCGCCCATGAGACATTTTCGTTCCCTGGTAGGCAAGGAGCTGGAAGGATACTTCGGTTCTCCGATGGCCCTCATTTTTCTGGGCATTTTCCTGGTCGTCACCCTGTATGCCTTTTTTTGGATAGAAGCTTTTTTCGCCAGTCGATTGGCCGAAATTCGCGGTCTTTTCCGCTGGATGCCCATTCTGCTCATTTTCCTCATATCCGCTTTGACCATGCGCCAATGGAGCGAAGAGCAGAGATCCGGAACCTTGGAAACGCTGCTGACCCTGCCGGTGGGCATCCCTACTTTGGTCGCGGCCAAGTTCGTAGCCGTGTTCTTGATGGTGGCCCTGGCGATTGCTTTGACCTTGCCCCTGCCCATCACGGTGTCCACCTTGGGCAATTTGGACTGGGGTCCCGTGCTGGCCGGATATCTGGCCACGTTGCTGCTCAGCGCGACCTACATCTCCATCGGGCTCTTCGCTTCGTCGCGCACGGACAACCAGATCGTAGCTTTGATGCTGACCGTGATCTTGGGCGGGTTGCTGTATTTCGCCGGGACCAGCGTGGCGACCGAATTCGTCTCCTCCGATTGGGCGGCGCTGTTGAAGGCCATCGGCACGGACAGCCGGTTTCAAAGCATTCAGCGCGGTGTGCTCGATCTACGGGATCTGATCTACTATCTCTCGCTGACCGGGATCTTTTTCACGCTCAACGTGTTGTCGATTCAGGCCATTCGCTGGAGCCGCGGTCACGACCGCGTTCGGCAGCGCGAATACGTGTTTTCCGCCTTGATTGTGCTGAATCTGGTGGCAGCCAACGCTTGGCTGTATCCCCTGCGCACCTTGCGGGTCGACGTGACGCAGCAGCAGGAGTATTCCCTTTCCCCCACGACCCAGGAATTGCTGGCCAATCTGACGGAGCCGGTCACCATTCAGGGCTATTTCAGCGAAAACACCCATCCCTTGCTCGCTCCGGTAGTGCCCGGCATAGCCGACATGTTGGCGGAATACGATATCGCCGGCGGACCCCTGGTACAGACCCGGATTCTGGATCCCACGACGGATCCCGAGATCGAGCTGGATGCGACCCAGACCTACGGCATTCAGCCGATTCCGTTTCAAGTCGCCGAACGCTACGAGACCGCCGTGCGCTCCTCCTATTTTCATCTGTTGATCCGGCATGCCGACCAGCACGTGGTCTTGAGCGTGAACGAACTCGTAGACGTGGTCAATGCCCGCGATGGTTCCACCCAGGTCCAACTGGATACGTTGGAATACGACTTGACCCGGGCCATCAAGCAAGTCGTCTTCGGGTTTCAGAGCGTGGAAGCCGTTCTGGACGCTCTGAACGAACCGGTCAAACTGTACTTCCTGGTCACGGAACCGACTTTGCCGGAACAGGCTGTCGTCGACATGCAAGTCGTCGTCGATGCGGGCGCCGAACTGGTCGACAGCGCCGACGGCCAGTTTCTGTTCGAAGTGATCGACCCGGATGTGGGGGACAGTCCTTTCACCCGCGAGATCCTAGTCAATACCTACGGTTTGCAACCGTATCCGCCTTCCCTCAACAACGCGCAGGACTATTACTTTCACCTGATTCTGGAACTCGAAGGCGAGTTGCATCTGATCTTCCCGCAAGGCGAAATTTCCCGCACGTCGGTACGGGCCGCGATCGACTCGACGATCCAGCGCAGTAGCCCCGGCTTTCTACGCACCATCGGGATCTGGGTGCCCGAGATCGAGCCCACCCAGAACTTTCTGGGGCAGGTGCAGGAGCCGTTGACGTCTTGGAACCGGGCGATTGATACCTTGAGCGCCGAATTCCAAGTGGAATTCACCGATTTGGAAGCCGGACAGATCCCCGAACATATCGATGCGTTGGTGGTGATCGCTCCCCAGAGACTGACGGACGTGGGTCTGTTTGCCGTGGACCAGTTCCTGATGCGGGGGGGCGCCGTCGTGGTGGCGGCTACGCATTTCATGATCGCGCCCGACATGCTGACGGGGTCGCTCTCGTTGCAGCCCACCTACGCCACGCTGAATCCCATGCTGGAACACTACGGGGTCACCTTGGATCAGACCTTGGTCATGGACTTGCAGAACACGCCCTTTCCCGTGAGTGTGCCGCGCCAAGTAGGCAACCTGACCGTGGATGAATACCAAGCGGTGGACTACCCCTTTTTCATTCATATTCTGGAAGACGCCATGGCCAAGGACAATCCGGTCCTGACGAACTTGGCGGCCGTAACGCTCAACTTCGCCTCGCCGGTCCTGCTGGACGCAGAGAAGAACGCGGAACGCCAGACCGAGATACTGCTCACGACCAGCCCGGACGCCTGGACCCTGACCGAAATAGACATTCAGGAAGACTTCGAGACCTATCCCGATTTCGGCTTCGCCGTACCTCCGGTCGAGGAACGCGACGTGTTCCCGTTGGCGGTGTCCGTGCAGGGCCAGTTCGACAGTTTCTTCACGGGGCGGCCGAGTCCTTTTCTGGAGGCAGAAGCAGAGGAACCGGCCGCGGACGAGGCGGTCCAGCCCGACCTGAGCGTGATAGAGCGATCCCCGGACGACACGCGCTTGGTCGTGTTGGGCAGTGCGGAATTCCTAGACGACTTCATTCTGAACCTGATGGGCGTGCTGGCCCCGGACCAAGTTCAGGCCAATGCGTTGTTGCTTCAGAATCTGGTCGACTGGACTCTGGAAGATGCAGAGTTGCTGGCCATTCGGGCCCGCGGCGATACGGTCCGCATATTGCAACCGCTGGACCAGCAGGAACAGATTACGATTGAAATCTTGAATTACGTGCTCGCCCTGTTGGCCTTGGCCGTGGTGGCCGGAGTCTGGCGTTGGCGCTCGACCCACCAGAAGCCGCTCACCGAAGCGGCCTTGGATTGATCGCTCCGGCAGCCTTGAATCCGATCTCGTCATTATTTCTTGGGAAACAACCAGTGTCTACTCTTGCAGCCTTTTTCCCTACTCGGAACCAGAAGCGCAATCTGGGCATTCTCGGCGGTCTGTTGGTGTTGCAGATTGCCTTGGCCGTCGCCTTCCTGATCCCGTGGGGTCAGAGGCCCGTCGAACCCGAACGGCTGTTGCCTACGATGCAGGCGGCGGCTGTGGCGGAACTCTACATCGAGGACACGACGGGCAACTACGTCAAACTCAGGCGCCGGGGCGCAGAGGACTGGGTCTTGCCCGAAACCGACGACTATCCCGTGACGGCCGTGGTGGCCGACCAACTGGTAGAGGACATGGTCGAATTGGACAATCTGCGTCCTGTAACCAAGACCCAAGCCAGCCATGCGCGCTTGCGCGTCGCCGGCGACGACTTCGAACGCAAAGTGACAGCCACGATGGAGGACGGCAGTACGGCCGTGCTCTACGTGGGTACCGCTCCCTTGCCGCGGGCTACGCACGTTCGAGTCGAAGGAGACGATCGCGTTTTCATATCGGATGATCTCCGGCACCGCGAAGTTTCGCTGCAGCCTACGTATTGGGTCAACACCGTCTACTACTCCGTAGATTACAGCGACGTCCAGAAGTTCACTCTCGTCAATCCGCAAGGCCGCTTTGAATTTTTCCTGGACGACAACGGAGAATGGCAGATGGAGGGCCTGGGCCCGGAGGAGACGTTCAATCCCAACAACCTGATTTCGTTGATTACCACGGTATCCACCATCAGCCTGACCGCGCCGCTGGGCAATGTGGAAAAACCCGAATACGGCTTGCTGGATCCACAGGCCGTCGTCCTGCTGGAAACCCAAGACGGGGCCGAGGACCCGCCGGAAGAAGTCACCATCACGATCGGAGCCGACACGCAGAAGCCCAACCGCGTGGTAGTCAAGACCTCGGAGGCCCCTTGGTTCATCGAGGCCAATCGGTTTACCGTGGACCGTTTGATCAATCGGACGCGGGAGGAATTCATCGTGCGGCCTACGCCGACAATACCGGAAATTCCGGTCGAGGAGCCCGCGGCCGAAGCATTGGAGTCTGCTGCCGGTTGAGACTCGCCGCAGAGGCCTAAACCTCCTCCCTTGCCCCGTTTCACCGGAAACCACCTGAGCCCCGGGCGGCGCAGTGCGTAACCAGGAGAGATGGGCATCTGAATGTAGAAGACCACGACCGGTTACTGTCCTACCTGGCGCAGCGTGGGGAGTTGAGCCAGGGAGAACAAGCCCAGTGCATCGACCTTGCGGGCGGAGTCTCCAACCGTACGGTCAAGGTCGTTCGGCAGGGCCGGCCCAACTTGATCGTCAAACAAGCCCTGCCCAAACTGAGGGTAGAGGTGGACTGGTTCAGTTCTCCGGAACGCATCCACCGAGAGTTCACGGCGCTACGCATCTTCGGCGCTCTGTTGCCCGGTCATGTGCCGTCGGCCTACGTCGAGGACACCTGCCACCACATCGTCGTGATGGAAGAAGTGCCTGCGCCTCACGTCAACTGGAAGGACCAGATGTTGGCCGGCCGGGTCGAGACCGATCATTGGACGGCCTTCGGCGCCATGTTGGCGCGCGTGCATACCGCCACCCACAGGAAGCTGGCGGAACTCCCGAGCGACTTACGGGACAGGTCCTTCTTCGAGACTCTGCGCCTCGAGCCTTACTATCGGTACAGTGGACGACAGGTACCGGCCGCGGCCGGCTTCCTGAACCGTTTGACGACGGAAACCCTGAACCGGACCGACGCCTTGGTGCATGGCGACTATAGTCCCAAAAACGTTCTCGTTCGCAACGACGTCCTGTATCTGCTCGACTACGAAGTCTGTCATGTCGGGGATCCCGCCTTCGACGTGGGCTTTGGACTGACCCATGCCTTGAGCAAGGCCCACAAGATGTCTCGCTTGGCACAGCAATTTCTGGCCGGAGCATCGCATTTCTGGCGGGCGTATGCCGCGGGAGGAGTCCAGGAAGTCTGGGGAGCGGAGCTGGAACAAAGGTCCGTACGGCATACGTTGGCTTGCCTTCTGGCCCGGGCCGTAGGCAAGTCTCCTTTGGAATACTTGAACCAAGAGCAAAGGCGGCGGCAAGCCCAGGTCGTAGTCGACCTGATGCATAGGGACTACCCCGGAATTCCCGAACTGATTGCAGGCTTCGGGCAACGGCTGCGGACAATACCGAATCCAACTTGACGGAGACTGTGCGATGCCCCAGATCGAACGGCTGTGGCCCTTGGAGATTCTGGACAGCCGGGGCAATCCTACAGTGCGCTGCACCTGTGTGCTGACGGGAGGCTCTTCCGGTACTTGCGCAGTGCCTTCGGGCGCATCGACCGGGAGACACGAAGCAGCAGCGCTGCGGGACGGCGACGCTTCCCGATATCGAGGCCTGGGTTGTCGCCAAGCAGTAGCGCATATTGCGGGAGAAATACAGGACAGTCTACAGGGCGTGGAATGCGCGGACCAGAACGAACTGGACCGTCGCTTGATCGAACTGGACGGGACCCCGCACCTGGGGCGGCTGGGGGCAAATTCCATCCTGGCGGTTTCCCTCGCCTTCGCCCGTGCCTGTGCTGCCGCCCAGGGAACGCCACTGCACGCTTATTTCTCGAGTCTGTATCCCGCCGCGCTCGCCCGACCCGCGAACTTTCCTGTGCCTACCATCAATTTGTTCAGCGGGGGCGTGCATGCGGGCAAGCAAGTCGCAATTCAAGACGTCTTGCTGGTGCCCAAGCCTGCCTGTGCGTTTCCGACGCAACTGGAGGCCATGAGCGAGGTGTACCGCGTAGCGGTAGATTTCACGGCGGACGCATACGGCATGCGCAACTTGACGGCGGACGAAGGGGGACTGGCTCCGCCTTTCCCCTCCTCCCGGGCCATGCTGGACGGAGCCATGGAATGTGCCCGCCGGGCAGGGTTGGAGGCGGGGGTGGACTTCGCATTGGCCGTAGACGCCGCGGCCAGCCATTTCCATATAGAAGGACGATACGCCATCGACGGCTCCATGTGGGACGCCCGTCAGCTCGTGCGGATGTACGAGGAATGGGCCGCTGCTTACCCGTTGTACAGTCTGGAGGACGGACTGGCGGAAGACGACTGGACGGGCTGGCAACGCTTGTACGAGAGGTTGAGGGGAAAGACCCTGATCGTGGGAGACGACTTGTTGTGTACGAACCAGCGGCGCATAGAGAAAGCCGTAGAACTCCGGGCTGCCGATGCGTTGCTGCTGAAAGTCGACCAGATAGGTACGGTTTCCCGCGCTTTGGCAGCCTTGCAGGCAGCCCGCGCCGCCGGTTGGCACATCGTGGTTTCGGCCCGCAGCGGAGAGACGGAGGATACCTGGCTGGCCGATCTGGCTGTCGGCTGGTCCGCGCAGAACATCAAAGTAGGATCGATTACGCAGTCCGAACGGCTGGCAAAGTACAATCGACTGTTGGAAATCCACGCCGCGACGACGGATACGGCGCCGGTCTAATTGCCCTCTGCAGCGGCACGCGACGTCCCACGCCGACTTGAACGACGGCGCGGCGGCCCCATATAATGGAGGCGGCCCGTTCCCGACATGCGGTTTTCTCCCTGTGGATACCGCAAGGAGAGTGATTCCCCATGCCTGCCATTGCGCCCCACCGGCTTTCCGACTTCTGCACGGCCGTCCTGGAAAAGGCCGGTCTGCCCCACGATCAGGCCCGCGTCACGGCTGAACATCTGGTGGAGGCCAATCTGATGGGACACGATTCCCACGGCGTCATGCGGGTCCCAGGCTACGCGCAGTCCTTGCAGGCGGGTCGATACTTGCCGGTCGGCGCCCACGAGATAGAGCGGGAGTCGTCCACCATTGCCGTAATCGACGCCAAACAGGGCATGGGCATCGTACTGGCCTACGAAGCCATGAAAATGGCAGTCGCCAAAGCCTGTCGGCACGATGTGGGGGCCGTCGCCGTACATTCGGCCACCCACATTGGCCGCCTGGGCGCATTCCCGCCCCTGGCCGCGGCACGGGATTGCATAGGCATCATTATGTTAAACGGAGGGACCCGCTTTACGGCCCCCTTCGGCGGTACGGAACGCCGCCTGCCGCCCAATCCCATCGCCGTTTGCGTTCCCGTCGGGCCGGACAAAACCATGATGCTCGACATCACGACCAGCATGGTCGCGGGCGGCAAGGTGGAAGTTCAGGCGGCCCGCAACGAAGCAGTACCGGAAGGCTGGCTGATCGATCGAGAGGGAAACCCGGTCGTGGATCCGGACGCTTTGCGTGCGCCCGACGTCGCCATGTTGCCTTTGGGCGGCCCGGCGGGGCACAAGGGATACGGTCTGGCTATGATGATCGACGTCATGGCAGGGGCGCTGTCTCGAGCTGGTTGCACCCGTGATCGACCGACCCGCGGAGGCAGCGGGTTCCTGTGTTTGGCTCTCCGCATCGAAGCCTTTGTGGACCTGGCCGAATACTACGACGAGGTGCAGCATCTGATCGACTGGGTGAAATCCGCGCGTCCTGCACCGGGGACCCGAGCGGTTCTGCTGCCGGGCGAAATCGAGGAGCAGCGGAAGCAGGAGCGCACCGCCAGCGGCATACCCGTCGAAGACACGACTTGGGCCAGACTCACGGCGACCGGACAGGAGTTGGGCGTTTCCGTTCCCGCGTCGTAAGCGGCGCGCGGCCCGGACCGCCTGCCATGGGCATATGGGCCTGGCAGGGCACGCTATCCCCAGTCGCGGAGAAACCGATTCAATTCCTCCCGATCAGGCAAGTGGCGGGCTCCGCGACCGCCCACTTTGTATCCCGCCACGGCATGGGCCCGACGCACCTGGGCCGGCAACGAATCGCCATGCAAGCCGCCGCATATGAAGCCGGCCGCAAAGGCGTCGCCCGCCCCCAGCGTGTCCACCACGGGCACTCGGAAATGCGGAACCACAAAACACGCCTCGCCGTATGCGGAGACATAGGCCCCGGTACCGCTTTCCCGCATCACCGCAATGCAATTTCCGGCAGAAGCCAATGCTTCGGTCGCGCGCCGCGCATCGGTGCCTGCAGGTACGAGATGGACCAGTTCTTCGTCTACGGAGCCCAGGACATAGGTCGCGAAGCCGATCGCCCGCCACAAATTCCGGCGAAACTGGGCCGGCAAAACGCCCTTGCGTAGACCGAAACGCAGGCTCAGATCGAACGAGGATTTGCATTCTCTGCGCTGGGCGACCTGCAACGCCGCCAAGACCACTGCGGCTCCTTGGCTCTCGGTGATGCAGATGCCCGACGTGTGCAACCAGTCGGCAGGGGCCAAATCCAAGAACTGCAATTGGGTCTTGGCGAGGGCGGAATAAGCCGGTCGGGTCAACGGCCACACGAAGGTCGTTCTTTGCCCCGTACCGTCCGTCAACGAGATGACCTGTGGGGTCGGCCGGTCGCGCGAAATCGACAGGCCTTCCGTATGCACGCCTTGGCCCTCCAGTTCCTGCGCGACCAGCCGGCCTGCGAAATCGTCGCCCACGGTACCCAGAAAATGAGTTTCCAGTCCCAGCTTGGCCAGCGCATAGGCCGAATTGGCGACGGTGCCGCCGCCGTTGCTGACCGGTTCTTGTTGACCCGTCGCATTCCCCATGACTTCCGGAATTTCCAGAGACAGGTCTATGCAAATATCGCCCAACAGAAAGGCGCGGCCCAGTTTCTTTTCAGCCATAGCCCGCAGCCTTGGCGTGCGAGACGAAAGCCGCCACCCGTGCGCGGTCCTTGCGACGGGAACCCGCGAGATTGGTATGGGTGAAACTGTCGACGCCCCAAGGACGAACTTGCTTGATCGCCGCCTTCACGTTGTCGGGACTCAGGCCCCCGGCCAAGACCGCCGGCACATGCACCCGTTGTACCAGTTCCGCGCTGACATGCCAGTCGTGAGTCTGCCCTGTGGCTCCCACCGCCTGATCTCGACCCGGCGAATCCAACAGCAGAATATCCACGGCCTTTTCGAAGCTCTTGGCCAGGGGAATGGACGCTGGACCCGCCACGGAAATAGCCAGCATGACGCGCACCGGATCCAAACTGACTCTGAAAGCAGCGACTGCCGCAGGGTCCAGCCTTGCAGTGTCGCCCGACAGATGTATCACGTCCGGCTCTACCGTACGCACAGTCGCCGCAACGGCCGCCAGATCGTTCGAGACGGTCAGGGCGACCCGGAGACATCCGCTGTCCGGCGGCACCGCCGCGAAGATTTCACGACAGCGCGCGTAACTCAACTCCCCGGGACTGAGATTCTGCTCTCCCGGTTTGACCCCTATGAAGTCCACGCCACATTGCACGCTGGCAGCAGCGTCTTCCGGATGCACGTGTTCGTAGATTTGCACTTTCATGACCAACACCCGAAACGGTTGCACCTCGAGGCTGCGGTCGCATGTACGTGGCAATCCCGACCCAGGCACGGCGTCGACGTTGCGAGCCGCAGAGATATCGTTCTGTCCCCCGACCCCATGCTGCGGTCGGCACTGTCCCAGACCACACTGGCCCATCTCCAGCCGAATTCCCACGCAGCCCCCGCGGTCTCGGCTGTCGATCTCGACTCTGGGCTCCGTATATTATGCCGCAGGTGGATGCTCGACCGTCAGGGAGATTTTCCGGCCGGCGCCACGGCCCGTATCGGGTCGGGCCGTCCCGGGACCATGCCGGGGACTACTGCCGAGCGTACCCGATGGGTCTGGGCCGCGCGACGCATGCCTATCGCACCGTCGGAGGTGGGGGAAATTCCACTAAAGTCGTCGCGTAGGGCAGACGGAGAGGGTGTCTTGGAAATCCCTCTTTGGTGAACCCCAACGCCTTGCAATTCCGCAGCAGCGGCATCACGGCGACATCCCTTTGCAGAAAGTGTCCTCGAGTGCCCCACGCCGCCACCGTCAAAGCGCTGGCCGCCACCAGGCGCTGGAGCGCGGCGTCGTTGTCTTCCCCCACCGGTTCTTCGACAATATACAAATTTTCCGGCCGGGACGAGCGCCAGGCAAACAAATTGCCGACATACAAGCCACCAAAGCCCCAACGCCGAGCGAAGCCTGTGCAGCGTCGAATCGTCGGGTCGTCCCTTTGATGGTCTGCCGTAGAGGGATTGAGCATGACGAACGTCACTTTGGGGCTCTCTGCGTCCCACTCTCGGCACAGCGTGTAACGGTATTGGCCACAAGGCGACAACTCCGCTGCGCGTCTCATCCGGGGAGCGGGATCCGGCAGGAACGTGGGACTCATACGGATACCTTCGGAGCTTGTGCCATCATGGCCGCTTCCAACTTGAGCATGTCGGGCCAGAAGGTGCCGGACTGCGACCGAACTACACAGCGAGGCATGCCCTCTGTTTCATTTTCGATCTGGATCATATCCCCGAAACGTCGGATTCCCGGATACAACGAGTCGTTGCGGAGCGGAGCGGAAAGAGATTCAACTGTCAAATGCGTCGCGTAACCAGTCGGGAGCACACATGTGCACTGCGGATTGCAGAGGCCAAGGCAGTTTCGCCTGCAAGCAGATGCAGGTGGCCGGCCGTGCGCAGGCGTCTGCACTCACGAGCCGTCGTGGGAGAGCTGCAGCATCAGGGGTTCAGGGTGAGAAACAGCTGCCGGGCACGCCGCCGTACTCGGCCGGCCAACTCTTCCGAATACTGGGGCAGACCCGCTACTTCCAATACTGCACAAGCAGCCGCGGTCGCGTTGCAGGCAGACTCAATCAGGGAAACGCCTTCCATCAGGGAAGCCGCCAATCCCCCCGAGAAGGCATTTCCGGCCCCGGTCGGATCTACGACCGTGACTTCCAAAGGCGGTATTTGGACCACTCGAGGCGTGGCGTGACCCGCCACGAAAGAGCCCAGACTGCCGGCCCGAATCGCCACATGCTTGGGGCCCATGTCGTGCAATGCCCTAGCCGCCGTGACGGGATCCCGGGTTTGGCAAAGGAGCAACGCGGCCTCGAGGTCCGGGCATACGACGTCCATCTTGGGGATCAGAGACTTCATGGCGTCCACATTCGACCGCGTATGGGTATCGACAATGGGTTCCAGCGACAGCATGGCCCCCGTTGCTTCTTGCAGCCGCAACGCCTGACGCACCATGGTTTCATGCGCGAATTCGGAAACGAGGTGAATTCCCTGGGCCTTCGCGTAGGCGACCGGCCACGTCAGATCCTGTGCCAGCAGGTCGTTCCAGATTCTGTCTTGTCGTACCACGGAGATGGGCTGGGCGTCTTTGTCCAGCATGGCTTGGTGCTGGTCGTACCCGAAATCGATCCGCGGGGTTTGCAGATGCGGAAACTGATGCCAGCCTTGCAGATCCGCACCAAGACCATGCAACGTATCGAGATGGCCGGGTTCCAAATCCGTTCCGGAACGGGTCAGAAATCCCACCGCATCCGTAAAGCAACGGGCCCCCAGCACACTTTGAGGACCGCCGCCGCCCAGGAGGTTGTCGACTCTGACGCCCGACATCAAGCGAATGGAGTCGACGACCAATTTGCCGTATACCAACAGCATTGCGTCTTACCCTGGTTCGCCTCTGCGTACTGTCTCCACATAGGACCGCACGCGGTCGACATCGATGTCGGTGCCCCAGCCGGCCGGCTGGAAACAGGTGCCCACGAAAGCTCCGTCCGCCGCCGCCAGCAGTGTCCCGGCATTGGCGTGGTGGGTGTGGCCGCCCAACAGCACCGGCAGCTCCGGTACGGCTTTCCGGATGCCTGCCACCATGGCCAAGCACCGGGCGGGATCGGGTTCGGCAATCTCCACCGCATGCGCCCCCGTCCTGTAAGCGGTTTCGGCCAGCTGTTCCAGCGGCACGTCCTCCAGCGATCGGAAATGCATGCTGCGGATTTCCGCAACGAGTGAAATCCGCTCCGCGCCCAGCTGCTGGGCGTAAGTCAACAGACCGACGGGATCTGCCTGGACAGGACCGTACAGACTGCGGGAAGAACCGATGAAAGCCGTGCAACGCACGAACGAGGCTCCGCAGGCGAAGGCCACGCCCAACGAGGCCCGAGAAGCGTTCCAAAGAATCTGCACCCCGATTTCGAACGCACTGGGCATTTCCCGCCGGACCGCGCTGACGATGGCGGCGAAGGCCGCCAGACGTGCCGGATCGACGTCTTCGCCTACCGGATACGCCCGGTCGATAGTCTGCAGGAGGCCCCCGTCTGCACCCCCCGCATGGAGGGCGTGAGCATCCCGCAGGGCCTTTTCCAGGGAGAGCTGCACATTGCCCGGCCGGTAGTGGGGCGTACCGGGCATAGGCAGCAAGTGCATAAGCCCCAGAACAGCTTTATGTTCCGTGCGTGCGCGCAGTTTCTGCATTGAAAATCGCCCTTGTGGTGGTACCTTGAAGTTGCATTCTGCCCCAAGAGAGGATCCTGTTCCAAGACTCGTCTCGATCCAGCGGCATCGGCCTGCCTCCGCGGGATATCCCGTCCCGACGCGCGGGCCTTGCTGCGCGGCAAGGAAAAACTGCAAGGAGCAACCGACACATGACCGCACGGACCGAACTCATAGAGGCTGCGCGGGGCGAGCGCGCCCTGGATCTGGCTGTTCTCAACGCCCGTCTCGTGAACGTCTTCACTTGCGAGGTGTATCCTGCCGACGTCGGTGTCTATCGTGATCGCATTGCCGTGGTAGGTCCGGCGGGCGCATACCAGTTGCAAGCTGCCCGCACAATCGACGCTGCCGGTCGCTGGATGACTCCGGGGTTCGTGGACACGCATCTCCACATCGAAAGCACCATGGTTACGCCGCCGGCCTACGCCGCCGGCGTGTTGCCCCGCGGCACTACCACCTCGGTGATCGATCCGCACGAAATCGGCAACGTGCTGGGACGGGCAGGCGTCCGATACATGATCGACAGTTCGGCGGACCTGCCGCTCCATGTGCTGATTTGCGTGCCTTCTTGCGTGCCGGCCGTAGAGGGAGCGGAAACGGCAGGCGCCGCTTTCCGGGCTCACGACGTGGCAGAGATGCTGACCTGGCCGCGGGTGATCGGCATTGCCGAAGTCATGGATTACCAAGGGGTGGTCCAAGGCGACGAACGGATGCTCGGCATCGTCCAGGCAGGCTTGGATGCCCAAGCCCATATCCAGGGCCATTCCCCTCTGCTGCGCGGCCGAGCCTGCAACGCTTATCTGGCAGCCGGCATTCAGGACGACCACGAACTGCGGGCCGGGGACGAGGGTCTCGAGAAACTGCGGCTGGGTATGCTGCCGCTGCTCAAGGTGAGCAGTCACGGGAATCACGTGCCCAACATATTGCCTGCGTTGCTGGAGGCTCCGCATCTGGACATTGCCCTCTGCACGGACGACGTAGAGCCGTCGGATCTGCTGGAGAACGGCCACATGGACAGAGTGGTGCGGGAGATGCTGCGCCATGGCGTGGAACCCGCGCGCGCAATTCGATGGGCCACGTTGATCGGGGCGCGGCACTACGGTTTGCGAGATCGGGGCGCGGTGGCTCCCGGCTACGTTGCCGACCTGCTGTTGCTCGACTCTTTGCAGGAAGTCGGCGTCACGGACGTCTTCGCGGGCGGGCGACAGGTTGTGGCGGACGGCTCCCTGATTGTGAACATCCCCTTGAACATGGTGAAGCCGCCCTCCGGAAACACCGTACATCTCAATCCTTTCACAGTCTCCGACCTGACTCCCACGCCCCCCGTCGCCACCGGTCGAGCCAGTCTGCACACCATGCATCTGCTGCCTTCCCGTTTGACTGAACTGCGGCGCGTCGAGGCTACCGTGCAGGATGGAGAAATCCAGCTGAATTCCATAGGTCCCGACGCATGTTTCGTAGCCGTCCTGCCCCGCCACGGCCAAAGTCACGCTCCCGGCTTGTCCATCCTGACCGGGCTGGGGCTACACGCCGGAGCCATCGCTACGACCGTAGCCCACGATTCCCACAATCTGATGGTCGTGGGACGCAATGCGGAAGACATGGCTCTGGCGGTCCGGCATCTCGCGGATCTCGAGGGCGGCATCTGCATCGTCGTCGACGGGAGCGTAAAGGCCAGCGTGCCGCTACCCATTGCCGGCCTGATGTCCGACCGGCCGGTGTCTGAAGTCGCCGTAGCCATGGATCGACTGCACGCCTGGGCACAGCGATTGGGCATTACCCACACAGCCCGCGGACTGGCCACTACAGGCCTGGCTCTGACTGTAATTCCCGACACCTCGGCCAGCGACCTGGTGGGAATGCTGGACGTGCACACCCAGGAAGCAATCCCGCTGTTTCCGTAAGGGGCAAGTCTGCACAGTCCTGGCATCGGACCCAGAGCTGCGCCGGTGGCCGGTCTCGGCAGCCGACCCGTGCGCGCCGTTCGGCAACCCCCGATCCTGTCGGGCCGGCAGAAAGGGGGACGACACGGATTCCCCTAGGCCAGTCCATCCCCGGTCCGTCGGGGACGGTATGCCGGGTTCACGGCCCATCCGGACAGCGGCGTTGCTACGTCAATTCGGACATTTTCGCAATGTGACTGGTGTAGATGTTGTTGCCGCCTTGAATGGCAGGGTCGTAGGTTCCCGTAAAGCCACCGAAGTGTTCCTCTCCCGTGATCTCCGCCAGATAGGCCGACAGCAGCTCGCCGGGAATCGCGTTGATCATAGGGGCAAACAGGGGATCGACCCCGTCGGCTACGGGCAGATGACGGCGGCAGAGAGAGGCCAAGGCGCTGTCTCGGGAAGCCACCAAGACGATCTCCCGGCCTATGCGCTGCATAGGACCCAGAATCTCCCGCATCCTGCCGGAACCCGGCCCTGCCGCATCTATCACCACGGTAGGAGATTGGGGATCGAATCGACTGAAATACTGAAGATGGGCCCATTCTTCGGTGTCCTGACCCCAGGCGTCCCGGCCGAAGGCTTCCAGGATTTTTGCAGCCGAAAAAAGCGCCGAAGCGTAATTGGGACCGTCCCCCACAAAAGTGAAATGTCGGCAGTCGACCAAGCTCGACGCCAGATCTTGCGCGGGTTTGCGACATAGGTCGATGGTCTCGGCCGCGGCCTCCGCCAAAGAGCGTAATCGATCTCGGCAACTGCGCGCCTCCTGCGCCTCGAGACAGCCCCGCATCGTGCCCATGTGTATGGCCAATTGCCACAGGGCAAGCAAAGATATGCGATACGATCTGACTCCGGGCGCAGCCACGAAGTCCGGGATGCGGCAGTCCAGGATGCGTTCCGCCATTTGCCCCAACGGGGAGTCCGGATTGCCGGTCAGAGCGACGGTCAGAACCCCTGCCTCCCGTCCTATGGCCACCGCCTCCTGCGTGCGACTGACGGCTCCGGACACAGACACGGCCAAAACCAATGTCCGCTCCGGAGAGCGAGCGCCGAGGGTCGGCAGACCATACCGGGCGGCCCGCATCGCCATGGCGGCTTCGGTAGGCACGCCCCCCAGTCTTTCCATGGCCCACTGCGTGGCGACGGCGGCCATGAAGGAGTCGCCGCAACCCGTGCTGACGATCCTCTCGATTGCGTTCCATTCCGCTGGGCTGAGAACTGTCCGAACATGTTCATCCAGCGCATCGAATTGGTCGGCCAGCAGCTCCGGCAGGCTCTCTACCTGAGCCACCATGGGATTCGTAGTCATATGCATTTCCTGTATTCCTAAGAGGGCATGTGAGGAGTCTCAGACATAGATTAGTATGGGATAGCCCGTCGGCGAAAATCCCCGAAAAGAGGAGGACAGGGCTACAATCCGGCCCGGCAAGTGCACAGACGCCGGCTGCAGAGGCGATGCGGGCTACGTAGGGCATTGGTAGGGAACTGCCGTAGATCGAGAACTACACGGTCCGGCGGGCCACGGCGGCGGTCGGCTCTCCTGCTTGAGAGTTCTTGCCCGTCCTCCCTCTATCTCGAAAACCGAGTCGTCCCCGGTACCGGTGTCCGACGAGGACTCAGCGGTGGCAGGGCGGGGGCGTTGCGGCCTTTAGTGTCGGGCGGGATTATCCGCTTGTCTCCGCTTGCAAGTCCCGGACCTCTTGCAGCGTGGGCAACAGACCTCTAGGCCCCATGGCGGTGACGGACAAGGCGCCGGCCGCGTTGGCGAAAGGCAAGGAGGCGCGCAAATCGTGCCCTTGCAAGTAGGAGGCCAGAAAAGCACCGTGAAAAGTGTCGCCGGCCCCGGTCGAATCGATCACTTGCACAGCGATACCCGGACATGCCAATGCGTGTCGGGCATCGGCTCCTATGGCGCCGTGGGCGCCCAATGTAAAGAGAATCGTTTCCGGGCCGTGCTCCAGCAAGCTGTGCGCCAATTCTCGTGAGGGCTCCTGTCCCGTCCACGAACGGACTCCGAACTGATTGAAACTGGCAATGTCCACCTCCTGCAGCAACGCAGGCAAGCCGGTCGCGTCTCTGTCTCCCCTTTCTTCGATATCGGTCATGACCTTGGCCCCTTGGCTATGCGCCAAGGCGGCCAGCTTGGAAAACGCGGGCGTGTGGGGCAGCAGGAAGACGACTTTCGTACGCGCCATGGCTCTTGCGAGCCTGTCCCATTCGTACGTAATCGGCGTGACGGAAGAGTAGACGATGACCTTCTCTCCCGTGGGGTCGATCAGGATCACCGTAAAAGGCGTGACGGCGCCGGGCAGCACGCGGCAGAGGTCGGTGTCGACTCCGAACTGCCGATAGTCGGCCAGAAATTGTTCGCCCCCGTCGTCTCCCACTTGGCAGACTGCATGCACGGCGAGGCCCAACCGGCTGGCGGCGCAGGCCATATTGGCCACCGGTCCGCCGGAAAACCAGCCTACGAACTCCCCGCGTACCTTTTCGTCGTGGCCGGGTACGCACGGTACTTTGAGTACCAGGTCCCGGTCGATGCCGCCGATCCCCAGCACGTCGATGTCGCGGGCGGTCATGCGCCTCCAGGCCTCTGACCGCCTGCGACGACTGCATCCAAGAAAATGGCCAGCAGCGCGTCGGCGTCCACGGCCGTCGCGGCCGCGACGCGGTCGGACCAAGGTTCTTGCCATTCCGACTCTCTGGCGATCCAGCTCGGGGGTCTCTGGTCCAGTACCGTCATGCCGCGGGTATAGGCGCCCTGCAGTTCCACTTGGACCGGCCAGAGGGACGTGGTCAAGGCCTGCGGCGAAATCACGCTGGCCACGGCCCCGGCATCCCCAATCAAGACGTGTTCGCGTCCCAGGGTGTCCAAGGAATACTGCAAGATACGGCCGGCCAGACGCGGAGCCGGATCGGTCTGTGCCGCCAGCTGCCGAATCTGCTGCGGGCTGCAGGCAACTTGCGTGAATACGTCCCACGTGTACATCACGATGTCCAAGCCGCTGCTCAGCACCAAGGCGGCAGCTTCCGGATCCTGCCGAATGTTGAATTCGCTGACCGCCGAGGCGTTGCCCGAGCCGACCGCCCCGCCCATGAGCACAATCTGGGCGATGTGGGTCGTCAAGTCCGCGTGGGCCTGCAGGAAACGAGCGATATTGGTGAGCGGGCCTAAGGGAATCAGAGTGACCGGCTGTTGCGCAGAGGCCAACGTAGAAGCCAGAAACGGTACGGCCTCCATGGCCTCTACGGTGTTCGCAGGCGCAGGCAGCTCCCGACTCAAATTGGCTAGTCCGTCCGTACCGTGGACGTGCGAAGCTCCTACCGGTTTTTCTTTGAGAGGGGCTGCGCTGCCTTTGGCGACGGGGACGTCGTTCCGACCGGCCGCCTCCAGGACTTGCAAGGTGTTCCGGCACACGGATTCCAGATCTACGTTGCCGTTTACGCAGGTAACGCCGAGCAGCTGCAAAGCCGGGGAACGCGCGGCCAGCAGCAAGGCCAAGGCGTCGTCCACTCCGGTATCGACATCCAAAACGACGGGCACAGCCATAGCGCAACCTTTAGAAGTCGGAAGTCATGATGTTTGCGGTCTACGCCGCGGTCAGTAGGCTTGCAAGGCGCCGACGAGCAACTCCAGAAAGGCTTCGGCCTGGATGGACATACCTACTTCCGCGTTGGGTGCCTTGCCGCGCCGAAGGCCTTTGTCGACCGCCGACGTGCCGAACCCCCGCAAATGGCGATAGTCGCAGACCGTCATGCCGTAAGTGTCGACGCCGACGGTTTCCACCGTGACGTGCATGGATTCGAACTCGATCAGGTTCGGATCGATCAAGGCGGCCACCGCACAAGGATCGTGCAGGGCGGCTTTGCGGATCCCGCCGGACTCGGTGACGGTACCCAGATAGAAAGTCAGCAGCTCCGATACGGCGCGGCCCACCGGGTTGCCCAACCCGGCGATCCGTGCGATGACGTCGTCGGTGGCATTGGCCTGATGCGTCAGGTTCAGTCCGCACATCTTGATGGGAATGCCGCTCTCGAACACGATGCGGGCGGCCTCGGCGTCGAACCAGATATTGAACTCGGCGGTGGGTGTAGAGTTGCCGTGCGTCAGACTGCCGCCCATGATGCTGATACCCGCCAGACGCCCGACGATATCCGGAGCCTGCCGGATCGCCATGGCCACGTTGGTCAGAGGACCGACGGGCGCGAGCCAGACGTCGTCCGTGGACCGTGCCGTCTCGATCAGAAAGTCCACGGCATGCGTGGCTTCGACTCTCTGCGTAGGCCGGGGCAGAGCCGGTCCGTCCATACCGGTTTCGCCGTGGATATGGCCGGCGTGGTACGGGGGCCGCAGCAAGGGCGTGTGCATGCCTTGGTACACCGGAATGTCGGTCCGGCCCATCAAGGCCAGTACCTTCAGCGCATTGACGGTCACCTTCTCCAAGGTCTGGTTGCCCGCTACGGTGGTGATGCCGAGCACGTCCAGATGCTGGCCCGCCAACAAAATGGCCAAGGCGTCGTCGTGGCCCGGATCGCAATCGATAATGACCTTACGCATGGCAGTTCCTCGCGGCAATTTTCGCCAACCCGTCGGCGATCCCTTCCACGTCGTGCTCCGCCAGATTGGCGGACCGGAACAGGGCATATGGAGCGGCGGGCACGGCTTGAAACCCTCTGAGCGCGCCGGCCAAGGAGCCTCCGATCGCCGCGATGGTGTCCGTATCGTTGCCCAGATTGGCGCCGCCGACGATGGTTTCCCAGGGATCTCCCTGGGCGAACACAAACAGACCCACGGCCGCCGGTACCGATTCGCAGGCCATGACCGAGTTGCCGATCAAGGCTTCTGTGCTGTGCAGCATTGCTTCCAGGTTTTCCGCTTCCAGAGCCACGTGTACGGCGAGGGATATGCGCTGGGCGACGGAGGGTCCAGGCACCCTGCGCCCGTGTGGATGCGCGGCGGCCAATTCCTCGCCGCGGCGGGCGCCGGCCAATGTGGCCTGCACGACCGAATACGTGTCGGCCGACGGCGTCAAGGCTTCCGCACAGCCGCCGGCAATGGCACAGGCCGCCGCAATGCCGACGTTGGTGCTGTGGGTGGGAAAGCAAGTGCTGGCGGCTGCCTGGCATGCGCTTTCGAGATCCCCCGGATGTATGAGGCCGGCGGGGGCCACACGCATGGAGGAACCGTTCGTCGCGCCCATGCTGGCCAGATGCCTGTCGGATTCGCCGATCAAGCCGACCCGATAAGGATCCTCGCCGGCTTGCAGCGCCTCCACGACGGGCCGCGTAGACGGCCCCATGTTGGCGATATGCGGCGACTCGGCAGCCCAGCGCAAGAGGCAACTTTGCCAGACCGCCTCGTCCAAACGACCACCGGCCGCGATGATGTCCTCGGCCATGTAATACATTTGACTGGCGTCGTCCGTGATTTGGCCTCTGGCGTTGCCGGCGGCGCCGGCAAACGTATCCGGGGGAGGCTTCAGGATTTCCCGTAACGGACCGCCGTGCACGGCGTAAATATCGGCAGTCGTCCACTGTTCGGTAGCGGCTCCCAAGGCGTCCCCCAGTCCCGCCGTCGCCAGGGAGCCCAAGATACCGTCACGCAATTGCGACTCGGTCATGTTGTGCATGGTCCTTTGCGGCCTGCGAGGCCGCGTCCAAGGGGTTTCAGGTGCAAGTCCGTCTTCTAATCGTATGTCGCCAATCTTTCTTTGTACATGGCCAGAAAGCGGGGAGAGTCCACTTCCAGGCAGACATTGACCTTGTGACTGCCGGACCATATCGCGCTCCAGTCCGGAATCGTTTGCCCGTCCACCTTGCCTTCCTCGACCCGCACGTACACGGGCACGGTCTTCACCGTGAACAGGGACGGATCAAGGACATAAGCGATCGCCGACGAGTCGTGCACGTAGATCCCGGATTGGCCGCGACTGCGGTGAAAATCCAAATAAAACGACACGATTGCGGCAATGAAATCCGTGGCGCGGTTGCCGATGGCGGACAGTTCCTGCAGGTATGCCGGCGACATGACGGTAGCGCAGGTGACGTCCAATCCCACCATGCTCAAAGGCCACTCGGTATCGAACACGATGCGCGCGGCCGCCGAGTCGTTGTGGATATTGGCCTCGGCCACGGGCGTCACGTTGCCCGGACGCGACGCGGTACCCCCCATGATCACCACCTGCCGTACGGCTTGGGCGATACGCGGCTCCAGCGACACCGCCAACGCCAAATTGGTCAACGGCCCCACGGCGACCAAGGAAATCCGGCCGGGATTGGCCATCACCGTATCGATGATGAACTGTGCCGCATGACCCGGTTGCGGCCGGCCGGCCGGGGCCGGCATATGAGTTTCGCCCAAGCCGTCCGCGCCGTGGACGTGCGCGCCCCGGCCCGCATAGGGATGCAGCAGCGGGCGGGCGGCGCCGGCTACGACCGGAATGTCCGGCCGTCCGACCAGTTCGACCAAGCGCAAGGCGTTCTGGGTCGTAGTGCCGATCCCGCCGTTGCCGAAAACCGTAGTGATCCCGACCAGTTCCAACTCGGGCGAGGCCATCGCGAAGAGAAAGGCCATGGCGTCGTCCACGCCCGGATCGGTATCGAATATGAATTTGCGCGGCTCGAGCACGGGGAATCTCCTGCGTCCTGCGGGAATAGGCGCCTATCCCTTCAAGCCCGTCATGGCGACGCCCTGCACGTAATAACGCTGCAGAATCAGGAACATGACGATGACCGGCAGCGATGCGGTCACGGAAGCGGCGAACGTACGTCCCCAGAAAGTCTGCGTCTGCGTGGTCTGGGTGGCGATGGCCACCTGAATCATCTGCAGCTTGGGCGAGCTGATCACGATCAGCGGCCAATAGAAGAGATTCCAGATAAATTGGAATTCCAGGAGCGACATCGTAATGAGACCGGGAATCGTCAGGGGCACGATGACCCGCCACAGAATCTGAAACAGACTGGCCCCGTCCATGACTGCCGCCTCGTCCAGGTCGACAGGGATGTCCTGCATGAATTGCATCAGGGCGAAGATGACGAAGGGGCTGGCGTACCAAGGCAGGATCAGGCCCGAGAAGGCGTTGGCCATGCCCAGCGCATCGACCACGATGTACAGCGGCACGATGGTGGCCTGGAAGGGCACCAGCATGGTAGCTACCACAAACACCAGCAGCCAGGTTTTGAAGGGAAATTTGAGGCGGGCGAAGAAGTAGGCCGCCAAGGTGTTGATGACCAGCGAACTGCAGACCACCGCGAAGGAAACGAAGAAACTGTTCCCCAGAAACCGCTGAAACTGCAGCCCGTACTTTTGGCCGTCTGCCGAAATGCCGAAGATGTCGGCGTAACTCTTGAGGGTCCACTCGATGGGCAGCAGGGTCTTCCAGCTAAACGGATAGAGATGCGCGAAAATCTCCGATTCTTCCCGAATGCTGCCGAACAGCATCCAAAAAAACGGTACCGTGAAAAGCAGGAACAGCACTCCGTAGGAAAAGCCTAGACCGACTTCCAACAGCGTACTGCCCCAAGTACGGCGCCGCGCCGGGGGGCCGACCGGCGCGACCTGTGCCGTGCGCAGGTCGCTGCCGAGATCCTCTAACAGGGCCATGGTCTACACCTGCCTATGTCGCTACTTCGGATCTGAACGCGCGCATCTGGATCAGGCTGACGGTCAGCAGGATGAAGAGGGTCACGATGGACATCGCGCTGGCGGTGCCCATGTCCTGGAACAGGAATCCGTATTGATAGATGTAATAGACCACCGCTTTGGTGGCCTCCAGCGGACCGCCGCGGGTCATGGCATAGACGGGCACGAAGACCTGAAACGAAAAAATGGTTTGGGTCACCACCACGAACATCATGACACGGCGCAAGAGCGGCAAAGTGATGTACCAGAGCACCTCCCAGGGCCGCGCGCCGTCTACCACGGCAGCCTCGCTGTAGACATGGGGAATGCCTTTGAGCCCCGCCATCAGGATGATCATGGAGAAGCCCACGTCCTTCCAGATCATCATGGCGGTCAAAGCCGGCAAGGCTCGCCGGGGATTGGACAGAAACGCCTGCGGCGGAATGTCCACGATGGACAGCAGACTGTTGATCAAGCCCAGCTGCGAGTGGTACATCATGGACCACAGCACGGACACCACGATCACCGAAGTGACGACCGGCGTGAAAATGGCGCTCCGGACCAGCGCCGTAGCCAGGTTCTGCCGAGTCAGATACAGGGCCAACAACAAGGAAAAGAGCACCTGCAAGGGTACTTTGTAGAAGGTGAACTTCAGGGTCACCAGCAACGAATTGCGAAAATAGGGATCCGCAAAAATGGCCTGGTACTGATCCAGGCCGACAAAATCGCCGAATCCGCCCAACAGCGAGTACTGGTACACGCTGGCGCGCAAGGCCGCCAGTATGGGCAGATAGCGAAATATCGTGAAGTTGATCAGAGCCGGCAACACGAACAGAAACGCGATCGCGTAATAGCGATTCCGTCTGTTCCAAAGTCGGTGCCAGCCCCGCACGGCCTGCGGCGGCGGCGGTGCAAGCATCAGTCAAGTGGAAGGCGGTTGTCCAGGCAATCCAAATCAGCCTGGACAACCGCCGGATTGTAAATACCCGACACGCGGCTAGCGCGGACTATTCGTTCCAGCCGGCATACTTGGCTACCAACCCTTCGATGCGCCGGGCGGCCGCACTGAGTTGCTCCTGCGGATCGGCCCCGAACGTGATGTTGCCGGCAGCCTCGGCAAAGAGCTGCTGGTATTCCGTATAGCCCGGAGTCTGAATGCGCGGAATGCCGAAAGTGTTCATGGCATCCAGCCAGATGCGCTGACTGCCTTCTTCACTGTATTCGTCCAGTTCGTTGAAGAGACCGATGTTGGCCGGCAGCTGCCGCACATGCCGGTACCAAATACGGGCGCCCGCGTCGCTGGAGGCGTAGCGCACAAAGGCCAGAGCCTCTTCGAAGTGTTCCGTGTTGGGCGAGATGCCGTAGTGCCAGCTGCCGGTGTGACAGACCTGACTCTGGAAGTACGGGATGCTGGTCACGCCCCAATTGAAGCCGTCCTCGCCGTGAATGCGGTTCAGGGCTCCAATACGGTTGTCCGGAGTGATCATGAAGGCGGATTGACGACTTTCGAAAATCTCCGGAATGGGCTCCACCGGGGTCACTTTGTTCGTCAGGTGCATGTCCTGGTAGAACTGCATCGCCTCGACGGCTTCGGGAGTATCCAAATAGCCTCGGAAACTGATCCCGTCTTCGCCCATGCCGGCATACGTCGGACTACCGACCGCGCCGTTGGAACGGCGGAAAATGCCGTGTTCGTAGTCGCCGGTCCATGTGCCCTGGCCCCAACGCACGCCCCAAACTTCAGGTACGCCGTCGCCGTTCTCGTCGACGGTGGTGTCTTCCCAAGCCGCCATGGCCTCGTCCATGGTCCAACCGTCACTCACCGAGCCGGGCGGGGAAATGCCCGCCGCATCGGTCATGTCCCGGTTGTACATCATCAAGGAGCAGGACTGCATGATGGGGGGTCCCAGGAACTCGTCGCGGAAGCTGCCTTCCTCGATGGACTGCGGGAACCACTGGCTCATTTCTTCTTCGCTGAAGTAGTCGGTCAACGGCGTGATCACCCGGTTGAAACCGTAATGCTTCATGTCGGGTCCGTCGGCTTGGAACAGGTCCCAGGGCAGACCTACCGCCACCGAAGACTCGATTTTCGGGAACAGCTCCCGGAACGGAACGGTTTCGAACTCGATTTCCACATAGGAGTATTCGCCGTCGTTCAACTGCTGGAATGCATCCAGAATCTCGCGCCAGGCATTCAATTGATCGTCGTCGGTGATGGCCAGAAAGCGCAGCGTGACCGGCCCGGAAGGTCCGGCATCATCCATCATGTCGGGTTCGGCCGGCGCAGCCGGGGAGGCCACGACACAGGCGGCCAAGATCATTGCGCTGACTATGCCAATCAGCCAAGTCATCGTCAAAACACGCATTGCCACTCTCCTAGAATTGAAGACCGAAGTCCCGTGATTAGGCAAGACCCCTATCCAAACCGTCCACACAATCCGTCTATGCAGATTAAGGAAAACGATGGTCTAGGTGGGAGTCTCCCGTTGGGAAAGAACTGTCGCTATTATACGTCCTTTCGTTTTGAGGATAAACGGAAATGATCGGCAACTCGGGACAACGACGTCTCGTGGACCAGCGGAATAGGGAGCAGGACGGTCAGGCGGACGACGAGATATGGGGAGCATTCTGGTCCCCCCAGCATCATCCGGAGGCGTTCACGCCTGCTCTACCGTCCGTGTAAGGTCCTAGGGGGTGTCGTCAAAATAGTTGAGTCCACAGCGCCCAAGCCCGTTTCGGGCAGACCGCCCGAAACGCAACGGCGTTCTGGGCATACCGCGTGGCCACGCCCCGCCATGGCGGGAAGGCCAGAAAGGCGTTCTTTCCCCGATGCCGCCACTGATACCGCTCCGGGTCGTAGGGGTGGGGTTGCTTGCGATGGCGGCGGGGCGGGATCCCCGGGATCATCCCCTGCGCCCAGGCGGCGGCTACGACCGGATTGCTGTCCTAGTCCCGGTCCGCTACGAGATACTCGGCCTCCCGGCCCGCCATCAGGTCCACGGCCGGTGGACAGTCTGCGCGGGTCCCCGGGGTCAGTCCCAGACGGTCGGGCCTCCCCCGGCGCGTCCGCGACCCGATGCCACTGGGCATGCAGCCCCCTTGGGTGCGCGCCCTCTGCGGATGGCCGCCCTGCGCGCCGGCGGCAGGGGGAGGGACCCGGATAGGGCGGGCCTCGATCCTCTCCGCCGCGCCGTCCGGCGCGTTCCTCACTGCTGCCCACAGGGCGGCCCATATGCCCCGATCGCGCCCACAGCGGAAGCGGCGATGGGTATTCTTCCCGTCGCCGGAGTCGGGAGGCAGGTCCCGCCCCGGTGCCCCGGGGCGCCGAATCCCAAACCCGGCATTCCGAAACCGCCGGTGGTCCGCGGCGGGGCGACCCACCGGGCCCGGACCTCCCGGCCGAGGGGGTGACAGACGTTGCCCGACGCGGTCCGAGCGGGCGGGGCGACGGGGTGCGGCGGTCCTGCGAGGCTCCTCCTTCGGTGTGTGTCCCCTCGGTGTACCCGCAAAGCCCTAGTTGGACGACACGCCCTATGGCTTCCCAAGAACACAGTGACCGTTGTGACATAATGGACTTGGATAGTGTTTAGGGGGTTGGCTTTCGCCGACATTAGGAGGACACGCCAACAGTGGATATGGCCGTCCGGATTGTTTGTACTCGTTGTGATAGACACAACCCGACAATTCCCCTGGAAGACCACAGCGCCCGCTGTCGAGGACTGCTTTGAACTTGCCTGCCAAGGAAGGGGACTGCGCCATGTCCCGACGTCGGATTGTGCTGGGCAGTTTGGCGGCCGGTGGTGCAGACGCGGTCTTCAACCGGGTGCAAATACAGCAATTGCTGTTCCTAATCGATAGAGAAATCCCCAATCTGGTGGACGGACCCCATTTCGAGTTTACACCGTGCCACTTCGGACCCTTCGACAAGTCGGTTTATGAAGTATTGGATGAACTTTCAGCGGAAGGGCTTGTACGTATCGACGAAGCAGGCCAGTACCCGAACTATGCATTGACAGCCCGGGGATTCAGGCAGGGTTCTGAAGTCTTGCTTACGATCCCCGAGGCGGCAGCCGCCTACATAGCCGAAGTTGCGGTTTGGGTGCGGAGGCTCACCTTCAGACAACTCGTTTCTTCTATTTCTGTCTATTATCCGGATATGGCCATCAAGACTTCGATGCCCGGCGGGGCAGCGTATAGGTCCGAGTCCGCGCGGCGCCGCTTGGTGAGTTCGTATGTGCACCGTGATCCCAAGTGGTCGTTTCTGATCGGTCTGGCCCGAGTGGCCGATATCATGGGCATGCTCGACGACCGCGAGGAGTTGTTGAGGGCCTTGCAGGCTTCACACGGCAAGGCGGCTTCCTTGGATGAGATTTGGTCCGCCGTAGGTGATTATCTCAGAGAGGCCATGGCCATGCATTGGCCTCCCTCTATGCGAAATTCTGCGCGTCATGACTCCCGAACCGCCTGAAATACCACAGCCTTCTGGAGAGCAGAGAAGACTCGGGACATGGCATCAAGAACCTGAGCCTCTGGATCAATCCCGTGAAGTGGCACATTTTGAGAGTCAGTTCTACGCAGGACCATTGCCTGCGCCCCAAGTTCTTCAGGAATACGAAGACATACTGCCAGGTGGGGCCGACCGCATCTTTAGGATAGCCGAACGCACACAGAGGATGGCCGAACGCACGCAGGACCAGCGTCACAAGGAGATTATGACTGTCATACAGTCCCAAGCGCGCACCGAGACGCTAGGACAAGTGTTTGCGTTTG
>DAOUKB010000003.1:0-3163 GCA_034421855.1 Anaerolineales bacterium
GGCCTGCAACCCGCGTCTGCTGATCGCGGACGAACCCACCACGGCGCTGGATGTGACCACGCAAGCCCAGATCATGGCTCTGCTGCGGGAATTGCAGGCGGAATTCAGGATGGGCGTGATTTTGATTACCAACGACTTTGGCGTGGTCGCCGAGATGGCGGACGACGTCGTCGTGATGTACCTGAGGCAGGTCGCCGCGCAGGGCACGGTGGACGAGATTTTCCATGATCCCAAGCATCCCTATACCCGCGCTTTGCTGCGCAGCATTCCGCGTTTCGACTTCGAGGACGAAAGTCGCCTGGATTCCATCCGGGGCATCGTGCCCGATCCTTTTCATCGTCCGGTCGGCTGTCCCTTCAATCCCCGTTGCGACGAAATCCGGGAGGGCCGCTGCGACCGGGAAAATCCGCCGGTCTACACCTTGCCCGGAAACCGCACCGTACGGTGCCTGCTCTACGAAGACGAAAAGGCACAGACATGAATGGATCCGGGCCCTTGCTGGAAGTGCAGAATCTGAAAATGCACTTCCCAATCCGCACCGGGTTTCTGCAGCGGGACACCGCTTACGTCAAAGCCGTAGACGATGTCTCCTTCGATATCCAAGCCGGGGAAACCCTGGGCTTGGTCGGCGAATCCGGTTGCGGCAAGACCACCACGGGCCGCTGCATTCTGCGCGTCTTGAATCCCACGGCCGGCGTCATGCTGTATCGCCCGCGGCAGGAAGCCGCCGTGGATCTGGCAGGTCTGTCCAAGCGGGAACTGGCCCGCTACCGCCAGGAAATCCGCCTGATCTTCCAAGATCCCTTCGCCTCCTTGAATCCGCGCCTGACGGTGCGGGAGATCGTGGGGGAAAGCCTGAAGGTCAATCTGGGCCTCTCCGGCTCCGAACTGGAAGGTCGGGTCGCCGCGCTGCTCTCTACCGTGGGGTTGCGCCCCGAATACAGCAGCCGCTATCCGCATGCCTTCAGCGGGGGCGAACGGCAGCGCATCGGCATCGCCCGGGCTTTGGCTCTGAATCCGCGCCTGGTCGTAGCCGACGAAGCGGTTTCGGCCTTGGACGTCTCCATTCGTTCCCAAGTACTGAATCTGCTGCAGGATCTGCAGGACGAGCTGGATCTGACCTATCTGTTCATCTCGCACGACCTGAGCGTGATCAAGTACGCCTGTGACCGCGTGGCGGTCATGTACGTGGGCAAATTGGTGGAAGTCGCCGATACCCGTTCCGTCTTCCTGGCCCCGCGGCATCCTTACACCGAAGCTCTGATGTCCGCCGTGCCGCGACCGGACCCGCGGATCCGGTCGCAACGCATCGTGCTGGAAGGCGACGTACCCGACCCGGCCCACCCGCCGCCGGGTTGTCATTTTCATCCGCGGTGCCGGTATGCCGAGGACGTCTGCCGTACCGAGGAACCGCCGCTGCAGGACTTGGGATCGGGCCACCGCGCCGCGTGCCACTTTGCCGGCGATCTGGAACTGACAGGTATTCACCGCTAGAGGCGGCTACGGGCCACTTCCCTCCGTACTCTCTGTGATACGGCCGGAAGACTCAGCACCGATCTCAAACCGCAGACAGGGTCTACCCTGGCGGTGCTGATGGATTTTGCGCCGAGGCGACACCGCGGCTGGATCGCAGCAGGTCACGTGCGCCGAGCGGGAAAGTCCCGGATGCGCGCAGTTGGTGCGGGTGATGTCCCCGTCGCAGGCAGAAAACTTCCCCTCGAGAGGCGCTGTGTCGTTTTGAAGTAACAGAAGGCGCCGTCGTGTACGTCACGGACGAGATCGACGAGATCGAAATGGGCCGGCATATACCAGGCCGACGCTGCGGCGCAAGCAAGGATGCCGCCGATGAACAGAGCGCACAGCGCATGGTGCAGCCGGGAGGCCAGTTCAACTTCCCCGCTCTATGTCGGGGTCCTACCCCGCGGCGCGACAGGGCGCGTGGCTCACCCGTCGCATCCGGCTTCTCCCTCTATGCGCCGGCTGTGCCACGCAGAGCCGCAGCGCGCAACCGGCGTGTGACCAGTGGGCTGGTCGTATCCTGGATCGAGATCCAGAAGCTGCAGGGTCGCCTCGAGCAGGTGCAACACCCGTCAGCAGCGCAAGCACAGACCCTATACTGCAGTATCTGCAGTTCGAGATAGCGGCTTATGGAGTAGACGGTCGGACCGCGCCGAAGGTCGGAGGGAATGATCACCCCCTCGTTCCCTGTTGATGGACTCGGCATCCCAGGAACTCGCGGTGCAGACTCGTCTCTCCCGCCACAGGTCTGCCCGCGGCGCCGTTGAAGGCAGGCGTCCAGTAGTCCGCAATGTGCATTCCTCCTCCGCGAAGGCTGTTTTGAGATAGTCGCCGCAGGGTATCGGGGCGGAAAACTTCTCGCCGGCAGTCTCGCTATGTCACAATATCTCTTTATCTCTTTGGCTAGGCAGGTCTCGCTGTCGCGATCGCAGCCGGATAAGCCTGACAGCCGGGTGGATGCCGGTGTGTCTGTACTGGACGACGTGATCAACAGCACGCGCAACTGGTTCGCTGCGAACCGGTCCTATTTTCTGGCCTACGCCGTATGGGTGATCTCGGGGGTCTTCTTTACGCTGCCTCTGCTCTATGGACCTCCGGCCGTCTCCGGCATTCTGCAGGTGCTGGATGCCACCCGCTGGGCTATCAGCGCGGTGCAGAGATTCGGCTTCGTCGGAGTGGGTCTGCTGTGGCTCGTCGCCGTGCTGCTTTCAGAGCACTATCTCCGCACCAGCGTCGGACAGGGAGAATTAGGCAAAGCGATCCGCAAGGTAGCCACGAGCGCCGGGATCGTCGTGGTCGTCACCGGCGTCGTCTACTTTCTGCCCGCCCTCCTGTCCAGAGTGGTTTGACCTGCAGCCGCCCAGTGCACTTGCCGTCCCATGGCTCGACCGGCATCGTCTCCGCCCAACCTGCTCTTCCTGATGACGGATCAGATGCAGGGTCGGGTGCTGCATCCCGATCACATCTGCCGGACTCCCAACTTCGACCGCCTCCGGGAACGCGGCGTGCATCTGTCCCACGCCTATACCCCCAACGCCATCTGCTCGCCCGCCCGGGCCAGTTTGATGACGGGACTGCTGCCGCACAACCACAACGTGTGGACCGTCACGCATACGGTCAGAGAGGATCGGGCCAACTTACGGCC
>DAOUKB010000004.1:0-29432 GCA_034421855.1 Anaerolineales bacterium
ATTCAGCCCGCTTGGCCAAATCCGGGTGATTCAACTCCGCCATGCGCCAGATTTCATAGGCCTTGGAGGTATAGTCCACGTCCTCCTCCGCCAAGGTCGACAGCACCGAATTCTCGTCGAAGAAACTACGAACCTGGGCTTCTTCTTCCCGGTCGCCGAAAAACCGTTCGTCCGAACCGAGGACGGCCGCCGATTCGAAGAGCCGCCGCCGGATGCGCCCGCGCAAATCGATTACGGCTTCCACGCCGTCGGTGGGACAGACGCTGTAGATGGTGACCTCCGCGGCTTCTTGCCCTATGCGGTCCACGCGTCCAGCACGCTGAATCAACTTGATGATGGCCCACGGCAGATCGAAGTTCACGACGACGGCACAGTCCTGTAGGTTGAGACCTTCGGAAAGCACATCCGTAGCTATCACGACGCGTAACTCGTGCTCTACCGGCTCTGGAGGGCTCGACACCCCGACACTGCGCGGACTGAAGGCGCGGGCCACTGCCAGGGCGTCTTGTTTGATGCCGCTTTCGGCACTCGCTCTTGAACCGGTGATCAATCCCAGACCGCCGCTCAACCGTAAGTTCGTCAGCTCCCGATACAGATATTGGGCGGTGTCCGCGAACTCCGTAAAGACCAGAATTTTGTCCCCTCCGTGCATCTTTGCCAGCAACCGGAACAGCGATTTCAGCTTGCTGTCCTTGTCTGCGCTCCAAACGGGTACACGCGCCAATATGCTCTGCAGAATGCGGTTGTCTTCCCGCAATCTGGTCTGCAGGTCTGCTGCGAAGAGACGGGAGGGCAATAACGTGACGCTGGCCGGAGTCTGCGTTTTGAGATGTGCCAGTGTAGTCTTGGCCAACGCATCCCAATCCGGCGGGGGACAAGCGGGATCGAGGACGGAGGCGGCAGTCCATGTTTCCTCGTCGCTCTCGTCGTTGAACTCTGCACCATCGTACGCGTCGTACGTACCTACTGGGATCATGTCTTCAGACGTCAGACCATGCAGCATTACGTAATTGTGCAGCAGGTGACGGCGCAAGGACAATACAAAGGAATAGCCGCTGGAGGACAGACGCTTGTACAGCATCACACGCGTGATGCCGAGCAGATTGCCCCGACTGCCTGTGGCGAATCTTTCCAGCACTTCTGCGTCTGCTGCGGCCGGTTCGATGGCCGCGTTCAGGAAATTCTGTAACTGGTATCGGGGCAAAGACAGAGCACCAATCGCGTCGAGTACCGCATCGCCCTCCAGTACCGCCGCGGGATCTTCGCCGGCTGTCTGCCATTCCAGTTTCTTAGGTCTTCGCCGGGGCAGATAGAAGCGCCGGCGATCCTTCCCCAAGACGAGAAAAGTGCGACCCTCGGCATCCTGTTCCGCATAGTTCTCTTCAATGAAGCTGCGGGTCCGCCGTATCAGATAGTGGGAAAGCAGGCGTTGCCAATCTTCCACTTCCTCGCTGCGGCGCATGGCGCTCAGGGAATTGAGATTGTCCAGCCGACAGCGCGTCTTGAAGGCGTACTCGCCTTCCCGCCGCAAGGCCGCTTCGGGCCGTACCGGCAACGGCGTATCGTCCGACAGAAACAGCCCCAGCTGATTCGCCACGTCTTCCATCGAACGGTTGAAGGGGGTGGCCGTCAACAGAAGCACCTTGGGCTCGTTCTGAGTAATGTAATCCCGAATGTACCGATAATCTCGACGGTTGCGAGTACGCAGATGATGCGATTCGTCAATGACCACCAGCCGGAAGCGACGGAGTGCAGGAAGTGCGTTGTGGACTTGGGTACGGCTGAGTACACGCCCAAGGAGCCGATATTCATCCAAGTATTCCTGCCACATGTCCACCAGATTCTTGGGCGCGATGATCAAGGTCTCGTAGCCGTGCCGCTCCTGCAGGGTCAAGGCCACCCCGGTGGCCGTCATGGTTTTGCCCAGACCGACCACATCGGCGATCATGGCGCCGCCCTGTACCATGATCCGTCTGGCTGTGATGCGCACCGCGGCCGTCTGGAAATCCAGGAGTTTGGAGCGGATGGCCGTAGGCACATCGAACTCGATCAACCCCTGGCGGGCATCCCGTGAGAGGTGGTAGGCCAGTTTAAGGTGGATCAGATAGGGGGGCAGCGTCCGCTGCGATACCCAGCTGGCGTCCAGCAATTGGATCAATATGCAATTGGCATCGACGCTGAGCCGATCCGCCCAGCGCTCGTCGAACCAGGCTTGCAACTTGTGTGTAGCATCCCCGTCGAGAACATCGATGTTGAGCTCTCCCTGACGCTGCAGTCCGGCGTAGGTCAAGTTCGAGGAACCCAGAAATCCCTTGCGATCCGCGGCCGTCCGATCCTGCATATGGCAGAGATACAGTTTGGCGTGCAAGGCGAAGGCCAGATGCATCTTGACATGCACGCGCCCCTCCTCCAGTTGAGCGCGTAGGGTGCGGAGCGTGGTCTCGTCCCTAGTCGAGGGCACGCGGAACGCCAGCTGTTCGCGCAAGGCGCTTTCGGTAGCCTGCCGTAGGCGATTGGCCTGTCGATTGGTGTTGCGCTGAAACCTTCCTTGGCCCAACGCGCTGCGCAGGTCGGGATGTTCGCCTGTATTCATGCCGATCAGCAGACGCACGGGCGGCGACGCCCCCGTTCCAAACGGCAATGCGGCGACCGCGTCGGCGATCTCCTTCCAGCCCCGCAAGTTGAAATATCCTACGCAGGCGTCCAGGCGGGTAGATCCCGCCAGAGTTTGGCGCAATGCCGCGCCCAGGGGCGAGTCGAGATTGTCGTATATCTCAGGCATGACAAACCACAAAATTCGGATCGGCAACCGCGACGCGTCGCGGTTGCGCATAGCGGCGGAGCGATCTGCCAGGAAGACGTCCGAGACCACGACGTATCAGTCTAAGGGGCCTCTCTGTCCCGACACAAATGTAGGCCACAGGACCCGCGTGAGGTCGGGATTCAAATTTGGAAAAGCGATATTCCACGTTTGCCTCCGGAGCAGTGAAACCGAGGGATTCAGTCCAAATGCCGGACATGGCACAGGCAAATGTACGCTGCTCCGTGAAACTTTCCGCATCGGCGTCTATCCCCTCTTTTCGGCAGCAGCAGACCAGCCTCCCTATGCTAATATCCCGCTGTCGCCAGCCGGTATTTTGCGCTTCGACTCCTGCATTTCGAGGTCACATGGTTACTATTTCCCGCGCTGAAGCATTGGACTACCACGCCGCCAAACGACCGGGCAAGCTCATGATTTCGGCCACCAAGCCGATGTCCACGCAGCAGGATCTGGCTTTGGCCTATTCGCCCGGCGTGGCGGTTCCCGTCGAGGAGATCGCCAAGGATCCGGCCAACGCCTACCGGTATACCGCCAAGGGCAATCTGGTAGGGGTCGTCACCAACGGCTCGGCCATTCTGGGACTGGGCAACCGCGGGGCCGTGGCGGCCAAGCCGGTGATGGAAGGCAAGGCCGTGCTGTTCAAGCGTTTTGCGGACGTCGATGTCTTCGATCTGGAGCTGGATGCGCCCGATGCCGACGACTTCATCAACTTCTGCATCAGCGTGGCGCCCACTTTCGGCGGCCTCAATCTGGAAGACATCAAAGCGCCGGAATGCTTTTACATCGAGGAAGTGCTGCGCAAAGAGCTGGACATTCCCGTCTTTCACGACGACCAGCACGGCACCGCCATCATTTCCGGAGCCGGTTTGATCAATGCCCTGGAAGTGGTAGGCAAGAATCTGGCGGACGCCCGGATCGTCATCAACGGCGCCGGGGCTGCCGGTCTGGCCTGCGCCGAATTCTACCTGGCGTTGGGCGCCCGGCGGGACAACCTGATCTTGTGCGACACCCGCGGCGTGATCTACGAAGGCCGCGGGGAGAGCATGAACATCTACAAGCAGCGCTACGCCGCGCAAACCGCCAAGCGCACCCTGGCCGAGGCCGTGGTGGATACCGATGTTTTTATCGGACTGTCGGCCAAAGGCGTCCTGAGTCAGGACATGGTCCGCACCATGGCGGAGAATCCCATCATTTTCGCGATGGCCAACCCGGATCCGGAGATCGACTACGACGAGGCCAAGGCTGCGCGGACCGACACCGTCATCATGGGCACGGGACGCAGCGATTACCCCAATATGGTGAACAACGTCTTGGGGTTTCCCTACATATTCCGCGGCGCTCTGGACGTCCGGGCACGGGCCATCAACATGGAGATGAAAGTGGCCGCGGCCCGGGCGTTGGCGGAACTGACCAAAGAGGACGTCCCGGATTCGGTGCTGGCCGCCTATGGACTGCGCCAGCTGAGTCTGGGGCCGGATTACGTGATTCCCAAACCCTTGGACCTGCGGGCTCTGATGTGGGTGGCCCCGGCCGTAGCCAAAGCGGCCATGGATACGGGCGTCGCCCGGCATCACCTGGATTTGCATGAATACATGGATTCGCTGGCCGAGCGCCTGGGCAAGACGGAGCAAGTCATGCGTTTCATGCAGATCAAGGCCAGCCGTGCCCCGAAGCGCCTGGCTTTGGCGGAGGGCCAGCATCCCTCCATTGTGCGGGCCGCCTATGCCATCGAACAGCAAGACATCGCCAAAGTGATCTTGCTGGGCCACCCCGACCAGATATACGCCCAGTGCGCCTCTCTCAGTCTAGACTTTGCCCCCGAAGTCCTGAACCCGGCAGACAGCGGCGAACTCGCGGAGTACATTCGCATCTTTCACGAGCGGAGACAGCGTAAGGGAGTCACGCTGACGATGGCCCGCGAGCTCATGGTCCAGGAAAACTACTACGGCTCCATGATGGTGGAGACAGGGCATGTGGACGCTTTCATTTCCGGTCTGACCTACAACTATCCGGACGTGGTACGTCCGGCTCTGCAGGTCGTGGGCACCTTGGAAGACCGGGCTGTCGTCAGCGGCGTCTACGTCATGATCGTCAACGAGAAGCTCTATTTCTTCTCGGACGCCACGGTCAACATCAACCCGGACGCCGAACAGTTGGCCTCCATCGCCGTCAACGCGGCGGACGTGGCCGCCCGTTTCGACGTGGATCCCCGGATCGCCATGATCAGCTACTCCAACTTCGGCAGTACGCGGGGAGCGGAACCCGCCAAAATGCAGCGCGCCGCCGAAATCGTCAAGGAGTTGCGCCCCGAGATTGCCGTGGACGGCGAGATGCAGGCCGACGTGGCCGTGGAGCCGGACCTGATGTCGCAGGTCTACCCTTTCAGCAACGTCTCGGACGCCAACGTCTTGATCTTCCCGTCCCTAGGGGCCGCGAACACCTCGTACAAGCTGGTCAATCGGCTGGGCGGCGCAGACAAGATCGGACCCATCTTGGTGGGCTTGGCCAAGCCCATTCACGCGCTGGAAACGGGCGCGGAAGTACGCGACATCGTCAACGTCGCGGTCATGGCCGTGGTCGAAGTCCAAGCCAAAGAAGCCGGACACCATTTGGCGTCCGACCTATTCAACAATTGGCCGATGTTCTAACACGTCCTGCAAGGCCGCCAGGAAACATTCGTTGGCTGCCGGCAGGCCTACCGAAACGCGCAGCCAGCCCGGCATATGGAAGGCGCTCAACTCCCGTACGAATACGTTGCGCGCCTCCAGTTCCCGGGCGATCCAGGCGCTGGACCCGACGGGCCGAAAGGCCACGAAACTGGCTTCGCTGCGCAGGACTTGCGTGACGCCGGGCAAGGCGGCGAGCCCGTCGTACAGATAAGTGCGCTGGGACTGGACCAACTCCACGGCGCGCGTCACATGCTCGGTGTCGCGCAAAGCGGCCGCGCCGGCCGCGGTCAGCAGGCGGTTGTGTCGCATCGCGGGCTCGAAGCGGAGGAAGTCGGATGTAGTCGCCGCATGGGCGATGCCGTAGCCCAGACGCAGCCCCGCCAAGCCGAACGCCTTGGAAAAGCTGTGCAGGATCAGGATGTTTGGCCGCTCCAGATGACGGTAGGCGCGGGCCCGGTGCGGTTGGGCGCCGAAATGCCAATAGACTTCGTCGAAGAGCAGAAATACATGGTCCGGCAGCTTGGACACCAGATAATCCAGTTCGTTCTGGGGCAATACGGCTCCGCTGGGATTATTGGGACTGGTGATGTACATCAGGCGCGTCTTGGACGTCACTTGACCCAATAGGGCCTCCACGTCCACCGTAAAGTCGTCGTGGCATTCGGTCAGCACCGGTACGCCGCCTCGGCGGCCTACGTCTGCGGCGTACACCGGGAACGTAGGAACCGGAATCACGGCTTCGTCCCCGGGTTGGATATAGGCCGCCGATACGCGTTTGAGGACTTCCGAACCCCCGTGACCCAGCGTAATGTTCTGTTCCGTCAGTCCATGCCCCAAGTACGCCGCGATCTCGGCCTCTAACTCTCTGCCGTGGATGGGGTAGAAATTCAAATGGGAGACTTCCGCGGCCACTGCCGCCGCGACCCTGGGCGAAGGCGACAGG
This sequence comes from Anaerolineales bacterium, assembly GCA_034421855.1. Lineage (GTDB taxonomy): Bacteria > Chloroflexota > Anaerolineae > Caldilineales > Caldilineaceae > Bin34. The sequence goes on from DAOUKB010000004.1 coordinate 6,434, forward strand.
GGATTTTCGTTCAGACTCAACCGGAGCGGCTGGACGGGTCGTACAAAGGACATGGGTGGGCTCACGCAAAAGTGGAGGGAAAGCGCTGCTTCAGTCCAAAGTCAGGATACGCAGGCGCCCGTCGGCCGCAGCTACGACGACCGACCGACCATCGGGGGCAAAGGCGCCGCACGGCAAGACGTGGGAATCCACGGTACACGCGTCTACGTAGGACCAGGTTTCGAGACTGAAGATTCTGACGAGGCCGTGCGTCAGGACCAAGGCGTGCCGGCCCGCGTCGTCGAGCCGAAATCCCGTAATGCGCTCGTCGTCGAGCTGGTGCCTGCGTATCAGAGCCCAGCTGTCGCTATCCCACAGTTTCAGGGCTCCTTCATAGCCCAGGGTCAGCATGTGGCCGTCCCCAGGCAGATACCGGCCAACGCCGACCGCGATTTCATGGGCCTCCAGGGAGCCGATCTTGACGGCTTCCGGCAGACTCCAGGACGTCAATGCGCCGCCCAGTCCCCCGGCCAACAACGAGGCGTCGTCCGGCGCAAAGGCGACCACGGCCAGATGCCGGGGCTGGGCCTGGAAGCCGCAGATCGGGCGCCCCGTGAAATCCCACACGGCGACGCGTCCGCCATAGGAGCCGACGGCGAAGCAGGTGCCGTCGTGGGCGGCGGTCATGGCGGCAACGACTTGCTTGCGATCCCGGAGCCGGTGCAGCAGGTCCAAATCCGGAAACGACCAGAGGCAAACGTCGCAGTCGCTGCTGCCCGTCGCCAGTGTGTCCTCGGTCCGATTCAGAGTCATCGCGTTGACGCTCTTCGCGTGTCCCGACGCTTCCTTGAGCACTGCCCACCGCCGGGTGTCCCACAGCTTGAGCGAACCGCCCATAGCTCCCGCAATCAGGCGCGTGCCGCCCGCGGCAAAACACAGCGAAACGACATAGCGGGAGTCACCGGACAGGGTGTGCACGACTTGCATTGGGCGGATCGGGTGCTGCGGGCTCCTCCCGACCCGCGGAATCGGGTGAAGCAGCCTCTTTTTCTGTTACGATTGAATATTGTGCCTATTGTAAGCCGTAGCCTCGAGTCGCAAGACAAATTGCCGCTCTTGTCGCACCTCCCGCCCCGGTCGCAGTTCTCATGCTCATAGCCAGTTTGGCTTTCCTGTGCGGATGCGGGTTGTGGTTTTGGCGCGTCCCGATGGAACGTCGTGCCTATGCAGGCTGGCTCTCCTTTCTGATGCCGCTCGCGGTCTTGGCGTACCTCTGGAGCCAGTTGCCGGCCTGGGCCGAACTGCCGTATTTGGAAGTCTGGCCGTGGGTCGAAAGCATCGGGCTCAGTCTGTCCTTCCAATTGGATGGTCTGGCCGTGCTCTTCACCTTGATCATCCTCCTGATCGGTGCCGTAGTGGCCCTGTATACCCACTACTACCTGCATGAAGATCCGCGTCAGGGCACGTTCTATCTGTACCTCTTTTTGTTCATGGTCAGCATGTTGGGCATCGTCTGGGCGGACAACGTCTTGCTGCTCTTCGTGTTTTGGGAAGGCACCACGTTTACGAGCTATTTCCTGATAGGGCACCGGTTTCACCAAGCCGGCAGCCAGCGCGCGGCGTGGCAGGCCCTGGTGGTGACGGGGGCCGGGGGCCTCTGTCTGCTCTGGGGTCTCCTGCTGCTCGCCTTCACGCAGGACACTTTCGCGCTCTCGCAGATGGTCCACTCCCCTGTCGACCTGACCGATCCCGACGTCACGCTGGCTCTGGCTCTGATTCTGGTCGGGGCGTTTACCAAATCAGGCCAATTTCCGTTTCATTTCTGGCTGCCGGGAGCCATGGCCGCTCCCACTCCCGCCAGCGCCTATCTGCACTCGGCCACGATGGTCAAGGCCGGCATTTATCTGGTGGCCCGTTTGCACCCTCTGTTGGCGGAACATCCTTACTGGCTGCCGCTTCTGCTCGCCTTCGGGGCGGTTACCGCGCTGGTCTGCGCCTTCTTCGCCTTGACCCAAACGGACTTGAAGGCCGTTTTGGCCTATGCCACTCTGACTCAGCTGGGCCTCCTGTTCATCGGACTGGGCCTCGACAACAAGTACGCCGCGCTCGCCGTAGTGCTGGGCATTCTGGCGCACGCCTTCTACAAGGGGCCGCTGTTCTTGGTCGTGGGCATGGTGGAACATGCCACCAGCACCCGGGATTACCGTAGCATTGCCGGCTTGGCCCGTCCCCTGAAAATCACTTTCGGCGTCTCCTTGCTGGCTTCTGTGTCCTTGATGGGCTTGCCCGTGTGGCCCGGCTTCGTAGCCAAAGAGTATCTGCTGTCCGCCTTGCTGCCGTCGGGCGCCCTTCCCGGGAGCGGCCTGGATTGGCTTGCGCTCGCCGCCGTGACGGCGGCAGGTATCTCCTTTGCCGCCATCGCGGTAGTGTTGACGTACAGCCTGTTTCTCAGACGCAGACCCGACGACGCCACCGAATCCTCCGCGGTGCATCGTCCCCCCTTCAGCATGGCCGCAGGGCCGCTGCTGCTGACGGCCCTGGGCTTCGCGTCTCCGTTGTTCCTGACAGGGGCGATGGACGGTCTGATAGATGCCGCCGCCGGTTCCATCCAGACGCAGGGCGGACCCTTCGACGTACATCTGTGGCCCGGCTTCGGCTTGCCTGTGCTCCTTTCCGGTCTGGCCGTCGGCCTAGGCGGCGGCATCTATGCTCTCTTGCCGCGGCTCTTGCAGGTGGAAGCCGCGGTCGTCGGCCGAGTGCCGCGCGGCGCCGATCTGATGGACCGAATTCAGGTACTCGTGCTGCACGGCACGCAAAAGGCCACCAATATGTTGCAGGGCCGATCGCTGTCTACCCACATCGCCGTGGTCATGTCCACGGCGGTCGCAGTGGTACTGGTCGCCTGGCAGCGTTCCGGCTTGGACGTGAGCATACTCGGTATCGTTTCCCAAAGCCGGGTCCTCCCGCAGCTGGAAATGATCTTGGCCGGCATCGCCGCGGCCGCCGCGCTCACGGCGGTGCTGGCGCCGGTCCGCTTGACTTCCGTCATCTCCATCAGCGTGGTGGGCTTGATCGTGACCCTCTGGTTCGTCCTCTTTGCCGCTCCCGATCTCGCGCTGACCCAGCTGCTGGTGGAGGTACTTCTGTTCGTCCTGATCCTGATCATCCTCTTCAAACTGCCGGAGACGCGCTTTCCGCGGCTGTCGCCACGGTCCCACGTGCGCAATCTGTTGCTGGCCTTCGGCATGGGGGGGTTCGGCTTTGTGCTGGTGTTGTTCACGGCGGGCGAACCGGTCTTCCGCCCGATTGGCGAAGCGCTGCTTAAGGCCGCACCGTCCGGAGCCCACGGCGGGGCCAACGTGGTCAATGTCATTCTGGTGGACTTCAGGGGCTTCGACACCTTCGGCGAAATGACCGTGATCGCGATCGCCGGCCTAGGCGTCTACAGCCTGGTGCGGGCCCATCGTCTGCGGAGCCGGTCCCACGGCGGAGACGCCGGCAAGTAGTTCCCGAGAGCATCCTGCGGCAGGGCATAGCCATGACCGAACTGTACAGCCGATACATGCTGGCCGCACTTACGGCGGCCTTGGTCCTGCTGGCCGTCTTTTTCCTCCTGCGCGGTCACGACTTGCCGGGAGGCGGCTTCGTGGGCGGCCTGATGGCGGCGGCCGCCATAGAGCTGACCGTCGTCAGCCTGGGGGCGCGGCACATGCAAGCCCGTATCGGGCGTCTCTTCGTACCCCTGGCGGGGCTAGGTCTGCTTTTGGCGGTAGGTTCCATCGTCGCCGGCTTCGCCGTGGCCGGTACCGTATTCGAAGGAGTGTGGCTGCATATTGCATGGCTGGAGCTGGATATCGGTACGCCTTTGACCTTCGATTTGGGAGTGTTTCTGGTCGTCATGTCGGTGACCGCTCTGTTTCTGCTGGACCTGACGCTGACCCTTTCCCCGGCAGACATACGGGCCTTGGACCTGGAGGAAACGGGGCAGCCGGGAACCCGGAACGACCGCCAGGGAGACGCATCCTCCGCATGAGCGTTTTCCTCACGGCCGGCATGGTGTTCGTGTTCATCTTTTGCGGCACCATCTTGATTCTGCGCCAACATGCCATAAAACTGGTGTTGGGGTTGGGCCTGCTCAGCCATGCCTTCAACCTGATCATCTTCGGCACCACCCGCCTCACGGACGGCGCCGAGCCGATCATCGACAAGAGCCGCGTGGCGGACCCGACGTACTGGCAAACGCACGCTTTCGCCGATCCGCTGCCGCACGCTCTGATATTGACGGCCGTCGTCATCAGTTTTGGTCTCACGGCCTACTTGATTGCCCTGCTCCGGCGGTTGTACGAATTCGCCCCCGAACCGTCCGCCGATCCGGAGGCCGTCGACCGCTATCATCCTTACCTGGCCGTCGAGCACTTCAATCCCGCCACGCAATCCGCGCCCGAAGACTATCTGCAGCTGGACGAGATACGCTCCGCGCCACCCGCCGCCCAGGACCGAGGCCCCGTATGACGGTGCATGCAGTGTCGAACCTGCTGTCCTTGTTTACTTTGCTGCCCTTGCTGGGGGCGGGCTTCAGTCTGGTCGTGGGCTTCCGACCGTTGGGACACCGGCTGCACTCCCAGAGTCTGGTGGCGGCGGTGGTCGGCATCCTCAACGCGGGCGTGGCCGGATACGTGCTGTACTACTGCACTCAGGTCCATGCGCTGGTGCTGCATATGGGAGCCCGGACCGGTCCTTTCGGCATCACGATCGTGGCAGACACCTTTGCGGCCTTGATGCTCGCCGTGACCGCCGTCATCTTCGTGGCCTCTATTCCCTACGCCATCGACCTCCTGGACGGCAGAGATCGCATGGGATACTTTCCCCTTTCGCTTTTTCTGCTGATGGGCATCAACGGTATTTTTCTGGCGGCAGACGTATTCAATCTGTTCGTATTCTTCGAGATCATCGTGATCTCCAGCTTCGTGCTGCTGACCCTGGGGGGACAGAGAGACCAAATCAAGGGCGGCATGCGCTATGTCGTCCTGAACCTGCTGGCCAGCTTCGTGTTTCTCGGTGGCGTCGCCGTCGTGTACGGCGTGTTTGGAACTCTTAATTTCGCGCACTTGGCTTCCTTGGTGACGGCCGACGCCGTGCCGCCGTGGGTATTGCCGGTCATGGGGGGGTTGCTCTTCATTGCGTTCGGCAACAAGGCGGCCCTGTTTCCGTTGCACTTTTGGCTGCCGAGCAGTTACCACACGACGCATCCGGCCGTCAATGCGCTTTTCGGCGGGCTGTTGACCAAGGTGGGCCTCTATGCCCTCCTGCGCGTGTTTTCCTTGATTCTGCCGGATTCGATATACGAATACCATACGTTTTTCTTGGTCGTCGCCGGCATCACCATTGTGGTGGGGACGTTGGGCGCATTTTCGGATCGTACCGTGCGGCGCATGTTGAACTTTAAAATCATCGCCCACGTGGGGTTTGTGTTTCTGGGCCTGGGCATGGCCGGCTCGGGCACGATTCCGATGGTGATCTGTCTGGCCGCCGCCATCGTGTATCTCTTGCACCACATGTTGGTCAAGACCGCCCTGCTCATGGCCGCCGGCATCGTGGAACAGGAAAGCCAATCCGGGCGCGTGTATCTGGACTCGAGCCGATACCGCGGGTTGTTGGCCCACCGCCCCGGGCTGGGCATCTGGTTTTTCCTGGCGGCGATTTCGCTCTTGGGCATTCCGCCGTTCAGCGGGTTCGTGGGGAAAGTCGGCATCGTACGGCTGTTGGTGCAGGATCAGCAATGGCTGCTGCTGGCCATCGTGACGGGCAGCGGCATACTGACCCTGATGCTGGTCGTGCGCATCTGGCAGAGCTTCTTTTGGGGCCAGTCGCCCCGCCGTGTCCCGGCGGCCCCCGACGCGCCTGCCGCCGCCACCAGTCTCCTGTCGCATTCGCCCTTGGCCGGGTTGGTGCTCTGCAGCCTCTTGCTGGGTATCTTTGGACAGCAATTCTGGTCTCTGTCGGCGCAGGCCGCGCAGGAATTGCAAGATCGCACTGCGTACGTCGAAATCGTGGGGCTGGCTGCGGAACCGATCCCGGGTGACGACCATTAACGCCATGTCGCGACGCATGCAGGACGGCACCCCGGACGCGTTGCCGGGACGCACCCGTTTCGTCCTCCGCGACCGCTTGTCCCTGTTCTCCGGCAACGTGCTGTTGGCTCTGCTGTGGACGGCTTTCAGCGGCACCTTCACCTTCCGCTCTACCGTGGGCGGCTTTCTCTTTGCCGCCATTATTTTGACGGCCTTCAATCGCCATTACCTGCTTTGGCTATGGGGTATTGTGGTGTTCCTCCTGCATCTGGCCGTCAGTATTGTGCAGGCCTGCCTGCAAGTAGCGGGGCAGATCCTGTTCCGGCGGACGTTCGAGCAGGCCATAGTGGAGTACGAACTGGTAGCGGATTCCGATATCGAAACGCTGATTTTGGCCACCGCCATTACGCTGACTCCCGGTACCATTGCCGTGGACGCCCAATACCGCCCAGACGGGCGGAGGGTACTCTATGTCCACCTCTTGGACGGTCGCCACCCCGAAGGCTTCAAGGCTTCCATGAAGCACGGCTTCGAACGACGCATCTACGAATTGGCACGGGAATGATTCCAAGACAGTGTCCATAGACCATCCTTTGCACTGGGCCCTGCTGGGCTTCATGTTGATGCTGGGGACCGCCATGGGTCTCACGCTCCTGCGGCTGATGATGGGTCCCACCACTCCGGACCGGGCAGTGTCCTTCGACCAACTGTCGTTGCAGGCCGTGGGCATCATTTTGCTGGTGGCCATGTTCTTGGACAGCTCGGACCTGGTAGACATCGCCATCGTGATCGCAGTGTTGGGTTTCCTCGGCACTTTCCTGCTGGCCCAGTATATGGAGCGCAACGAACGGTAGCCGGAGGCCCCATGGCGGATAACGAGATAGGCTTGTGGGAGTGGGTCCTGCTGACGTCTGCAGGATTGGGCTCGCTCTTCATGCTGCTGGCCGCCTGGGGAAATCTCCGCGTACCCAACGTCATCGCCCGCATGCACTCCGCGGGCGTGGGTTCCACCTTGGGCGCGTTTCTGCTGCTGGCCGCCACCGGAGTGTATTTTTTCGTAGCGGATTCCGAATTGGACACCCTGATCCTGTTGGGAGTGCTAGGATTCTTCCTGTTGGCGACGGCGCCCGTGGCCACGTCGGCCATGGCGCGGGCCTCCCTGCGCATCAGGGATTCCCGAGAAAGGGAGCATTTGATCTTGGACGAATTCGAATCTCGCGTGCTGTCCGTCGGACAGCACGCCGCCAAGCACCCGGCTCTCGAATACGTGGAACGTCGGAACTCCGATTCCGCGAAGTGGCGCGTGTACGACCCGAACGTCCTGCCGCTGTGGGTGGCCGACATGGACTTCAAGTCTCCACGGCCCATTCTGCAAAGTCTGCGCGACCGCCTCGAACACGGGGTATTCGGCTACGGGGGGCGGGAAGCGGAACTGGCCGAAGTCTTTTGCCGGCATCTGGCCAGTACGTACCAGTGGCAGGTGACGCCGCAAGACGTGATTTTCCTGCCGGGTCTGGTCAGCGGTCTGAACGTCGTGTCGGCCGCGATCGGAGAACCCGGCGCCGGCGCCATGACGCTGGAGCCGGTTTATCCGCCCTTTTTCAGCGCGCCGTCCAACCAGGGAAAGCAACTGCAGTCCGTGGCGCTGAGCCGAGCGGTGCGCGAGGGTCATCTGTATTACGAAATAGACATGGACCGTTGCCGCCATGCCGCCGACCAGTCCACGCAACTCTTTCTACTGTGCAATCCTCACAATCCCGTAGGCCGCAGCTATACCGAGGCGGAACTGCGGACGGTGGCGGAATTCTGCTTGGAGCGCGACATCGTGCTCTGTTCCGACGAAATTCACTGCGAACTCTTGCTGGACGATACGCGACACGTCCCTGTGGCCGCGTTGGATCCGGACATCGCCCAGAACACGATCACGTTGATGGCCCCCAGCAAGACGTTCAACATCCCGGGCCTGGGATGCAGCATGGCCGTCGTTCAGAATCCCCGGCTCCGCGCCGCGGTGCAAGCGAAAAGCAGCGGCATCGTGCCGCATGTCAACGTCTTGGGCTACGCCGCCGCCATATCCGCCTACGGCGACCCGGAATGCCGGGAATGGGTCCTTGCCTTGTGCCGGTTTCTGACCGACAACCGGAACTACCTGTTGCAGGAATTACAGCGCGACTTCCCGGAGGCCCGGTCGACATGCCCTGAATCGACCTATCTGGCCTGGATCGACTTTGCCCCCTATGTAGAGGGCTCCGCGTATCAATTCTTTCTGGACGAGGCCGCGGTGGCGTTGAGTCAGGGAAGCCATTATTGCACCCGAGGGGGCGCTTCCTTCGTACGGTTGAACCTGGGGACCAGCCGCGGGAATCTGGCGCAAGCCTTGGACCGCATGCGGAACGCCGTAGCCGTTTGACCAACCCGGGGACCGTCGGAGCTCTGCGAGGGCCCGGCCCCGGATTACGTCGTGTCTTCCGGGGGGCCCGGTACGCCGGCCATGGCCCGAAATTCCGCTTCCGAGAGGATCCTGATGCCCAAGGCCTGGGCTCTGGCCAGTTTGCTGCCTGCATCCGCGCCGGCCAACAGGAAGTCCGTCTTGCCCGATATCGACCCCACGGCACGGCCGCCCAAGGCCGCTATGTGCTGCTTGGCCTCGTTGCGGGTCATCGTCTGCAACTTTCCCGTGACCACAAACACTTTGTCGGCGAATGCCGTGACGGGTGCGACAGATCGCCGCGTATCGTCCTCGGCTCTTACCGCCAGTCCGGCCAGATTCAAGGCTTGCAACTGCCGCCGATGCCGCGGTTCCTGGAAGTGCGAAACCACCGATTCGGCGATGAGCTGCCCCACACCGGAAATTTCAGCCAGCTCCTGTACCGAAACATGCGGCAATTCCAGCAGACAGCGCACGCGTGCGGCAATGAGACCGGCGACCTGTCCCCCCACCAAGGGAATGCCCAAGGCCACGAGCAGACGCTCGGCCGCCTGGCCCTTGGCCGCCGCCATACCGGCCTGCAGCTTCCTGATGCGCTTTTCGCCATAGCCTTTCAGCCGCTCGATCTGGTCCCACGGCAGGAAGAAAACCTCCGCCAAGTCCTCGATCAGACCCAGTTCCTGTACGAACAACCGGGCTTGCCGAGTCCCGAAGGAGCGGATATCCAAGGCCCCGCGCGACACGAAGTGTTCCACGGCGCGCACCAGCTGGCCGCTGCAACTGCGGTTGGGGCAGCGGAAGGCTACCTCCCCTGCGGCATGGGTCAGGGGCGTGCGGCAATGGGGACAAACCGCAGGCGGGATCCAGGGCGTTTCCTGGCCCAAGCGCAGTTCCGGCAATGCCTTGATCACCTTGGGAATCACGTCTCCGGCGCGGGTTACGACTACCGAATCGCCTTCCCGCAAATCCAGTTCCTGGATGTAGTCGAAGTTGTGGAGAGTGGCATGTTCCACCACGACGCCGCTGATCGGCACAGGATCCAAGATGGCGCGGGGAGTGACGGCGCCCGTGCGCCCTACGAAGACTTCGATCTCCCGCAGCCGGGTGACGACCTCCTCTCCGCCTTGCTTGAAGGCCGTGGCCCAACGCGGTTCCTTGCCCGTGGAACCCAGTAGAGCCTGCAAGGCGAGACTGTCCACCTTGACGGCAACTCCGTCGATGTCGAAGTCCAGTTCTCCTTTCGTAGCCAGCAACCGGGCTATGTAGGCTTGCAGGGCCGGGAACTCCGCGTCCGTAAATCTGCGGCTCAATTCGGAAACGGGAAAGCCCAGCGCGCGGAGATACGTCAGGGCGTTGAAGTGGCTGTCCGTGGAGTCGTGCGCGTCGTCGGCTGGGACCCGCTGAAACGCAAAAAACCGCAAAGGTCTTCCCGCCGTCACGGCCGGATTCAACTGGCGTAGGCTGCCGGCCGCAAAGTTGCGGGGATTGGCATACGTTTGGCCCTCCGCCGCGGCCTGTTCCGCATTGAATTGCTCGAATTCCGCACGGCGTACGTACAGTTCGCCTCTCACGTACAGGCTGCCCGCAGGCAACTCGACGTCGGACTCGGAAACGGGAATGCGTAAGGGAATCTGGCGCACGGTACGCAGATTGTCGGTCACGTCCTCGCCGACTTCACCGTTGCCCCGGGTGGCGCCCTGGACCAGCACCCCGTCTTCGTAGCGCAGCAGCACGGAGAGACCGTCTATCTTGGGTTCCACCACGTAGGCGACCTGCGGCCCCTGCGCCTCGGTCAGCCGGGTGCGGACTCGCTGGCGCCAATCCTCCAGATCCTGGGGGCCAAACGCATTCGAGAGGCTGAGCAGCGGCCTGACATGTCTCACTTTCGCGAATTGGTCGGCGGGTTGCCCGCCGATCCTTTGCGTGGGGCTGTCCGACGCCACCAGCTCGGGATGTCGGGTCTCCAGCCTCTCCAGTTCCTGCATCAAAGCATCGAAGTCCGTGTCGCCGATCTCCGGCCGATCCAGCACATAATATCTGTGCTGGTGAAACCGAATCGCTTCCCGCAACTTGGCTATGCGCTGGGCGACGGCCACCGCCTTCATCGGCTTGCTGCTCCTCCTGCCGCCTCCAATTCGGAGGATTTGACCCAACCCACCAGACCGTCCGCGGCCTGGACCCGCAGCCACGACACGCCGTCGAGCTCCACAGGATAGTCGCCGCTGGTCCGGTCCGGTTCCACGACCTCGAAGGCCGTGGAAACTGCGTACCGATGGACCGCCCGGTGTCCCGTGGAAGTACCGGGATAGGACCAAAGCGTTACATAGGGTTCCTTCGACCTGCCTGTCATTTGGGTTCCAGGAGCCAACACGGCGGCCTGTATCTGTTGGCCCTCGTCCGCAGCGGCATCCAAATCCATGGGCGGCGCCGACGCCACCTCGGCCCCGGTTGCATGCTCGACCGGCAAGCGGGATTCGGTATCCACTGTGTCTGTGGACGCTGCGACTGGGACTTCCGTCGGGAGAGCGGGAGGGGGAGTCGGGGAGAGCGTAGGTGCCGCGCCAGGCGTGGCCCCTACCGAGGCGCGCGGCGGCCAGAGCGAGTCGGCGAGTCGGAGCGTGTCGTCCAGAACGTCGGGATAGTACAAGCGCGCGGCGGCAATCCCGGTACCCAATACCAACACCACGACCCAGCGCAGATACTTCCTTCTGGGTCGGTCGGCCGCGGCGGGGGCTTCGACAGGCGGCGGAACCGGAACGGCCGCGGCCCGCGTGGACCGCGGCTTCGGCCGGAAAGACTTGAACGACATCGGGATGGATTTAGGTCGGCTGCAAGAAGGCCAACACCTCGGTCAGAGGGCGCGCGTTCAACACGTCGGCGGGCGAGAGACCGGCTCTACGGGCTACTCCCAGACCGTATCGCAGCACCTCCAAATCCGTCACGCTGTGGGCGTCGCAATTCAGTACCAACAGACAACCCATGTCTGCGGCTTGGCGCGCGTACCGGTCTTTGAGATCCAACCGCGCCGGATTGCAATTGATCTCCACTGCGGTTCCGGTCTCGGCACACGCTTGCAGAACGCGGGGTACGTCCAACGCGGACGGGTCCCTTCTGCCTACCAGGCGGCTTGTAGGGTGACCCAGTATATCTACGTGAATGTTGCGAACGGCTTTCAGACATCGCTCCGTAATGGTCTCGGCATCCTGGCGCAAGGCGCTGTGGAGGCTGGCCACCACCACGTCCAGCCGTGCTAGCACCGCGTCGTCCAAGCCCAAGGAGCCGTCCGCCAAAATCTCGGCTTCCACGCCTTTCAGCAGTCGGAAATCGATTCCTTGGGCCACGAAGGTCTGGTTGAGGGCATCGATCTCGGCGGCCTGGTCTTGCAGGGCGGCGGCATCCAGACTGTCTCCGAAGCCATGTCCCGCGCCATGGTCCGTCGCGCCCCAATATCGGTATCCCCGCGCTATGGCCGCCTGCGCCATTTCGGCCAAGGTGTTGCGGCCGTCGCTGAAACGAGAATGGGCGTGCAATTCGCCCATCAGGCTGTCGGCAGTCACCAGTCCGGCAGCGTCCCGGGGATTCCGCAGATCAGGAGTAGCCCAGCAAGTCCTCTGCTCGGGCGCAATCCAGGAAAGGCCTACTTGGGCGAACACTGCTTCTTCGGTGGCAGGGGTATCGAGCGGCACGTCGGTTTCCGGCGTCATGCCGACCCAGCCTCGTGCGCCCATGTCGAATCCAGCCTGTCGGCCGTGCCTTTCCAGAGCCTGCCGGAATGCTGCGTCTCCTGTGGTCTGCACAAGTTGCCAAGCCCAGTCCGCAGGGCGACAGACAACGATCTGCACCTGCAGTCCCATATGCAGATCCGCCCGGATTTGCCTGCCTTCTTCCATCTCGACGGCCGCGGCCACCGTCGGGAGGCCTTGCAGGCATCGCAACAGGTCTGCACGATTCGAGGACGCGACGAGGATTTCGGCCTGGTCGATAGTCTCCTGCCACCGTCGTAGCTCTCCGGTCGGAACCGCTGCGACCACCGCCGCGGGTGCCGCCGCGCGCAACATGGCGATCAAGTTTTCCACCGCGGGCAGCACCCGACCGACGGGTTCCCCGGCCGGCGCTTTTTGGAGTGCGTGTGCAATGCCGGCGAGGAGGGCGGCTTCGGATTTGATGGTGAAGCCCTTTACGGCCTGGACCCTTTGGGCTTGGGCAGCCTGTGCCAGATCGGAGAGCGAGGCCACGCCCAAGGCCCGCCACAGGGCCAAGGCCTTCTTCGGCCCGATGTTCGGAAGCCGCAGAATCTCCAGGATGCCCGGCGGGAAATCCTGGCGCAACGCGGTAAAGGCCTCCATTTCGCCGTGAGCGAACAGCGAGGTGATTTCCCGGGCGATGCCCTGGCCGATGCCGTCGATGGATTCCAGGCGACCGGCGACCACGAGGTCGCTTAGCCCTATGTCCAAGTCTTGGACGGCGGCCGCGGCCTTGTTCATAGCCGTGACCTTAAACCGATTCTCGCCTTTCAGCCGCATCATGTCGGCTACGTCGCGCAAGGCCTGGGCCACGTCGCGATTGGAAAAGGACGCCGCGGTCATAGTTGTAGATCCTCTATGCGGCCGCACGTGCAGACCCGATTCGCCGGATGGCGGTCTGGCGCTGCACAGCACGACCTAGGAGACGTATCGGGCGTACCCGCCCGAGGGATCCATGTGCGCTATCACCTTTTCTCTCCCGGTCTCCCGCTTGTAGGCGTCCAAGGCCGACTGCAAATCTGCATAAGGGTCGAAACCATGGCGCCGCGCCCATTCCATAAAGGGCAGGATCTCCTGGTGGGCCGAAACGATTTCCCAATAGAACAATTCCAATATGGGACCTCCGGCGTCGAGATAGCCGCTCTCGAAAAAAGCCCGCAAGGTTCTCTCCCGATCATACGCCACATGTCGCAGCGTCACCTGCCAACCCTCTCCTTCCGGCGAACCTTCGACGGCTTCCAGCAAGGCGTAGTGCGCATCGGGACAGCCGTTCAAGGGAATGCCGACGCTGCCGGGATTGACGACGTGCCAATGCGCGGCCCGCAATTCATCCGACTTGAAGGGCGGATTGGGCGAACGCGGCGACGGCGTTTCGACGCCTCGCGGAATCCGGTATTCTCCCTGCAAGTGCGTATGGGCGGTGATCAACGTGTGTTGCGGCACCCGCCGCAGCAATTCCATGCTGGCGGAGTCTAGCCGGTGAGGGTACAAACCGGCCCGCGGATCTCCGGGCAGTCCATGCAGCACACGGATGGGCTCGCATCTCGGATACAGCAAGGCGAGATCGTCGGGCAGAGTGGCCAGATACCGGCCCACATGGTCGGGAATGTCGGCATGCAGCGCGTGCAGAGCCTGCCATCGGTCCTGACGCTGCACTTCGCTGTGCATCCGCTGCGAGCCGAAGTCGAGGAAGTAGAATTCGTGGTTGCCGCGAACGACCAGCCAGTCCCGGTCCATTACGTACTCGACCACTTCCACGCTGAAAGGGGCGGCGTTGATCAGATCTCCGGCCAGTACCACATAGTCCGGGGACCACGGCATGAAGTCGGCGACGGCGGCTTCCAGGGCCGGCAGATTGCCGTGTACGTCCGCAATGACCGCTAGGCGCATGCTGCTGCGTCGACTGCGGCCGCGATCGAGTCGGCCATGCCCATGGCGCGGGCGGCGGCGTCTCCCACGTACTCTCCGGGATCGGCCATCAAACGGCGCACTTGGGCGGCATCCAAGTAGTGCAGAATCCGCTCGTCGTGCGCCAGCCGGTCGCTCAAGCGGTTCTCCTGGCCCGCCTGCACTGCGTCCCAGACCGCCATGCAGTGATGCCGAATGACCTCGTGCATTTCCTGCCGGTCGCCCCCAGCCTTGGTGGCGGCCAACAGCACTCGCTCGACCACCGCGAAGCGACCAAAGTGCGTCAACGTGTCCTCGCGGGATCGCTGCACCAAGCCGAGACCGTCGAGCAGAGCCGTAGCCCGGCCGACGATTTCATCGGCCAACAAGAAGACTTCGGGCAAGAACAGGCGCCGATTGGCGCTGTCGTCCAGCGAACGTTCCAAGACGGAATGCGCATGGTTCTGCCACGCCACGCCGTAGTGACTGGAAATCTGGCGGGCCAGACTGCAGATGTTCTCCGCGGCCACCGGGTTGCGCTTGAACGGCATAGCGCTGGAGCCCACCTGCCGGCTGCCGAAGCGCTCGGCCCATTCTCCGATCACGGGGCTCTGCAGGAAGCGGCTGTCCACGGCAAACTTATGCAGACTGCCGGCCAGACTGCCGAGACCGGCCACGATGTCGAGTTCCTGTTTGCGCGTCATGGTCTGCGTGGCGATCGGGAAGGCCTGCAAACCCAGCTGGGCCATTACCTTCGCCTCCAACGTGGCCGGAGTCTCGTCGGTATCTGCCAGCAGATCCTGAAAACTGGCTGCAGTCCCCACGGCCCCTTTGACGCCTTTGCCCCGGATGGAGCTGCGCAGGTGCTGCAACGTCCGAAAGTCTCGCAGGAAGTCCTGGGCATAGCAGGCCACACGATATCCCACCGTGGTGGGTTCGGCCGGTTGTATGTGGGTAAAAGCCATGGTAGGGACGTGCGCCCATTCCACGATTCGGCGCCGGGCAGCCTCCAGCAGTCTCCGCAGGCCTGCCAGCAGAAGATCCAAAGACTCGGTCATGCGCAGGGCGTCCACGTTGTCCAAGGCGTCGTTGGAAGTGGCTCCCAGATGAATGATCGCCCCCCCGACCGGACATTGCTCCGCATACACCATGATCTCCGCCATCAGATCGTGCTTGACCGTCTTTTCGATTTCGGCGGCCCGGCGCAGATCGACCCGATCCTGATTCGCCTTTAGCTCGTCCACTTGGACCTGCGACACCAATCCGCAGGCGGATTGCCCGGAGGCCAACGCGACCCAGAACCGGCGGAGCAGCCGACGCTTGTGGACCTCGGACCAGACGGCCCGCATTTGCGGGCTGCCGTAGCGCCACGTCAAGGGAGAAACGAACGTCTCGTGACTGAAAGACACCGGTGTCTGCCGTACTGTTTTCCGCGCTCGGCCCGTACGGCCTAGGCGCGGGCGATCAACTGGTCCCGTACGGGGCCAACGCCTATATAGGTTATGTCGACTTTAGTCTGCTGCTCGACGAAATCGACGAATTCCCGCGCCGCGGCCGGCAGATCGCTCCAGGTCCGACATTGCGCGGTACTTTCCGACCAGCCGGGCAATTCGACGTATTCGGGCTCGAGCTGTGCCATGCGGGGCGTGTCCGGCATGTTGTCCCTTTCGACGCGGCCGTCGGGATATCGGTACCCTACGCATACCTTGACGACCTCGAATGCATCCAGCACGTCCAGCTTGGTCATAGCGAATTCGGTCACTCCATTGAGAAAAGCGGCATAACGCAACGTCACCAAGTCCAGCCAGCCGCACCGCCGCGGACGCCCCGTGGTAGCTCCGTATTCACCGCCCACGTCCCGCAGTTTCGCGCCGGTTTCATCGTCCAGTTCGGTCGGGAAGGGGCCGGCGCCGACGCTGGTCGCATAGGCTTTGGTGACCCCGACGACGTGGGTAACGGCCTGCAGGGGAATCCCGGCGCCGACGGCGGCATAGGGCGCGGAAGGGTGACTGCTGGTGACGAAGGGATACACGCCGTAGTCCAAGTCGCGCATGATCCCCAGTTGTCCTTCCATGAGAATGGTCTGATCTTCGGCCAGGGCGGTGCGCATCAAAGGCATGGTGTCGACGATGCGATCGGCCAGGGAGTCTCGGGCTGCTTGACAGGCCGCGAACACTTCCTCCAAATCGGGAGCCGTCCCGCCCAGACTGGTCAATCGCTGCCTGATGCGGGGCGCGAGATTTTCCAGGCGTTCTTCCAGCCAGACGCTGTTCAGCAGGTCGCCCATTCTCAGTCCGCTGCGAGACGTCTTGTCTTCATAGGCCGGCCCAATCCCTCTTTGGGTCGTACCGATTTTCTGTCCTGTGTCCCGCTTGGCTTCCTCCAAACGATCCAATTCCAAGTGATAGGGCATCAGCATCTGCGCCCGATGGCTGACGTAGAGATTGCGGGTGTCGATGCCGGCGGCCTCCAGCGTTTCGATTTCCGCCTGGAGGGCCAAAGGATTGACGACGCAGCCGGTGCCCACGACGTTCACCGTTTGCGGGTTGAAAATCCCGCTGGGCACCATGTGCAGAGCAAAGCGGCCGAACTCGTTGATCACGGTGTGCCCGGCGTTGTCGCCGCCCTGGAAGCGCACCACCATGTCGGCGTCGGTGGCCAGGAAATCGACGATCCGGCCCTTGCCTTCGTCTCCGTACTGCGTCCCTATCACAACCTTGACTGTCATGTCCCCTTGCCTCGTAGTCGGTTCCCTCGATACGGCTTCCCGGCATCAAACGTTGGATTCGCCGCCGTCGACGGCCAGGACGGCCCCCGTCACGAATTTCGCTTCCGGCGAACAGAGATACAAAGACGCGAACGCCACGTCTTCCGGACTGCCGAGCCGGCCCATCGGAATCAGCGGGATCTGGGATTCGAAGAATTCGGGAGGCTGATTGGCAAAAGCGTCGGTATCGATCAAGCCGGGCCGAATGACGTTGGAGCGCACGCCGTCCGCCGCCACTTCCACCGCCAACTGACGGCTCATGCCTTCCAGCCCGGCTTTGCTGGCCGCATAGGCCACGTCGTCGTATTCTCCCGATACGACGCTGGCGCTGCTGATATGCAGCACACACCCCTGAGTCACCTGCAGACTGGGCAGACACAGACGGGTCAGCCGAAAAGCCGCCGCCAAATTGGTGTTCTGGACGTTGTACCAGTCCTCCATCTCCAGATCGCCGACGGGTTTGCCCGCCGAAATAGCGGCATTGTTCACCAGAATGTCCAGCGACTTCATCTCGGCCAAGGCCTGGCCCACGATGGCGTCGGCATCCGTGACGATGTCCCCGGGCACGAGATGCAGGCGGGACTGGATGCGCCGCACCGACTTGCGCAGCGCTTCCAGACGGTGCCGACGCCGTCCGCATACCGTGACCTGGGCTCCCCTGGCCAGAAAGAGACGGGCAATGGCCGCGCCGATGCCGGAGCCCCCGCCCGTGACCAAGGCCGACTTTCCCTTGAGACTGAAGGGCGCGCGCCTAGCCATGTCGATCGCGGCTAGGTTTGATCAGGTCGATGAACCAGGCTAGATTGCACTGGAACGGTTGCCTACCGTTCTCGCTGCCGTCCAGTTCGCCGGTGGGAGGGCCCATTCGGTAACCCTTAAAGCAGGTCCATCGCCGGGCCATTGTAACACGTCGGAGGGGGCGTCGCCCTCGGCCCGTCACCGTGCGCTGCACGGAAAACAGAAAGCCCCAGGCCGTGGGGTCAGGTCGACTTGACGCCTGCAGTATAATGAGAAATATCTCCGGCCGAATTTCGCATCCGAGAAACCGGTCGGACTGCCTTGGAATATGACGGCGACTCCCCCCGATTTGTCTGCCCGCAGCGGTGTCCGGTCGTACACAAGGCCCCTCCGGTATCTGAAAGACCAGAAGCGTCACGTGGCTTTGGCCTACGTGGGCATGCTGGGGCAGACCGCCATCGCCCTGATTATTCCTCAGTTCATCCGGTGGATCATCGACTCCGGCATAGGGGATCAGCCGCTGTATCAGGAGCTGCCCCGCGCGCTCGATTTCATCGCGGAGTCGGGCATCGGCGGCCGGAAAATGGAAGTCGTCACCTGGTCGGTATTGCTGCTCGTCTTGTTGAGTCTGTTGCGGGGCTACTTCACCTACCTTTCCGGGATCAGCTCCGAGCGAGTCTCGCAGGCCGTGGCCTTCAAGTTCCGCAATCAGCTGTTTTGGCGGCTGAGTCAGCTGTCCTTTCGCTTTCACGATTCGTCCAAGTCCGGGGATCTCCTAGCCCGCGCTACGCAGGACGTGGAACGCCTGCGCTTCCTCTGCGGACGGGCTTCGTTGGGGTTGGTCAATGCCTTGGTCCTGATGGGAGCCACGGCTTTTGCCCTGTACGTCATGAATCCGCGGCTGGCGCTGTTGGCCATGGCCATTCTGCCGCTGCTGATTTACCAGGCCTGGTCCTTCGCCCGGGAATACAGACCCTTGAGTCGTTACATCCAAGAAAAACTGGGGGAACTGACCACGCTCTTGGAACAGAGCCTACGGGGCATCAAGGTAGTGCAGGCCTTCGCCCAGGAAAGGCTGCAGGTGGAGACGTTCAACGCGGCCAACCGGGAATGGTTCGAGCTGTCTGCCCAGGCCGCCCGCCTGCGGTCCGTCAAAATCCCCCTGCTGGATCTGACCTCCGCGGCCGGTACCGTAGTCGTCATTTATTTTGGCGGCTTGGAGGTAATCGACCAGACCATTACGCTGGGCGAACTGCTGGCCTTCACCACCTATTTGGCGCAACTGATCATGCCGATCAGGCGCATGGGCATGATCATTCCGTTTGTGGCCATGGCCGGCGCCTCGAGCGACCGGGTATTTGAAATCCTGGACCAGGAATCCACCGTGCAGGAGGCGCGGCAGACCCGGGAAATAGCGCAGGTCCAGGGACGGCTGGCCTTCGAGAACGTGTCGTTCCACTACGCCAATGCCAATCGAGTCATCACGGACGTGTCCTTCGAATTGGAGCCGGGGCAGGTCCTGGCCCTGTTGGGTCCCACCGGCTCCGGCAAGTCCACCTTGATCAATCTGATTCCCCGTTTCTACGACCCGACCGCGGGACTGGTGCGGCTCGACGGCACGGACATCAAGGAATTCTCGCTCAAGTCCTTGCGGCGCCAGGTGGCCATCGTCCTGCAGGATCCGCTGCTGTTTGCCACCACCATCCGCGAAAACATCGCGTTCGGCTTGGAAGCCGCTACGGACGAAGAGGTGGTCGAGGCGGCCAAAGCCGCCCAAGCCCATGATTTCATCATGGATATGCCGGATCAATATCAGACGGCCGTAGGCGAACAAGGCGTGACCCTGTCGGGAGGCCAGCGGCAACGAGTGTCCATTGCCCGGGCCTTGATCACCGACCCCAGTATTCTCGTCCTAGACGATGCCACCTCCAGCGTCGACACCGAGACCGAGCTGCTGATTCAGGCCGCGTTGGACAGGCTGATGGAGCACCGTACTTCCATCGTGATCGCCCAGCGCTTCAGCACCGTGCGCAGAGCCGACCGTATTCTGCTCCTGGAGGGAGGTTACATATCGGCCTTCGGGACGCACGACGATTTGTGGCGCGGTTCCGCGCTGTACCGCCAGATCTACGAAAGACAGCTGCGTCCCCAGTAGATCCGCGCTGTTCCTGCATCCGCAAAAATTCGCCATGGCCATAGGCAGCAATTCCTACAGCTCCATCGTGAGAGCCGTGCGTCACAATACGCCCGCTCTGGACGACGAAGAGGCGAACGTCAAGTTCTCCAGGTATGTATTGGCCCGGCTCTTGGCGTATCTGAGACCGCATACCCGCAAGATGGTGGCCGCCGTCTTGCTCATGCTGCTGGTTACGGGGCTCAATCTCCTGTATCCCCTCTTGATCAAGCGGGCCATCGACGTCCACATCGCCCAGGGCGACGCGCGCGCCCTACTGACGACTTCGTTCCTGCTGCTGGGGACGTTCGTCGGCATTTTCGTCTTTCAGGCCGCCCAACGGTATTTCATTGCCTGGGTCGGCCAGCGAGTGCTGGCCAGTTTGCGGTCGGAACTGGTGACCAAGCTGCAGATTCTGCCCCTTGCCTACCACACCGAGCGCATTGCGGGAGTCATAGTCTCCCGCGTGATTGGAGACGTGGCCGTGCTCAACGAATTGCTGTCGCAGGGCCTCATCCAGATCGTAGGCGACTTCGTGCTCCTGATCGGCATCGTCACGGTAATGCTGATCCTGAACGTGCCGTTGGCGCTGTTGACCCTGACCGTCATCCCGGTCATGATATGGGCTTCCTACATTTTTTCGAAGCGGGCCCGGCGCATGTTTCGGCGTACGCGCACCCAGGTAGCCGTCATGGTCGGCAACTTTGCGGAAACGCTGACCGGCATGCGCGTGGTCCAAACCTTCGGTCAAGAGGAAAAGATGTTGCGCCTCTTCTCGAAGGAGAACGACGCCGCGCGCCGCGCGAGCGTGGAATCCATGAAGTTGGCTTTCACGTTCTTGCCCGTGGTGGAAATGCTGGCGGTGGCGGCTACGGCGCTGGTGCTCTGGTATTCGGCCAGAGCCGTCATCTTGGCCGGCAGTACGGTGATTACCGTAGGTCTCATCTTCGCCTTCATGTCTTACGTCACCCGCTTCTTTCAACCCATTCAGGAATTGAGCCAGCTCTTTACCACCGTCCAAGCCGCCATGGCCGGGGGAGAACGAATCGTGGAAATCCTAGACACTCCGGAGGGTGTCGAGGACCCCGTGGACCGCCGCGCAATGCCCCCCATCGCCGGGAAAGTCGAATTTCAGAACGTACATTTTTTCTACGACGAGAACATGGCGGTGCTGCACGACATCGATTTGAAGATCGCACCCGGGGAGACCGTGGCTCTGGTCGGGCCCACCGGGGCGGGCAAGACTTCGATCGCCAATTTGATTCCCCGTTTCTACGACGTCTCGCGCGGCCGGGTGCTGGTCGACGATATCGACGTCAGGGAAGTGACCAAACATTCGTTACGGGTGCAAATGGGCATGGTGACCCAGGATCCGCACCTGTTCGCAGGCAATGTAGCCGACAACATCCGTTTCGGCCGGCCCGAAGCAGACATGGAGGAGGTCGTCCAGGTCAGCCAGGCGGCCAACGCGCACGATTTCATCTCGGTCCTGGTCGACGGGTACGAGACCGAGGTGGAAGAAGGAGGCCGCAATCTGTCGATGGGACAGCGGCAATTGATCTGCATAGCGCGGGCCATGCTGGCGGACCCCCGCATTCTCATCATGGACGAGGCTACGTCGAGCGTCGACACGATGACCGAGGCTCTCATTCAAGGGGCCCTGAACCGGCTGCTGGCCCAACGCACTTCGATTGTCATCGCCCACCGCCTGAGCACAATTCGGAACGCAGACCGGATTTACGTGCTGGAAGCAGGTTCCATTACGGAGCAAGGCACCCATCAGGAACTGTTTGCGCAGGGTGGTTTGTACAAGTCCCTGTACGAGAAACAATATCTAGGCTTGGAACCCGAACTCGTGGACCGATAAGGCGGCAGTGCCCCGCGGCACTAGGGGGTGTCGTCAAAATCATTGAGTCCTCAGCGCCCAAGCCCGGATCGGGCCGAGCACCCGCAACGCCGCGGCGTGCGGGGTCTACCGGGTACCGGGTAGCCACGCCCCGCCATGGCGGGAAGGCCCGAAAGGCGTGCTCCCCCCGATGCCGCCCCGAGTACTGCTCCGGGTCCTAGGGGCGGGGTTGCTGGCGCCTATGTCGGGGCGGGATCCCCGGGACTCTCCCCTGCGCCCCGGCGGCGGCCCCGACCGGATCGCGGTCATCGCTCCGGTCCGCCACGAGAACCTCCGCCTCCCGGCCCGCCCTCAGGCCCACGGCCTGTGGACAGTCCGCCCGGGTCCCCGGGGTCAGCCCCAGCCGGACGGGCCGCCCCGGCGCGTCCGCGACCCGAGGCCCCTGGGCCTGCCGCCCCCTGGGGTGTGTGCCCTCTGCGGAGGGCCACCCTGCGCGCCGGCGGCAGGAGGAGGGATCCGGAGAGGGCGGGCCTCGCTCCTCCCCGCCGCGCCGCCCGGTGCGTCCCTCACTGCCGCCCACAGGGCAGCCCCCACGCCCCGATCCCGCCACCGGCGGAAGCGGCGATGCGTATGCTGCCCGCCGCCGGAGTCGGGGGCAGGTCCCGCCCCGGCGCCCCGGGGCGCAGAATCCCAAACGCGGCATGCCGAAATTGCCGATTGTCCGCGGCGGGGCGGCCCATTTTGCCCGGACCGCCCGGCCGAGAGGGTGCCAGACGTGGCCCGACGCGGTCCGAGAGGTCGGGGCGCCGGAGTGCAGCGGTCCTGCGAGGCTCCGCCTGCGGTGTGTGTCCCCTCGGTGTACCCGCCCCTGGTTTGACGACACTCCCTAAGGGTCGGGCCCCAGGGCCTCTGCCCGCCATAGGACCGCGCCCCCGGGAATCCACTGTCCGGTCGTGAGGCGGCCGATGGCGTAATCGGGCAGCCGCCGCTGAGCCAGGCATTTCCCGTCGAACAGCGCCCCGTATTCATGAAAGTCAAAATTCATGACGGCGAAGCCGGGCGGCTCGGGGGAGGGGGCGGCGGGGTACACCAGCAGCTGGAAGCGGCCCCGCGTGTCCGCCAGGGTGCACGGTTCCTTGACCCAGGTCAGCGTCTGCCCGTCGCGATACACGTCGAAGTGGGAGCGGAGGAAAGGCTCTTGCGCGGTGACGGCCCGGTACTTTTCGCGATACTCTCCACTCTCCTCTCCGGCCGCCGGGTTGTCGGGGGCGACGTGGCTGTGCTCGACCAGGGTGAAGAGCGTGTTGTCGAAGACCTTGCGCCTATGATACAAGAAGCCCGCCGGGATCGCCTGCGGGGGCAACAGC
>DAOUKB010000005.1:0-25773 GCA_034421855.1 Anaerolineales bacterium
CAGCCATACCGTCCTGTTGGGCATCGTGACGGCTTTCCTGGTCGTCTCGCAGTACGACCATCCGTTGTTGGTGCTGGGAGCTGCCGGAGTCGGGATGTTGACCGTGGTACTGATTGAACTGCTCAGCCGCACCCGCCTGGTCAAGGAAGACGCCGCCATCGGCATAACCTTCCCGGCCCTTTTCAGCTTGGGCGTCCTGCTGATTTCCCTGTGGGCCCGGGATGCTCATCTGGACGAGCACACGGTCTTCCAGGGCGATTTGGTCTATGCCGTCTTCGAACGTTTCCGGATCGGCGACCGGGTGTTGGGGCCCTTGTCCCTCTGGAAGCTGGCAGGCATTCTGGTCCTCAACGCCGCGCTCATCGGGGTTTTCTTCAAAGAGCTCCAGATCTCCACGTTCGATCCGGCCTTGGCCTTGGCCTTGGGCTTTGCGCCCGCGGCGCTGCATTACGGCCTGGTGGCCATGACGGCCGTGACGGCGGTCGGCGCGTTCGACGCGGTGGGTTCCATCTTGGTCATCGGCTTTATGATAGTGCCCCCGGTGACGGCCTCCTTGCTCACGGATTCACTGACGCGGATGCTCGGGCTGGCTCTGGGCATCAGCCTCCTCAGCGCCGTCCTCGGATTCTGGATCGCCACCATGGTGGACGCCTCCGTCGGCGGGGCCATGACCTTGGCCATGGCCGGTATTTTCGGGGCAGTCTTGCTGGCGGCCCCGAAAAAGGGTCTGGTGGCGGCCGCTCTGCGCCGGCGGCGTCAGAAATTGACGTTCGCGGTGCGCATGCTGTCGATTCATCTGTTGCAGCACCTGGAGGCGGGACCGGAAGGGGAGGAGAACCGCGTGGACCATCTGCAAAGGCATCTGGCGTGGCCGGTGCCGTTTGCCGACCGCATATTGCGTATGGCTCAGGAGCAGGGGATCGTGGAGATTCGGGACGAGACATGGATACACCTGACCGAACAGGGCAAGCTGCTGGCGCGCCGCGCGCTGGCGGCGTAGGGCTCTCCGCGGGACGAGAAGCGCCCTCTACCGGTGCAGGTCTCAGGGGTTTTTCCTGGCTCTCGCCAAGGGTTGCGTAGCCGCCCCCGCGCTATAATGGCCGCAGAACTTGACCATACGGAACCGGCGCGCGGTTGCCGAGCGGAATTTCGAGGTAAGAAGATGGACAGCGATGTTTTGAGAGCCACGGCCTCTGCCCTGGTGGCGCCCGGCAAGGGAATTCTGGCGGCGGACGAGAGTTCCGGCACCATCAAAAAGCGATTCGACGGCATTGGGGTGGAATCCACGGCGGACAATCGCCGTACGTACCGCGAGCTGCTGTTTACCGCGCCGCACATCGAAGAGAGCATCAGCGGCGTCATTCTGTACGACGAAACCATTCGCCAGCAGGCGGCCGACGGTCGGCCTTTGAGCGAAGTGCTGAATTCCCAAGGCGTGATTCCGGGCATCAAGGTCGACACGGGAGCCCATCCTCTGCCCGGCTGCCCCGGCGAAAGTATTACGGAAGGCTTGGACGGTCTACGCGCAAGGTTGGCGGAATACAGCCGACTGGGAGCCCGCTTCGCCAAATGGCGAGCCGTCATAGCCGTCGACGACGTATTGCCTTCGCGCTACTGCATCGAGGCCAATGCCCACGCCTTGGCCCGCTATGCCGCCCTGTGTCAGGAAGCCGCCCTGGTGCCGATCGTAGAGCCGGAAGTGCTGATGGACGGAGCACACACGATCGACCGGTGCGAGGAAGTGACCACCCAGGTCTTGCACTATCAGTATCACGCCCTGTACCAACATGGGGTGGAACTGGAAGGTACTCTGCTCAAGCCCAACATGGTGATTCCCGGCAAGGCCAGCGGCACTACGGCCACTCCCGAGGAAGTGGCCGTGGCTTCGATCAGAGCCTACACCCGGTCTGTGCCGGCTGCGGTGCCGGGCATCATGTTCCTGTCGGGAGGACAGTCGCCGGAAGAGGCCACGCTGAACCTGAACGCCATGAACGCCATGGGCTCCCATCCCTGGGAGCTCAGCTTCTCCTACGGCCGGGCCCTGCAACAGCCGGTATTACAAGCCTGGATGGGCAGCGCGGCCAATCACGACAGCGCCCAGCAGGCATTTCTGAACGTCTCTCGGGCCAACAGTCGGGCCCGGTACGGCACCTTCAAGATGGCCGCCTGACCTTGCTGTCCGCCGGCATTCGTCACGGGATTCGCCGCGGCGAATCCCGTGGGAAATCAGGCCCGGAGTCCGCAGACCGCCGCTTGCCGGTCGGGGCCCCGTAGGAAACGCCTCGGAACTCCGGGGTCCAGCGGAAAATTCGGGACGCGGCGTCCCCGGGACTGTCGGCGGAGCCGCTATACGGCGGCTTGCGCAGCGGCGGCGGCTTGGACGGTGATTTCTCCGGCATGGGTCGATTCGTGCCAAAGCAGAAATTCGACGATCGACTTGGCGGTCGCCGGTTTGTTGCCGAAGAATTTGTGCTCTTCCGTGAATTCGGCCAGGTCTTGCGAGCTGAGGGCCGCCTCCAGCAGTTCCTGAGATTGCCGCAGCGTCGCCAGCATCGTCTCCAAGGTGCTTCCCTGAGCGGCAGCCCGCGCCGACTCGGCCGCCTCGTGGCCGGTGTCGTAAATGTCCTGCAGCTCCTGGGACCAATCGAGGCTCTCGTCCCCCAACACCTTCAATATGAATTTGCGGTAATTCAAAAGATGTCCCAGAGACCAGTTGACACAGTTGTGGTCGAAGGGCATGGGCGCCAGACTCTGAGCCTGCGTCAGCTCCTTGCATGCGGCGGCTACGAGGCGAACATTGTTGGCAAAACACATTGTTGTGGTCTTGTTGTGCTCTGCGGCCATAGTTTCATTCTCCATTGAACGGTTGCGGCCCAGTTCCGGTCACGGCTCTCCGCGCCGACCCGACGCCGGAGTTGATCCGGAGGGACGCGTACAAGAGTAGCACGCGGCCCACCCCCGACTGCCCCCGAGACGATTCGATTTCGTCGTGCCAGGGGAACGGCGCCCGCCGGCACCAGCGCCGTGGCGGGCTGCAGACGGCAATACGCAAGGCGCTGCCTGAGTATACGGTACCGCAACCATGGACTGCGTGCATGGAGGACCCTCGAGACGTATCTATGCGCATCGCGGCATGGCAAGGATAAAATAGAGCAACAACCTGATCCTGGGCGCTCCGGCAGGCGCAGGTTCGAACGTGCTTGTCGAGGGCCTCTACGTCCGGAGATCGGGCCAGCTGAGGCGTCTGGAGGAAACAGGTCATGCGCATCGATGCCGTCGACACCTTTCTGGTAGACAACCCGCCTCCTCATGCGGGCGGACCGCGTTGGCTGTTCGTCAAAATCAGTACGGATCAAGGCATTTCCGGCGTAGGAGAGGCCACCTATCACACGCGCATGGACCATACGGCCTTGCCGTTGATCGACTCGATTGCGGAACAATTTCTGCTGGGTCGGGATCCGACGCAGATCGAACGCATTTGGAGCGCCGTGTACGAACAGCGCTTCGTACGCCGCGTAGGTCCGCTCACCGCCCCGGTCTTGAGTGGTTTGGAAATAGCCCTGTGGGATATTACGGGCAAAGCCTACGGTCAACCCGTCTACAACCTCTTGGGCGGCAAGTTTCACGAACGACTCCGCGCCTATTCCTATCTGACAGGCTGGCGCGCCGGGGATGCGTCGGAAAAGGCGGCCGAAATGGCTTTGGCGTATGTGGCCCAGGGCTTTACGGCCGTGAAGTTCGATCCTGTGGATCCGCGGACCTGCGACCGCCTGGAAGGTCTCCGCTATGCCGCCGACGTGGTACGCAAAGTCCGGGAGGCAGTCGGGGACCGCTGCGACATCCTCATCGGGACCCATGGCCAATTCACGCCGCACGGCGCGCTGCGTTTTGCCCGGCGGGTGGAAGAATTCGACCCTCTTTGGTTCGAGGAACCCGTGCCGCCCGAAAACGTGGCCGCCATGGCGGCAGTCGCCCGCGCCACGTCCATCCCGGTGGCTACCGGCGAGAGACTGCTTTCGAAATTCGAGTTTGTGGATCTGCTCGCACAGAGGGCGGCGGCCGTTCTGCAAATGGATGTGACCATTGCCGGCGGTATCTTGGAGGCCAAGAAAATAGCCGGCATGGCGGAGGCCCAATATGTGCAGATCGCCCCTCATCTCTACGGCGGCCCCGTGGGAGCCGCCGCCGCGTTTCACCTGGATGTCTGTTCGCCCAACTTCCTCATTCAAGAAGGCATTGGTACCTGGGACGGCTTCCATGCCGATGTCCTGCAGGAGCCTTTGGTATGGGAGGCGGGATACCATGTGCCTTCCGCGCAACCCGGACTGGGCATTGCCTTGAACGAGGACGTCCTCGCCCGCCACGCCACCCGAATCGAAACTCGGGCCCGCGGCACAACCGGAGCGGGCATAGACTATTACACTCGGTTTTAAGTGGCTGTTCCCGACTTCGGCGTAAGTGACGAGAGACAAGCGAGATGATGAAACTGCTGGTAACCGGAGCGCGTTCCCGACTGGGACGGCGCTTGGCCGACGCCTGGAGAAGCCGCTCCGATCTGGAATTGATCCTGACGGATTGGGATGACCCCAGCCCTTGGAACGAACCCGACGCGGAAATCCGCAACGTGAACTTCCTGGCGCCCGAAGCGTTGCCGGAGCTGGTGACCGGCGCCTCCGGCATCCTGCATCTGGACCCTTTGACTTATCCGACGGATCTGTCCCTCCGGCACGATCTGCAGGACCAGGTGTATCGCAGTCTGTGCGGCTTGTACAACCTCGTCTTGGCGGCGCAGGCTGCGGGCGTGGAGCGCTTCGTGTTGGGCAGCACCCTGTCCTTCTTCGACTGCCTGCCTGCACACTGGCAGGTCAACGAGGTGTGGCGCCCCCGGCCGGCGCCCCGCCTCGCGGAACTGATCCCCTGGCTCAGCGAACTGGGCTTGCGGGAAACGATCCGGGCGGGCGAGATGCTGGCCGTGTGTCTGCGTTTCGGCCTGTTGGTCGATTCGGCCGAAATGGAGCAGGCCGACTGCGACCCCCGCTGGGTGCATGTGGACGATGCCCTGCACGCGGTGGACCGGGCCCTGCGTTTCGACGCGTCGCGGATGCGGAACGCTACGCGTCCCGACTGGTGCCTTTTCCATATCGCGGCTCCCGGACCCCACGCCAAAATCAAGATGCTGCATGAAACGGGCGGCGAACAAAGAGCCGTCAGTATCGCGGAGCCCTTTGCGTACGCTCCCCGGCACGAGATTGGTCCTCCCGACTTTCCCATGCCCCGGAACCCGGCCCCGCCGGGTCCCGGGACCGACTGGTCCCAGCACCGCAGCGTGAGGAAAGTAGTCATATTCGGAGCCGGTGGGCCCATCGGCGCGTCTACGGCTCGGGCTATGCGCAACGACTACCAGCTGCGCCTGTGCGATTTGCGCAGCATCGAAGACATCAGGGCCGATCAAGACGGGCGACGGCAGGGCAGACCCGTCACGCCGCACCTGCCCGCCCCCCATGAGCACCGCATCGTCGACATGCGGGATGCCGATCAGGTGATGGCGGCCTGTGCCGGCATGGA
This sequence comes from Anaerolineales bacterium, assembly GCA_034421855.1. Lineage (GTDB taxonomy): Bacteria > Chloroflexota > Anaerolineae > Caldilineales > Caldilineaceae > Bin34. The sequence goes on from DAOUKB010000005.1 coordinate 5,566, forward strand.
CGCCGTAGTCAATTGCTCGGTGCTACGGCCGCGCTTGCACGAAGCGTTTCAGGTCAACGCTGCGAGCGTCTTCAGCGTGGCGCGGGGCGCCGTGCGCTACGGCATTCGACGCATCGTCCAGACCGGCCCCTTCCAACAAATGGATCCGGGCTTCGGCAGCTATGTCTGGGATTACGATGTACCGGTCGAAGCGCCGGCGCGGCCTTTAGCCTACCTGTATCATCACACCAAGTACCTGGGTCAGGAAACCCTGCGGGTCTTTGCCGAGCATTACGATCTCGAAGTCGCCGTCATGCTTTTCTGGCGGCTGGTGACTCCCGGCACAAGACAGCAAATCCCGCCTTTTGCAGTCTCCTGGCAGGACGCGGGACGCGCCCTGCAACGCGCCGTCGCCGTCCCGTCGTTGCCCAGCCCGTACGAGGAATTCAACGTCAGCGCCGATATGCCGCACCGCAGGTTTCGGCATTCCAAGTTGCGTACGGTCCTGGGTTTCGAGGTGCGCGACCGGCTGGAGGAATTCTGGCAGGACTGACGCGCCGGGAGTACCACCGACCCGTCGGCGACCAGTTCTTCAGGCGCGGTGGCGCAGCGCGGCCGTCACGTGCGGCAGCACGTAGTCTTCGACGTCCCGGTCGTCGGCGGGCGTAGGCACCCCGCCGAAAAGGTGCCATCCTTCGGTTTGCGTCACGGCCGCGCCCGGCGCAACCGTGGTCAAAGGTCCCAGAGATTCCACTTCCAGCATGCGGCTGTCCGTAAACAGCTCCGTATTGCACCCGAAATCCGGGTAGGCGCCGGAACGGTCGTGGCGGAAGGTCTTGACGAACAGAGTCGAGTCCAGCACATAGGCGGCCCAGCCCTGGCTGACCTGCAGTCCCAGTTTCTGCGGCTGACCTGCCAGAGGATCCTGCTGCAGCAAGATATACCGGCTGCCTATCGTCCATCTGGGATCCGTCAGGTCCGTGTAGGCCCAGAGCACAAGAGGACTGACGGGGACCAGATTCTCGGCGTGCGATCCGAATGCAGGCAGCGGTACTACGGCCGTCCCGTACAGATTCATCACGGACAGGGCCCAAGGCGCAAGTTCACGCGCGGCCGCACCGTGATTGGAAATGGTATGGCGTACGACGGCGGCGGGGCGGTCTGGGGCCAGTTCGATGCGCATTTGTTTTTGCAGACCGGTCGTTGTCTCTACGGGAGCCGTCACTTCGAAGACCCGCTCCGTGACCTGCCGGAATTCGGCGGGCACGTTGTCGGGGTAGTAGGTGACGTCGGCGTTCTCGGGGGCCGCCCACACCCTCTGTCCCCCGTACAGGCGGAATTGCGCGTCTCCGGTACGCCCCAGCTCCTGGTCCACGTTGCGGAAGAGATTGTGACCGCCCGACAATCCCAGATACATGATGCGCGGTCCAATCTCCGATACCACCACCATGTCCAAGTGGTCGTTTCCAATCCGGTGGACTTGGCGCCAGCCACCGTACGGTTGCTGCTCGCAAAAGATCATAGGCTGCTCCGGGGCGAGTAACGGGGAAGGAGGGTTGCCGATACGGTCTGGCGACCCGAGCCGCCAGAGATAGACGAGGGCCGGCGCCGGGTCGCGTATACAAAGAGACCCCCACCAAGGTGAGGGTCCCTCTGCCGTGCAGACAACCGGCTTCTAGCTGACTAGAGGCGAGGTTTCCATGCACGAACGACTACCGTCATAGTTGTCCATCGGCATCACCTCCCAGATATCGTGTGCTTCAATCTACGCTGTCATTATAGAGGAACATCGCTTTCTAGCCAAGCGCAGGGACGGGATTCCGGCAAATGCCGCCGCTTGCCGGCGGGAAACCCCAGCCGCCGGCAAGGGAAAAGTCTGGTCGGCAGTGTCCCGGATCTGCAGCTTTAGGTTAGTATGTCTCCGATTGGCGGCGGGCCGCCTGCCAGCCCCGGAAGAAAGGAGTTACGCATGACGAAGCCTGTGACGATCGGAGTGATTGGAGCCGGATTTCTGGCCGAGACCCGCATGCGCTGCTATGCGCAACTGCCGGGTCAAGCCGTGACCATCGGGGCCGTGGCGGCCAGCAATGCCGCCAACGCCCAGGCCTTCGCCGCCAAGCACGGGATTCCCGATGCCTACGGCAACTACCTGGATCTGCTGCGGAACCCAGCCGTCGATATCGTCGATCTCTGTGTGCCCAACCATCTCCATCGGCCTGTCGGCGAAGCCGCCGCCGCGCACGGCAAGCACATCATCTGCACCAAGCCGTTGACCGCGTATGTAGGGCAGGATCTGCCGCCGACCGCGGCCGACGCCGAGATTTCCGGTCGGGATCCTGCCGTCATGCTGGAGCAAGCCGTGGCCGACGCCTCCGCCATGGTGGAAGCCGCCGACCGCGGCGGCGTGCAACTGATGTACGGCGAGAACTGGATCTTTGCCCCTGCGCTGCAAAAGGCCAGGGCCCTGATAGGTCGTTCGCAGGGAGCGATCTTGGAGATGCGGGGAGGCGAATGTCACAACGGCTCCCACTCGCCCTATTCCAAGATCTGGCGGTACACCGGCGGCGGGGCTTTGTTGCGCTTGGGGGCCCATCCGATCGGAGCCATGGTCTATCTGAAGCAGCAGGAAAGTCTGGCCCGCGGCGGGCCTATGATCCGACCCGTGTCGGTGACCGCCGAAATCGGCGATCTTTCCGAAATTGCCGGTCGCCAGGGAGCGGACTGCCAGGACATTGCCCAGGGTTGGCAGGACGTGGAAACATGGGCCACCGCCATCATTACGTTTGCTGACGGCTCCAAGGGCGTGGCCTTCGCGTCGGACAACGTGTTGGGGGGTATGCAGAGCTGGCTGGAAGTCTTTCTGTCCAACAGCCGGGTGCAATGCAACATCAGTCCCCACAATCTGGTAAATCTGTACGCGCCGACGCCGGAGGTCTTCGCGGACACCTATCTGAACGAAAAAGCCAGTACTTCGGCCGGTTGGAACGCGGCCCTACCGGACGAGGACTGGAGTTCCGGTCACGTGGCCATGTGTCACCATTTCGTCACCGCGGCCATGCGCGACGAAGCCACCAGCTGTGACGGCAAACTGGGTCTGGAAGTTACGCGGATCATTTACGCCGCCTATCAAGCCGCCAAGGAAGGCCGGCGCATAGACCTGTAACGCCCGGCGGCGGCCGCGGGTTCCGGGGTCGGAGTTGCTCCGCCCCGCCCTCGAGCGGGGTCAGGACGCCAGTTCGGTGGTCAATGCCTCGGACAGCCGCTGCAAGTCCGCCGCGCTGTTGTATTCCTTGACTGAAACCCGCAACATGTCGAAGTCGGAGCCGCCGTTCAGAATCACGACGATTTTGTACTTTTCCCACAGCGTCCGTCCCAGTTTCGCGGCGGTTCCGGCCGGCAATCGGGTCGAGAACATCAATGTCCACCAGTTCGCATCCTCGGAGCACAGCGGCTCGGTGTCGAACTGGTCGGCCAACTGCAGCCGGAAGGGAGCCGCCAAAGCGTGCAGTTCGTCCCGCACTTTGGGCCAGTCGATACTTTGGAGGTAGTCGATGGCCGTGGGCAAGGTCAGGAATGCACAGGGGTCCAGGGTGCCTTGCCAACTGAAATAGTCGTGCAAAGGGGTCTTGCTGCGTTCCTCGGGATTCCAGCCGTGACTCACGATGAGCGGTTCCACCAAGGCGTGACATGGGGGAGCGACGTAGATGAAGCCGCACCCGCGAGGCGTAGACAACCACTTGTGGCAATTGCCGGTGTAGAAGTCCACCTGGCAGTCTTGCAGGTTCAGGTCTATGTGCCCGGGAGCGTGTGCTCCGTCGCAGACGGTGAGAATGCCCTCTGCGCGCGCCCGGGCACAGATTTTGGCGATGGGGAAGGTCAATGCCGTAGGAGCGGTAACGTGGCTGAAGAAAACGGCCTTCGTGCGCGGCGTGACGCCTTGCCATAACGCTTCGACCCACTCGTCGGGATCCTGGGCCGGCAGCGGCACCTCCTGCACTACGTATTGCGCCCCTTTCTGTCGACAGTAGTAGATTAAGGCCTTCTGCGTCGCCCCATATTCCTGGTCGGTAGCCAGCACTTCGTCCCCGGGCGCCAAGGGGAGCGAGCGGGCAAAAGCGTTGATGCCTTGCGTGGCGTTGGAGACAAATCCGAGCTGGTGAGGTTCCGCCCCTACGAATTGCGCCAGGGCGTGGAGACTTTTGCCTAAAGCCTCGGGAGCGACCTGCCACATGAAGAAGACGGGATTCTCCTCCATGGCGGCCTGCCACTGCCGAAAGTCTTGCTGCACTACCTTGGGGACGGCGCCGAAACTGCCGTGGTTCAAGTACGTGACGTCGGGAGCGAGTGTATAGTTGCTACGCATAGACAGGGGAATCTCCGCAAAAGAGCAAAGCGCACCGCGCCCGGCAGACGGCCGGGTCGACGGTCTAAGCCAGAGACTGCAGCCGCTCGACGGGCGTGAAGACGAGCGGCAGCAACTGGGCTCAATCCGGCAGATTATCGCAGCCCGGCCAGTCCTGCCACATGTTTTGCCGCGGTGATTGGGCCTGTACGTCCTCTATGTCGCCGCGTCTGAAGTCGTACAGCACGGCCAAGCGGATGTGGGTGGATTGATTGTGTCCGGCCGTGTGTGCCAGACGGTGGTGCCAGAAGACGACGTCCCCGGCTTCTCCCGTACATTCGATCGAGGGTTGCGTTTCGAAAAAGGCCCTCGTTTCTTCGTACGTCTCGGGTCGGCCCCCTTCGTGCTGGGTGTCGTATTGGTGGTAGAACCATCGGTGGCTGGTAGGCCAGACGCGAAAGCCTCCGCCCATAGGGCCCACGGTACCGAGATAGGCCACCACTCCCAGGTGGAAAGGGTGTTGGTCTACGTGCAGATGATGTGCCAGCGGCGTCTTGTCGCGCTGGGGCAAGGTAGTGTAGATGCCGCGGACCCTTTTGGGGGGGCTGAGATCCGGTCCCAGCAACTGCGCGGCCATGCCCACGATATTCGGGTCTTCGGGCACCAGCCTGAACATATAGGGTTCGGTATCGATGGCGCGGAAATTCCAGCGGAATCCCCGCCGGAAGCTGTGTCCATCGTCTATCTCGTGTTCTTCGCGAAAGGGTCCGTACCAGGTTTCCGGATTGTCCCGCTCCATGGACGGCGGCGCGTTCTCCCAGAATACATCCACGGCCTTGGCTACCAGTTTCACGTCCAACACGTTGCGTTTGACGACGAAACCGTTGTCTCGGAAAAACCGCAATTCATTTTTCGTCAGCTGCATGTCCATGGAATACTGCCTCACTTACAGTGTTGAGAATCTGTCTTGCCCGGATCGGCTCGGGAAGCTGGCCCCGCCTGCGACCCAGGGCGCAACGACATCGTCGAGCTCGCGGGGCTTTCCGTGCCTGCGCGGGTGTCCTTCAGGCAAAGAACGGTTTGATCCACGCTTCCTCGATCTCCAGGCCGAAGCCGGGCGCGTCGTTCGGCGTGAGCCGGCCTTCCCGGGGGACGGCTTGGCCCGGAATGCCCGCAGTCTGGGCCGGATCTACGCCGGGGTCGGCACCCATGAAATACTCCAGCAGCGGGACGTTGGGGTGGGCAATGCTGAAATGCTGGCCGAAGGGCGTATTGCCGCCTCCATGCAGAATCACCGGAATGCCTGCGGCTGCCGCGACGGCGGCTATGTCGAGGCAAGGGGTCAGACCGCCGCACCAGCAGATGTCGGGCTGCAGAATGTCGACGACTTGATGACGGGCAGCCCACTGAAAGGGGATCGCCGTGTACCAGTGCTCTCCCGTCGCCAACGGCTGCCCAGGCAGTCTTCGCCGGAGTTTCCGATGGGCGTCCAGGTCCTCGGGCGGCAGACATTCCTCCATCCACCTGAGGCCGTAAGGCCGCAATCTGTGAGCCAGGCGACAGGTATAGTCGACATCGAGAGCCATCCAGCAGTCCAGCATTAGTTCCCGGTCCGGACCAATCTGGTCGCGGGCGGCAGCCACCAGCGCTTCGTTGCCGGCCAAGCCTTGCAAGCCGTCCACCGGGCCAAAAGGGCAGGCCAACTTGAACATGTCGAAGCCGCATTCCAGATACCAGTCGACGTCGTTGCCCGTCGCATAACACTGCAGGGCTTCGCTCGGATCACCTCCGAGCAGGCTGTACACGGGCTGTTGCAAGGCCTTGCCTTTGGCGTCCCAGAGGGCCAGGTCCACGGCGCTGACGGCGTACGCGGCAAGACCCATGGCGCCATAGGGCTTGGTGAGCCGAAACATCATGTCGGACAGCCGTTGGATAGCGAATCCGTTCTGACCGATCAAATGGGGCGCCAAGTGATCGTCTATGACGGCGGCGGTCACCCGGCCGTGCCCGGTGAGGCCCAAGCCCCAGGTGCCGTCTTCCAGGGTCACCTGGCACCAGGTGCTTTCCCAGTGCGGGAGCCACAGGTTCCGGTGGGCCTTGACATGCGCGAACCGGGACATCGGATTGGCGACTTCCGCCGTATGGTACCAACCGCGGCGGCTTCCGGTCGGGGGCGCCGGCGGCGCGGGTATCTCCACGCGCACCGCCTTCAGGTCTACTATCTGCATGATCGATATGATACCTGCTCCGGCGACATCGTCCGTCTAGGCGGAGGCGGGCCTCAGAAGCACTTTGGATACGTTCCCGGGTGCGTCGACCAGACGATCGAACCACTTCCCTCCCTCGTCCAGGGGAGCTTCCACGATCCAGGGTTCCAGCGAGATTTCTGCTGCGGCGAGCAATTGCAGAGCCTGCCGGAAGTTGGCGGGAGAATACGAAAAGGAACCGCGGAGCGTGATTTCCCGCCGCACGACGTCGGCGGCGGGAATGTCGCTGACTTCTTCGTGGAGGCCGCTCAGAATCACTTGGCCCGTGATCATGGTAGCCTGGACACATTGCGTCCGGGTCTGCCCGGTGCCCACTGCATCGACGCTCACCGCCACTCCCCGGCGATTCGTTTCGGCCAGGATGCGGTCTACCACGTTCTGCGCCCGCGGCGGAACGGCCACGCCTCCATAGTGTCGCCCCATGGCCAGGCGATGCTCGTCGAGATCCGCCACGAAGACGCGGCGGGCTCCCCGTCTGCGCAGCATCTGCAACGACAGCAAGCCGATGGGGCCCATGCCGACGACCAGACAGTCCTGGTCCGCCACCTCGCCGGCCAATTCGCCGATGCGTACTCCGCAGCCTACGGGTTCGGTCAACGCGCCGATCCGCAGAGACATGCCCGCCGGCAGCTTGTGCACGGTCCCGACCGGCACCTTTACGTACTCCGCGTACGCTCCCGGTACGTGGGCGCCGACCAATCGGCGCGTCGGGCACAGCTGATCCAACCCCCGCGCTTGCCACTCGGACTGTCCGGCGCAATAGAGCGGGTTGACCGTCACGGCCGTACCCTCCTGCAGGTCTGCCCCTTCCCCTGCGGCGGCGACAGTCCCGGAAAACTCGTGGCCCATCACCAGCGGAGGCACCCGCAGGGCGTTGTGTCCCAGGTAGCCGCTCAGTTCCGACCCGCAGATGCCGGCGTAGGCCACCCGAATCAAGACCTCGCCCGGGCCCGGAACGGGCACGTCTCGAGCCCTCATGTGCATCTCGCGGGGAGCCTCCCAGACCAATGCCTGCATCTCTGATTCTCCTGTGTACATTCGATTTCGGAACGGCGTCGAGTAGTGGAGCAGACAGGGCGCGACGATGCAAGATGCAACCCGGCCCTGGATGCCGCCTCTGGATTCTACAGGTCTTGCCCCAGGCCGCCGGGACTGCATCGGCAAGACCGGCAGGCCATTTCGAGACCTCCGACGTTCAAGACGAAGACCCGGACAATTGTAAAATGCCTGTATGGCCTCCGCGCTCTGCGGAGTCTGTAGTGGACCCCGGGCCGGGAGCAGCAAAGCCGAGGAACAAGCCATGATGCGCGACGAGGTTGCCGGGGATTCACCGGTTCGGCTCTTTATTCCGGGTCCCGTCGACGTACCGGCGGACGCGCTGGCCGCCCAGACCACGCCCCTGATCGGGCACCGTTCCCAGGAAATGGATGCCCTGTTTGCCGATATGCAGGGCAAACTACGCCATGTCTTTCGTACCGCCAGTCGGGTATATGTGTTCGCCAGTTCCGGTACCGGCATGCACGAGGCCTGCATTCGGAACGGAGTGCGGGAACGGGGCCGCGTGCTGATGCTGATGAACGGCGCCTTTGCGGAACGCTGGCACGACGTGGCCGTCGGTTGCGGCCGCCAAGTCGTCAAGGCGGAAGTGCCCTGGTTCGTGGGCCTGGACCCGGATTGGGTAGGAGAGCAAGTTGCCGCCGCACAGCGGACCGGGGATCTCGACGCGGTGTGTCTGGTGCACAACGAGACCAGTACCGGCGTGCTCAATCCCCTGGAGGCGATAGCCCGCCGGATTCGGCAAGTGGCCCCCGACACGCTGTTCTGCGTGGACGCCGTTTCGTCGCTCGCCGGCGCAGAGGTGCAGGTCGACGCCTGGCAGCTGGACGTCTGTCTTACCTCTTCCCAAAAGGCCTTGGCGACCCCGCCGGGTCTGGCATTTGCCGCGGTCAGCGATCGCACTTTGGAGAGGGCCAGCCAGGTTCAAGGCCGAGGCTGGTATTTCGACTTCGTCAACATGGAGAAGTACCTGGTGCGAGGATTGATCCCGGCGACTCCGGCCCTCTCTCTGTTGCGGGCCTTGCAAGTCCAACTGGATCGCATCCTAGCGGAGGGCATGACCCGACGCTGGCGCCGGCACAGGGACCTCCGCGACCATACCCGGCGGCTGGCCACATCTCACGGGTTCACGCCCATGGTCGACGATGCCTTTGCTTCGCCGACGGTCACTACCCTGAGTGGGACGGCCGGATTCGACATAAACGGGCTGATTGCTTTCCTGAAGCAGGCCGACCTGATATTGAGCAACGGCTACGGCCCGCAGAAAGGCAAGTCGCTGCGCGTCGGTCACATGGGCGAAATGCAACCTGCGGACTTGGACCGGTTGTTTGCCGCCATCGAGTCGTTTCCCGGCTGAACGATGCGCCGCTCCGTGAACGCCGCCTCACGCGGGACCCTGTTTTTGGTATCTGGTCCCATCGGCAATCTGGGCGACATTACCTACCGCGGGGTAGAGGTCTTGGCCGCCGCAGACGTCGTCGCCTGCGAAGACACGCGGCACAGTGCGCGGCTACTGACGCATTACGGAATCCGCAAGCCGTTGATTTCTTGCCATGAACACAACGAATTGCGGGTTTTGGATCGGATCAAGGAGGAGCTGACGGCGGGCAAGAACGTGGCCTATCTGTCGGACGCCGGTACTCCGGGCATTGCCGACCCCGGCTTCCGGCTTGTGCGCATGGCGCATCAGGAAGGCTTGGACGTGCACGTGTTGCCGGGGCCGGCGGCTCTGATTCCCGCGCTGGTGCAATCCGGTCTGCCGCTGCATAGTTTCACCTTCAAGGGTTTCGCCGCTCGGAAATCCGGCCGGCGCCGCCGAGATTTGGAAGCGGAGAGAGGCAATCCCCACACTCTCGTCTACTACGAGAGTCCGCATCGCGTCCCGCAGCTGCTGGCGGACGCATTGACGATCATGGGCGATCGGCCGGCGGCCCTGGTCCGGGAAATCAGCAAGCTCCACGAAGAAACGCTGCGCGGCACCGTGGGTTCTCTGCTGGCGCAAACGCAACGGCGGACTCTGAAGGGGGAATGCGTAGTCCTGATAGGCGGCGCTTCCGAATAAGGGTGCTGGGATGATCAGTTTTGTCCTCAGCGGCGGCGGGGCCCGCGGCGCGCTGCAGGCCGGCGCGCTGCGCGCGTTGTTGGAAGCCGATATCGTTCCCGACTTCTTCGTCGGGACTTCGGTGGGCGCGTTGAATTCCCTCTTTCTGGCCTCGCGGGGCGTGTCGGTGGAAACGGCGCGGACCCTGCATCAGATCTGGCTCAAGGTACGTAGACGAGACGTCTTTCCCGGGAGCGCCTTGACCGCCGCTCTGCGGTATCTCAGGGGGCAGGACAGCTTGTTCAACGGAGTGGCCTTGCGCACCTTCATGGGCAAGCAGTTGCCTTCCCGGACCATGACCTTCGGAGACTTGCAGGTACCCTGTTACTTGACGGCGGCCGACCTGAGGACCAAACGCCTCTATTTGTTCGGCGAGCACGCCCTGGCGCCCTGCCTGGATGCCGCGGTGGCCAGCGCCTCGATACCGGTCATGCACCCGCCGGTGGTCTACCAACACCTGCAGCTGGTAGATGGCGGCATCATCGAAAACATACCGGCAGACATCGCCATGGAGAAGGGGGCCACCTCCATTTACGTCCTCAATGTGGGCTATGGAGGACAGCAGCTGGCCCCCGCCAAGGGCCTCCTCGAGATTTTCAGCCGCGTGATGGGGGTGATGATGGTCCAGTCGCTGTTTCCCGACTTGGAGCAGGCGGAACAAGATCCGGGGATCGAATTGCACCACATCCATCTGAACGCTTTCCAGGACGTATCCATACTGGACTTCAGCCGGTCTCGACAAATGTTGGAAGCGGGTCTGCAGGCGACCCGCGCCTATCTGCGCAGTCCGACCCCTTTGCGGGTACAGAGAGTCGACGGCCCCGCATTCGTGACCACGCGGAGCGTCCCGGGCGGACGCGAGTGGCATTCCCCCTTCATTGCCGCAGCCGATTGATGCCGATCTCCGCCGACCGCGGTCGGATACGCATCTCGGTGGCTCTGTCCGGCTGTGTAGTCGGGCTCCTCATCATGGGGGACTCTTTTCTGTACAGCGCCTTGCCTGTTTCGGCCGGCGCCCTGCACTTGACCCTGTGGCAGGTGAGTTTGCTGCTGAGCGCCAATCGGTGGGTGCGGCTGCTTTCCAATTCCCTGGTGGCAGCCCTGCAAGCGCAATGGCGCATGAAGCCGTTGTTCGTGGGAGCCACCGTGCTGGCCCTGGCTTCCAGTCTTGCCTTTACGCAAGCCTGGCCCTTCTCTTTCCAGCTGGCGGCACGCGTCGCTTGGGGCATCGCCTGGTCCGTATTTCGACAGTCCGCCTACGTGGCCGTGTGGTCCCATGCCGCCGCGCGACATGGCAGGCTGCTGGGCCTCTGGTGGGGACTGGTCCGGCTGGGCAGCGGCCTGAGCGTGATGTTGGGAGGATGGTTGCTGGATCGAACCCGTTTCGTCACGTCGATGGGCGTGCTCTCGGCTCTGGCCGGAGTCGGCGTCGCTCTCGGTTTGGCGCTCGCATGGCCTCCCCACGAGGTCGTGCCGAGGGAACGCGCCACCACGGGGACAGCGGGGCTTAGAGAGGCCGTCACATGCATCGGACAATCACCGCGGCTGCAATGGTTGTTGGGCCTGGGCGCGGGATCGAGGCTGATTCTCACTTTGCTGGTTGCCCTTACCTCTTTGTACATCCAGGTACGGGGAGGACCGGTCGTAGAAACCATGGGGCTGGGGTTGGCGACGGGCTTGGTTCTGGCCATGCACTGGTTGTCCCAGATCGTGATGGGTCCCGTGATCGGGGCCCTGTCGGACGCCCTGGGGCGGACCCGCATGATCGTGGGTCTGTCGGTGTTCCTGGCCGGGGCCATCGGATTGGCCGGCATAGCCCACGGCATGGCCTCTCTCCTGCTTGCCGGTACTTACATGTTGCTCTTCTCAGGGCTGCGCGTAGCGGTAGAAGCGGGCGCCAGCGACGGAGCCCGGCTGACCGCAAGGCCCCGTGAAGTCATGGGGTTCTTCACTACGGCGGACGATCTGGCAGCCGCCTGCGGTCCTATCCTGGGGTTGGTCTGGTTTCAGGAAGGCAACCTGACCCTACTACTTACGGGAAGCGCGGCGCTGCTGCTTTTGCTGGCCGTAGGCCTTGTCTGGAGCCAGACTGCATGGCGCCGTGCCGGCGCGGCTGCCTGACCCCCGGCTGCCGGCAATCCCAGTCGGGAGGCCACGAGACCGGAGCCCTCGCGCGGCGCTACAGATCCTCGAGCGCGGGCCGCTGGGACTTCCTGTTTGCGGCAGCGTCGGATTGCGCGCGCCATCGGAATTTCCGGGCAAACGGGTGGCAGACGTCTGTCACTCGACTGGCGATCAGGTCTCCGAGTACCGGCGTGAACTTGAAGCCGTGGCCGCTGCCGCCGCAAGCGACTGTAAGCCCGTCTATGTCGGGATGGCGGTCGATCAGAAAGTCGAAGTCCGCTGTGTCGTGGTACAGGCAAATGCGTGAGTACACAATCGGACTCGTGGCGAGTTCGGGCGCGTATCGACTCATTTGTCTGCGAAAGTGGGCAATTTCCTGCTCTTGCACGATGCGGTCGGTGCGCAGCGGGTGGGCTGTGCGGCCCTGAGTATGCAATCCTACCTTGACCACTTTCTCTGCGGGATGCAGCGGCAGGGCGTAGAGACCGGAAGTTTCGGTCTCCGGAAATACCACGCTGAACTGCGGCGGGGAATACCGGTTCCAGTTTTCTACGTGGAGATGAAAAATCGGCTGGGCCGTGGCTGCTGCCAGCTGCGACACCTGCGGCACCAGCAGACCTGTCCAGGCCCCTGCCGCCACCAGGACATGATCGGCTTCCAGCCGGGTGCCGTCGGCGAGGATCACGCCTTGGCACCGTCCTCCGACAATGACGAGCTCCGCCACGGTCTTGCCTATGTACCATGCGGTTTCTGCTTGGCGCAAGTCGTTTCGCAAGTGTTGCAGGACCCTGCGGGCTTCCACATAACCTCCGTGAGGATTGAAGAAGCCCTGGCGTACCCGTTCCGTATCGAACATGGGCAGTCGTTGCTTGATCACGGCAGCGTCCAGCATTTCCAACTCTATGCCGGCCAGAGCGGCCGTCTCTACGCTCTGCTTTTCGAAGCTCCCTGGCGACAGATCCGAGAACAGGCGGGTAATGCCCGTGTTGTGATACACCGTACCCCATTGCTCGTTCCACTGGAGCCACCCCTCCATGGCTTGCTGGGCCATGCGGGTGTACGTGAGATCGTCGCCGTACTCCGACCTAACGACTTTGCTGATGTCTCGGGACGCCGCCGACGAGTGCGGGGTGGGACCCGTGGGATCTACAATGAGGGGCCGAAATCCCTGGTGTACCAGTGTTTGGGACGCGGCCAGACCAAACGCACCGGCTCCGACTACAATGATTCGTTCTGCCGACATCCCCCGTCTCCTGCACTACAAGGGCGGAGCTCCAGGGCTCCGTCCGACGATCCAAAGCGCAATTGTTCCATGAATGGTTCCTATACTACTACCGCAAGGAAAAGGCCTGTGGGAGGCATGCAAGGATCCAAATGAGTATTGTCGTATTTGCGGACGATCCCACGGAAGGGCGCATCATCAGTGTGGCTCTGCGCGAGTTCGGGTTGGCCGTGGAACCGGAACCTTCTCTTTCACGCCGCATGGCCGACTGGCAACGCGATCCGGCCGACATCGTGATTCTGGCCTGGAACCGCGACGAAATTCCCTGGGAGGAGGTACGGGCCGTGCGCGCCCAGACCCAAGCGCCCATCCTGGTCATGAACGAACACCTGCCGGATACGCAGGAGTGTATGCTGCTGGAAGAAGGCGCAGATTTGGTCTTGGATCGCCCCGTTTCCCTGCGTCTTTTGGCCAACTACGTGAAGGTGCTGATGCGCATCTCGTCTTCGGTTCCCAACACGGTCTTGAACAAGATTGAAATGGCCGACATTACGTTGGATACGGCGGACCGCACAGCGACCGTGTCCCAGACCGCACCCGTGCGGCTTACGCAACTGGAATTCCGCCTGCTCTATCTGCTGATGACCAATCCCAACAGCGTCGTGACGACCGATTCGATTGCCGACCGCGTCTGGGGCTACAGCGACGGGGGGGACCGGGACTTGGTACGGGGACTCGTTTCGAGACTGAGACGCAAGATCGAGCCCGGAGAGAATCCTCTCCATTTCATCGAGAACATTCCCGGTCTGGGATATCGGTTCCACACGGAACCGTTCTCGACCGGCGCCGAGTCGCGTTGAACCCACCTGCTACGTCCAAGCCCCTGTTGTTACACGCCTGATACGCCGTTGGTCCACTTTTGCCATCTCCCGGATCCATACTCCAAGGGTAGGTCGACATGGATTTGCGGGATGGTGTCATGAACGATTTGAACTTGCTGATGTGGCAGCAGCTGTTTTTGGAACGGATGCAGAAGGCGGAGCAGAGATATCGGGAGCCGGAGCGCCCGGTACGAGCTGCAAAGCCCGTCTCCTGGGTGCGTACTCGGCTGGGCAACCTGTTGATAGGCTCCGGCCGCAAGATCAAGGGGCTCGGTCCGGCAATCGAGGCTGGAGTCTAGCCCCTTCCCCACGTTGCTGCGCAGGAATATGCAGCAGAGTACAGCGGCCCTGGTTTCGCCAGGGCCGCTGTCTTTTTGGGAAACTCTCGGTGTCCTCTGTCCTGGCCCCCGTATCGGAGCGAGCAGGCCCAGGACAGGCGCAGAGGCCCTCGGGAAAAGCCAGCAGAGTGCATCGGAGGACGGGTCTGGGCCTCTGCATGGTCCATGTAGCGCCGGCCCTGCGGCAGTCCGAGGGTGCCAGGCCGGGGGGGCCGGGATCGTCGGTGCGTGCGTTCGACATGCATGCTCTACGCCCTGCCGGCAACATGTCGGCTGCCCTGCCTCTGTCGGCGTTCTTTGTATCCCCGCGGCCGGATTGTCGGCTTCAGAGGGCGGTCCGCGGAACGAGCATAAGCGCGGATCTTCCCCGCGCCGCGGCCGCACGCGCTTCCGGGTCGAGCCCAACCCGACGCGCCGCCTCCGACCCGGAACCGCTGACCGGGGGCGACAGGACGCCGAGCCGCCAGAGGCTCCTCGGCGGAGCCGCCCAGGCCACTGGGGACCGACTCCGGGACTGATTGCACAGACCTGATACAAAGGCTCTCCATTTCATACAACAGTGGAACGCCTTTTGCCCACTCATACGACTTTTTCGTCCCATACTCTGAGCGTTGAACTCCGAATCGAATCGGAAGGTGGTGTGACATGACTTATTTAGAGATAGCGTTGGGACAAACGCTGTACCGCGAGCGTCTGCGCAAGAGCGAACAGGCTTATCGGTTTCGGTCCGTCCGGCCTGCTGCGTCGCTCACCTTGTCCGGCTTCAGGAATTTCCTTGGAAACCTGCTGATCGGATCGGGGCAACGCCTCAAGGCGCCACGGCGCATCACCTATGTAGGGACATAGGCGATGAGTGAAGCTTC
This sequence comes from Anaerolineales bacterium, assembly GCA_034421855.1. GTDB lineage: Bacteria > Chloroflexota > Anaerolineae > Caldilineales > Caldilineaceae > Bin34. The sequence continues at coordinate 20,739 of DAOUKB010000005.1, forward strand.
CTGACTACTGAGCGCAAGTCAGCGCAATTCCCTACGGCGGCTCCGAGATTTCGGGGCCGCCGTCTTTGGGCCGGGCATCTGCAAGCGAAACCAAAAGATATAATTATATCTATAAAAGACGCCGGGCAGGCGATGAGACCGCGGCATCCCGTTTCCGGGTCGTGGTATGGTATGCAGAGGATCCCGTTGGATTCTCGACCCGCCGCCCTACGTGTCCATACCCCAGCGAGCGCGACATGCAGATTGAAGCCGTGGTAGTGCCGGAAGTCGGCAAATTGGTGGTGGAGACCATGCACTTGGAGCCGCCGGGTCCGTTTGAAGTCTTGGTCCGGAATCATGCAGCCGGCGTATGTCATTCGGACTTGCATACCCTGCGCGGCGAACTGCGGACGCCGCCGCCTTTGGTGCTGGGGCATGAAGGGGCGGGCGTGGTGCTGGAAACAGGCTCCGAGGTCACCCGCGTCAAGCCCGGCGACCACGTAGTGTACAACTGGTTGCCTTCCTGCAACCACTGCGAAACCTGCTTGGCCGGCCGGCCCAATCTGTGCCAGCGGTTTCCGGAAACCATGCTGAAAGGCTTGCTCCCCAACGGCCAGTCCCGGCTGCGCGCGCAGTCCGGCACCCGGTACAAGCACTATCTGGGCGTAGCCACCATGTCCGACTACATGGTGACGCATGAAGACTGTATGATTCCTTGTTCTCCCGACATACCCAAGCCCGTCGCGGCCGTCGTGGGTTGCGCTGTCATTACGGGAGCCGGCGCGGTATGGAATACGGCTCAGGCCCGGCCGGGACAGGCCTTGGCCGTGATCGGCTGCGGCGGCATCGGCCTCTGTGCCGTGCTCGGGGCCTTGGCAGCGGGCTGCAGTCCCGTTGTCGGCGTGGATTTGGATCCCAAGAAACTGGTCATGGCCCGGGCCCTGGGAGCCGATCTCACATTGAATACGTCGGAGCACGACTTGGTGGAAGGCTTGCGGGAAATGACAGGCGGAGGCCCGGCCTATATCATCGATTCGGTAGGCTCCAGTGCTACCATCGGCGCGGCCTTGACCGCGGTGCGGCCTGGGGGGACGGCAGTCGTCGTGGGCATGCACAGCCTGCTGGCGGAAGTGGGCATCTCCCCGGCGCAGCTGGTGGCCCAAGAAAAACGGCTGCTGGGATCCTATGTCGGCAGCAGTCGCACCTATGTGGACATCCCGCGGATCCTGCGGGCCTACCAGCAAGGCCGCCTGAACTTGGACGGCCTGATCACCAAGACGTATCCTCTGCGGGAGATCGACACGGCGTTCGCCGACATGGAAGCCGGCAACGTGGCCCGTGGCGTCCTGACGATGACGTGAGGGTGTCGTGCCCCGAGATTTCGTTGCCGATCGAGACCCTATGTTCGACACCGTCGTTCAAGCAGCAACCATCGTAGACGGCACGGGCGCCGCGCCCTACCAGGCCGATCTGGGCCTGATCGAGGACCGCATCGCGGCCATCGGGAACGTAGCCCAGACTTCCGGGAGCCGGATTGTGGACGGGCGCGGCAAGTGGCTTACCCCGGGTTTCATCGACGTCCATACCCATATGGACGGATGGTTGCTCAAAAATCCGCTGATCGAAAGCAAACTGCGGCAGGGATTTACGACCGAAGTCATCATGTCGGACGGCATTTCGTATGCCCCTATATCGAAAGTCGATATGCATCAGTGGATGCTGTACTTGCGGGCTCTCAATGCGCTGGAACAGCACGATTACCAGGCCTGGACGTCGATTGCCGACTACATGGAGCTGTTGCACGGGCGTAACGCCCAGAATGTGCTGGCGCAGATTCCGTATGCCAACGTCAGAGTCCAGACGCAAGGCTGGACGGCCCGGCCGTTGGACGACTATCAGCAGCTGGAATTGGCGCTGCGAGTCGAGAAGGCGATGGCGGAAGGAGCGTGCGGCCTCTCCACGGGATTGGACTACATAGCGCAATGCTTCGCCACTACGGCCGAATTGCGGTCGGCCTGCGAGCCCGTTGCCGCCGCAGGCGGACTCTATGCCACCCATGTGCGATACAAGAAGGGGACGCTGGCGGGCGTACAAGAAGCGGTGGAATTAGGTCGCCAGACCGGAGTCAAAGTTCATGTCTCCCACTTGAAGGGAAATTCCGTCACGGAACGGGATCAAATTCTGGAATACATATCGAACGTGGCCATGCAGGACGTGGACTTCACTTTCGACGTCTATCCGTATCTGCCTGGCTCCTCCATGCTGAGTTACCTGATGCCCTACCGCGTGTACGAATATGGACCGGTGCATGCGCTGCACACCCTGCATGCGCGGTGGGTGCGGGATTCGATGTCCTTTCTTACGGAATCCCATATCGACTTGGCCCATACCACAATCGCCTGGGTGCCCGGCGAGTCCAACTCCCATTGGCAGGGACGTTCGTTGCAAGAATATGTAGACGCGTCCTCTGTGCCTCCGGGAGATGCTCTCTGCAACTTGCTCATCGAAGAAGAGTTGGCCGTCCTGCTGGTCTTCCATAGAGGGGAGGACGGTTTGGTGGAGGATTTTCTGCGGCATCCGGCCTTTATGCTGGGCACGGACGGCATCTATCAAGAGGGGGGTCATGTCCACCCCCGCCAGTTTGGGAGTACGCCCCGGATGCTGGATTCATTGGTGTCCCGGGGGGTATTGACGCTGTCCGAGGCCGTGCATGCCATGTCGGGCAGGGCCGCGGCGCGCTTCGGCATCAAGGACCGGGGCACGTTGGCGGAAGGCAAATACGCAGACATGGTCCTCATCGATCCTGCGCGCTTCAAGGAGCGGAACAGCTACCAGAAACCCGCCGTGCTGGCCGAGGGCGTCGAGCAACTCTGGGTCAACGGCACGGCAGTGATAGCCGACGGCAAGCTGATGCAACCTCCGTCTCGGTCCGACGGCTATCCCGGGCGTGCCCTCGACTTCAACGCGTAGAACCCGCCATGCGGATTTCCGCCGTACGGCCTGTGGGAGTTTCCGTCAATCGGCGCGGAGATTGGATCTTTCTGCTCGTCGACACCGACGAAGGTCTGACGGGCGTGGGGGAAGCCAGCCACAGCGGCAACGATGCCCAGCTTTTCGGGCTGACGTCGGAGCTGGAGGCTGGGCTGGTGGGCCGAGACCCGACCAACATCAACGCGTTGCGGATGCTCATGCAAGGACAACGGCTGGGCAGAGTGGGGGCGACGGCTTGGAGCGCCGTGGAACAGGCTTGTCAGGACATCAGGGGACAATCCTTGGGTCAGCCGCTCTGCAATTTGCTGGGAGGTCCTATACGCGATCGGGTGCGGCTTTATGCCAATCTCAACCGGCACGTCGAGGAGCGTACGCCGGCAGGATTTGCCCGGGCGGCGGTCGCGGCGGTCGCGGAAGGATTTACCGCGGTCAAACTAGCCCCCTTCGACGAAGTGAGGGCGTCCGAGCGCAGTCGCAGCGGCCGGGCAGCGGCTTGGCGCAAGGGGCTGGAGAGGGTACAAGCCTTGCGGGCGGCGGTGGGTCCGGACGTGGAAATTGCCGTGGATTGCCACTCCCGTTTCGATGTCAAAGAAGCGCTGGCCGTAGCCCGCGCGCTGGAAGAACTGGATCTGTTCTGGTTGGAAGAACCCGTCGCCGTAGAGCGGTTGCACGACTTGTCCCGCCTGGCGGCCCGCATCGGCCCGCCCTTGGCTACGGCGGAAAGCCTTTTCGGCGTGGAAGCCTTCGGCAGAGTGCTGCAGGCCGATGCCGCCGACGTCGTAATGCCGGACGTCAAACATGCAGGAGGCCTGCAGGAAACGTTGCAGATAGGCAATCTGGCGGCAGCCCATAACGTCGCCTTTGCCCCTCACAACCCTGCGGGACCCGTGGCGACGGCCGCGAGCGTACACGTTTCCGCCTGTGTGCGGACCTTTACCATCCTGGAATTCGCCTGGGGGGAGGCGGCCTGGCGGCCTGCTCTGCTGAATCCGCCGGAAGAGGTAGAGGGAGGGCATCTGCGCGTCTCACGCAGACCTGGGCTGGGACACACCCTCAATCCGGATCTGCTGCAGCGGTACGGCATCGGGGAGCCCAGCAGTCTGGACTCGTCCAAAGCCCGTATCCAGGCTTCGCTTGCAAGCTAGGATGGCTTCCCCCTGTGTTCGACAGAGATACGAAACCCGGTAGTCCGGCGTAGGATCCTCCGCGGAGGAAAACCGAAAAGGGCAGCCTCCGCTCAAGTACTAGGGAGAGCGGCCCGCGGCTTGGACGCTCCCACGGCCGGCATGGACCGCGGGATTCGAGTGTAACGACGCGTAGAAGGCGGTACTCTACCGCTCCCTGCTACAACCGGCCTCTACACTCGACTCGCCGTGTACCGTCGCGGGTGTCGACTCGGACTTGGGAGACAGTGGCCAAGCGGGGGTGTCTGCCGCCGGAAGTGAAGAGGATCGCGCGTAGGCCGACGGAGTTCGCGACGGGAACACGGACGGCGGACGTATCTGCATCCAGCAATTTCTGTGCCGGGTATGCATCTCAATCCGCCTCTACGATCAGGACTTCGCCGGGGCCGTGGCCAAAGGTCTCCGGGGCGTAGATCTCGTGCGCCCGCGGCGGCGGGACCTGGAAGGTGCCAGCCGTGGTGGCTTGGGCGATGACGGCATAGTGATAGATGCCTCCCGACAGTCGGGCGGTCACCGCTTCGACTCTCTCGTCCAGCAATTGCTGATGATCGAACCAACGCCAATAGTATCTTACGTGATACCCGTTGTAGGCGCCGGAATTCGGGAACAATCGGTTGCCCTTGAGGGCCGGGTTCACGAGTTCCAGGCCCGCTGGGAGTGGACTGGCCAGCAGGACATGATGCCGCGTCCCGGGTGCCACCAAGGTGATGTCTATACGCACGCGGGCCCCTAGTTTTACGTGCCAGACATCCTTTTCGTCTTGCCGGACGTCCTCCGGAGCATCCACGCCGGCATAGGTACGTAGGACCGTGAAACCGCGCTCGCGGGATTCCAACTGCAGATCCGCGGGCACATAGTCGAATCCCAGTCGATAATAGAGT
>DAOUKB010000006.1:0-35669 GCA_034421855.1 Anaerolineales bacterium
AGAGCCGGTGGCGGAATCGAACTGAATGTCCTTGGCCGCGAATACGCGGGGCAATACCCCGGACAGCATCAGTTCCTCCGGTATCCCCATGTGGATCCGGCGCGCGTCCGGATCCCAGAGCCAGAGCCGATCTCCGTAGTGCAGAGCCAGATCCAGATCGTGCGTGGTCATCAGAACGGCTTTGCCGTCCTGCGCCAGCTGCTGCAACAGGCGGGTGATGTGAACGCGGTGGGCAATGTCCAGAAACGCCGTAGGCTCGTCCATGAGCAGCAGCGTCGTATCTTGGGCCAGAGCTCTGGCAATCAGCACGCGCTGCCGTTCTCCATCGCTCAGTTCCGCTACCCGTCGGTACCGGAGGGTCAGCGCCTCCACCCGGGCCAACGCCTCCAAGGCAATTTCCAGATCCCGGGGCGTATACCGGCCGCTCCAGCGAGTGTAGGGCAGGCGGCCCAACGCTACGAGCTCCTCGACGGTCAGCTGCCCGGCCGTAATCCGGCCCGGCAGCACGACGCTGACGTGCTGCGCCAGAAAGCGTCGACTCAGGGACGTCAGCGCCTGCCCTCGGATATGCACTTGGCCCCGCAACGGCGGATGCAGACCCAGCAAAGTACGCAGCAGCGTAGTCTTGCCCGCGCCGTTGGGTCCCATCAGACACACCAGTTCCCGGGACTGCAGCGCGGCCGAGAAGTCCTGCAGCAGGGGCTGGGCATGCGCAGGAAAGCCGACGTCCAGATGCGACACGGAGACCACAGGCGCCATGGTCGGGTCCTTCAGGAGGCGAACGGGGTCAAAGTGTTTTGGCGGCGCAGGAGCGCCCAGATGACTACCGGAGCGCCCAGCAGGGCCGTCACGGCATTCAGGGGCAGCGCTGTCTGAAAGCCGGGTACCCGGGCGATCAGGTCGGCCACCAGGGCCACAGTCCCGCCCAGCAAGATGCAGGCGGGGATCAACCACTGATGGTTGGAGGTGCGCAGCCAGGCACGGCACAGATGGGGCGTAGCCACCCCGATGAAGGCGATGGGACCCGCGTAGGCTGTGATGGTGCCGGCCAACACGGAGGCGCCGATCAAAATCAGCCAACGCGCCGGCAGCACGTCGATGCCCATGGAATAAGCATATTCCTCCCCCAACAACAGGGCATTCAGAGGCCGGACGGAGCAGAAGGCCAGGCCCAAGCCCCCCAGCACTACGGGCACGTACACGCTGAGTTCCCGCCAAGTCACTCCGCCGAAGGATCCGAAGGTCCAGGAAATGAACGCTTGGACGTTTTCCGGCAGGCTGTAGTACATGAGCAGACTGACGACGGCGCCCACGGCGTAGCTGACCATCAGACCCAGCACGATCAGAGACACCACGCTGGTGCGGCGGGCCAGAATCACGACCAGCAGCAGCACGGCGGCGGCGCCCAGCACCGCGGCCCCCACCGTCCCCGCCTGATCCAGGAAAATCAACGAGCCGCTCATCTGCAGGATGGCAGGGCCGGCCAACAGGACTATCAGAGCCACGCCCAAGCTGGCTCCGGCATTGATCCCCAACACAAAGGGACCCGCCAAGGGATTCAGAAACAGCGTCTGCATCTGCAGTCCCGCTACCGCCAAGGCCGCGCCCGCCAGCACCGCAGTCAGAGCCTTGGGCACCCGGATCAGCACGATCACGTCCCGCCATACGGCTTGGGCGGGATCGATTCCGATCAGTACGCGTCCAATGTCCGCCGGCGGTATGCGGATGGAGCCCAGGAAGACGCTGGCCGCCAGCGCCAGGACTACAAGCCCGGCCAGCACGAACAGACCCTGCCGGGGGCCGGCCGCGGATGCAGCCCCTTCGCGGCAGTCCGCTGGGTTCATTGGCTCAGCTGCCGGTAGTACACGAACTCGTGCTCGGGCAGCAGGTGGGGGAAAAAGAGGGCAATCAGGTCCGCCAGTACCCAATGCGGGCGCACGACGGCTCCCTCGTACAAGTCGCTGGCACCCAGCTCGGAGGTGCGCAAATCGGGGTTGTAGAGTTGGCCGTTCTCGAAGGCGGCGAACTCGGCGAAGCGGGGATCCACCCCGGCCAAGGCGGCCCGGTCCGGATACCGGCCGACGTGGAGCCAATATTCCGCGTCTTGCGCCCGCGCAAAGACCTCTTCGAAGTCCAGAAACAGGGCCTCGGTGGACTCGTCTCGAGCCCAGAGATAGAGGGCGCCGGCATCGGCTAGATAGTGGGCGACATAGCTGTTGCCGCCGGCCATATACCATACTCCTTCCCAGGGCGTGTTTACGAAGACGGTAGGCTTTTCGGCTTCGCCCTGCGCTACAGCCGCCAATTCCTCGTAGGATTGCGCTACCGCATCGAAGTAGGCGTCTGCTTCGGCTTCACGGTTGAGGAAAGCCGCCGTAGTTTTGAGCCACTCGGCCCGGCCTAGAGGGGTGGATTCTCGGAACTCGGTATTCAGAAACACGCTCTGGCCCGCGGCGCGCAGCACGGGATGGGCGTCGCGGTCGGAAATCCCCATGCTGTAGGCGACGATCAGGTCGGGGTTCAGTACCACCACGGTCTCCAGGTCCACGGCGGCCCCCCCGCCTACCACCTGCACGGCCCCGTTTTGAACCCGTTTGCGGATGTCCGCGGAGTAGACCCAGGCATCGTTCTCCAGCCCCACCAGCACGTCCACTTCGTCCAAAATCTCCAAGTGGGGCAAATAGGTGGTGGACAGCGTAACCATCGATGCTACCGGTATTTCGATGGTATGGGCTTCGTCGAAACCGGAAGGGCGAGGCGTGCCGCACTGCACCAGCAGATAAGTCTCCGCGGCCTCCGCGCCGGGCCAGGGAGACAGGACTTCCAGTACTTTGTAGTGGTTGAAGTACGTGAGCGTAAACCCCTCCGCGTACTGCACTGCAGGCTTGTGCGGAAAATAATCCGTGCCCGCATCATAGTCTTGCACGCAATCTCCCGCGGAGGCCGCAGGCACGGGGGGCGGCACTGCCACGGTGCAACCGGAAAGCAGAACGGCCCAAGCCATTCCGCAGGACACGAGCATGGCCCGTATATGCTGGAATATCATCTCTGTCTTCTTCTCCTTGCACAAGCATCGACGATCCGCGGCAATCGCCGGGCCCAGAGAAACGAAAGCCTGCGCAAGGCAGGCGTCAGAGATCTTCCGACTCGTCGGCCTCGTTCCACGAAGGCGCCAACCACTGCGGTTGGATCGAGCCATCGGTACGGGCGGGTAGTCGGACTTGGCGACCGAGCGCCTTACCGTTGCGGGACAGCGCCAGACTCTCACTGGCTTCCCCTCTTGCGTACTGGACATCCGGGTCGCAGTACACCCGTACCCTAGGCAAAACTACGATCGGCATTGTAGAGGGAGGAGCCTCTGCCCGCCAAACGGCAGACGCCGCGCGGCGTCTGCCGGCTCTTTCGTTTGTGGATAGTGCACAATGCCTTTCGGGTTTTGTTATGCGGATTGCATTAGGAACATCCCGCCTGGGGAGAGGCGATACTTATCTGGGCGGCGAAGGGCGTCGCACGGCCAACGTAAGAACAAACCAAAGTGAGTGAAATAACCATGAACGGTGCAAATACGGCCTGGATTATGGTCTCGACGGCACTGGTTATGTTGATGATTCCCGGTCTTGGGCTTTTCTATGGGGGTCTGGTCCGCGTCAAGAACGTCTTGGCTACCGTCATGCACTGTTTCATTTGCATGGGCGTCGTCGGTGTCGTCTGGGTGCTGTGGGGATATTCCCTCGCCTTCAGCTCCAACAGTCTGGGAGGCGTTATCGGGGATCTGCAGCATTTCGGCCTCCGCGGCGTGGGCTTGGAGCCCCCGGAAGGTACGGACGACATTCCCCCGTTGCTGTTCATGATGTTCCAGGGCATGTTCGCCGCGATTACGCCGGCGCTGCTGGCCGGGGCCTTTGCCGAACGGATCAAGTTCAAGGCCTTTCTCGTGTTCGTCGTCTTCTGGTCCTCCTTGGTCTACGCTCCGATCGCCCACTGGGTCTGGGGGGGCGGCTGGCTGCATACGACGCTGAACCCGCCGCCGCTGGACTTCGCGGGCGGCAACGTGGTCCACATGTCGTCCGGGGTCGGGGCGCTGGCGGCGGCCTTGATCATCGGCCGCCGCGCAGGCTACGGCCGCGTACCCATGGAACCGCACAGCCTAATGTTCGTACTGCTGGGCACAGGTCTGCTCTGGTTCGGCTGGTTCGGCTTCAACGGCGGTTCCGCGCTGGCCGCAGACGGCATCGCGGTCAATGCGCTCGTCACCACCAACACCGCCGCCGCCGCCGGAGCCCTGACTTGGATGATCCTGGGCTGGCTGGTAGTCAAGAAGCCCAGCGCCCTGGGCGCGGCTTCCGGAGCCGTGGCGGGCTTGGTGGCCATTACCCCCGGCGCCGGCTTCGTGGAGGTCATGCCGGCCCTCGTGATCGGCATCGTGGCGGCCGTCGTGTCTTTCTTTGCCGCCGAACTCCGGATCCACTACAAGGTGGACGATTCGCTGGACGTCTGGGCCATCCACGGCATGTCCGGTACCTGGGGAGCCTTGGCCGTAGGCCTCTTTGCCTCTACCACTCTGGCCAGCGGCGGATTGTTGAACGGCAATCCCGGCCAGTTCGTGACCCAGGTTGTCGCCACCGTCGTCACCTGGATCTATGCTTTCGGCATGACCTGGATCATCTTCAAGATCGTGGACTTGGTCATCGGCGTGCGGGCTTCCGCCGAGGAGGAATCCGTGGGTCTCGACATTTCCGAGCATGGCGAACCAGGATACGTCAATTAGGATATACTCCATATCCCGGCAAAACTTCTGTCAATTCTGAACCACCGAACTCGTGGGGGGCGGAAACCGTGAAGAAAATTGAAGCCATCATTCGTCCTGAAAAGCTGGAAGAAGTCAAAGCCGCCCTCGACGACGCGGGCATTCACGGCTTGTCCGTGTCGCAGGTGACGGGGCGCGGCAAACAACGTACGCGGGTATTCCGAGGCCGCGGCTCCACAGGAGCGGAGACCGACATGCTGCAGCGACTGAAGGTCGAAGTGTTCGTAGTCGCGGATCAAGCCGAGCGGGCGTGTGAAGTCATTCGGACCGCGGCCGCCACCGGCAATGTGGGAGACGGCAAGATTTTCGTCCTGCCCGTGGAAGGGGCCCTGCGTATTCGCACCGGCGAAACGGACGCCGCGGCCCTCTAGCCGTACCGTCCGCTCTGGACACGCAGAATCAATTCTCGGGGGCGGCCGCGGCAGGGCTCGGGGGGGCACGCGTCTCCGGACCACTACCCCTTCCGGACACGCACGGCACCTGGGTCGTCGTGTGATTTCCCGCGACGGGGGCTGGGAACCCAACGGCGCCGGGGCGTCCTTGCGTCTCTGATGCGGAGTCGGCTCCTATGCGGATTCGGCCTTGCGTCGTACGCGCTTCTCCCTCGAGGCTCTGCAGGTTGCACGGCGGCGCACAAGTTGCTGGAGCACGCTGGCATCCCAGTGGAGGCCGCCTCGACAATCTACAATCCGACCTGATTGGAGCCTGACCCTCGGCGATACGATTGCCATACAAGTCCAGTGAAGACCCTCCCTCCCTGCAACGGCTCTGCGCGACGCCTATCCCGCGGAGGCAGTCCGATCTAGCCGGGACGAAGGGAGAACCCAAGCAAGGGCCTCCCTGGATCTCTCGGCACCAACACGAGGGACGCCCGACACGGGTGGATCGGGGGGCGTCCGGGGCGGAACGCCGCCGCTGTACCGGCGCATAGGGCGGTCAGTCGCAATGTCGGCGGGTATGGGGTTGCGAATTCGGAAACGGCCGGCTGCGGTCGCACCGTGCTAGACACAGGATGCCGCGGACCCGACAGGTTAAGGAAGAGCGAAAAACATGTCCAGTCAGGCGCGGCAGGCCCTTGCGGACTTTCGCCACGCCCAAGGCTGCGTTCGAGCCGAATGCCCTCCACCCGCAGTGCGCTCCGTCGCGCTCTAGGGTTTGCACGGCAGGAACGGATTTCCGACTGCTACGTCGCAGGCCCTATGGAACCGGTTCGGGCCGGCAGGATAGGATACTCGAACACAACGGGAGGCCCATTCTATGAACAACGGAACACAAACGCAACGTCGAGCCCGCACAAACCCGGTCGAGCACGAAGCCCTGCTCGCCCGATTGGGCCGGGGAGACGCGACGGCCAAGGCATGCCGAGCCGGCAACCTGGCCCCGAGCGAATTTCTGGCTTGGTGGCGGGCCCAATTGTCCCAGCGACTCCCGAAGATGCAAGGTACGTGCCGGGTCCCGGTCGAGGCCCCGGTCGAAATCCATCGAGACCCGAACGGAGTGCCCCACATATACGCCGAGCAGGACGAGGATCTCTACTTTGCCTACGGCTACGCCATGGCCCAGGATCGGCTTTGGCAGCTGGATTACTATCGACGGCAGGCGCAAGGCAGACTCGCCGAGATTCTGGGCAGCGAAGCGCGCCCTAGAGCCACCGGGGGAGCCGTGAGGGCTTTGGAGAGAGACGTCGTCGCCCGCACGATCGGCTTCAGGCGTATTGCGCAGGCCCAATGGGAGACTTTAGACGCACAGGTGGGTCGGCGATTGACGGCATTCGCCGCGGGCATTAATCAGGTCCGCGCCGAAAGCCGGCGGCAGCCGCCCATAGAATTCGCGTTGCTCGATTACCGTCCCGAGCCGTGGGAGCCGGTCGACACCTTGACGGTATGGGTCGAGTTTCAATACTATCTCACGGTCCGGCTGGACGTGATCGTGATGCCGGAACTGGCGCGGCGGGAATTGCGCGACGATGCCTTGTTCCACGCTTATCTGACCGGCGAAGCCGACTCGGAAAGCATTCTGCCGCCCAGCCCGCATGCGCATGCGGCGTCGGGGCCGACCGGCCGCGCGGTAGGCGATCCCCAAGACGGGATCGGCAGCAACAATTGGGTAGTGGCGGGCGAGCGCACGGCCCGCGGCCATGCGCTCTTGGCCAGCGATCCCCACATAGCCTTCAATGCCGTCTCCTGCTGGTATGAAGCCCATTTGCACGAGACGGCTTCCGGGTCGAACATAGCGGGCGCCGGGTATATCGGAGTACCGGGCATCCTCTTTGGACGCAACAGCGACGTAGCCTGGGGGCTTACCAACAACATCTGCTCGCAACGGGATTTGTACCTTGAAAAGACGGATCCCCGGCACCCCGGCTGCTTCCAGACAGGGGAGCAGTGGAGGCCGGCGGAAGTGCATGTGGAAGAGATCAGGATACGCGACCAGGAGCCGATGGAATTGCGGGTCGAGGTTTCTGCCAATGGACCCATCGTGAACCACTTGCTGCCCGAATGCGCCCGCGGCTTGGGACCGGTTGCGCTGAAGTGGATGGGGGACCGCACCCGAGACGCGGGCGGGACTGCCGAATGCCTCGAAATCGGCGTCATGATGAACCTCAACCGGGCCCGAAACTGCCATGAATTCCGCAGCTTTCTCAAAGACTGGAAAGTGCCCACCGTAAGCATGGTGTTTGCGGATACCCAAGGACATATCGGGTATCAATGTGCAGGCTACATTCCCGTGCGCACTAACTGGCGGCGGGGCTTCCGACGGGGCTGGGATCCCGTCGATGCCTGGAAGGAGGTGATTCCCTTTGCCGGCTTGCCGGCCCTGTCCGATCCTGCAGCAGGCTGGCTTTGCACGGCCAACAATCGTACGGCCGGCGACGACTATCCCTTCCCTTTGTCCGGAACGTGGGCCAGCGGATACCGTGCCCGGCGGATCCGGCAATTGCTCGAAACGAAAGCGCAGGTCTTGCCGGAGGATTGCCGAAGCTGGCAGATGGACACCCTGTCGCTACGGGCCGTAGCCTGTTTGCCTTGCCTGCGGTCCCTGCTGGCGGACGTATCGGACTGGCGGGTGCGCACGGCTCTGGACCTATGGGAGACCTGGAATGGACGCATGGACCCGGACACCGTGGGCAGTACGTTGTTCGAGACGTTCTTCACGCTGTGGCAAGAGGCCGTAGCGGCTGAACGCTTTTCAGCGAGCACCGCCCCGTATCTCGCCGCCGGCATCGCAGGGCTGGCCGTATGGCTGTTGCAGGAAAATGCTGCAGGCTGGTTCGAAACCGATGCCAGACGGCGCAGCGTCGTCATCGACACGGTGTTGCGCGCGTGGCGCCGGCTCAGCACTGCGTTGGGGGCGGATCAGGAAGAGTGGCGATGGGGCCGAGTGCATAAAATCCGCCTCGAGCATCCCTTGAGTTACCTGCCGGCACTGGGCGATCTCCTGAACCGAGGCGGACAAGCAGTAGGCGGTTCCGGAATTACCGTTTGCAATACCGGCATGGATCCCAACTACATGGCGGTCATGGGGGCCAACTATCGGATCATGACGGAATTGGATGCGCAAGACCCGGTTTTGCATGCGGTGGATGCGGCCGGCCAATCGGGCCACGCCGGCAGTCCCCACTATTGCGACCAACTTCCTCTCTGGTTGGAAGGACGATTGAAGCGTTTGGCCTTGGACCCGTCCGCAGGGAGAGAGACGGCCCAGAGCACATTGATCCTGCACCCGGAAAGTTGAGCATCTCGGCTGTTTGCCGTCAGGGTAGGGATACCCCCGAGACAAGGCTCGCGCCTCCGTCCCCCTATACGGAGTCGCGACGGCAACCCCTTGCGGCCCGACCTTTCGTACCTGGTCGCGATCGGTGTTTGCCGACTCGGCAGACACGCTCCGCCAGCTCGACCACTTATTTCCATAGGCCAGCTTGCCGGAAGGGCACCCGCGGCCGCCGGCATCAATGCCCACGGCCGCAGCTTCGACGTTTTGAGACGAGGACTTGCGGTCCGACGGGAACGACTCGCCAGGATGTTGTCGGCGAGGTCCGACCGGTCCCTCCGAGATCCCTCGTACACTACCGGGAACCAGCACGACTCAGGAGATCTCCACCCCTGCATGGTACAGAGTGCGTCACCATGCAGGAGTTTGCACCTCCCAGGTATCGGCCCCCAAGTATTCGGAGACAGACATGGAGAATGAATTGCACACCGACCCTAGACACCAGCTGGAAGAGAAAGGCTTCGTAGTCTTCGCCGACGTTCTGTCTGCCGAAATGTTGCAACGTGCCCAAGACACGACAGCAACCCTGATCGCCGCCCAATCCAAAGAACACTTTGCGGCCCGCCGATCTACGGGCAGCATGATCAGCGTCTTTGCCGATGCCTTCTTTGCCGACCTGGTAAGCTGGACGCCGGCCCTCGCCAAACTGGCCGCATTAGGCATTGCCGATCCCAGGTTCACGTCGGGCTATGTGATTGCCAAACCTCCGCATTCCCCTCCGCTCTTCTGGCATCAGGATTGGGGCGGCTGGGATGATCCCGGCAGCTACACCGAACCCACATTGCAGATTTTCCTCATGTACTACCTGGTGGATACTTCGCCCGCCAACGGTTGCCTGCGCGTTCTGCGCGGTTCGCACAGGCGCAGACATGCCCTGCACGATGCAGTACCGGAAGCCCATGCGGAAGAGATAAGCAAGGCCACGGATCCCTCTCATCCTGCATTTCGACCCGTCCCCGAAGATGAAGCCGTGCCGGTCCGGGCCGGCGATTTGGTGATAGGCGACTCACGCCTGTTGCACGGCGCCTACGCCAACGCTTCAGACGAATGGCGTCCGGTCGTCACCCTTTGGTACCACCCGTTCGAGCGATATTCCGATCCCCTCAAGGCGTATATGGCGCAGTCCATGAACGGCACCGTAGCTTGGCCCGCTGCGGCCCAAGCCAAAATCCAGAAACTGATTCCTACCTATGCGGGCTCAGCGACGCCGGTGCAATGGAACCGTACGCCTGGCCCAGATCTGAAGTGACGGCCGGGGCATGCCGGGGCGCCTTCGTCATGCATCCTGTGCGGCGAAGGCCGGACTTGAATTCGCGCGTGTCATGGGCCGCGGCTGTGTCGCTCGGCTGTCCTGCTTCCGCTCGGCAAAGGCAAATTCCGGCCTCAGGGCGAGAGAGCATGCTGCGCATGCACCCTCAGGCGGGACAGCCGGTGTATGCAGAACAAATTCCGCGCTCGCCCGGAGACAGCAGCGCGGGAGTCCACCGGACGTGCAGGCTCAAGGAGACGCGTACCCGGGTGCTCGGCTTCTGCAGCCGCTCCCTGACCGATCGTTGCCACCGAGACCCATGACCCGTATCCATCGCCTTCACCAGCGGTTCCAGGCGCCTTCCACGCGCCGGGCCTGCATCTGGGCTCTCAGGTCGGAAACCAACTGCGGATGTTCCTCCACGAGGTTGTGGCATTCTCCCGGATCCTCCACGAGATCGTACAGTTCCGTACGATCGTTGTAGTTGTCGATCAGCTTGTGGGTTTCCGTGCGCAGAGCCGCGAAATTGCGGAGCTGGGCCAAGGCGTGCGGGCGATGCGGGCGAGAAGTATCCCGCACGCTCGGCATCACGGAGCGCGCGTCCAACACTTCCAGTTCGTTGCCGGTATAGGGTACGCCGGCCATTTCGCAGAGCGTGGGATTCACGTCCGCCAGTTCCACCAGCGTATGACTCACGCCGCCCGCCGGGATGTCGGGACCGGCCAAGATCAGAGGTACGCGCAAGGCTCCTTCATAGGCCACGCTCTTGGTGTAGAGACGGTGATCGCCCAGCATTTCCCCATGATCCGATGCAAATACGACGTAGGTGTTGTCCGCCATGCCGCGTGCCGCCAGCATCTCCCTCATCCGGCCCACCCAGTGATCGATCAGGGCGATGTTGGCAGCGTACTGCCGGCGCGTATGCGCGATTTCCGCAGCCGTCGTTTCATATTGCCGGTGCTGCACCCAGACCGGCTTGTCTCCCGGCGCGCCTGCGACCGCCGTCGGCATGGCGCTGTCGCGGAAGCGTGCGGCCCAAGGAGTGGGCGGATCGAAGGGATCATGGGGGCCGACGAAGGATACGAAGAGATGCCAGGGATCTTCCAGCGTCACATTCTCCAGCCACGTCAAGGCCCGCCGCCCGATCCAACTGTCGGAATGCGCCTCTTCCGGCAACACCGAATCGTGGGACACGCCCTGAATCCAACCCGCCTGGCTGCGACGGGCATAGTCCTCCCGGAACCGTGCAAACAAGCCTTGCTCCACGAGATGAAAGCCGTACGGTCCCGCGGGCCGCGCGGCACGCCCCGCATGCATCTTGCCTTCTACTTCCAGCGGGTCCGTGAAACCCCACTGGAAGTTGCAGGCCCGCCTGCCGTAGCGTCCGTTGTACGGCGCGGGCTTGGCCAAGTCCAGTTTGCCTACGGACGCTACTTGATAACCCTGGTCGCGCAGACGCTGGTAGTAGGTGGGGATTTGCCGCGGGAGGTAGCAGTGGTTGTCGAGACAGCCCAGTCGCCACGGATGCAACCCCGTAGCCAGCGCAATCCGGGAAGGCGCGCAGACCGGTGCGTTGACACAGCAATGGGTAAAACGGGTACCCTGTGCCGCCAATGCGTCCAAATGCGGCGTAGCGACACCGGACTGTTCAAGTCCCAGAAAATCGAAACGGTGCTGATCGTCCAAAATGAACAGCAAATTGGGATTGGCCGACATGAGAATCCTCCTCTGACAATTGGCCGCGGACAGACCCGACGGCTTGATTCTGCCCGAAGTCGAACAGGCAAAGCCGAGGAACCGGCGTCGCTGCACGCGCCGAGTACCGGCTGGAAACGCCTTGAGGGCCTCCTAGGGGATGTCGTCAAACCAGGGATTTGCGGGTACACTGAGAGGGTACACACATTAGGGAGGAGCCTCGCAGGACCGCTGTACACCGGCGCCCCGACCTCTCGGACCGCGCGTCGGGCCACGTCTGGAACCCCTGCTGCCCGGAGGTCCGGGTAAAGTGGGTCGCCCCGCCGCGGACCACCGGCGGTTTCTGAATGCCGTGTTTGGGATTCTGCGCACCGGGGCGCCGTGGCGGGACCTGCCCCCGACTCCGGCGACGGGAAGCATACGCATCGCCGCTGCCGCCGGTGGCGCGATCGGGGCGTGTGGGCTGCTCTGTGGGCGGCAGTGCGGGACGCACCGGACTGTGCGGCGTTGATGATCGACGCCAGCCATATCTGAAGGTCCATCCCCACGCCGCCGGCGCGCAGGGCGGCAACCAGCAGAGGGCGCGCACCAAAGGGGGCTGAATTCCCAGTGGCATCTGGCCGCGGACGCGCAGGGGCGGCCCCCGTCCAGAGGGGACTGACCCAGGGAACCCGAGCAGACTGTACCCAGGCCTTGGACCTGACGGCGGGCTTGGAAGCAGAGGTTCTCATAGCGGACCGGGGTTACGACCGCGATCCGGTCGTGGCCGCTGCTTGGGCGCAGGGGATGGTCCCGGTGATCCCGCCCCGCCGCCATCGCCAGCAAGTCCGCACCTACGACCCGGAGCGGTATCCGTGGCGGCATCGGGTGGAAAACGCCTTCCGGGCCTTCAAGCCATGGCGGGGCGTGGCCACGCGGTATGCCAAAAACGCCGCTTCGTTGCTGGCGATCTGCCAAATCCGGGCTTGGGCGCTGGGGACTCAATCCTTTTGACGACATCCCCTGGGGCCTGTTGACACTATGGATTACACTTTCGGGATGGAACCAGAGACCTGCCAGATTGAAGGCAGAATAAGGAGCTGCTGTGTACAAACTCTCTAAAATGATGATAATTCTGGTGTTGGGTATCGGATTGTTGTCTGTTGCTGTATCTATGGTATTGGCTGACAGCAAGGAAGATGAGAATCGGACCCGCTTGTCCTGCGCCGAGATTTTGGAGATAGCCAAGCCCATAATTGTTTCCGAGGGATATCAGGCCCTAGCTGCACTGGAAGGCGAGAAGTGTCACGACGTCTTGGGGGAGATGGGAAATCTTACAACAGCCCAGATCGCTCATATATTCCAAACTCACGAATATAATCCTGGGGTTAGGGAGCAACCAGAAGTCAGGATATACAACACTGCAGAATGTGGCAGAAATGGATATTCCGACAATGAGGACGAGTCCTGCACATACGAAGTCCAAAATGGTCCCATGAGCAGTGGTAATGTTTCCAAGCGTCCAAGTCGTCAGACCAAGAGCTTCAATCACACCCACCCACAAATAGCTTGGTAACTTCCTTTTGAGACAGGAATTACGTGGTTAAAGGCAATGCACAGAAGAGTTGATCGTCTAAGAGCCTGTGTGCCGAGGGTCATGCCCAACGCCGCCACATGAGGGGCTGCAGGGTCTGCCGGCTCCCGGTTTCCGTGGGGGCGGGCCGTGCCTCGGAGTCCTGGCTCAGGTGCCGACCGCGGCCCAGCCCGCCGCAGGGGCGCGCCCTCCCAGCGATGGGGCGCCACGGCAAAGCCCTGTGTGGTCCGGGAGCGCGGCCCGATCTCCCGCACCCCTCCCGTCGTCTCCTGCACCCCGGTGGTGGCCCGTGGCCCGTGTGACGCCCCGATCGCCGGCCTCGGCCCCGAGACGCGGCGTGAGTACCGTCCGCCGCCGTCCCCGCGGTCCGTACCCGCCGGACCGGTCGGCCTTGGGCATCCGTGCCCCGATGCAACTTGGCATGCAGTCCCCTTGGGTGCGCGCCCTCGCCTGCTGGCCGCCCGGCGCACCCGCGGCCTGGGAATGGACTTTGATAGTAGGGTGGGCCTCGATCATCCAGCACGCGCAGTCGGGCTCGGCGCGCCCTGCCTCCCGCCACGCGGCCCCCAGGGCGCAGCATCCAGCACACGGCATGCAGGCACCGGCGGTGGTCCACCGCCGGGCGGCCGATCTTGCCGGGCCCCCCGGACAGATGGGGTTGCAGACGTTCCCCGACGCGGTCCGATATGGCATGGCGACGGTGTGCCGCGGTCATACGAGGCTTCTCCTTCCTGGGATATTCGGAGCAGTGGACCTTCTCCTTTCCGGGTTTGACGACACCCCCTAGTCGGCAACGGCGTCGTCGAAGCAACTCCCCTAAACGGATTTGCGGGATATCGACGTGCTGCATCTCGGACGATGGAGGTCTGGGTGCTGTATCCGCCAATCCCGGTGCATAGGCGGGAGCGCTCCCGACGCAGGAAGGACCAGGCCGGAACCCGATGGGGGCAATCTGATGCCGCGCGGAGTGAACCTGAGCCTTTCTCCACATCGCCGCTGCTGCGGGTGGCGGTGGGGCTCTGCAACGGCGCGGGTTTGGAGGGAGAATTCCTGTCGGCGCTGCGATCCGACTACCGACCAACACGGCTGTCGGTCTCGGGATTTCCTGCCGGCTTTTTCGCTTGTCTCTAACTTTGACATCGACTTCGTGAGCCTCATGCAGGTCCACAACACAGGGAACCTCCAGCGTGCCGGATGATTGCGCGGGTCGGCGGCACACGCAGCCGCGTCCGCCGCCGGCATACCGACCGCGGTAGTTTTCGGACTCTTCGCCTTCCTCCCATCCGGGAACGATTGCGACGGCGGGGCTTTCGTGTCGGCGGGACCTCTAGGAGTCTTTTCCGGTTCCTGCATCTAAGGAGAGACGCTTGGACCTGGATTGTCCGGACGACGACTTTGGCCGTGTCGGCATCTCCCTGTACGATCGGTCATGCTTCGGATCTGGGATCTAAGTCTGTACCACCGATACGCGGCCTTCATCTTGCCGAAACCGGCTTGACCGGGGAAACCGCTCGCGCGCCGAGACCATGTCTTTCTACGTAGCTGCCTACGACACCGAAGCGGTATACCCCTGGTGGGAGGATCGCGCTCCCGGATTCGACTATTCCCCGAGCCGTGTCCAGGAATTCCTGGCCGGTGTACAAGCCGTTGCCGATGTCCATTGGGAGCGCAAAATCCCGGCTACCTTCTTTCTGGTCGCCCAGATGCTGGAATTGGCGGGGCCGGCCTTGCGTACCCTGCTCGACGATCCCCTCTTCGAAATCCAATGTCATACTTTCACGCACCCGAACTTGATCGGACTGGACGAGCGCGGCGACGCCGCAGCCCTGCGATACGAGTTGGCCGATGCCAAGAAACTGATTGAGGACACTTTCGGGCGCCCGGTGATCGGCTTGACGGCACCCGGCGGATACCCCTGCGGATTCGCAGGGCGTACCCGTATGCTGGACCTCTTGTGGAACATCGGCTACCGGTATGTGCGTAGCGTAGGGACTGGCCCCCACGGCACGATGCCCGCTCCGCTCCACCTGCCTTTCTGGTATTCTCGAGAAGGCTTTCCCGAACTGCTCGAAATTCCCTCGCATGCCTGGCACGACAACATCCTGACGGGACAGCCGGGACACGTCTCCTGGCCGCCGGTTCTGCCCTGGGGATATCCGGTTGCGATGCCTCAGGATGCGCACGGGGTATACGCAGCGTACGCGCCGGGCATCGATTACTGCACGGCGCAGCAAATGCTCTATTACATGCCTGTCTTCCACCCTTGGTCCATCTACCGCATCGACCGCCAGGCCAGCCAGATCGCTCTGCTGCTGGATCATGCCCGCCGCAAGATGGACATGGCCTCCTGTGTTCAGATCTATCGACACATCGTCGGCTGTCGCGCGCGGGCCACCGACAGATTGGTTTCGGCATAGGTGTCCGCCGTCCCGGACGAAGTTCCACGGCCACAGACCTATGCGTCCGCCTCGGGAGGATTGCGCAGTACACGCCTGATACGCCCAGGAAGCGCCCCACCATGAATCCGCCACCGCGCGCCCGCATAGGTCTGTTGCCCACGGGCCACCACTATTATTGGGAGCAGTTTCCGCAGCTGAAGCGGATGGGCTTGCGCATGTACGGCAAGCTCCGGGCGCTGCTGGAGTCCATGGCCGAGATCGTGGCCCCCGAGCTGGTGGACACGCCCGAGAAATCGCGGGAAGCCGGCATTTTGTTTGCCCAGGAAGCCGTGGACATGGTGCTGGTCTTTCCGTTCGGCTACACCCCCAGCATGGACATGCTGCCGGCCTTGCAGGCCGTCGATGTCCCGGTCCGCATTCTCAATGCCCACGAGGACCGATCGTACGACTACGCGCAGGCGGACACGACCGATTACCTGCACCACGAAGGCGTTTGCTGCGTCCCTGAATTGGCCGGAGCCCTGGTCAATACGGGACGCCGGTTCCGGGTGCGGACCGGCCCGTTCGACGATGCGCGGCTGCAGCATGAACTGCGAGCCGATTGCGCGGGCGTGGCCGCGGCGCGCGCCGTACGTCAAATGAACATAGGTCTGATTGGACAGGTCTACCCCGGCATGAGCGACATGCCCATCGACGAGACCCGTTTGCTGCGCGCCACCGGCCGCATGTTGGTACGGCCCGAGATCGAGGAGTTCGAGAACGCCTTTCAGCAAGTGACCGAAGACCAGTTGGAGGAGATGGTCACGCAGTTCCACACGATGTATGCCGTGGACCGCACCGTGACTCGGGAACACATGCGTTTCGCGGCCCAGGTGGCTGTGGCCTTCGACACGATTATCCACAAATACGACATTGCGGCCTTCGGCTATTACTGGTGGGGCGAAAGGGAGTTGATGACCCAGTTGCGCGCCCAGTCCGGACTGGCAGTGTCCCGGCTGGCCGCGCTGGGCCGGCCGGGAGTCACCGAGGGCGACGTCAAGACCGCCCTGGCCATGAAGATTCTGGATCTGCTGGGCGGCCGCGGCATGTTCGTCGAATTCTTCGCCATGGACTTCGACGAAAACTCGATTCTCATGGGGCACGATGGACCGAGCAACATCAACATGGCGCGGGGCCGGCCCCGCCTGATGCATCTCGCTGTGCATCACGGCAAGTCGGGCCACGGCCTGGGCATCGACTTCGACATGCAGGAAGGACCCGTGACGCTGCTCAACCTGACCCAGTGCGGGGCGGGCGACACTTTCAAGCTCGTCTACGCGCTCGGCGAAATCATACCGGGTCCCATTCTGAACATCGGCAACCCCAACGCGCGGGTCAAGATCGCGCGCCCGCTGCACGAGTTCATCGACGCCTGGTGCCAGCAGGGTCCCTCCCATCACATCGCTTTGGGAATCGGGGATCATGGCGAGGCCTTGGCAACCTTTGCCGAAGCCATGCGCTTTCCCATCGTGCGGGTCTAGGAACGCCCCGCCGCGGCCGAAGCAGGCGTCCTATGCGGCATGGGCATGCAATACAGGAAGATACACGTTGCGCCGGGATGCTTCTCGCCTTTGCGTTGGCCCTGCCTACCTGCGTCCGCGATCGAGATGGGACCGGAAATCATGCCATAATCTGGCTCGGCAGGATCCTGCCGGGCTCCGTGGTGCAGGAAATCCGTACGCTCTCCACCCAATCCAGAGGGCCGGCACGAGTCCCGATCGCTCGGTCGTCTCCCGGCTCCGGCACGATGGGTCGGGCCTCGACGTCCAGCCTCCCCCCAGCCCGCAAACATAAGGAAACTTCATGGAACAGGTAAAGGAATTCGCCGACGCAGTCCGCCAAGCGGTCGGCCAGGTGATCGTCGGCAACGACGAGGCCGTGGAACTGCTCGTGATCGCGTTGCTCTACGAAGGTCATGTGTTGCTGGAGGACGTGCCCGGAGTCGGCAAGACGATGCTGGCGCGTTCCCTGGCCGTCGCCCTGAACATCGACTTCCGACGCCTGCAGTGCACGCCCGATTTGCTGCCCAGCGACATCACCGGCGTTTCGATTTTCAATCAGGAAACGCGCTCCTTTCAGTTCATCGAGGGACCGGCCTTTACCCAGATCCTGTTGGCGGACGAGATCAACAGAGCCACTCCCAGAGCCCAGGCCGCGCTGCTGGAGTGCATGGGCGAGAGCCAGATCACGGTCGAGGGGGTGACGCGCCCCCTGAGCCGCCCCTTCATGGTGTTGGCCACCCAGAACCCCATCGAGTACGAAGGCACGTTTCCGCTGCCCGAGGCGCAGCTGGACCGGTTCCTCTTCAAGTTCCAGTTGGGCTATTTGGACTTCGACCATGAATTGACCATGATGGAGAACCTGGGCAAGCAACATCCGATCGAGACCCTGACCAGCGCCGTGGACGGCTCCCGCATCCCCGCACTGGGCCGCATGGTCTGGGAGGTGCATGTAGAAGAGAGTCTCAAGCGCTACATCGTCGGACTGGTGCATGCCACCCGCAATCACCGCGAACTGGAGTTGGGCGCCAGTCCGCGCAGTACCCTGTCCCTCTACCGCGGCGCGCAGGCCAAGGCGGCGGTGCAGGGCCGAGATTATGTCCAACCGGACGATATCCAGGATCTGGTGCCCTACGTCCTGCCGCACCGCTGTATCATGAAGGCGGACAGTGCGCTACGGGGGCGCACGGCCGAGCAGGTGGTCGACGATATTCTCGATTCGCTTCCGCTGGACCTGGAAATTCCGGACGAGACGCCCGGGTAGCGCCCACCGGTCGCCTTGCGACGCGCGCAGCCGTCCTGCTCCCGGATACCCGTGCATGCGTGATTACACCATTTGGCTGATCTTCTTTCTGGTGATCGCCGTTCTCTTGCGCGTGGACTGGGTGTACTATCTCGTATACGTGATCGGCGGCGTCTGGGGTCTGAGTCTGCTGTGGGCCAAGTACCATATGCGCTGGGTGCGAGTCTCGCGCTTCACGCCTTCCCACGCCTTCAGCGGCGAAACGATCACCGGCTCCGTCCGGATAGACAACACCGGCTTCCTGCCTGTGCCTTGGGTCAGGGCCCGCGAAGCCGTCCCGGCCGCCCTGCGCAGCCGCAACCGTTACCAGACGGTCGTCTCGCTGGGGGGCCGCTCCGCCGTCAACTTCATATACGAACTGTACTGCCGACAGCGGGGCTATTTCCACGTGGGGCCGCTCACGCTGGCCACCGGCGATCTGTTCGGGTTCGCCGACAGCGGGTTCGTGGAACCCGCCACCGACGTCATGATCGTCTTTCCCAAGGTAGTGCCTCTGGAGAAGATCGGTCTGCAGAGCCGTATGCTGTTTGGGGCGCTCGGTACACGGCGCAAGATCTTCGAGGATCCCACCCGCCTTTCCGGCGTGCGGCCGTACACGTACGGCGACGAATTGAAGCACGTGCACTGGAAGGCCACGGCCCGCGAAGGACAGATCCAGACCAAGAAGTACGATCCGGCCATTGCGTACGAAGTCGTAATCGCCATAGACATGGACGCCCGTTCCTACGGCACGCACGGCGTCGTCAGCCACAGCGAATGGGCCGTCGTGATTGCGGCCTCGCTGGCCAGCCACTTGAGCGAGCGACAACAGAGCGTGGGTCTGCGCACCAATGGTCTGGATGCACTCACCGAGACGCAGATGCAAACGCTGCCCGCCGCGCCCGGCCGGGCGCACCTGACCGCGCTGCTGGAAGCGCTCGCGCGCGTACAGGTGACGGAGGCGGAGGAAGATTTTACCGATTGGCTGGGAACGTACACCTTCGACTTGGTCTGGGCCACCACGCTGATCGTGCTGGTGCCTGTGCTCAAGGGAGAGCTGCTCTGGCTTTTGCACAGCCGCTGCCGCAAAGGGATCAACGTGCTGGTGATGGTGCTCGTCCCTCACGCCGATTTGACGGCTCTGAAGGCGCAGGGCGAGTCGCTGGGCCTGACGGTGTTGCTCATCGAGCGCAATCAGGATCTATGGGAATTGGCGTATGAGCCGAGCTGACGGTCTGTCCTCCCCGCTGCCGGTGGAGGACATCCGCCCCCTGGACCTCGAAGCGGCCACCGTCGAGTTCGACCGGAAGTGGCAGCAGGGACTGCTGCGTCCCTTGCTGCTCACCCTGATGCTCGGATGTGTGGTGACCGCGGCCACCTATGTCTTTGTGGTCCTGATGCCCTCGTTCACCGAGGCCATGGCCAACATGATCGTCTTGTGCAGCGCCTGCGCGGCGCTGACGGGATGCATCGTCGGCGCCATGACCTGGAACGCCGCCCGAGATGTAAGGGAACGCCTCAAGTTCCGCATCATCGAACCGGTGGGCTGGATCCTGCTGCTCCGCCTGGGCCTCTGGTTCGTCGCCGGCGGCATGCCGCCGGCGACGCGGATCCTGCAGGATCCGCTGCCGACCATATTCGACGGTGTTTTCATCGCGGGGAGCCTGAGCGTGCTGGCGATCTGGCTGGTGGCCGAATTCCTGAACCGCTCCCTGCTGATGCTCTCGCTCCAGCCGGACGAGGTGAACCACATCGCCAGGGCCTACGGCCGACTTTCCGACACCGTGGAAAATACGCTGCGCAGCGATCGCCGGGCCCTGCTGGATCGCTTCATCGGCGCGTGGATCGGGATCGGGATTCTGGTCATCGTACTGGCGGCGGGCAGTCAAGTGCGGCCGGTCGACGGCAACGCGTTGCTCACCATTCATGCCCAGAACATACATCCGCGGGCGATCGTGTCCACGATCATATACTTCTTTGCCGGGTTGCTCCTCGTCGGTCAGGCCCGCCTGGTGGCATTGCGCGCGCGTTGGGCCTTGGACGGCCTGGCGGTGGAGGAAAGCCGCTTCCGGAGCTGGATGCTCTACGTGATCGGAGGCGTGGCGTTGGTGGCTCTCGTCACCAGTCTGGTACCCATCGGCGACACCATCCTGCTGCTGAGGATCGTCATGGCCGTCTGGCGCTTCGTGCAGGTGGGCGTGTTTCTCCTGTTGCGGGCTTTCGGCTGGTTGGCAAGCCTGTTCTCATTCGGAGACTCGGGCCCGGACAATGCCCTGACTCCACCGCCGTTCGAGATGTCGCCGCCGCTCCCGGTAGAGGAAGAGCTGCCAGCGACCGGTCCCGATTTCAGCGATCTGCCCACGCTCGTCTTCTGGTCCCTGGGAGCCGCCGCCGCTCTGATCGGCGGCTATCACCTGCTGGCAGTGCAAGGCTTCGACTGGAGCTGGATCGGAGATCGCCTCGCGCTTCTGCTGGCGCTGTTCCGACGCACGGTCGAAGCCGGACGCCACATCGTGGCCGATGTCCTGAACCGGGCGACCGGTAGGGACATCATGGCCAAATCCCAGGCGGAGCGTCAAGCCCGGCACGCTCTGGACTTGGACGGACAGGTGCAGCGTACCTACCTGTCCGCTCTGGACGCGGCGGCGGCCCAGGGAGTCGGTCGCCGGGCCGCCGAAACTCCCCGGCATTATGCCCCGCGCTTGGCGGCGGCGCTGGCGACCGCCGAAGCGGCCGAGGCAGCACAGGCCGCCGAGTCGTCTGGCGAGCAGGCGGCCCGTGGGCCACGCGTTGCGGAAGCGCCTGACGTCGCGAGCGCCACGACGTCCTTCTACAAGGCTCGTTACAGCGTGCAGGCGTCCGATTCTGCAGACCTTACCCGCGTCCAGTCGCTGCGGGAGCGTATCCGCACTCTGTGGCCTCGCCACACAGGGGATGCCGCCGACGGCTGACGTCCAGTCGGCCGGCGGGGTCGGAGGTTCTCGACGCACGTCACAAAGCATCTTCGGCACGGGCCGGAACGACGAGCCGACGATCGTCCGGCGGCGACCGGAGCCGCGATGCGCGGCCGCCGACACCATCGGGAAGAGAGGGACCCGGATATTTGCCGAGCGGGGGCCCGGGCCTGCGTCTGGACAGTCGGAGGCAAGCATCATCCGGCGGCGCCGGGACTTCGCCGGTGGACTGGGCTGATACTGCCGGGGCGTACGCCAAGCCGCAACAGACCCGTGACGTCTCAGGGGATTTGCGTATCCTCGGGCTCTCTGTATATCACGGGATTCAGGGGCGAGGCCGCCACTTCTCCGATCGCGATACCGGGCATGAAGTGTTTCCAGTCGTTCTCTTGGGCCTGGCGCTGCGGCTGCGCGACGCGGATACCGTCTTCCATCATGATCACGGTCATGACCCCCCGCATCGTCTGCGTTGTATTGGGACCGGCCCGGTGGAAGGTCCAGCCGCGATGAAAGCTGACGTCTCCCAACTTGTACGCAGAAACGTCCACCGGATAATCCTTGAGCGACTGCCCGATGCGGACTTCGCTCTCGTCGCTGATGGCCAGATGGCGATGCGCGTGGATGCGGTGGGAGCCGCGACAGAAGGCCAAGGGTCCCATTTCCAGCGGCACGTCCTGCAACGGGATCCAGGCCGTGACGGAATTGTCGTTGCTGAGCGGCCAGTAATGCTGGTCGGCATGCCAGGGCGTAAAACCCCCTCCCGGCTCCTTGAAGAGAGCCTGATCGTGGTACATGCGGATGCCCCTGACGCGCAACAGGGCCGCGGCGACGGCTCCCAGCCGCGGAGCCAGACAGAAAGCCTCGATCTGAGCGTCCCGCCGCCATAGATTGCCAATTTGCAGAAACGCCTTGCCGTACGTATTACGTTCCCCCAGCGCCGGCTGCCGGGTCCGATGCTCCTCGACGATCGTCGCGATGCGCTTCCCCACTTGCGCCAGCAACTCCGTCGAAAACACGCCGGACAGCTGGACGTAGCCGTTTTCCTGAAATGCCTGCACCTGACTCTCGGCAACGTCGTACGAAGTCTGCAACTCCTGCTGCAGCCCGGGGCCCAGCTCGCTCATGTGTCTCACCTGGAAATTGCGGATATGGGGCAAATTATCGCGCAGCCGCGGCGGATGGGGCCGCGGGTTGCGTTTCGTTGCCGACCCTGGGCTGTACAGACCTGTGGACGTCAGGCCGGATCCAGTTCGCCGGCCCGCCTCAATAGTCGAGTCCCTGCGGTCACCCCGCCGGCGCAATGATATACTGGCGCACCATACGGCAAACCGCCTGTAGCTTTTTGCCCTCCCCACGCCGGCATCCTCCTTGTGGCTACCCCTCCGGCCGGGACCGGTGAGTCCCGGTCCCCCACCAATTCCACGACGCGTTCCCGGAACGGCGCGCTGCCCGCAGGACGCCGTCCCGACGCCGGAGAACCCGCCGGCAGACCCCGCCGCGGCGCCCGACCGGCGCCCCAGGGCCGCGGCCCGCAGAGGCAAGGGCCCGGCGGGGGTCGTCCCAAGATGGATATGGCCAGTCTGCGCAAGGCTCTCGGCTACTCCTTCAAGTACAAGCGTTTTCTTTTCATGGCGGTGGGCAGCATGCTGATTGGCACCTCCGCCCAGCTGGCCGTGCCCCAATTCATTCAGTTGGTCCTGGATACGGTCACGCGTACCTTGACCGCCCGTGAGCTGGCAGGGCTGTCCGGGATCGATCAGGCCGACCGCGCCGGCGAACTCGGGTTCGAGCTTTCCGGTCTGCAGGCCGCTCTGGCATCTCCGCTGCAACTGCTGCTGCAGGTCTCCCTCCTGATTCTCCTCTTCTCCATAGCCCGCGGCTTCTTCGCTTTCAGTCAGGCCTTCGTGGCCGAAAAGATGGGTCAGTACGCCGCCTACGACTTCCGCAACGAGCTGTTCGACCAGATCAGTCGTCTCAGTTTCTCGTACCACGACCGCCATCGCACGGGCGAATTGATGGTACGCGCCACGGACGACGTGGAAAAGGTCCGCATCTTCATATCCCAAGGGCTGCTGTTGTCCGGGCAAGCTCTCGTACTCATGGCGAGCACGCTCGCCATTCTCTTCGTCACCCATTGGCAGCTGGCTCTGGTGGTGGTACCTATTCTGCCGGTGGCGATTCTGGTGTTCATGGGGTTCGGCATGGGGGCGCAGGGCCTCTTCATGAATCTGCAGAGGAAGTTGGCCAAGCTCAATTCCATCCTGCAGGAAAACATGGCCGGCATTCAGGTGGTCAAGACCTATGTCCGGGAGGCGACGGAGCAGCGGCGGTTCGACGGCGCCGCGCGGGAATACATGACCTTCGCGCTGAGGGTGTCCCGGTTCATGAGTTTCATGTTCCCGTTCCTGTTCCTGGTGGCCAATCTCTCCCTGGTGGCCATCACCTATTTCGGCGGACGGATGCTCATAACCAACGAACTCTCGCTGGGCCAGTGGTCCAAATTCTCGTTGTACGTCACCTACATCTTCATTCCGATCGGACAGTTCGGTTTCATCATCGCACAGGCTGCCCAAGCCAGCGCCTCGGCGCAGCGCATATTCGAGATTCTCGATGCCGACGTGGAGGTCAAGAACCGGCCCGGCGCCCGGGCTCTGCCGGCCATTCAGGGGCGCGTCGAGTTTCAAGACGTGACGTTCCGGTATTTCGGCGGCGGAGATCCCATTCTCAAAAACGTCTCGTTTGTCGCGCAGCCCGGAGACGTCGTAGCCGTGTTGGGAGCCACGGGCAGCGGCAAATCCACCATCATCAATCTGCTGCCGCGCTTCTACGACGTGTCGCAGGGCAAAATTGCGATAGACGGCCACGACATTCGAGAGGTCCAGCTGGATTCCCTGCGGAGCCAGATCGGCATAGTGCTGCAGGAGACCGTACTGTTCAGCGGCACCGTGCGGGAAAACATCGCCTTTGGCCGTCCCGACGCGACCCAGGCCCAGATCGAAGCCGCCGCCCAAGCCGCGGCCGCCCACGACTTCATTGTGGAATTGCCTCACGGGTACGATACCGACGTGGCCGAGCGCGGCACCACGTTGAGCGGGGGCCAGAAGCAGCGCGTAGCCATCGCCAGAGCCCTGCTCCTCGACCCCCGCATCTTGATTCTGGACGATTCCACCAGCAGCGTGGACCTGCAAACCGAACGGCGTATTCAGCAGGCTCTGGACCAGCTGATGCAGGGACGCACCAGCTTCGTAATTGCGCAGCGTATCAGTACCGTGCGCAACGCCTCCCAGATTCTGGTCCTGGACCAAGGCCGGTTGGTGGGACGGGGCACGCATGAAGAACTCATCGCCGCCCATGAACTGTACGCCGAAATTTTCTCCAGTCAGCTGGTGGACGACGACAGCGGCAGTCCGCTCGCCGCCGCCCCGCTCATGGCCACCGGCGCGTCGCCGCTAGATCAGCGCATAGGATAGGCACCGCCCATGTTCATGGATTCCCGCTACATGTTGGACCGGGAAACCTCGTCGGCTCGGTCGGTGGGCAGCACCCTGTGGCGGTTGGGCACATATTTCGCCCCCTATTGGCCCTACGTGCTGGTGGCCTTCGTGCTGGTCTGCGCAGTAGCCGGCAGTCAGGCCTACACCGCCATCCTGATCGGCCAGGCCATCGACTGCTACGTCACGCCGGCCATGAGCACCGAGGGCGCAGCCTTGGCGGCGGCCGCGGAGAACTGTCGGTTCGCCGGCGGCGATACGCAGGGCTGGAGTCAGGCCCAGCTGATGCGCGGGCTACGCGGCCTCATTATCTGGACGGCCGGCATTTTCATCCTTTCCTCTTTGTCTCGCTCCCTAGGCTTCTATACCATGGCGGCCGCCGGCAACCGCGTCGTCCTGCGGATCCGGGTGGAGCTCTTCGCGCGCCTGCATTCCCTTTCCATGGGGTATTACCACCGCCACGATACCGGCGACGTCATGAGCCGTCTCACCAACGATCTGGACACGCTGCAGCAAAACCTCAACTTCATGATGGTGAGCGTGGTGTTGTCCATCATCAGCGTAGTCTGGATCGCGGCCCAGATGCTGATCCTCAACCTGCTCTTCGGCCTCATGTCCTTGGCCGTGATGCCGCTCATGTACGTCATTGCCAAGTACCTCTCGGCGCAGGCCCGCCGCGAATTCCGCAAGGCCCGCCGGGAAATCGGCAACATCAACGCAGACTTGCAAGAGAACATCGCCGGCATCCGCGAACTGCAGGCCTTTGTCCGGGAAGGGGCCACCGCGGATTCCTTCAAGGCGGTCAATGCCGCCAATCGGGACGCCAACATCGGAGCCGTCAGCTACACCGCCGCGCTGGCTCCCTCCCTGGAAGCCTTGGGGTACGTCGGCCTCGCGATCGTCACGGTCGGCGGGGGATGGCTGCTGCTGACCCAGGTGGGGATGGGCGGTCAGGCGCTGACCTTGGGGATCATCGTCGCCTACATCAATCTGGTGCAGCGGCTCAACCAACCGGTGGGACAAATCGCCGTGGTCTGGTCCAACGTCCAGAGCGCCATCGCGGGCTCCGAACGGATCTTCGAACTACTGGACGAGCAGCCGGAGATCGTAGAGGCCCCCGACGCCCATGTGCTGACCGACATGCGCGGTCACGTGGAGTTGCGGAATATCTGTCACAGCTACGTGGAGGGCGAGCGGGTGCTCAACTCCGTTTCGCTCACCGCGCGGCCGGGCGAGACCATCGCCATCGTAGGCCCCACGGGAGCCGGCAAGAGTACCATCCTCAATCTGATTCCCCGCTTCTACGATCCCGAAGCGGGCGCCATCTCCATCGATGGTCACGACGTCCGTACTCTGACCAAGCAGTCGCTGCGCGAGCACATCGGGATCGTGCTGCAAGACACGTTCCTGTTCAACGACACCATCATGAACAACATTCGCTTCAGTCGCCCGGACGCGACCGACGAAGCCGTGATCGCAGCCGCCCGGCTGGCCCAGGTACACGACTTCGTGCAGTCCCAACCGGACGGCTATCAGACCGTGTTGGGGGAACGCGGCGTCGGCTTGAGCCAGGGACAGCGGCAACTCTTGTCGATCGCCCGCGCCATGTTGGCCGATCCGCGCATCTTGATCCTGGACGAGGCCACCTCCAGCGTGGACACGCGTACCGAGCAGCAAATCCAAGCCGCCCTGGAACAGCTGATGCAGGACCGCACCTGCTTCGTAGTGGCACACCGGCTGTCCACCATCCGGAATGCGGACTGCGTCCTGATGCTGCAGGAGGGCGAAATCATCGAACGCGGCACCCACGACGAACTGCTGCAGCGCCGCGGCGCCTATTACCGGTTGTATACGAGCCAGTTCGAGTCTGTGGAAGCCGTCCCGGCCGTCAGCCCCGTCTAACGGTCCGTCCGGGGGACTCTCTACGCGGCATTTTCCGGTGGGGCCGGCGGAAAGACCGGGAAGATCCCGACGGGTTGCACGGCAATCTGCTGTCCAGGCAAGAACGGTTGAATGGCGTCGCGGCGGGCCAACAGCCGTTCTCCCGAATCCAGTTCGATGCGCAGAATCTGATCGTGGCCGTAAAACTCGATATCCAGGACTCGCCCCGGCCGGCCTTCGTTGCTCAAATTGACGTGTAGCGTTTCGGGGCGCAGCATCACTTGTACGGGACCCTCCATCTTCTGCTGGATGGGCAACTGTCCCAACACGCACTCCACTTCGTGCCCGACCGCCTGCCCCGGCAACAGATTGGCTTCGCCCATGAAGAAGGCTATGTCTTCGCGGA
Source organism: Anaerolineales bacterium (assembly GCA_034421855.1). Taxonomy (GTDB): domain Bacteria; phylum Chloroflexota; class Anaerolineae; order Caldilineales; family Caldilineaceae; genus Bin34. The sequence goes on from DAOUKB010000006.1 coordinate 27,047, forward strand.
TGGGGGACCAATACAATTCGCGGGGGGTCCCCATCTGTTGCACCGAACCGTGCAGCATAATGGCCAAGCGGTCGCACATGCTGAGAGCCTCTTCCTGATCATGGGTGACCAGAATGGTGGTGATCCGGGTCTCCCGCAGAATGGCCTTGACCTCGGCCCGCAGTTCCTTGCGCAGGGAAGCATCCAAACTGCTGAAGGGTTCATCCAACAACAACATGTGCGGATACGGAGCCAAGCAACGGGCCAGTGCCGTGCGCTGTTGTTCTCCTCCGGACAGTTCGTGCGGAAAACGATGGGAGAGTTTCGAGAGCCGGGTCAGCGTCAGCATCTCCTGCACGCGGGCGTCGGCGTCGCCCTTCATCTTCTGCAACCCGAAGCGAATGTTCTGGGCCACCGTCAGATGGGGAAAGAGGGCGTAATCCTGAAAAACCAAGCCCAGTTTGCGTTTTTCCGGCGGTACGAAGACCTGCGGGCCGCTGACCGCCCGACCCGCCAGCGAGATACAGCCCCCGTCAGGGATTTCCAGACCGGCAATCAGGCGCAGCGTCGTGGTCTTGCCGCACCCCGACGGTCCCAGCAGAGCTAGGACTTCGCCTTCGTAGACATGCATGTGTTCGATCTCGACACACCGTGTTTCGGCGAAACACTTGTGGACGTCCCGCACCTCCAGAAAATAACTTTCGGTGACGGGCACGGGGCGGGGGGAAGGACTCACAATTCCTCGGCCGAAAACATGAGGGCAATGCCCAGCGCCGACAAAACCAGCAAAATGAGCGCAGGGGCGGCCGCGCGGGCAAAAAAGGCTTCTTCCGTCGCAGACCAGATGCGAGTGGCCAGGGTCGCAAAGCCGGTCGGACTCAGGACGAGCGTCACCGGCAGTTCTTTCATGGTGGTCAAATACACCAAAGCCGCACCGGTCAGTATGCTGCCCCGCAACGCCGGGACCGTAACCCGGGCCAAGACGCCCGCCGTCCCGAAACCCAGCAGCCGACCGGCTTCTTCCACGCGCGGGTTCGTTTGCGCCAGTTGGGCCCGAATGGGACCCACGGCCAACGCGGCGAAGCGCACCATGTAGCCCATCGTCAACAGAAACAAGGTCTGATAGACCCAAGGCGCGTGGCGCGCGCCGAAGAAAACCAGACTGAGGGCGACGGCGATGCCGGGCATGCCAAAGCCGATGTATGCGGAACTGGCCGTCAGACGGGAATACAGCGAGGGAAACCGCTCCGCTACATATCCCAGCGGCAAAGCCAGCAGCACGGCCACCACGGCGGCCAGCAGCGCGGCGAACAGGCTGTGGCCGACGGCTTGCAGCACGGGCTGGAAAGTCTCGCCGGCCGCGATGCCGCGAAACAGCCACAGCAGCGACACCAGAATGGGATTTGCCAGGCCCATAAAAACGACACTGCCCAACAGCAGGTAGGCAGGATACCGCAGCTTGCCCAGCGGCACGACGTTCGGGGTGCGGGTACTGCCCGCATGCGTGCGGCGCATCCGGTATCTGCCCCGCAGACCCAGTTCCACTACCAGCAGCCCCACGGTGAGACAGACCAGGAGCAGAGTCAGCAACGCGGCGGGCCGCATATCCAGACTGGACTGATACCAGACATAGATGGCCCGGGTGAAGGTGGTGTAACGCAGCAGCGAAACCGCCCCGAAGTCGCTCAGGACATACAGACCGACCAGCACGGATCCCGCGGCCAACGCCGGCCGCACGGCCGGCAACAGCACATGCCGAAAAGTTTGTCGCTTGCCGTAGCCCAGAGTGCGGGCCGCATCAATCCACGACTGATCTACGCGCAGCATCGCGGAGCGGACGCTGAGAAAGAGATAGGGATAGGTGAAGAGCACCAAGGCGACGAAGGCTCCGGGAAAGCCGTACAGGGAGGGTATGCGTTCCACGCCCAAGGGTTCCAGCCACTGTTGCAACAGGCCCCGCGGCCCATACATGGCCACCAGGACATAGGCTCCGATGTAGCTGGGCACGACCAGCGGCGTGGCCACCAGCACAGTCCAGAGGCGGCGATGTCGAATGTCGCCGTATACCAGAATCCAAGCCAGCGGCAGAGCCAGCAGCCAAGCTCCGACATTGACGGCGAACACTAGCCACAGACTCCGGGCCAGAATGAGAGCCGTACGTCCAGACAGCAGGCTGCGCAAGGTAGCGAAGTCGACCTCGCCGGCGCGGACGACTAGATAAAACAGGGGCCAGAGCAGGACCAGGCTCACGATCGCACAGACCAACAACAGCAACCAGGGGGGTCTCTGCGTACCGGCCCGCGTCTGCAGATAGCGGTACAGAACAGAACGAGTGAGGATGGTCATACCAGCGGGACGCAACGTCCCGCGAAAAAGTATATATCCTTTTCTGTAGGTTTCTCACATAAATTGCCAAGGAGACGGTCGGCGCCGCCGCATTGTCCGGCTGGCATCGGCGGCTTAGCAGCGTCCTCTGCCGTCACTGTGCAGTCTGGATGATTCCCGGGCGGATCGCAGGAGCAGGACCAAAGTCGTCAGCCCCACAATATCGTCTCCGATCCATGACGGTCTCCGGCGGCTGCGTACGGAAGGCGAACACCGGTGCATTCCGCGCCGGTGAAGAGAGGGCGTCGTGCTCTGACCGGAATCGCGCCGACGGCTGCCGTGGCAGCCGCATCGGGACGGGAAACAAGCAATCCATTGCGCCTTGCAGCACCCGTGCCACAGGATACTGGAAAGTCCTTGGCGATTGCCCTTCCGCACGCCCACATGTTCCCGCGCCGCCCCGGGTGCATCGGCAACAGTCGGCCCGGCGACGTCTTCGGCAACTTTCATCCGGTCCCAAGCGGCGTCGGCAACCAGAAGGCCGGAGCCTGTAGCCCCGGCCCTCCGCAGCGCGCGACGACAGGGACTACTCCAAGGCTCCCACCTCCCGCAGCAGCGTCAGGGTTTCGTCCAGGGCCTCCAGATCGTTGAGGTCGATATCGGGAGTGTCAAAGTCGTCCAGAGACACCGCGGCGCTCTGGAATTCGAAATCTCCTGCGATCACGGGGTACTCGTGGGTAGTCTCTAGAAAGTAGGTCTGGGCCGCTTCGGACAGCAGAAAGCGGACGAATTCTTCCGCTTCGTCGCAGTTGGCACAGCTGTTCACGATCCCCGTACCCGCGACATTGACCATGGAACCGGGACCGGCATTGCGGAAGTGGTGGTTCGCGGCCGGAAAATCCGGGTCTTCCGTCTTGAAGCGCAGCAGATAATAGTGATTCACCAAGCCGACCGAGATTTCCCCGGCTCCGGTCGCAGCTACAATGGGCGTGTTTTTAGGATACACCTGCACGTCGTTGGCCATCATGGCTTCCAGCCAAGCCTGGGCCCGCTCTTCTCCTTGCAGCACCCGCAGAGCAGTAACGAAAGCCTGAAAACTGCCGTTGGTCGGCGCCCAGCCCACGCGGCCGTGCCACTCCTCCGCGGTCAGGTCCCAGATGTCGTCAGGCAGATCCGCGGCGGTCAGTTCGTCGGTGTTGTAGACCAGTACCCGCGCCCGTAGACTAGTGCCGACCCAAGAATTGTCGTCACTGACATAGTCCGGGCGCAACAGCGACACCACGTCCGCCGGCAATTCACGGAACCGTCCCGCGCGCGCCAGAGCCCCCAAGGCGCCGGCATCCTGTCCGTAATAGACGTCTGCCGGGGAATTGTCTCCTTCTTCCAAAATGGTGGCGGCCAGACCCGCCGTGTTGCCGTACCGGACCCGTACCTCGATGCCGGTCTCCTCGGCGAATTGGTCCAGCAGCGGTCCGACCAGATTTTCGTTGCGGCCGGCATAGATCACGAGCACGCGGTCTTCCTCCAGTGGCGGCGTATAGTCCGTGCACGCGCCGGCGGCCCACAAGAATGCTGCCGCCAGCGTCAGTCCCCATACGGGGCGCGTAGTCTTGCAGCCCAAGGCGAACCATCGAATATGCATCATCGGCTCCCACTGCAGAATTGATATGAATTTTTCATATCAATTCTATTGCTCACCCGCGCAGAATGTCAAATCCTGGATGATTCGGCTACGGATCGACCCCGCATACCGCCGCGGGCGGCAGCTCCCGCTCCGGCCGGCCGCGCATCATCATCCCGAAGCGCAATGCCAGGCCCGACGCGTGCCGTCTCCCAGGAGCGTCGGGCAGTCCGGAGCAGTCGGCCAAAGCCGTGACGCTAGGGATTTCGCCGGCGCGGCGCCCCAGAAGCCTTGGCCCGGCGCCGGGGCGAAGACGGAGCGCGGGAAGTCAAGGAAGACGGGACGGGATTCGACCCGACAGGATCGAGCTTCCGGAGCGGCGCCTCGGAGCGCGGCAGTGCGGAGGTTTTGCGCCTAGGGGTCGATTCCAATGCCCAGCCTGCAGCAATCTCCGCATCCCGCATGGAGGCCCAAGACGGAACGTCCAGACAGGCAACGGCAGAACCGGGAGTCAGAGATTGTAGGCGGCGACAGCCAGATCGTGACTTGCCGCCTGCATCATGGCCGCCGCGTCCTCTTCGTCTATGACATGGCGCACCAGCAGGTCCGCAATCCAGTTGGCATCCACGCGCCGCGCCAGATCATGGCGGATGGGAATGGAGGCGTAGGCTCGGGTGTCGTCGTTGAAGCCACAGGTGTTGTAGAGACCGCAGGTTTCATGCACCAGTTCCCGAAACCGCGTCATGCCGTGCCAGCTGTCGAAGAACCACCAGGGAGGACCCAGCCGCATGGCCGGATAGTGGCCGGCCAAGGGAGCCAATTCCCGCGAGAGGGTGGATTCGTCCAACATGAAGACTATGAGCCGGAAGCGGGCGGAGTTGCCGTATCGGTTCAGCAGAGGTTGCAGGTTGCGCGTGAATTCCGTGGCTACGGGAATGTCTGCCCCCATGTCGGTACCGTACCGGGTGAACAGCCAGTCGTTGTGGTTGCGGAAGGAACCGGGATGCAACTGCATGACCAGGCCGTCGTCGACGCTCATGCGGGCCAGTTCCATCAACATATGGGCCGTGAAGGCCGGCTCGTCTTCTGCCGATCCGCCTTGGGCCAAGGCGTTGTCGAAGATACGATCGACTTCGAGGTCGGACAGAGAGCCGGTGCGCGGCGTCAAGGCCGCGTGATCCGTAGCCGTGGCGCCCAGTTCCCGGAAGCGTGTCCGTTGCACCTCCAAGGCCTCTATGAACCTACGGTAGTCGGTGATGTCGATACCGGAAACCGCACTCAGTTCGTCGATATGGGTGCGCCAAGTAGGCAGGGCCAGATTCACCACCTGATCGGGGCGGAACGTGGGCACGACCCGTCCGCCCCAATCCGAATTCCGGATGGCCCGATGGGCCGCCAGATCGGAAGTCGCCGGGTCCGTGGTCGCCAAGACTTCGATGTTGAACTGTTCGAAGAGCAGCCGGGGCGAGAATTCGGGACGCGCCAAAGCCGCTTCCAGCTGATCGTAGACGGCAGCGGCAGAGGCTCCCGTCAGTTTTTCCTCGATACCGAAGATCTGAACCAGCTCCTGATCCAGCCACATGCCGGTGGGGGTACCGCGAAAGAGGTAGTAATGATCCGCGAACGTCTGCCAGATCCGACGGGGATCCGTCTCCACTGCGCCGCCGTCCGCGCGGGGAATGCCCATGGCTTCCATGGACACTCCCTGGGAATAGAGCAGGCGAAACACATAGTGATCCGGGATAATCAGCAACTCTGCCGGATTGCCGAAGCGGGCCTGCGGATCCGCAAACAGGGCCGGGTCCACATGTCCATGCGGACAGACCAAGGGCAGGTCCTTGACTTGCCGATACAGCTGCAAGGCTACGTCGCGGTGGGCAGGATCGAAGTACCGGTCTTCCGGCAGGTGTTTGAGGGCCATCTAGGTCTGAAGCGTCTCCTGCGGTGGATGCAGCGGCCGCGCCGCGCTGGGATTAGAGGGCCACGAGGTCCGCAGGGCGGACCAGACGGCCTGTCGCCATGGATTCGTTGGCTGCGATGCCCAGCAGAATGGAAGCGGCGCCGTCTCTATGGCTGGCGCTGCGCCGAAAAGGGTCTGCCGGCGGGTCCGGAGCGAAGATCTGCTCCAGCATGACGGTGTCTCCCCCGCCGTGCCCCCCTACGCCTTCGGCAAAGTCCACCTGGCGCGGCACGCCCATCATGGGATACAGCCGGATCTCCTTCCGGCCCATGGCTTTGCGCGCGGCCGCCATGTCCTCGAGAGTTTCCTCCGCACCGGCCACGAAAGTCCGGCCTATGGTTTCGCTGACATCCATCTCCACGCGGCCGCGGTCGCCGGTAATGGCGACCCGGTAGCCTTCCCACGGGGCAAAGGCGATGAGGGAATAGGTCAGCAAGGCTCCGTTACGGTACCGGGCCGTAACCGACATGACGTCTTCGGCCGAAATGTCGTCGCCGAAGACGTTGCGGTCCCGAATGTAGCCGGAGTCCGCTTCCGCATTCAGGTACAGCTTGGTCAAATGCTCGTTTTGGTCCAATGCAAGCGCAAAGGGATCGTCTGCCGCCGCCGTGGCGCCCGTGTAGCGGTCGTACGCGTAGACCTCGCCCCGGGCCAGCGCGTTTGCGCGACCGTAGAAGCCCAGATTGCCCATGGCGAACACCTCCTCCGGGAAAGAGGCGAGCCACCAGTTGACGAGGTCGAAGTGATGCGTGGATTTGTGGACCAGCAAGCCGCCGGACTTGTCCTTTTCCCGATGCCACCGGCGGAAGTAGTCCGCGCCGTGACTGGTGTCCAATACCCAGGAAAAATCCACATGCAGCGGCTTGCCGACGGCCCCGTTCATGATCAGTTCGCGCAACTTGGTGGCCATAGGCGCATAGCGATAGTTGAACGCCACCCGCAGCTTGCGTCCGGTACGGGCTATGGCATCCACAATGGCCTGCGTTTTTGGCGCATCGATCGTCATGGGCTTTTCCGTGACGGCGTCGCAGCCCAGTTCCATAGCCCGCACGATGTATTGATGATGCGTACTGTCCATGCTGGTCACGATCACGACGTCCGGCTTGGTTTCCGCCACCATGCGATCGAATTCCGCAGCGGCGTACGTCGCTACCGGCGTCTTGTCGTATCGGTCTGTTACGAGTTCGTTGTAGTAGGCCATGCGGGAAGCGCTCAGATCGCACAGCCCCACCAGCTCGGCGTGGGCGGCGAACGTCCCGCATATGGCGTCGACATACATGAGGCCGCGGCCTCCGGTACCAACCAGGGCGTAACGAGTCGGGGCTTGAGTCATGGCAAAATTCCTGGGCGACAGGGAACCTCTGAAACCGGCTGTCCGGGACCGAGCAGCGACAAGGCCGACCGGCCCTGACGCGCCCGCATGCGTAAGCGATGGGCAAGGTCTCGGTATAGGCGGAATACGGCCGCGCCGCAGGGTCGTCGCAGCGTCTCCGTCTGTACTTGCCCCGCGTACTTGCCGGCTCGACTGTCCGGTTTCCGTCTACCCATTGTATTCCCGAATCTACTCTCGACCCATTGTCGCACTGCAACCTGGAATTCCGCAACGACCGGGACACGATCCGGCACTGGCGGCGGTACGAGAGCGGTGGGACGCTATAGCCGTACACTCTCTGGAGTTCTACGTCTCATCGCGTCGGGTGCCGAGCGCGCCGCATTCCCCTCTTGCGTGCTGTGACGACTTGGACTGTCCCGGAGACCTGCCGAGAGCAGCGAAGCAGTCCATCCTGGCTTCATCCCGAGGCGACCGGAATACGGAACCCGAAGCCGACCCTTTGCACGACACCTACCTTGCCGGGCAAGCCCCCGTCGTTCCGGAATGTACGCGAGGCCGGGCTCACCGAAGCTCGATCTATGGGCAGACGACCACGGGACAAAGTGCAGAAGGCATGCCGCTCGACTGGGGGCTGTACTCGATTTTGCGTTGCCGCGGTCTTACGACGGGCAATTGCATATCTGGTACGTGGAGCATGGATTGCATGATCCCAAACGGCCGTCAGGACGGGTACGAAAACCACCCATGGGTCCTGTACGGCGAACTGTTAAGGGGCAGTTGCCCGGTACGGACACGGTCGGGGCCCGGTTTCATCGAGTCCAACCCACGAATCCCAGGACTGCGACCGAATTGTACGTAATATTACCAAGGCCAGGGCATGTATGTAGCTGGAGGCAGTTTGCGCAATGAAGCAAAAACTTACCATTCCCATGGACGCTGAGTTGCTCCCGATCGCCAAGAGGTACGCACGCGCCCGCGGAGTTTCGCTGTCCTCGCTCATCGAGCAGTCTCTCAGAGAAGTGGTAGGAGAGCAGGCTGCGTCCTTCGCCGCGCGGTGGCGAGGCCAATTCGGGCAGCCGAGCGCAACGACCCGCGTTACGAAGCGCTGGCGCAAAAGCACCTCCGATGATACTTCTGGACACCGACGTGCTCGTCGCCCTCGCCCTCGATAGGCGTCCATACTCTCAGATCCGGCCGCGGAGCTTCTGGACAGGATAGAGCATGGAGCAGAGAGTGCCTGTATCGCCCCTGGCACTCCGTGTCTCCCTCTCTATGGCTTGGTGACGCCGTCACGGCGCGGCGGGGTGCACGCCGGCGACTTCATTATCCAGCTTACCCGCTTTGGGCCGCTGCCACCGCAGCCCTCCGGTATGCCGCCGAGCTTCCGATGTCGGACTTGGAAGAC
>DAOUKB010000007.1:0-40941 GCA_034421855.1 Anaerolineales bacterium
CTAAGTGTAGGCTACGATGGACAAAATGCCCGAGACGGTTGCAGTCATTCCGATCTTGTCTCTACAATAGACGGGCTGCCTGCCATCTTGTCCGTTCGCTTTGTGAATTGTAGGTCTTTCTCCATGTTTCTGTCGGTGGTCATACCATTCTGCAACGAAGAAGAAACGATAGAGGAGCTGTACGCCAGACTGACCGAGACTTGGAATCGGCTGTCGACGGAAATCGGCGCCACCTGGGAACTGATCTGCGTCAACGACGGCAGCAGCGACCGCACTATGGAAATGCTGCGGTCGCTGCATCAGCAGGACGAACGCGTCAAGATCGTCGATCTCAGCCGGAACTACGGACAGCAAATCGCCATCAGTGCCGGTCTAGACTACGCGCAAGGCGAAGCCGTGATCATCATGGACGCGGATCTGCAGGATCCGCCGGAACTGATGCGGACCATGATCCAGGAGTGGCAGCAGGGCTTTCACATGGTCTATGCCGTGCGCGAAGCCCGCCGCGGCGAGACTTTCTTCAAGAAAGCGACCTCTCGACTTTTCTACCGGCTCATGCGCTCGTTGATGCAGGTGGACATTCCGTTGGACACTGGTGAATTCCGGCTCATGGACAAACGCATGGTGCAGGAAATGCGCCTCATGCGCGAACACCATCGCTTTCTCAGAGGCCTGAGCACTTGGATCGGGTTCCGGCAGAAGGGGATTTACTTCGAGAGACCCAGACGCTACGCCGGCGAGACTAAGTATCCCTTGCGCATGATGCTGCGCTACGCCCTGGACGCGGTCACCAGCTTCAGCTACCAACCCTTGTACATGGCCAGTTATCTGGGTTTCTTTCTGTCCGTGGTAGCCCTGTTCGGCGCCGTCCTGGCCATCGGCCTGCGCCTGTCCGGGAACAACAACATCTTGGAGGGACAGGCCACCACCTTGGTCAGTGTGCTGCTGCTGGGCGGGGTGCAGTTGATCAGCGTCGGCATCATAGGGGCCTATCTCGGACGTATCTACGACGAAGTCAAAGGCCGTCCCCTCTATATCGTGAGCAACGTGTACGGCCTGCCCTGCAGAACCACCGCCGAGCTCAACGACGGAGTTCCGAGACCAGATGCCGCAACTCCGGAAGAATCAACTTCTGCATAGCCAACTGGACCGCATTGGAGGAACCGGGCATGCAGTAGACGGCTTTGCCGCGGTAGATGCCGGCCACAGCCCGAGACAGCTGGGCCGCGGCCCCCACCTCGGCGAAACTCAACATCCGAAACAACTCGCCGTAGCCCGGCAACGTCTTGTCCAATAGGCCTGCAACCAGGTCGCAAGTCTGATCTCGCCGGCTGATGCCGGTACCGCCGTTGGTGAGAATGGCCTGCGCCGCGGACGCGCCGAAGGCTTCCAGGGACCGGAGGATCTGGTCTGGTTCGTCTTTGACCAGGTCATACCCCATGATCTGGTGGCCAGCGGCTTCGGACAATCGTCGGATCAGTTGCCCGCTGCGGTCCGTGTCGGGAGTGCGGGTGTCGCTGACCGTGATGACGGCGATGGAAATCGCCCCGTAACGCTCGGCCTGCGCCCGGTGCTCGCGTACGCTGGCGGACTTTGCGGTTGCGTCGGACATCTGCGATCGGTTTCCTGGGAAACAGTACTCGAGTACTCAGCCGATGAACTGCAGGACCACGCCTACATAGAAGGCCAACAGCAGGCTGAAGCCCCAAACGGCCTCGGCCAACACTCTTCGCCACGGAATGCGGGGCGGGTGCCGCCTTTGGACCCGGGTCAACTCAGTCATAGTCCAGCGTGGCTACCGTGACGCCTTCGCCGCCTTCTCCCGAAGCGCCGGGCCGGGTCTCGGCCACATGCGGATGCCGGCTCATCAGCTGGCGCACGGCGGTCCGCAGCTGGCCGGTACCTTTACCATGAATGATGCGGACCCAGGGCATGCGGCTGAGGTACGCTTCCTGCAAATATCTATCCACCTGGGCCATCCCCGGTTCCACGCGGGCTCCCCGTATATCCAGCTCTATCGAGATCTCCGAGCGGGGCGCCTGCGTGAAGTTGATCTTTACTTTCGCCTGGGCCGCCTTCTGGCGCAATTCCAACGACTCCAAGCTGGTCTTGAGATGCATCTGGCCGACCTGTACCGCCACCGGCTGACCCGATACCGGTTCCGAGAGTACCGTGCCGGTGGCCTGCAGCGTACTGATCCATACCGTATCTCCCCTGGATATAGTTCCCGCCAAGGCAGACTGTGCATCGGCGACCGTTTCCTGGGGAACCGCCGGCAACTCGGCGGCCATGGCCGCCAGACGCGCCTGCGCCGCATCCACGGTACGCTGTTTTTGCACACGCGTCTCGGTAGCGAAGTCCGCCGCGGCCTGCTTGCGCAAATCCTTGAGTTTCCGTCGGGTCCGCGCCATCTGCTTGGTCATATCCGCATGGGCGGCGGCCAGGATCGACTGGCGTTCGTCTTCCACCCGTGCCAGTCGCTCCGCCAACTCGTTTTGGGTCTGCTGGGCCTTCCGCCTTGCCTGGCGGGCTTCGTCTTGCAGCTGTCGGGCCTGCTGCCGAGCCAGCCGAATGTCTTCCAACATGGAGTTGGCATCCGACACGTCGGCCTTGACGTTGGCCTCCGCCAGACCGATCACGGTTTCGGACAGGCCCAGGTGCCGCGCGATGGTCAGGGCGTTGGATTGACCCGGCAGGCCCATCTGCAGCTTGTAGGTGGGCTGCAGAGTTTCCACGTCGAATTCCATCGCCGCGTTGCAGACCCCGACCGTACTGTGCGCATACAGTTTGATTTCGCTGTAGTGCGTGGAAGCCAGCGTGGTTACGCCGCGCCGCCGCAGATGCTCCAGCAAAGCCGCCGCCAAGGCAGATCCCTCTTCGGGATCGGTACCGGCTCCGACTTCGTCCAGAATGACCAAGCTGGAAGCCGTAGCCTCGGCCAAGATGGCGACAATGTTGGTCAGGTGACTGCTGAAGGTGCTGAGGCTTTGCTCGATGCTCTGCTCGTCCCCGATATCCGCGTACACGTTGTCGAAGACCGAAAGACGACTGCCGGATCCGGCGGGAATCAGCAAGCCGGCCTGCGCCATGAGCGTCATCAGACCTACGGTCTTCAAGGACACGGTCTTGCCGCCGGTGTTGGGCCCTGTAATGACCACCACTTGGCACGGCGGCCCTCCCGTGGGACCGGGCTCCGGCCCCAGTTCGAAGTCGAGGGGTACCGCCTCTTCTACGGACAGCAGCGGGTGACGGGCTTGCCGTAACCAGATGCGGGAACCAGGGTGCCAGGGCTGCCGGGCGTCGCCGCCGGCGACGTCCCCTCCCATACGGCGGGGCCTTGGCTCCACCATTTCGGGGCGTATGCCGCCCACGGCGTAGGCATAACGGGCTTTGGCCAATACGAAGTCCAGATCGCTAAGGACAGAAACATTGAGTTCGATCTCGGTGTGGGCAGCGGCCACGGCCTCGGAAAGCAGGCCGAGAATACGTCCCACTTCTTTGCGCTCTGCCAATTCGAGGGCACGGACTGCGTTGTTTTGGTCCACAACGCCCAACGGCTCGATGAAAGTGGTGGCCCCGCTGGTCGACTGGTCGTGTACGATGCCCGGCAGTTTGCTTTTGTATTCGGTGCGAACGGGGACCACGTAACGGCCTTGGCGTTGGGTGACCAGATCGTCTTGCAGATAAGGCTTGAGATTCGGATTGGACGTCAACTTTCCCAGCAGCCGCACCAGCCGCTCCTGCTCGCGACGCAGATCAGAGCGGATTCGATCCAACGCCGCACTGGCTTGACTCTTGACCTCTCCGCGTTCGTGGACGCAGCGGACAATTTCCGCAGACAACTCTCGGCAGGGCTGCAGCAGAGCCGCCAGCCGCGCCAGGCCAGGATAGGTTTCGGCCGGTTTGGTGAAGGTGCGCTGCAGCGTCAGGGTCCTGTCCAGCAACAGGTGGACGGCGTACAGCTCCGGAGGCTGCAACTGGACGCGGCGGGTCGCGCGGGCTGCGAGTCCCGTAACGTCTTTGACGCCGCCGAAACTGGGGTCCGGCTGTTGGGCCAGAAAGGCATAGGCCTCTTCGGTCAGGTCGAGATCGGCCTGGATCGTGGACAGGTCCGTACTGGGCTGGAGGCGCCTTGACCGTGCCCTGCCGCCCTGAAAGGCGCAATGCTGCGCCAACTGTTCCAAGACTTTGGGATATTCCAGCAGTTCCAGCGAGTGTCCGTGCATTTCCGTCTGGTGGCGGCGCGCCGCGTCCCTAGGCAGGGACGCCGTCGGTACAAGAGGGCATTATAAGGGGTCCGCAAGCCGGGGAGGCGGGAAATCTCGGACCAAAGCGCAAGGACCATGCAGTATAATGTCCGCTGCACTGGTTGTCGGGGAGTAGCGCAGCCCGGTTAGCGCACAGCGTTTGGGACGCTGGGGTCGAAGGTTCAAATCCTTTCTCCCCGACTGGTCCCCGGTCGAGCATCTCGACCGGCGGCTGCCGGCGGGTATAGCTCAACGGCAGAGCCTCTGCCTTCCAAGCAGAAGGTGCGGGTTCGATTCCCGCTACCCGCTTGTTCGGATCGGTAGCTCAATGGCAGAGCAGGGAGCTCATAACTCCTTGGTTACAGGTTCGAGTCCTGTCCGATCCATGTCCCTGTTCGCTGTAGGGACGTTCATGGGCCGTTGTCCCGTGTGGTGTGCAGATTGGACTTGCCGGCGGCTGCCGGCTTCCGCGTGAGCGGCCCAATGGCAATCCCGCGGCCTCCCCCTTTCTCGTGCCGCTGGCCTCGGCACAACAGCCCTGTACTGAGGCCCCCAGCTATTTCCCGGCTTCTGCCTGTGGGCCTCGTTCCTACGGAGACGACGGACGGATACCTACAAGGACACTGCAAAGCGCAAGAACCGGCAAGCCACGATTCCCGGGAGAATTTTCCATATGCACCTGCTGTTTCGGCAGCATGATCACTGCCATGCAGGACACAGATCTTCGTTCCGCAACAATCGTTTGTGGTTGTCTTCGACGCTCAGGTACCAGAGCGTCGAGTAGACTTTCCCACGGGGTCGATCGATCAGGTTCTTGTTCTTGAAATCCCGTTGCAAGGCTCGATCGTTCGAGTACAACAAACGGGCTCCACTGGCCTGCGCCAAGGCAAGCACATGAAGATCGTTTGAAGCGCACTTGCCTTCATTCTGCAGTTCCTGTGTCCTGGCATGGATCTCGCTTGGGTCAATGATCCTCATTCTCCCGGCAAGCGTAGTCTCCTGTCTCCATATTTTTGAATTCCTCCGAACTCCGGTCAAGCTCCTCGAGCAATCTGCCGCCCACTACCAGGCGGCCATTTCCTACAGTGAGCCAGTCGAAGAATTTTTCTCCCGCCGGCGGTCGTTTCTCGCCAAACACCTCGTCCACGACATTGGCATCCACGATTGCGCACATCTCTCAAATTCCCAAAGACCGTCGTGTTTCTTCCATGAAAAATCTGCGGTAGCTGTGCGGAGCCCCCAGGATGTTTCCCTGATTGTCGATTCGGAGCGGATGAATACGAACTTCCAAGTTGTCGAGTTCAAAAAACAGTATCGAAACATCGGAGGGATTCAGCTGTACGTTGCCGTCACGAACATCCATGCGAACCCGATCCATGAGATGAGCGCTGTGGGTCTCGACAATCAACTGGCGATCCGGAGCGGCAACTTGGCAGAACAGACTTCCCAATGCAGCTTGGGCGCTGGGGTGAAGATGAACTTCCGGTTGCTGCAACAGGAATATGGAGGGGGCGCTCTGGCGCAGCAATTCGGTAATCAGAGGTAGTATTTGGCTGACGCCGTAACCGACATCCATCAAGTTGCGGCGAGGCCCTTTCAGTTTGCTGCCGAATTTTCTTACCTGCAATTGAAAGGGTTCGCTGTCTCTTTTCCCCAATTGTTTGACGACGATTTCGTCAAACAGTCCTGCAGAGCGCCCAAAGCTTTCAAGAGCGTCCTGTAGGCATTTCCATCTGTCTGGATCACGAAAAAACATGCTGGCGAGATACATAGGTACGTAGTCGCCTTCGGAGTCGGGCGTCACACGGGCAGGATCATAGGTACGACGCGGTTGGGAACGGACAGGAGCGCCTGCAAAGGGTCTTTTCTCGGCAGAGGAAGACGAGAATCCAACCTCCAGAACAAATTCTTCAATGCGTCGTCTGTCGTCTGGGGTAAGCGCCTTAGAACCTTTCCAGGGAACAAATTCGCTGTCTCTGGCGCGCAGAGTCGCTATCTGCAACCTTGTCGAGGGCGGAAGACGGCCCAAGGCTCCCTCCTCGTCTTGGAGTTGCCAGACATCCTGTCCTATGCCCACAGACAACTTCCACGGCGGCTCTTCTGCAAAGACCTCTTTGATCCATACGTCTTCATAGGCAAAGTAGCGCTGCACGGGAATCGGCTCAGTGCCGTGTTTTCCGAAAGTTGCCCGGAAGCAAAGCGGTTCGTCCTGGCGGGTGGTATGTCTCGCCGTCTCGAAGCGAGAAGCCACAAACCCTAGGCTGAACGTGTCTGCCTGGTCCCCTCTTACACCGCGATGGTGAGCGATTTCATGAAAACTGCCGAGGTCATAGGGATCTTCTTTGAAATCTGGAACTTGGTGCCTGTAGGCGGTATCCCAAATTGCCCGGACAGCAGCCATGAAAGAGGTCTTTCCAGTACTGTTTTCGCCCACAAGCAGAGTCAAGGGAGCTATGCGAACGGTCTGTTTCTCGCGGAAACACCGGAAATTTTCGAGAGTAATCGTGTCCATTGCCATATCTCCGCATCATTTGGGAGCTGCCGGAACCATGACATCCTGGGTAATCCTGCAATATGCTCTTTTACCATTTCCGGTCGAGAGTATCCACTGCAATTTCCAAGGCTGGACCCACACATACCAACATGGGGTCAGGTCTTCGCCTCCCTGCTCTCAAACTGCCCCCTACCCAATCGGACACACGGTTCGACAACTCGGAGAAGCAGCTCAGGTGACGACCGCAGCCTTGTCGGAACGCGGGTGGCAGACGAGACAGCTGCGCGTGGCAAGGGCCGTGGAGGCGCGCGCTCGCAAGCGTGTCTTGCGCTCGGTGGCGATGGGACACGTAGCAATGGATAGTCCCCATCGTGAATCGGGCCCGATAGGGAGACCTTCCCGTCGCTTGGCAGTCTCGCGGCAAAGGCAACAGAACACGGATCTCACCTCATACCGTCTCCACGCAGGCCGCGATGTCCTGCGGCCAAAGTCCGCGGACGCGTCTTCAAAGAACTCGCGACGACAATTCGGAATTCCAATGCAGTCCGGCGAATGCGCAGAGCGTTGGACTCGAAACTCGCCTCAACCCTTGACCCCGCTGACCACGATGCCCTGGATGTAGTACTTCTGGGCCAGGAAGAAGAGGACCAGATTGGGCATCAGAATTATGAGCGAGACGGCCATCAGCAAGGCCCACTCCACCCGATATTGTCCTTGGAAGAAGCGCAGGCCGAGCGCCAGGGTGTACTTGTCGTTGTCGGAAAGAAAGATCAGGGGTCCGAGGAAGTCGTTCCAGTTGTGCATAAAGGCAAACACGAAGATGATGCCGAGAGCCGGCCGGATTAGGGGCAGGCTGATCCGCAGGAAGACCTGCAGCGTGTTGCAGCCGTCCACGCGGGCCGCATCGTCCAGATCGAGAGGCAAGGTCTTGAAGAACTGACGCAGCAGAAAAATGAAGAAGGCGTTGGCGCCGAAGAACGTGGGTACCGTAATGGGCAGGATGGTGTCGATCCAGCCTATCTGCTTGAACAGCAGGAACAGCGGCACGATGACCGAAGGATAGGGCAGCATCATGGTCGCCAGTACCAGTAGAAAGAGCGCGTCGCGCCCTGGGAAGCGAATGCGCCCGAAGCCGAAGCCGACGACGGCGCTGGAGCAGAGGGAGCCGACGATGGCCAAGACCGTAATGCGCGTCGAGTTGAAAGCCCACAGATTGAAGGGCATGACGGTCCAGCCGTCCCGGTAGTTTCGCCAACGCGGCGGATTGGGCAACCACTCGATGGGAAACGTGAACTCGGTGCCGGACGCCTTCAACGAAGTCGTGATCATCCAGAAAAACGGCATCATGACCACCAAGCTGCACGTGACCAGCGTACCGTAGACAAAGACTTTGTGCAGCAGCGCGCCCCAGGAGCGTGACGCCATGCCGGACGCCGTGGCAACCTGCATGCTCATGTCTCGGAGTTCTCTCCCGGCCTGTCGGGAGCCGAGGGTCGCGCCTCAGTCCTCATAGTAGACCCAGTCCCGGGACATGCGCAGAATCAGCACGGTACAACCCAGAATGACGACGAACAAGATCCAGGCGAGCGCCGAGGCATAGCCCATGTTGAACCACTGAAAGGCGTGCTGGTAGAGATAGAGTACGTAGAACAACGTGGCGTAGTTGGGCCCCCCGTTGGTCATGATGAAGGCTTGGGTGAAGACCTGAAACGAACCAATGATGCCCATGATCAGATTGAGCAGCAGCACGGGACTGATCATGGGTATCGTGATGTAGATGAATTTGCGCAACTGGGTGGCGCCGTCGAGCGTAGCCGCTTCGTAGAGGGCGGTGGGAATGCCCTGGAGGGCGGCCAGGTAGATCAACATGCTGCCGCCCACGCCCCAAATACTCATTATGATCAGAGCCGGCAAAGCCCACGTCTCGCTGCCCAGCCAGGCCGGTCCGTCGATGTGGATCATGTCCAGCAGGACGTTGATGATCCCGAACCGGGGGTTGAAGATCCAGAGCCAGAGCAGAGACACGGCCACGCCGGCGGTGACGCTGGGCAGATAAAAGACAGTGCGAAAAAAGCCGAGTCCTCGGATCTTCTGGTTGAGCAGCAGCGCCAGCAACAAGCCGGCGACCAAGTTCATCGGCACATTGAAGAGATAGAGGAACGTGACGCGCAAGGACTGCCAGAAGAAGCGGTCCGAGAGCATGCGGGCGTAGTTTTCGGCTCCGATGAAGGTGCGGGTTCCGATGATGTTCCATTCGGTCAGACTGATGCCGAACGATCCCAGCAAGGCGCCGGCCGTGAATATGCCGAACCCGATGATCCAGGGTGAAATAAAAAGATAGCCTTCCAGCGTACGACGCCAGTAGAGCCGTCCCCGGGAAGGTGGGACAGTGGTCATAGGAGATGCGACGGGCAGTACCCGGATTCAGGCCGCGTACTGCCCGGGGGTCGGAATAGGGCGGCCGATCACCTGGAGTGAACGACGGCCCTCAGACAAGCAAAATGTCCTCGGATTCAATCAAGGCGCAGATGTCGTCCGCCGCCTGCTGGGCGGTTTTGGTGCCCCGCAGCGCATTGTCGACTTCGGTCGTGACGATCGTGAAGAGCACCCGATAGGGATCCTTGCTGCGGGGCACGAAGGGATCCGGAATCGTGTTCCGATATCCTTCCTTGATCATCTCGATGTCCAGTTCGCCGATCGGCTCCGTGAAGACCGGAGAATCGAAGATGGACCAGCGGGTGGGACCGTCCGTAAAGGCCAGTTTCATGCCTCCGTCGTACGCCTGTTCCCAAGCCTCCAGGCTGCTGCGGAAGACCGCCCAGTCGAAAGCCGCGTCCGGATGGGGACTGGCGGTAGAGACGACAATCTGATCCGTATCGCCCCAGCAGCGGAAACCCGCCGGTCCAGCCGGCAGAATCACGAAGTCCCACTCGAACGGCAGCCGCTTGTCCGGGTGCAGAGACTGGACGTTGTCGCACGTGGTGCCGCCCGCCATGGCCATGCGGCCGGTTTCGAAGGTGATGCCCAATTCGTTGATCATCATTTCCGGGGGCGGTTGAATGCCATGCTCGAGCACGAGACTGGCCATGTACTCGATCCCGGCCACGCCCCCCGCCTCGTTGATGATGCATTGTGACACCAGATCGTCGAACACCTCGCCACCGGCAGCCCTGATCAAAGCCAGCACGTTGGTACCCCCGGAGCCCGCGTAAGCATACTGGTCGGGCTCGCCGTCGCCATCCAGATCCTGGGTCAACTGTTTGCCGATCTCGATGAAGGTGTTGAAATTCCAACTGTCGGCGCCTCCGGCCCAGTACAGTTCGCCCGGATGCGGCAGGCCGGCTTCCGCGAAGAGTTCCTTGTTGTAGCGCAGCTGGTGGGTGCAGGACTTTTGCGGCAGACCGTAAATGTGGCCTTCAAACTCGGCGTCGCCATGGTACAAGATATCCGCGTAGTCGATGCCTGGTTCGGCGGCGGCGATGCGGTCGCTGAGGTTGACGCTGGCATTGGCGTTGTAGGTATTGATCATCAGGGCCGGATGGCAGGCGAAGGTGTCAGGCGCAGTGCCTCCTGCGATATCGATCGGAATCTTGGTGTTGTAATCACTCCAGGGAATGGCGATCGGGTCAATGACAATTCCGGGATTGGCATCCTGGAACAGGCCGCCGAGAACATCTTCCGTTGCCTGAGAAGTTTCGTTGCCATGCCTAGCGAACCCGATTTCGATGGTGGCTTCGGAGCCTTCACGGGCCGGCGCGGTCGGTACCGCACAGGCGGCCAGCACACCCCCCGCGGCTGCACCCGCGGCAATCCTCAAAAACTGTCTTCGCGATACGGTGGCGATACGCATGCCGATTGCCTCCAGAGATTAGGTAGATTAGGTTAAACGCAAGGGAACTCCGCCGGGATCCGGTATTTCATCGAAACACATGACCAGCGCAGGACTTCGTGATTCTAGCATTCTGCCAGGAGCGCCGAAAGGCACCGATAAGACGCCTTTCCCCGGAGCCCTGCGTGAGTGCCGGTAACCCTCCGGACGGCGATCCCAGCCGGTGAAACTGGACGGCCGCGTCTCGGGCCTGGAGCTGAAGGCGACCGCCAGCTCCGCGGCGGCAACCGTGCCGGAGACCGGCACGGTTTGATCTTTCACATTGGAGCAACACATCGCCTCGCGTGTCCGGACGTCGTCACTCCCGGGGGCCGGCTGGTCCAATCTGCGTAGGGCAATTGCAAAGTCGGAAATTGTCGCAGGGCAGGTCGATACTGTGCAGTATCCTTCTGGGAGCTGGATCGAGACATCGTCGACTGCGGCAGGCCTCCGTGGCGCGCCGCTGCGGTACCGACCTTCGACAGAGACCACGGCCGACCAGCCGCATGTCGTGTCCGGCGAGGACCAGGAAAAGAACTGGCGCGTACCGTCACGTCAGGACACACTTCGGCTCTTTTTTCGGATGGAGCAAGCCGTGTATGGGCTTGGTGGTCGCACGCTCCACAATGTCCTAACGCACCGGCATGAACGGCTGTTCCTATAGCTGCCCTCTGTCGCGGCGGGAACCGCCGCAGTGTATTGGAGTGCGAAAGGCCTGCAGTACGACGGCACTCTGCGCGTCGGCTTCGGACTCTGATGTACAGTGGAGACGCGGTCCAATGGGCTGCCGGCAGGCTGTAGCGCCCTGAGGCGAAACCCGCTGCAAGTCTCTACCGTTACGCTGCAATTCGGGTACGCGGTGCGGATCTGCCGCGACATCGTCGCACGCTTCCTCGGGCAGCCTCAAGCCGCATGACGCCCATCTGCCGACCCCGTATCATGTCCACACACGCGGAGAGTTGGCCCGGAACCCGAATCAGGATATTCCAGCTTCCGCAACTGCTACAGGAGAGTGATCCCAATGCCCTATCTCAATGGCGGCCAGGCCTTGATGAATTCCTTGGCCCGCATGGGAGCCGACACGGTCTTCGGCGTTCCCGGCGCCGGCCAGTACGAGGCCGTAGACGCACTTTGGAGACACGCGTCCATTCGATATGTCTCGGTGCGGCATGAACAGGAAGCCGCTTTTATGGCGGATGCCCATGCCCAGGTCGCCGGCAATCCTGCCGTAGTCCTGGTAGTGCCAGGCCCGGGCCTGTTGTATGCAGGCGCCGGCTTGGTCTCGGCTTTCGCCAATTCCACACCGCTGCTTGCCGTTACCAGCCTCAATTCCCATCCTGTGTTGCGGGCCCGGCAATTGGAGCAAACGGTACTCGACACGACGACCAAATGGACCGCCCACGTGGAAACGGTAGCCGAGATTCCGGCGGCGGTGGAGGAGGCTTGGCGTCAGATGTCGAGCGGCCGGCCGCGGCCGGTGGGTCTGGTGGTGCCTTCGTCCGTTTTGGCAGCCTCCGACCACGTAACGCTGCCTGCCGCCGCGCCTGCGGTGCCCCGTCCGGCAGCGCCAGGCTTGTCCGACGTCGTGGCCCAAGTCCGGCAGGCCCGTCGCCCTTTGCTGTGGGTCGGTTCCGGTATCCTGCGGGCGGGCGCCGTGAAGTCGTTCCGCCGACTGGCCCATGCCCTGCAGATTCCGGTGGTGACCAGCCGCCGGGGCAAATCCATCATGTCGGAAACCGAACCGCTCGGGATGGGAATATCGGAAATGCGTTTTCCGCCGCTGCGCGAGTGGATCGCACAACGGGATCTGCTGATCGCGATCGGCACGAGTCAGGACTTGAGCCGTTTGCGGATGCCCGTGATCCGGATCGATGTCGACGATCCGGATCCGGAACGGTTCCCACCGGATTGTCGCTATCTGCAAGGAGATGCCCTGACGACGTTGGAGGCGCTCCACCCGTTGCTGGTCCCCAAGGCCCTGCGGCCCGCGGCGGACATCGCGGCGGACTTGGCCGCGGTGCAGATGATCAAGGCTAGACGATTTGCGCCCGAGACCCAGCTGCAACCGCAGGGGGCGTTCATGCAAGCCATCCGCAACGCCGCGCCCGCCGACACCGTCTTCGTTCAGGGCATGAATCAGATGGGCTACTACAGCCGCGGCTATCTGAATATTCCCCCGGACGGCCAGTTCCTGACGTCTTCGTCCCAGATCACGTTGGGCGCCGCCTATCCCATGTCGTTGGGAGCCAAGCTGGCTCGTCCCGACCGGCCGGTGGTGGCCATCACGGGCGACGGCGGCTTCCTCTACGGCGTCCATGGGCTGGCGACGGCGGTCCAACATCGCATTCACTCCGTGGCGCTGGTGTTCAACGACCATGCCTACGGCAACGTCCTGCGGGCCCAGCGCGAACAATTCGACGAACGGGTGATCGGCACACGTCTGCACAACCCGGACTTCGCCGCCCTCGCGCGCACGTTCGGAGCCCGCGGCTACCGTGCCGCTTCCGCAGACGAACTGGCCGCTCGCCTTCACGACGCCGTGCGGACGGAAGCCCACACCCTAATCGAAATCCCGGTCGGCGAAATGCAACGAGAGTATTGACGCTGCCGGTCGGCAACCAGCCTCCCGCGGCTTGGGAACTGTGTCCGGGCGTGCTGCGCCTCCAGGCCGGTGTTTGCGGTCCGGCGGACCCGTAGTCTCCAGGCCCTCTGCGGAGCCCAATGCAGCGATCCCGATTCCGCCGTTGGCAATCGACCGGAGCCGAGACGGCTGGCCGGCGGGAGTGGGCGGCGGCTGCTGGAACTGCACCCGGCGGGATCGTCCCTGCGTAAGGTCGGGAGACACGGGTTCGCTGGTATCATGACGACAGTACCGGCCGGTGCCGGTGCCTTCGGATCCGCACAGCGTCAGGTGCCGGCGGGACAACGGCCCGCGGAATTTCCCTTCGGCGGCGGTTGCCGGGGCCTGTCGTACGCCGGCCGTCTCGTTTGCCGGTCAGTCACCAGCCAAGAGGTACCCGACAATGCCGACTCGACCAACGCCGACTCGACCGGATCCCGTACGCGTGGGGGTAATTGGTTGCGGTCAGATCGGCAAAAGCCATATTGCCCATTACGCAGACCAGGCCCATGTCGAGTTGGTGGCCCTCGCCGACATCGACTCGATCGAGTTGGACAGGGTAGCAGATCGACATGGAGTCGCCGCGCGGTATACGGACTTTCGCGAACTACTCGCCCGCGACGACATTGCCGCCGTAGACGTCTGTTTGCACAACAACTTTCATATGCCCGTCACGGTCGCGGCGTTGGAACACGGCAAACATGTGTTCTGCGAAAAGCCGATGGCCGGCAGTTGGGTGGATGCGCAGACCATGTGGCTAGCCGCCGAAGCCGCAGACCGCAAACTGTGTATACAGAACCGACTGTATTTCACGCCGGAAACCATCGCCGCCCGCCAACTCGTCCACGCCGGACAGTTGGGAGATATCTACTACGGTCGTTCCACCGGCTTCCGGCGCATGGGACGGCCCTACGTGGACGGGTACGGGTCACCCACTTTCGTGCAGAAGCGCAACTCCGGCGGCGGGGCGCTCTTCGACATGGGGGTGTACCACATTTGTCAATTGCTCTGGTTGATGGACAATCCGGATCCTCTCCGCATCTCAGGCCAAACGTATCAGAAACTGCCTATGCACGAGCAGCGGCGCCGAGAGAGCGGCTACGACGTAGAAGAACTGGCCATGGGCATGGTGCGTTTGGCGGGAGGCATTACGTTGGACATCACGGAAGCCTGGGCCATGCATCTCGATGGTCTGGAAGGTTCGTTCCTCTTGGGCGATCGAGGAGGCGTGCGCCTGGAACCGTTCGGCTGGTTTCATACCCACGGCGATCTCGCCCTGGACAGCACCCCGGATTTGCGGCTTCATGGCTTCCGGCGACAGTTCGTACATCAGTTGGAAGATACCTGGGCCGATCCCCAATCGCATTGGATTGCCGCGCTGCAAGGGCGCGTAGACCTCCTGCCGACGGCCCAAATAGCCCTCAACTGCATGTTGATCTCGGAAGGCATTTACCTCTCCGCCCAACGAGAATGCGAGGTAAGCGCCGAGGAAGTCAAAACGGCGTCGGTCTCGACCGCGGTTTCCCTATGAGATTCCTCGCTTCCGCCGGCGCGTCTCCGGGAGCGGAGACCCGAAAGCCGCCTGTCGTCGACAGCGCCGGGGATCTGTGGCGCTGGCCCGGACCTAGGGGCCGCGCTTCCGCCTGGCAGCTTCTCCGCGGGCCGCGCCGGTGCATGAATACTGCGCGGCGGATACGCCTTCTGCCGCCGCCGCATATCCTGGCCAAGGTCCCCAGACTGTAATTTCAAGGGCCTGAAAACCGGATTTCTACCTGCTAGAATGTTCCGAAACGACAGGTAACCGCTACGGATGGTCCTGTGCAGCGTGCAGCGGAGTAGCATCATGAACAGCAAGTTGAGTCTGGGGATTTACGCGGGCCTGTTTGGCGGCTCCGTCTTCGGCGTGATGATGGCGATCGCCGGCATGTATCCCATGATCAGCTCGATGGTCGGCATGGACAATGCCATTGTCGGATTCGTGATCCACCTGATCATCTCCGCCGTCATCGGCGCCGTCTTCGCCTTGGCCTTGGACAACATGCTGATGCAGGGTCCCGGCATGAGTCTGGGGGTGGGAGCCGTCTACGGCGTAGTGTGGTGGGTTTTGGGCCCCCTGCTGATCATGCCGGCCGTGATGGGCATGCCGCTCTTCGCGGTGGAAGCGCAGACCGGCAGCCTCTTCGGCCACGTGATTTTCGGCATCACTATGGGTGTCGCCTACTGGACCATGCGCAAGCTCAGCCACAGCAATTGAGGATTCTCGGTTACGCGGGGCTGCTGCACTCCGCCTAGGGGACAGGTTCGCATGCAGCTCCGCGGTGCAGAGCACCAGGGCCGCTGTCGGGTTGTCGCCTGGCCTGCCGCCCCGTGCCCCGTCGGACAGTTTCACGGCAATCGACGGCGACACGGTGCATGGGAGGCCGGTCATGTGACTCCATGGCTGGGTGGAGGGCAAATAGAACCCTTTTCCCTCTTGGACTGCCGTATCCGCGCAGTCTCGGCGCCGTTACAAGGCCACTGACGCCCCCGACCTGCCCGACACCCGGATACCCGGGAAACCCAAGCAAAAGGCCCCTGGTTCAGAACCAGGGGCCTTGCCGTTTCTAAGGCGGCGTCGCGCATTGGGGTCCGGATACCCGGGGCTTACGCGGGGAAGTTCAACACCAGATCGAAGTTGGCGGAGGTCAGCACGGGAATCAGCGTGTCGAAGATCGGGGCCATCGCCTCCAGGTCTCGGTCGGGGAACAGAGCGTGGAAAACCGTCTCGTCCTTGAGCAAAGCGACCAGATTGTCCAGTTCGCCGTTGTTCCACAGCAGAAGGGGCAGCTCGGAGCCGTTGACGCCGATGGTCAGGCCCGAGGCCCGCGTCTTGACGGCCAACTGCGTAATCCCGATCTCGGTCACTGTTTCCAACATGCTCTCCGGCACTCTGGCTTCCATGTCCGCAGGCAACATGCCCAGAATAAGGCTCAGCATTATGTTTTCGGAGGTGACCGATCCGTCTGCCGCCACCGCAATGGGGACCACGGCTACCCCTTGCGCCTGCGCATCCATTTCGATAGCCGCCAGCTCTTCTGCGCTGGTAACCACGAAATCCCAGGTTTCCGCGTAAGGCACGGCCAAGGCGTCGGGCTGCACGGGAAACTCCAGGATCAGACCCGCGCCCAAGCTGTCCAGGAAGGGCAGCAGGCCCTTGAGCTGGGTCAGCGTGGACTCCGGATCGCCCACGGTTTCGCCGGAGAGAACGGCAAATACGTCCAAGGCCTCGCTCAGGCTCGTGCCGTCGTACCGGCTGGAACCGAACATGAGTTGGCCGTTGAGCCAGATCGTCATGCCCGCGGCATGCTTGTCGATCTGCAGATGCTGGATGTCGGCGGCGGTGAAACTGCCTACGAGTTCGGGGCTGAACAGGGTGTCCAAAACGGGGGGGATCAGGGACATGGGTTCCAACAGTTCGTTGGCCACGGATCCTGATTCGTCGATTTGCAACACCAGCGCGGGAAGCTCCACGGTCAATCCGGGCTCGGAATCTTCCGTCGGTTGCCAAGAAGGACGATTGGCACACCCTGTCGCCAGGAGGGCCAGCAGCAGGAGGGAAGCCACCCCCAAGTTAAAGCGTTTCATAAACAGCATCCCTCGCGATGAACTTGATTCTGGTCGGGGCGCGTAGCATTCCCGGATGCGCCTACTATGCTTGCCGTGTCCCTACGCGGAAGCATGTGCTCCACCTCCCATTTTACACGGAGCCAGATCCCGCCGTCCGCCAAGAAACTCACGCGCTTGCCGTACCGGACCTATCGAGTATATATGGTAGTAGGTATTTCGCTCAATGAAAGCAGGTCCGCGGCACCGGCATTTTCCGGCGCTGGACTCCGGACCTGTCGACAATCCGGCGGCGGGCCGTGCCCCAGTTCGTACCGGGGCGGATCCCGATCCCCCGTATGCTCCGGCACCTGCAGATACGAGAGGCTATTGCTGCGGCTTGGGAGCCGGAGCCGACGACGGCAAGGGCTCTCCCATCGGCTCCGGCGCGGCGGAAAGCAACTGTTGGGGAATCGTCAAAGCAGGGCAGCAACCGCGCGGTGCACGAGGCGGTGGGTCCGCTCTGGGTCGCAAGCCTGCCTAGAGCTCGGATGCAGTGAACTGCGCAATCCCTTCGAATTCCTGCCACATTTCCGTAAATCCTCCATAACCCAGCCGGGCTGCATCCACATGGGCCATGCGTCCGATTACGGCATGCCGTACCTGGGAAGAAGTGTTGGGACCTCCGACATGCTGCAGCAGATGATGGGCCAGGACCACGTCTCCTGCCCTGCCGGTGAGCATGCGGGGCTTGCTCGTGAGCGGCAGGGCGGGGTCTCCCTGGACCAGAATCTCGTGGCCGTGCTGCCGAAAGAAGTCTCGGGTTTCCGCATGGGAACCGGGCCAGACCGTGAAATTCCCGTGACAGGGACCCGGCACATCGACCAGATAGATCACCACGATCAGGGTAAAGTCGCGGACGTAATCACCCACTGCCGTCCCGTTTGTGCCGGTGCCGGCAGCATCCAAATGCCCCGACAAAGGCGGCGCTGCTTCCCCTACGGGCAGGGGAAAGATGGGGGCGATCTGGACCTCCGACAACGGCTGTACCTTGGCCTGACCCAAAAGGTCTTCGGCCAGCGCCTGAATCCTCGTGCCGTGAAAGAGATCACGGAGCAGCTCCGAGGTCCGCAACTCGCAGCAGAAGCTGTCTCCCCGAAAGGCGGCGGCGTCGGCCCCCGTCTTGCCTACTACGCCGATGGAATGGTTGATCGCCTGCAAGGCCCGCCGCACCTTCGCCGCAGGCACCCCCGCAGGCACTTGGATGTACCCTTGGGCTACGAATTGAGTGGCTTGCGCAGGTGTGAGTGGTATGTCGTCCCCCTTCCGCGTGCGTCTGCAGTCCCGCGTCCTTCACAATGCCGGGCGGCATCTCACCCGCCATCCTCCAAATTGTACGCGCACGACGTCGAGTTCCGTGGCGCGGGGAATGGCTGCCGGCGACGCCGTGGACAAATCCACGCGTTCTCTCCCGTGGTCCCCCGGAAGAGTCTCCGACAGGACCGCGCGATGCCGCCCCGAGACCGCTTTTCTGTGTTACGATAGCTGCCGCCTTGGCCCTGCGTAGTGCACCGGGATTCATGCCGCGCCGCACCGACATCGAGACGGTTCTCATCATCGGAGCTGGCCCTATCGTGATAGGGCAGGCATGTGAATTCGATTACTCCGGAGTGCAGGCCTGCAAAGCCCTGACCCGAGTCGGCTACCGGGTCGTGTTGGTGAATTCCAACCCGGCCACGATCATGACCGATCCGGAGTTCGCGGACGCCACCTACGTGGAGCCTCTCACCTGCGAATTCCTCCGCAAAATCATCAGCAAGGAACGGCCCGACGCCCTGCTGCCCACCGTAGGCGGCCAGACAGCCCTCAACTTGGCCGTGGAACTGGCGGAGACCGGCGTCTTGCAGGAGTTCGGCGTGGAACTGATCGGCGCCGGCCTGGAGGCCATGCAGATCGCGGAAGATCGGGCCCAGTTCAAACAGGCCATTGCCCGATACGGTCTGGCTTCGCCGCGTTCCTACATCGCCTACTCGCTGGCCGAAGCGCGGGAGTACGCCCGGCATCTGCATTTCCCCATCTTCATCCGTCCCAGCTTCACGCTGGGCGGCAGCGGCGCCGGCACGGTGTTCACGCCGGACGAGTTCGAGGCCAAGGTCTCTTGGGGCCTTGCCGAAAGTCCGGTCCACAGCGTCTTGGTGGAAGAGTCGCTGATCGGCTGGAAGGAATTCGAACTCGAAGTCATGCGGGACGGCGCAGACAACTTCGTAGTAGTCTGCTCCATCGAAAATCTGGACGCCATGGGCGTCCATACCGGGGACAGCATCACGGTAGCTCCCGCCCAGACCCTGACGGACAAGGAACTGCAGCGGCTGCGCAACCAAGCCCGCTTGATCATGCGGGCCGTGGGCGTCGAGACCGGCGGTTCCAACGTGCAGTTCGCCGTGCATCCCGAGACGGGCCGCGTGGTGGTGATCGAAATGAATCCCCGCGTCTCGCGCTCCAGTGCGCTGGCGTCCAAGGCTACGGGCTTCCCGATCGCCAAATGGGCCGCCCTGGTGGCCGTGGGGTACAACCTGGACGAACTGACCAACGACATCACGCAGCGCACGGTGGCCGCGTTTGAACCCTCCATCGACTATGTCGTGGTCAAGATTCCCCGCTGGGCCTTCGAGAAGTTCAGCGGCGTGAGCGCGGAACTCGGGCCCCAGATGAAATCGGTGGGGGAAGCCATGTCCATCGGACGCACCTTCAAGGCGGCCTTGCAGAAAGGCATCCGCAGCCTGGAAATCGGACGTTCCGGCTGGGGACCGTTGGAGCAGGACGATGCCGCGCCGCTGTCCGACGCCGAGCTCGAGCAGGCATTGCGCGTACCCAATCGAGATCGCCTGTACGGGGTCTATTCGGCGCTGCACCGCGGCTGGGCAGCAGAGCGCATCTGCGCATTGACCGGTTACGATCCCTGGTTCGTGGATCAGCTGGTACAGCTCCATGCCTTCACCACGTCGCTCGCCGCGCTCGACAGTCACACTCTCCGCCAAGCCAAGCGGCTGGGCTGCAGCGACGATCAGCTGGCGGATCTGATCAACCGCAACACGCACCGCACCCCGGACCAAGCCCTGACGGAAGCCGATGTGCGGGCCGCCCGCTGGGCGGCCGGCATCCATCCCACGTTTCACCAGGTGGACACTTGCGCCGCGGAATTCCAGGCCGTCACGCCCTATCTCTACAGCAGCTACGACGTCGGAGACGAGGCCCCGCCGAGCGACCGGTCCAAGATCGTCATTCTGGGGGGCGGCCCCAACCGCATCGGCCAAGGCATCGAATTCGACTACTGCTGCGTACATGCCAGCTTCGCCCTGCAGGAGCTGTACTACGAGACCATCATGGTCAACTGCAATCCGGAAACCGTCAGTACCGACTACGACACCAGTTCCCGTCTCTACTTCGAACCCCTCACCCATGAAGACGTGCTGCATATCGTGGAACGCGAAGCACGCACGGGCAAGCTGGCCGGCGTGATCGTGCAGTTCGGAGGCCAGACGCCGCTCAACCTGGCCGCCGATCTGGCAGCCAGCGGGGTGCAGATTTTGGGCACTTCCCCCGCCAGCATCGATCTGGCGGAAGACCGCGGCCGCTTGGGTTCCTTGCTGGAGCGTCTAGGCATCCCCGCGCCGGCCCACGGCGTAGCCCACAACGTGGCAGAGGCCTTGCAGGTCATAGCGGAAATCGGCTATCCGGTGGTGGTCAGACCCTCGTATGTCCTGGGGGGACGGGCCATGGCGATCGTGCATGCGGAAGCGGAACTCCAAAACTACATGGAGGAGGCGGCTCTGGTGTCGCCCAAACACCCGGTCTTCGTGGATCAGTTTTTGGAGAACGCGCTGGAAGTGGACGTGGACGCCATCTGCGACGGCGAGCGGGTGGTGATCGGCGGCATCATGCAGCACATCGAGCAGGCCGGAGTGCACAGCGGAGACAGCGCCTGTGTACTGCCGCCCTGCGACATCAAGGCGACGGTACTGGACACCCTGCGCGGTTACACGCACGCGCTGGGAGCCGCTCTGCAGGTACGGGGATTGATGAACATTCAGTACGCCATCCAGGACGACAAGGTTTATGTGATCGAGGTCAATCCGCGGGCGAGTCGCACCGTTCCCTATGTAAGCAAGGCCACCGGGGTGCCCTTGGCCAAGATCGCCGCCAAAGTGATCGCGGGCGAATCCCTGGAATCCCAAGGCCTGACGTCCGAACCCGCGTTGCAGGGGTTCTTCGTCAAGGAAGCAGTATTGCCGTGGAAGAAATTCGACGGCGTCGATACGGTGCTGGGCCCCGAGATGCGTTCCACCGGAGAGGTCATGGGCCATGCCGCGCGTTTCGGCCATGCGTTCGCCAAGAGTCAGGCGCAGGCCGGCTCGGCTCTGCCCGCGGCCGGGGGCATCCTGATTACGGTAAACGATTACGACAAAGCCGAAGCCGTGGACTTGGCCCGGGACTTCCACCGGTTGGGCTTTGTCTTGTATGCCACCCACGGCACGGCTCGGACCCTGACCGCCGCCGCCATTCCGGTGCAGGCAGTGCGAAAGGCGCGCGAAGAAGGGGGCAATGTGCTGGAGGTCCTGCAGGCGGGCCATGTCCAACTCATCGTCAACACGCCCTATACCAGCCGTAGCCAGAGCGACGGCGCCCGGATCCGCGCTTTGGCGACGCGCCTGAGTATTCCGCTGATTACCACGATGCCGGCCGCGCGCGCGGCCGTGGACGGCATCGAGGCGATGCGGGACCACGCCGTAGACGTGCGCAGCCTGCAGGACTACCCGACCCCGGTGCCGACATGAACCGAAAACCCGCCTATCTGGTGCTGAGCGACGGGACCGTGTTTCCGGGCGAGGCTTTTGGAGCCGAAACCACCGTGGTGGGGGAGGTGGTTTTCAATACCTGTCTGACCGGTTATCAGGAGGTGATCACCGATCCTTCCTACCACGGCCAAATGGTATGCATGACGACACCGCATATCGGCAACACGGGGATCAATCGGGAAGATCAGGAGAGCGCGGGTCCGCAGATCACGGCCCTACTGGTGCGGGAGATCAGCCATGCCGTCTCCCATTGGCGGGCATACGCGGCCCTGCCCGCGTGGCTGCAGGATCACGGCGTACCGGGCATCAGCGACATAGACACCCGCTTGCTCACACGGCAGATCCGAGAGCACGGAGTGATCCATGCCGCCCTCTGCACCGACGGCTCCCACACCCCGGAAGAGCTGCATGCCATGGCGGCCCAATGGTCGGGCCTGGAGGGGGTGGACTTGGTCAAGGAGGTCACCTGCAGCGAGTCCTACGGTTGGAACACCGCGACGGCTGCAGACTGGTCTCCCCCGGCGGAACCGGGAACATCCGCCGCCGGCGTTTCCCGGAACGAGGACGACATGCCCCTGGTCGTCGCCTACGACTTCGGCATCAAGTTCAACATCCTACGGCGGCTCGCCAGCCACGGACTCCGGATCCAGGTAGTCCCGGCTCACACTTCAGCGGCCGAGGCTGCAGCCCTGAACCCTGACGGGTACTTCCTCAGCAATGGTCCGGGAGACCCCAGCGCGCTGCCCTATGCCACCCAGACTGTGCACACGCTGATTCAGGGAGAGGCGCCCGTATTCGGCATTTGTCTGGGCCACCAGATCATTGCCCGCGCGCTGGGGGCCGACACCTACAAGCTCAAGTTCGGACATCACGGCGGCAATCAGCCGGTGAGCAGTTCGACCCAGAGCCGCGTGGAGATCACATCCCAGAATCACAACTACAGCGTGAGTTTCCAGGGATTGCCGGCCAACGTGGAGGTCACCCACTGGAATCTGAACGACGAAACCGTAGAAGGACTGCGATTGACCGACAAGCCGGTCTTCTGCGTGCAATACCACCCGGAGGCCAGTCCCGGCCCGCACGATGCCGACGCCCTCTTCGCACAGTTCGCCAGCCATGTGCAGAACTACAAGCTCCAGCGCAGGGGACCCGCAGGCAAAGCGGACGTCTGTTGACCCCGGCCCGTTCGTCTTGGATGCGAATGGGTTCTGGACTGCCTATCCGTGAGGGCCGGGGATTTGGCTCCTTCCGGGAATGGTCAGCTCCCACATTCCACAAGACGCCCCCACCTCATAGGTTGGACCTCATTGTGCCTGTGTCGTCCTGTGTGCGTTGCGTCCCATCGAATACGCCTACGTGTCTCACTCACATCCGGGGCGCATCGGGGAAGAGAAATGGGACGACACGAATGAGAAACGCTATCCGGCCCGCTGGTGGGTGGGGAACGCCCCTTGGCCTGGTTCTCGAAATGTCGCGAACTTCTAGTATGCTGCGAGCAGAAGGTCCGGAACTATCTGGGCCCTGCTGCAGCCGGTCCCTCATCAGAATTTCTTGTGAATATATTAATTATTACGAATTCCTATGTCCCCAACGCTGGTGGCGTGGCCACCAGCGTTCACTGTCTGGCCACTGAATTGCGACTACTGAACTGGGAGGTGCTTGTTCTCACGCCCCAGTTCAATAAAGACGATGGGAGCGACCATCACGTTCAACGATTGCCGCTACAGGAATGGGATGGAGCAATTAACCGTGATTTCCGTATTCTCCCGGGTACTGAACTTCACGATCAGGTACGACGTTTCTCGCCGGATCTTATCCATGTCCATGGGCCCTTCCACCTGGGCCCTATGGCTACTCGTCTGGCTGACGATCTGAATCTCCCCTTGGTTTACACACACCATACAAAACTGGAAGACTTTATCCATTATTGCGACGATCCGAACCTGACTCCCTCAGCGGTACAGGCATTCTACGTGGATTTCGCTAATCATTGCGACGCGGTACTGGTACCTTCCGGTGTAGTAGCAACTGAACTAAAACAACTGGGTCTCCAGCGTCCTCTCTATATTGTTCCATCCGGCTTACCACCCAATTGGTTTGTCGACTCGTCAGCCTATACTCCGCAGACAACCGATAGGCGTGTCGTCGGCATCGTGGGACGCGTGACTAGGGAGAAAAGAAGCGTGGAGCTGGCGCGCACGGCCATGGCCTATTTAAGAGAGGATGAAGAAGCGGACTTACTCGTCATAGGAGACGGGGACTCTCTGGCAATAATTCGTCAGGAGGCCGAAGCTTGCAATCTGATTGACCGAGTGCGTTGCACTGGCCTTGTAGAGCATGATGTGCTACCTGTCTATTTGGACCAGTTGGATGTAGTGATCAATGCACCGGAAACCGATACGCAGTGTATGGTGCTGCTGGAGGCACAGGCCCGCGGCGTTCCTGTTATTGCTTCCGACATCCCCCTAGCGCGTGAATTCGTCTGTGACTTTGCCGAAGATATTACATTCTATGCTTCACAGGATTGGGAGGCTCTACAAGGAAGTCTTATTAGGTTCTTTGCTTTACCCAATAAGAGCCGAGTGAAGATTCGAAACAGAGTACGTGCCTTTGTCGCCCGTTTTGAGCAGAGAGCTCTGGTACGGGACCTTTGCTCGATTTATGAAGACCTGCAGGTAGAACTCACATGCCGTCACAGCAGTGATTCATATGGATGGGTCTATCGTTCATTGACACGCTCACTGGTACCAGTTATCCAAAAGCTGCGCGAGCCATGAGACGCGACCTACTTGTCACCGTTACGTTACTGGCAGCCAGTATGCTGACTGTGATGTCTGGAGCCATTATTGTTCCTTCATTGAATGATCTGGCTGTGCACTTCATAGGTACCCAGACGCAGCACAGCAATCTGATGGCAAGCCTGATATTGGTGATACCGTCCTTGGGCATCGTCATATCCGCTTCCTTTGTAGGATGGGTGACAGATCGATATGGTCGTTGGAAGACATTAGCCATATCCGTGCCAATCCTGATGGTGAGCGGGGCTAGCGGTTATTGGACGGACGACTATATGCTACTGCTCGCAGGCAGATTTATTTTGGGTTGTGCTATTGCCGGCGTTTCAATTAGTGCGACATCGATATTGGGTGCTCTCCCCACAGAATCGAAGCGTCAAGATCTATTGGGCAAACAGTCTGCTTTTATTAACATTTCGGGAATGACGTACCTTCTCTTGGGAGGTTTGTTGGCATCTGCGAACTGGCGCTTGCCTTTTTTACTATATCTCTGGCCTATTGTACTTATGCCCCTTGTGATTCTGAGCATGCGGGTACAGCCTCTGGCACGGAATGACATATCTACAGATCAGTCAGGAAACTGGAGGGCATTTCTACGTGGCGCCTCAATGCCCTCTGCCCTCCTTGTATGGGTTCTGGGAGGTGCATCGATGACCATCATTTATACCTTATTTACGGTACACCCTTTTCGAATGAAAGAGCTCGGATTTGAGGACTCGAGACTTGTCTCTTTCACCATTATGGTAGCCACCATGTCTTCCGCTGTGACAGGTTGGAATCTACGACGGATCTCTTCTTACCTTAGCCCTTATGCTATTTTTGCCTTTGCTTTTCTTATGTTCGGCCTTGGATTGCTTGTAATATCTATGGCCCGTGAAATCAGTCACATACTCGGCGGCAATCTCTTGATGGGGATAGGTATGGGCCTCCCAGTGCCCAACGGAGCTGCTTGGTTAAGCGCGATTTCACCAGATTCTATGCGAGGGCGTATTCTGGGCGTATTCAATACCTTCATTTTTATGGGCCAGTTCCTATCACCGCTCTTGCTACAGGTTATGGCTCTTGTTTCACCTCATATCTTTTTCGCTAATGCCTCAATAGGAGTTGTTTGTCTTGCAATTACTTGCGCGATGTTGGTCGCCGCCGTTTTCCAGAGGAATCCATTGCGAAGTGCAAGAAGCCGGCATGCGTAGTGAGACCGGCAAGGCTGCCAAGCCTGACTGCAATTGTCTTACAGCATTCCGTGACATTGCTGTCCTGTTCGTTCTCCCAGACCCGATGCTGTCGATTTACTCATGACGCCGGGGTTGTTCCAGCTCCACTTCCTGTTTCCTTACATCCCATCTGTTTCGATGCAGGGATCTGACGGCCAGGCGAAAGCCCTACATCACCACATACGACGCACCATCTACGAAGATTTGCCTCAGGAAAGGGATCGTCTCATGGCCTATGACGAGGCGTGCGCCGCGGTGGCGGACATCTTGGCTCTCTCCGGGCGAGACGTTACCCTGTTTGTGACTCTTCGTAAACAACAGCGGGGACGACTGTCCCAAACCAAACGAAAGCGGTTCTTTGCAGAATGGTCCGATCGAGACATTGCCGAAAGTGGAAGGGCCGTGCAGCGAGCTTTCGGGTTCCATGCCGCCGAGACCTGAACCAGACAGGAGAACCCGGAAACTAAGGTGCCTTGTGGCCGCGCAGTCCCGCCAGGGAGATGATCACAGGATGCCCAACGCCATGGGAATGGATTGCATGTCTGTCAGCCAGTCTACTTTTCACCTGTCCCCGAATACGCGATCGACTTTCGCTCACGTGAAGCGCCAGCTGCAGGCAGTGCAGTTGGCCAATCCGCTGTCCTTGGCCTGGTTGGTCATGCCGAGTTCCCTGGCCGGCTGCTGGCGGGTGCAAGCCGCCAGTTCGCTGAACGTACACATTCTGACTCTCCATCGGTTAGCTGCCGCCCTGCAGAGTGCAGTGGGCGATACCCCACCCATTTTGTCCCCTGGACAACGAGTGCTGCGTTTGTCGCAACTTATGGCGGAGGCCCATGCGGAGCAACAGCTGCAAGTCTTGCCGCCCCCTTCCCGCGCGCCCAATCTGGCCAAACACGTGGATGCACTGATCCAGGAATGCAAACAGGCCGAAATCTCGGTCGAAGCGTTCCGGCTCGAAGCCGTGCGTACCGGCCAGGCACAGGACATAGACCTGGCCTACCTGTATGACCGCTACGAGACGGCTCTAGGCGTCGAGGAGCTCTGCGATGGTCCCGGCATGATGGCTCAAGTCTGCAACCGAGCAGAGGAGATATGGACGACTCTCGGCCCGCCTGCATATGTCGGGGTAGTGGGTCACGACCGGTTCAGCAGACTGGAACAAAGACTCCTCGTATCGGTCCAGCAACATGTCGAGCGGTTCGAGATCTTCTATCCGGCTGGACCGGACCCGTCCGCCTGGGACTTGGCGACGGAAACTGCCCAGGCGCTGGGTCTGACTTGCCCCGCGCAGGTTCGGGAAGCGAACCCGATCGGAAACGCGGCCGCGGTGGTGCATGTAGAAGCCCCGACGCCGGAGCACGAAGTCCGCTATGTGTTGCGCCAAATCAAGCAACGGCACATAGACGAAACGATTCCGTTGCAGGACTTCACGGTCTGTCTGCCGAATTTCACGACGTACGCACCCCTGCTGCAGGCCTGCGCGGAGGAATACGGCTTGCCCTTGGCCCTAGGCCCATCCCTGGCCTTGCATCCCTTGGCTCAAACCTTGCGACAATTGCTGCATCTCGCCCCCGACTTCCCTTGGCATCTCAGCTGGGACATCCTGGAATCGCCCTTTGTGCGTCAGTCCTTTTTCGATGCAGAGGACCTACGGGATCTGCGGCGAATCACCCAGCAGGGTCAAGTCGTCGAAGGCCCCGCGCAATGGCAGAGGGCCCTCGACTGGGAGGCGAGCCGGGCGGGATTCGACCGTTTGTCGCCAGAGCGCACCACGGTCCTGGGAATCCAGCTGGAGACTTTCTTCGCAGCTTGCCGTCCCCCCGAGGACGCGCATCCGCACGACTGTCTGACCTGGATTGGCGGCTTTGTGCCCGAGGATGGGCAGGGATCTTTGATCCTCGCCTTGCCGGACTGTGACGACTTGAAGCAGCAGATGCTGAACGAGGGCGCCTGGGTTCAAATCCAAAAGACCCTCCAAACCTTGCAATCAAACAGAATCCAGCGGACTCGGTCTGCCTGGTCCGATCTGCGGGCCTGGTTTTGGGCGACGTTGCAGGAGCAAGAGCTGCAGCTCCACGAACCTTCCAGGGCCGTGCAAGTCACCTCCTTCGCGACGGGGTGGCGTCAACCCACGACCTACCTGTATGCCTTGGGGCTGAACGAAGGAGTTTGGCCCCGGCTGCCGGCTCCTGGTCCTTGGTATTCCCAGCAGGAGCGGCGGGATTCGCCGTTGCCCTTGCTGCCCTACGACCCGAGGCTGGCTCAGCTCCGGTGGACGCAACTCGTGGCCAACTGTGCCGGGCAAGTCACTGTGAGTCGGCCCACGGCAGATGTGGAAATGCGGCAAATCGCAGCCTCCGCCTTCTGGGTCCCCGAGACCGCCCCGTTGGTCTTGCCGCGCTCTTTGATCCCGGCGGTGGCCGAAGCGGCCTCCCTGACGGAACTGACTACCGCCCTGCAGGAGCAGCAGGTGCCTACCGTCTCGGAGATGTTGCAGAGGCGGCTGCACCGAGCCGACAAACTGGCCGCCATCGTGGCGGCCCGCCTCGCTTCCTGGGGCTCGGTAGGTCCTTTCGAAGGACACCTGACCCACAAGGCCATCCACGGCGAGTTGCAGCGCAAGTTCGATCTGGACACCACGTGGAGCGCCTCCTCCTTGCAGGACTTTGCCCGCTGCCCATTGGGCTTTCTGGCCCGGCACGTATTGGGACTGCAACCGGAACCCCAGGCCGCCGTCGAACTGGACTTCAGGACCCGAGGGTCGATCCTGCACGACATCCTGAATCGGCTGCTGCGTTGGATACGCGACCATCAGATCGGTTTCGATGAAGCCGACGCCGCAGAGATCTTCGCCAAGGCCCGGGAATACGTGCAGGCCACCTGGGAGTCGTTGCCGGAACGGTATCGTCTGCAGCCCTATGCCCTGCACCGCTTCGATCGCCGCCACATCGAGACCCTGATCCTGCAGGCTGTACGCCTTGATTTAGAGTACCCCGAATGGCGCCCCTTCCTATTGGAGTGGAGATTCGGCGACCGGAAGCCTGAAGAGATACTCCTTAGGCACGAAGAGCGGGACTACGTCTTGCCCCTGCGCGGCATCGTGGATCGCGTCGACCGATCCGCGGCGGGGCACTTGCGGGTCGTCGACTACAAGAGCCGCACCGAGGCCTACAGCCAGAAAGACATGGACGCGGCTCTGAACACGCAGGCCGTGCTGTACGCCTTGGTGGTGGACCAGCAAGGCTGGGGCACCGTAGCCACCAGCGGCTTTCGCATGCTGCACGACACGACCACCGGCAAACTCGAGAACGAAATCGACTGGACGCAGGAACCGCCCCCTTCGGCACCTGCGGTGGAGGCCGCCCTCTGCCGCCAACAGGACGACATGCGTTTCGGTAGATTCCCGGCCGCTCCGCCCCATTTCGCCGGAACTCACGACCGGTGCGCAGACTGGTGTGAACTGGCGGCATTCTGCCAACCTTCGCCGCAGAGCAGGCGCAAGGCGGCGAGAGCTTTTTCCCGATGAGTCCGTTCGCCCACACCGCGGCCCAGCAAGAAGCCATCTCCACTCTGGACCGCAACCTCTTGGTCCTGGCCAGCGCCGGCACCGGCAAGACCTACGTCCTGGTGCGCCGCTTCCTGTACATTCTGGAACACAAAGATTGGCCCGTCTCTGCCCTGGTGGCGCTGACCTTCACCAAAATGGCGGCCCAGGAGATGCGGGTGCGCATCCTGCGCGAAGTCGACGAGCGCAAGCAAAGGGCGGCGCCGGGCTCCGTCTGGCACCGGCGATCCGCGGAAATGTCGCAATTGCAAGTGTCTACCGTGCACAGCTTCTGTGAACGGGTGCTG
Source organism: Anaerolineales bacterium (assembly GCA_034421855.1). Taxonomy (GTDB): domain Bacteria; phylum Chloroflexota; class Anaerolineae; order Caldilineales; family Caldilineaceae; genus Bin34. The sequence continues at coordinate 29,529 of DAOUKB010000007.1, forward strand.
CGGCTGCACGCCGTCGAAGCCGGTATCGATCCGGATTTTACGGTGCTGGCGGAAGACGATGTGGAGCCGCTGCAGAAGCAGGCCATCCATCTGACTTTCGCGGACATGGCGACGGCCGAAGAGGCATGGCTGGAGGTGCTGCCCCGCTATACGCGGTTAGACCTGCAGCACACGTTGCGCCATGCTTTTGCCAAACGCAGCACCTTGCATTACGTGCTCGGACGGCAGGCCCCGACGGAGGAAAGTCTACTGGCGGATTGGCAGCGTCTGGTGGCAGAGGAGATGGGTTTCATCTGGCAGCAATATCAAAAAGCACACCCGGAGCTGGAGGAATCCATGGTCTGGCTGGAAGAGGTCTGCGGACGCGGCCGACAGCCGATGTGGAACGCCGAGGACAAACTGGGTCTGCAGATGGAGCCTGCCCGGCAGGCGGTCCGGTTCCTCCGGGACCAGAATTGGACTGCCGCCGTCGAGACGCTCGAGTTGAAGAGCATGGCCCGCAAACAGCAGGGATCCAAAACCAAATGGCGCTCTGCAGAGGCCTTGGCGGCAGCCCGCCGGCATGTGCGCAACGTACACGAGGCCCTGCGGTGTCTGCGGAAGCAGGAACTCAGTTCCCAAGCGGATCCCCATGCGCCGGCGGCGGCGCGGGCGGTCCAGGCCTGGTTACGCGTATGGGACATGGCCTTGGCCCATTACACCCGGCTGAAGCAGGAACGTCTAGGACTGGACTACGACGATCTGGAGATCCTGGCCTTGGAGCTCTTGCAGGGCGGTAGGAATGCTCCTGCCTCGCGGATAGGCCGCTTCGTCTCCGACATTCGCCAGGTACTAGCGGACGAGCATCAGGACATCAACCCGGTCCAACAACAGATCATCGATACGCTGGCCCCTATGGAAGAGCCAGGGCGCCTGTTCGTAGTGGGAGACACCAAGCAAAGCATTTACCGGTTCCGGCAAGCCCAGGTCACCGCTTTTGCAGAATTGGCCGTGCAGCTGCGCCAGGAGACCGGCTGTGCCGAAACCACCTTGGACGCTTCCTTCCGGACACAGCGGCATCTGGTAGCCGCCACCAATCATCTCTTCCGTCACGTTCTGACTCCGATGCTGGGCAACGAATTCGCCAGCTACGAAGCCAAGCCCCTGCCGCTCGTCTCGGACATACAACCTCTGCACAGCCAGACTGCCCCGGTAGAGCTGCACATAGTGCAGAAACTGGATGCCGACTTGTCCAGGTCTGAACTGAAGCAGGACGAAGTGCGGGTCATAGCGAACCGGTTGATCCAGCTGAAGAGGGACCGCATGCCGGTCCGGGATCCCTCCCGAGCCGGATTCTCCGAGGACCCGACGCGGACGCCCGCGTTCAAGTGGAAGGATGCCGTCGTACTGCTGCGTTCCAGCGGGGACTTGGAGCTCTTCGAAACCGGGTTCCGGGACGCCCGGATCCCGTATCGGGTAGTCGCCGAAGTGCCCCTGCAGTCCCGCCTGCCGGTGCGGGCGTTGCTGGCCCTGCTCAAGCACCTGCACCGGCCCGCGGACGATTTCCACCTGGCGGTGGCTCTGCGTTCTCCGCTGTTCGGGATCGACGACGAGACTCTGTACTGGCTCCTGACCCGGCTGCGCGCCGCGCAGCTGCCCTTGCAACGCTTTGCGGAGATAGAGGTGCCGGTGGACGCCGAGCAGGCCGGGCGTCTGGCGCAAACCGCGCAAATTCTGGCGCACCTGTATCCCTGGGCCCATACCGTATCCCCGGAACAATTGCTGCACCGGATATTGGAGGAAACAGGTCTGCTGGAGACCTGCATGGCCGATGTCGACCGGTACCGCGGCACGCGGCATCTGGAGGAGATCAAGGCGTTCCAAGCCTATCTGCGCGCGGAACAGCACCGGCCGTTGGGCGAACTGCTGCGGCACTGTACAGAGTCGGGCATCCCCTACCAGCATGCGGAAGAAGAGGGACCGGTCCATGAAGACGGCCGCGTGCAGATTATGACCATTCACAAATCCAAGGGGCTGGAATTCCCGGTGGTCTTCGTACCCCAGCTGGATCGCCCGCTGCGAGGCGGCGGCCGGTCCCTGGGAACGCCCATGTTGCTCTTCGATCCCGAGTTCGGCATGGTGTGCCGGCTGCGAGACGCGCAGGGAGCTGCGCTGAAACCCCGCAGTCACTGGGCCGCCATGCGGAGAGAAGCCCGGATGCACTACGTGGAGACGAAGAGAACGCTCTACGTCGCCTGTACCCGCGCCGCCGATCTGCTGATACTGACCGGCGTCCACGCCTCCACAAAGCCCGTCGGTCCCCGTCCGAAAACGGCGCAGGGGTATGCTCCGCACTGGCTTTCCGAAGTATTGGAAGCCTACGATTTGAGAGCCGATCACTTTGCGGCGGGCCAATCCTGCACCGTCACGGGCCACGACGGCAACACGGATTTCCGGGTGTGCTGTACAGGCTATCAGGCCGGAGCCTTGCCCCGGCGGCAGGCAGAGGAAACGACCCCTGCCGCAGAGCCTGCCGCCGTGTCCTTGTCCGCGCCCCCGGCCCTGTCCCTGCCTCTGGAAACCCAGGCGGACGATTTTCGGAAGATCGATCCCGAAACGCGGCAGCAGCGGATCGGCACTTTCACCCACGACCTCATTACCCAGTGGGACCGTTGGTATCCGAAGTCCCGCGCCGAACTGCAGGCGCTGATAACCGCCCGAGCGCGCCAGACCGGCTCTGCGGAGCTGCACGCCGCAGCGGACGTGCTGGCGCGTCTGATCGCGCTGCAGACCTCGCCTTTCGCCCGTGCGATCGAGGCCGCTCCGGTCAAGCATTGGGAATTGCCCATAGCGTTGCACGAAGACCATGGCGTCCAGCACCGGCGCGTAGATCTCTTGTACCAAAACACGGCCGGCCAATGGCACATCGTGGACTGGAAAACGGACAGAGTCACCCCCGCGACTCTGCCCGACGTCAAACGACGCTATCTAGGCAGCCTGGCCACCTATGCCCAAGCCGTCGACCAGTTGCTGGGACAGTATCCGAAGGTGTTCCTCTGTTTTCTCTCCCCCGAGATCCGGGTCGTGACGGTCAGCCGCCAGGAATTGGCGGCAGTGCGTCCTGCATAATGCCCGCCGACCGCCTTGCCTATTGGGGCTCCGTCGCCCTGACATCCACTACAGACTGAATCGACTCGCCCGGGATCACCAGGGTGGGAGTCGTGCCTTCGGGAGTAATCAGCAGTTTTTCGGTATTGGCCAGGGCGATCGCGTTTTCCTGCGCGATGTGGAAACTCAAGAGACCGGGACTCTGGGTATACAGGGCGGCCAGGGCTCTTTGCACGGCGGTATCGGCCTGGGCGGAGAGTTCCGCGGCTTGGGCTCGGATCTCCTGCACTTCCAGATCCAGTTCGGCAAATACCAGTTCATTGGCTTTCTGGGCCTCGATCACCGCCTGCTCGGCTTCCACGCGGGCCAGTTCGTTCTGTCGTTCCGCCTGGATCACCTTCTGCTGCGCGGCCAGTCGCTCTTCCTCCAGCTGAGCCAGCAACACCTTCTGCCGCGTCTCTTCCTGGAGGCGGCTTTGCTCTACGCGAATCTGGCCTTCTTGCAGGGCTTGTTCCGCTGCGGCCTGCGCTTTGGCGCGCAGTTCGTCCTGGGCGGCCTTTTCGGTCTGCAGGCGACTTTGGACAATTTCATCCAAGCGCGCCTGGGCCTCGGGGGCGATGATCACCTCCGGTACCGCGACGTTCTCCACCACCAGACCTACGTTCTGGGCCAGCTTGTTCAGTTCCTGGTCGATGCAGGACCGCAAGGCGTCGCGGGCGGAACCGATCACGGCATCGTCGAAAGTGCGGTTGCCCACGCAGACCTTCATGGCTTGCTGGGCGCGTTGCACGATGTGGTCCTGCAGAGCTCCGTCGTTTTGATACAAATGGTTGTATTGGGCCCACAGACCTTTCAACATCTCCGCCTGGGCCAGACGGGGTCGGAAGATGTCGCCGGCCACCGCTACGCCGATGCGCTGCTTGTCGCTGGTGATGATTTCCGGATCCGTAATACTGAAAGGCACTGCGGAGGAGGAAACCTTTTTCAATTCTACGAACAGGCCCACGTCGGTATATACGCCGGGGCCCACGACGTCGTGAATGCGGCCGCTCCGGAACTGGATGCCGACTTCCTGCTCTTCCACGCGTTGCAACACGTAGACGAACCGGGAGCCGCCGAACCAAGTGAAAAGAGCCACCAGGACGACGACTATGAGAATTATCCCGAGGCGGAAGGAGCCGCCCGTGCTGATCGTTTGACTCATAGGAAATGCTCGCCTTTGCTGAGGACTGCCAAATGTGTGGGCCGTGCGTGCAGCCCGACCTCATGATAATCGTATCAGCAAAAGGCGTCGGAGGAGGGAAGGAGCTGCAAAGGCCGACCCCCGCGGGTCCGCGCTGCACGCAAGACGGGACGCGCTGCACGCCGCCACTACATTGAAAAAGTATGCGGCGTCCAGATGGGCAGATCGAGACCTGACATTGTGCCTTGCGCCCTACGCCGCGAGCCGGAGCCGGCATAATCAGAGCGCAACCAGGAACTCGCCTGCTTCGTACTTAATCTTGATACCAAGGTGGCGGGCGCCACTCAGAGCCATTCAGGAATGCCCATGAACCTGTACACCATTTTCGGAGCCACCAAGCACAAGGAAGCCGATTCGCAGCTGCGTCAGGGAGCCATCGTGACCCTGTTCGGATCCACCCAGCTGGACTTGAACGATGCGGAACTGGCCTATGACCAAGTCGTCCTGAACGTCATCAACGCCTTGGGAGAGACCTCGCTCAAGGTGCCCGCGGACTGGGCCATAGACAGTACGCTGGTGACCCTGTTTGGAGAATCCCGGGGTCTGGGCCACAATCCCCAGCACACCACGCGCCGCCTCAAACTGCAGGGGCTGTGTCTCTTCGGCGAAGTGAGAATCGAGCGTGGTCATCCACCTCCCGAGCTCGCAGTCGTGGAAGCGCCCGCGGAGGCCGAAGAAGCGGAAGACGAAGAAGCGCCTGCGGAGGATGAAGAAGCGCCGGAAGCTCGGAACTGACGGTCCCGAAACCGCGTTCTGCTCTTTCCGACGCGCCGCAGCCGGCAGGCATGGAAAACGACCGCGTCTCCCGGCCGGCTCCGGCAGAGCGTCCGCTACCGACTGCCCGTTTTGCACCGGCACCCAGGCGGCGGCGATAGGGCCTGTATGCCGGGCTGCGGGTACCCGTCGCTGAGGCCCTGCCGGGCGAGCGCCGACCCTGCCAGTCGGCCGCGTACCACAATGTGGAATCGGGATCCCGATCCCATCTCGCATACGCCGGCATGCCGGCGAGCCGATCAGAGGAGCCGCTCGGTCTCTCCCCCAATCTCCCCAAGACCCGTGGGACCAGGAAGGCATAGCCGCCAAAAGCGGAGCCGGTACCACCGCGGGCAAGGCAGGGGTCTCGATCCTGCCGCCTGAACCGTCAAGCGGCATGGCAACAAGCCCTCGCCCAGACACACTCCCCGACTAGGGAGCTTGCTTCCCCGCCCCAACTTTCCGCCCTCGATCCTGGCAGGCCAAGTCGATGTCGGCTTCGGAGGCAGGAGCGGCTGTCCGCGCGCATCCTGCCGTCGCCTACACGACGGTTCCCGCCGGTGTGGGCTGCAGTTTGGTCCGAATTCCGGGCGATCTGCGCCGGTACTCGGCAGATCCGGGTCCGCCCGGCAACCGCCGGAACCCTAAGACGCGTTGGACAACAGCGTTCCATCTGCGCTAAAGTGACATATCGCCGTTTTCGTCTTTGGCCGTCAGCGGGCAGGATTGTATCTTGCCTACGGGCGACGCGCCGTGCCTGTGCTCTTCGCTCCGAGGGAATTGCCGATCGTGCCCGCTGTGGGCAAGAACGCGTGCCTTTCCGGAATTTTCCGCGACTCTATCCATAGGCGATTCACTGCAAGTGAGGAGAATATATTTATGAAGAAGTTGAAGATGCGCTCGTTGGGGTGGTGTGTCGGCTTGGGGTTGCTGCTGGTCCTTGCCGCCTGCGGCGGCGCTCCGGTCGACGCGCCGGAAGAGATGCCGGCAGAAACGCCCGAGGAGACTATGGCGGAAGCCTCCGGCATGGAAGCTCCCGCGCTGGCCGCCATGGTCGCCGCGGGTGAACTGCCGCCGCTGGCGGAAAGACTGCCCGTGAATCCGATGGTGGTGCCGGTTACCGAATCCATTGGACAGTACGGCGGCACTTGGCGTTCGGGTCTGCTGGGACAAGCGGATGCTCCCTGGGTGCGCCGCACCATGGCCTATGAACCCATGATGCGCTGGACTCCGGATTTGACCACCACTATTCCCAACGTCGTGGAAGCCGTGACGGTCAACGATGCGGGCGACGCATTCACCTTCTCCATGCGAGAAGGCATGAAGTGGTCGGACGGCGCAGCCCTGACGGCCGACGACGTGATGTTTTGGTACGAGTACTATCTCCTGAACGACGAACTGCAGCCGGTCAAACCGCTGTGGATGCGGCCGGGCGGCACCGTGGGTACGGTCGAAAAAATCGACGACTATACCGTCAAGTTCAGTTTCGGCGCCTCCCACGGTCTTTTCCTGCGGCAGTTGGGGTCCCAGTATCCCTTTGAGCCCGAGCACTACATGGCGCAGTTCCACGGCGATCTGAACGGCGAAGCCGCGGCGGCCATGGCCACCGAAATGGGATTGAGCGATTGGGTGGATCTGTATCAGAACAAGCGCAACCTGCTCAACGGCGTGGATATGCCCGTGGTCTGGGCGTGGACCTTGACGACCCCGGCCTCCTCGGCAACCCAGCTGGTGGCGGATCGCAATCCCTACTACTGGAAAGTGGATCCGGCAGGCAACCAGTTGCCCTACATCGACCGTCTGGTGTATCCCATCGTGGAAAGCGTGGAAGTCCAAGTCCTGAAGGCTCTGGCCGGCGAGGTGGACATGCAGGATCGGCACATCGCCACGCCAGGCAACAAAGCCACCTTCTTCGACGGCAAGGAAGCCGGCGACTACGACTTCTTCACGGTCGAATACGCGTGGGAGACGCCGGTGTCCATCGGCCTGAATCTGGCCCACCCGGACGAGGCGCTGCGCAACGTCTTTCTGGAGAAGGACTTCCGCGTGGCTCTCTCCATAGCCATGAATCGACAGGAAATCATCGACATCCTGTATGTAGGGGACGGCGAACCCCGCCAACCGGCCCCGCTGGCGGAATCCCCGTGGTACCACGAGCAGCTGGCGTATCAGTACACCGAGTATGATCCGGATCAGGCCGACGCGCTGCTGGACGGTCTGGGCTATGCCATGGGTCCCGACGGTGTGCGCCTGCGCCCCGACGGCGAAAAGATCAGCTTCGACGTGAACGTCATCGCCGCCTTCGAACCCTGGGCCGAGATCATGGAGCTGGTCAGCGCGTACTGGGCGGACGTGGGCATCGAAGCCAACGTCCAAGTGCTGGAACGGTCGCTTTTCTATGAACGCAAGGCGGCGTACGAATACGATGTGGCCGTATGGACCGGAGCCGACGGCATTGCCTTGGTCATGGATCCCCGCAGCTATTTCCCCTTCAGCACCGAGTCGCTCTTCGGCGTAGCCTGGGCCGACTATTGGCGCAGTGACGGCAGTAAGGGCGTGGAACCGCCCCCGGCCGCCGTGGAGCAGCAGCTGCTGTACGAGGAACTGCAGGTCACCGTGGATCCGGCGGAACAGGATCGGATCATGAACTCCATTCTGGATATCGCGGCCGAGAATTTCTGGGTCTTCGGGGTAACGAAATATTACCGAGGCTACGGCATTGTGAAGAACAACTTCAAGAACGTGCCGGAGACGCTGTGGCAATGGCACGTGTCCGCGGCGCCGGCGCAGACCAACCCGGAGCAATACTACATCGAACAGTAGCGGTCCCCGCACGGGTATACGATCGCCAGGGCGAGTGAAACTACTCGCCCTGGCGTCTTCCGTCTCGCTATGCTGCGTTACATTGCACACCGCCTGGTGTTGATGATCCCTACCGTGTTCGGGATCTCCGTCATCGCCTTCATCATCATCCAGTTGCCGCCGGGCGACTATCTGACCACCACCATCGCCCAGCTGTCCGCGGCGGGAGACTTGGTCGAAGAAGAGGCGATCGCGGCCCTCAAGAACCGATACGGACTGGATCAGCCCCTGCACATACAATATCTGAAATGGATCTGGGGCATCGTCAGCCGCGGCGACTTCGGCATGTCCTTCGAGTGGGAACTGCCGGTCCGGGAATTGATCTGGTCCCGCTTGAGTCTGACCGTCATTCTGGCCTTGGCCACCCTGGTCTTCACATGGGCCGTGGCCTTTCCGGTAGGCATCTACTCCGCCGTGCGCCAGTATTCCATTGGCGACTATTTCTTCACGGGCGTGGGTTTCGTCGGGCTGGCCATCCCCAATTTTCTGCTGGCTCTGGTCCTGATGTACATCGCCTTCAAAGTCTTCAATCAGAGCGTGGGCGGGCTCTTCTCGCCGGAATTCGTGGAAGCGCCCTGGAACCTGGCCCGGGTTCAGGACCTGTTGGGCCACCTTTGGATTCCCATGGTCATTCTGGGCACAGCCGGCACCGCGGGTTTGATCCGGCTGATGCGGGCCAACCTGCTGGACGAACTCCGCAAACCTTATGTCAAGACCGCCCGGGCCAAGGGCTTGTCCGAAGTGCGCCTCCTCCTGAAATATCCCGTGCGCGTCGCTCTGAATCCCTTCGTCAGCACCATCGGCTGGACGTTGCCCCTGCTGGTCTCCGGTTCCGCCATCGTCTCGGTGGTCCTGAGCTTGCCCACCACCGGCCCTTTGCTCCTGCGGGCTCTGATCGCCCAGGACATGTATCTGGCCGGCAGTTTCATCTTGTTGCTGGGCGTGCTGACGGTGATCGGCACGCTGGTCTCGGACGTTCTGCTGGCCTGGCTGGACCCGCGTATCCGCTTCGAGAGTTGATCCGCACGCCCCATGGCTGTGGCGCCGGCGCTTCACCTGCGACAGGACACCGTCTTCGTTGCCACGCAATGGCAACTCATGTGGTGGCGTTTCCGCAGACACCGCCTGGCCATGACCTCCGGCGTGGTCGTGCTGGCGATTTACCTGATCGCCGTGCTGGCCGGTTTCCTGGCTCCTACTACGCCGGACCACTTTCGCGGCGACTTCACTTATGCGCCGCCGCAACGCCTTCATCTCTTCGACCGTACCCCGACGGGCCTGCGGTTGCGGCCCTTCGTATACGCCTACAAAGTGGAAATCGAGCAGGAAGCCCTGCGGCGAGTCTTCGTGCCGGACACAGACACCAAACTGTACCTGGACCTGATGGTCCACGGCGCCCCCTACAAAATGCTGGGCTTCATCGACACGGATCTGCATCTGTTCGGCTTGGAGCAGATGGAAGATCCCCTGTTTCTCATGGGCGCGGACGTGCTGGGCCGGGACATGTTCACACGGCTGTTGTACGGCACGCGCATTTCCATGTCCGTCGGGCTGGTGGGAGTCGCCGTGAGTCTGCTGCTGGGCGTCCTGTTGGGCGGCATTTCCGGCTACTATGGCGGCACCCCGGACAACCTCATTCAGCGGACCATCGAATTCATCCGTTCGATCCCCACCATTCCGCTATGGATGGGTCTGGCTGCCGCCTTGCCTACGGACTGGCCCCCGCTGCGGGTCTACTTCGGCATCACCATCATCCTGTCCTTCATCGGCTGGACCGAACTGGCCCGCGTGGTCCGGGGCCGTTTTCTGAGTCTGCGGACGGAAGACTTCGTGGTCGCCGCCCGGCTGGACGGGGTAAAGGAACTGCGGATCATCATGCACCACATGGTGCCTTCGTTCATGAGCCATATCATCGCCTCGCTGACGCTGGCGATTCCCAACATGATCCTGGCCGAAACGGCGCTCAGCTTCCTGGGGCTGGGCCTACGCCCGCCGATCGTGAGTTGGGGCGTACTGCTGAAAGAAGGCCAAAACATCCGCACGGTCGCTACCGCCCCGTGGCTGCTGTTCACGACCGGCACTGCCGTATTCGTGGCCATTCTGGCTCTCAATTTCCTGGGCGACGGTCTCCGTGACGCGGCCGATCCGTACTCCCGCTGACCGTGCATGACCCCTGAACGCGAATTGCTGCTGCAGGTCCTAGGTCTGCGCGTACATTTTCCCCTGGAAGAAGGGGTGGTCCAGGCCGTCGACGGCGTGGACTTCGACGTATATCGCGAGCGTACTCTCTGCATCGTGGGCGAAAGCGGGTGCGGCAAGAGCGTGACGGCCCAGTCCATCCTGCAGGTGATCGACGCTCCGGGGCGCATCGTGTCCGGCCAGATCCTCTTTCACGACCATACGCCGGAGGGGACCGCCCAAGTGCTGGATCTGGCGGCGATGGGCCGCACCAGCACGCAGCTGCGCGACATTCGGGGCCGGGACATCGCCATGGTGTTTCAGGAACCGATGACTTCGCTGAGTCCCATTCACACGGTGGGCAACCAGATCTCCGAAGTGCTGGAACTGCATCTGGGGGCAACGCCCCGCGAAGCCCGCCTGCGCGGCATCGAGATGCTGCAACGCGTAGGCATTCCCCGCGCGGAGCGCAACTACGAAGCCTACACCTTCGAATTGAGCGGAGGCATGCGCCAGCGCGTCATGATCGCCATGGCACTTGCCTGCAACCCGCGTCTGCTGATCGCGGACGAACCCACCACGGCGCTGGATGTGACCACGCAAGCCCAGATCATGGCTCTGCTGCGGGAATTGCAGGCGGAATTCAGGATGGGCGTGATTTTGATTACCCACGACTTGGGCGTGGTCGCCGAGATGGCGGACGACGTCGTCGTGATGTACCTGGGGCAGGTCGCCGAGCAGGGCACGGTGGACGAGATTTTCCATGATCCCAAGCATCCCTATACCCGCGCTTTGCTGCGCAGCATTCCGCGTTTCGACTTCGAGGACGAAAGTCGCCTGGATTCCATCCGGGGCATCGTCCCCGATCCTTTTCATCGGCCGGTCGGCTGTCCCTTCAACCCCCGTTGCGACGAAATCCGGGAGGGCCGTTGCGACCGGGAAAACCCGCCGGTCTACACCTTGCCCGGAAACCGCACCGTACGGTGCCTGCTCTACGAAGACGAAAAGGCACAGACATGAATGGAGACGGGCCCTTGCTGGAAGTGCAGAACCTGAAAATGCACTTCCCGATCCGCACCGGGTTTCTGCAGCGGGACACCGCTTACGTCAAAGCCGTAGACGATGTCTCCTTCGACATCCAAGCCGGGGAGACCCTGGGCTTGGTCGGCGAATCCGGTTGCGGCAAGACCACCACGGGCCGCTGCATTCTGCGCGTCTTGAATCCCACGGCCGGCGTCATGCTGTATCGCCCGCGGCAGGAAGCCGCCGTGGATCTGGCAGGTCTGTCCA
>DAOUKB010000008.1:0-31313 GCA_034421855.1 Anaerolineales bacterium
AACGGAGCCAACACGAGCCGCTCCGAACATCGTATGGGGTTGAATATTTCCTATTATCCGGTTTGGTGGAACATGTACCGCGAAGGGGGACATCAGCCCGTCCATCCGGACGTCTACGCGCGCATGCCCGCAGAAATGAAGGCTCTGAATGTACATCGCGTGGGGCGCCGGCGGGAAGACCTGTATGAAGAACCCTGACCCGCGCCGTACAGGAACGGCAGCGGCCCCTCTTGGGATCCCCGGTTTCCCGCATCCCGCCATGGTGTCGGTCTCGCCAAGAATGGTTGCCCATGATTGTCGAGCCGCAATCCAGACCTCGATCCTGCACGGCCTATCGTGCAAAATGTCTTAGTCGCCCAGACGCGGCGGGCAGGCGCATCATGCACTGTGCAGGGTCGATGCTCTCAGGACGCGGCCCGGCGCGTAGGGGTCGGGTATCCGCCCCGTATTGCCGATACTGCGTACCAAACCGGCCGTCTGTCGAACGGCCGTCTGAGTGCCCGGTATCCAGCGTTGCCGGCCGGCAGACGAAACTTCCGACAGGCAACGGCTGGGGTGCAGTTCCCGACCCGGAGTTTGTCTGTGACGACAGGCGGCCCGGCGGATCGGTTTGTGCTCCGGGGATTGCCGCCCTCCCCGAGATCGGAGCATGCCTTGGCCGGGCTGGATTGCGCAAGACAGGTAGGAAAGGACTCTGCAGACCTGTGCGAACGGGACTCTGAACTGCCGGCAGCGACGCAAATCGGCACCAAGGAATCTAGTTCCCGCCTGGTAGAACGGCTCCCGACAGGTCGAGGAAAAACCCATGCACGATGCGCATGCCCATGTGTTTCCCGAGGTGCGCGGCCGGACCCGTGAAGGCATTACGCGCAGCCTGAGTTACGGACGTATCCGGCATGGAGCGTCCACGGAACAGTTGCTGGCTCCCCTCAGTCTGGAGACCCGGTTTCCGGTCGAAGCGCTGATTGCCCATTTGGATTGGCACGGCATCGACCGCGCCATGCTGTTGCAAGGGCCGTTCTACGGCACCACGAACCGATATCAGGCGGCGGCCTTGGCAGCCTATCCCGACCGTCTGGCAGGAGCTTTGTACTTCGATCCCTGGGAGGATCCCGCCGACGTCCTATCGAGACTGGTGGCCTCGGGTACCTATCGGGCCCTCAAGTTGGAGTTTTCCGAGCCTACCGGGTTGTCCGGCTTGCATCCCGGCGCGGATTTGTCCGCGCCCGATCTGGATTGGATTTGGCGTCTGCTGGAACGGTCCGGCCTGACGTTGGTCCTCGACTTGGGAGTGCCCGGCACAGCCAGCTATCAGACGGAAGCCGTGGGCCGGATTGCCCGGAATCATCCCGACCTGCGCATTCTCGTCTGTCATCTCGGCCAGCCGCGGCCAGCGTGTCTCGTGCCTGGCGACCTACGGGACCAATGGCGCCACCAGCTTGAACTGGGCTTGTCGTCCAACGTCTGGTTCGATTGCGCGGCTTTGGCCGCCTATTTTCCCCACGAAGAATTCCCGTTTCCGTCGGCGGTGACTTGCATGCACCAAGCTTTCGAGCTGTTGGGCCCCGAGAAAATCCTGTGGGGCACCGATCAGCCCGGAACGTTGCAGTGGTTGTCTCTGCGCCAAATGATGCAACAAGCTCGTCACTATGCAGCGCATCTGGACGCCACCGGATGGCAGTGTTTTGTGGAGCACAATTTCCTTACAGTCTACCCACCGCCGTAACGGATATGCGCGGCCACCAGTCGCTGGGCAATGATCCCCTGAGAGGGTGTCTCAAAACTGCCCTCGAGGGCAGTGGGACGGTAGAGAACGGAACGTGCACCATGACGTGCCCTGCGCCGACAGCGTGCCTCCGCGAGCCGAGTGTCCGGGCAAGGCAGCTACGCACACCCTGGTGGCCTTGGCACACGGGGCGGTCGGCCGATCCGAGGGGTGTACGGGATGCGTGATGTGTAGCATGGCGGAGGCTGCCTCACGTTTGTCCCCCTGGGCGAGCCGTCCGTCCCCGTGCCGCCCTCCGCGATCGCCCGTCGGTATAGACTCCGGCAACCTGGATCTACGCGGCCCTGACCCGCCTGCGGCAGCGTTTGGCACACTGCCCCACTGGTTAGACATCCTCTAAGGCATCGTCACCCATTGCCCCAGCTGGGATTTACGAGAGCCTTCACCTGGGGGCGCAGCCCGCTGATCACCGTCTCGAAGGTGGGTAGTTCGGGAACCAGCGGACCGAGCCACTGCTCCCAGGTAGCCTCGACGTCGGCCAGCGTACGGTCCTCAAAGAAATCGTCTGCGCCTGCGAAGGCGACGCCTCTGACGGCGCACTTCTCGCGCAGTAGCGAATCGAAGCCTCTGAGGTCCATCCGATCCGTGTAGGCGTCCAGCACCCGCCATAGGTCGTAGTAGTCCCTGGCCCTCGACCGACTCCACCCGCGTCTCTTGAACATCTCTGCATGCTGGAGGATAGCCCGCAGCTTCTCCGCGACCACTTCTTCAAGCGAGTACACTTAGATCTCTGCAGCGAGCGGTTCGCTGTACTCGTGTAGGATCCTCCGTTTCTCGACCCGCCAGAGAATTCTTTCGTCCATGGTAATCCCGATCATGACGCGGGTTTGTGGATGCTTCTGCCATGGCAGCCGCGCTCGAATGGTGAAAGATTCCTGACCTCTCGGATGCGGCTCCCTCTCCGTGTACCGCTCACCCGTAATCTCCACGGGAGTATATTCGTCCAGCAGTCGCACAGCGATCGCGCACGCTTCCTGCACCAAGTGCTCCATCTGCTGGCCTGTGGGAACCCCTTCTCGTCCCGAGAAATCCAAGTCTTCGGAAAAACGGTAGTCGTCGAAATAGCATTTCCTCAGGGCCGTACCGCCTTTGAAGACCAGCGTGTCGCGCAGCGCGGGTACATGGCTGATGCCGACTAATACCCAAGACAACAGATAGTCTCGTTCCAGTACCTCCCACGGCATACCCAGCCGTCTCCGAAATTCTTGCAGGCGCGTGTACAAGGGTCTCATGTCGCAGCCGTCCCCGGCAGGTTCTCTTGGATCATCCAGTAGCTGTTACAGGGTCCCTTGCGCGGCCCTGTCGGGTCTAGTTTCCGGTAGCCCTTGATGGGGAGAGAGGCCAGCTCTGCAAGTTCGGACCGCGCGCATCCCTGAGCTTCGAGCACCCATCCCAGGCGCTTGGCTGTCGTCACACCCAGCCTGACGGCATATTCGATGAGGCGCTCGGCGCTCAGGCGATCTATGCCTGACTGAAAGGCATGAAGCACCTCGGCAAAGTCGCCGCAATACTGCGGCATCGCGAGTCCGTCCAGTAATGTGCGGTTCAAGTCTGTGACGGACACACGCGCATCGCCGATCCATACCTTCTCCGTCCCGAAGAAACGATCAGGCCTAATCCGGATGAATCTGTACGTCGTATCGCCGACCGCATATCTGCTGCCATGCTGATCCCGTCTGTCCTTTTTCGAGCGAGGAACCCAAGTTCCGGTGGTCGTCGAGACAAAGACGTCCCTCGGTATCTGCTCCGTCAGCGCGTGATGATACAAAGCCGACCAGTGCGAAATCACAGCGGGCTTCACCAAGGCCGTAGCGATCTCGAATTCGTGGACGGCCGCGACTCCGGGGGCCGTCGCCGACAGTGCATACAGGCCCCGGCGCAGCGGGACGATCCAATTGTTCCTACGAAGGTGGTACAGCGATTCTCCCAGGTAGGCATCCTTCAGCCCCACACGAGGTGCGAGTTCCCTGGCCCGATCCGTCGTGAAGATCCGGTCTCCCTCATAGGCGAGGAGGCGCACCAGTTCGATACCGACTAGAGACTGCTTGGGCTTCGTACGGGCAGTCACCGGAGGACCTCCGAGGTTAAGTATGTAGGTGAATCCAGTCGAACTAATTGCAGTTGTATAGCGTTAGTTGGATAGTGTCAAAAGATATAACTTAGACCAGTATTGGGGACTTATGAACGGGGGTGTGCGACATCATTCACTGCCGGGTCACACATCTGCACGCCTCGTGCCGAAGGCGGACGCGAGGCGTGCTGGGAAAGTACCGCCCGATTCTTCCGCGACGATATGGGAGACTACACGGAGCCTCTCTCCCGTTACCGGAGGTCGGCTAGTGAAAAATTCGAGTTTGCCAGGGCGGGTCTCATCGGACGATAAGGCACCCTCTGCGAGACCGAAGTTTTCCTGTAGAGCGAAAGCCGCACGTTGCGTAGACTCACGCCGCCCAACTTTCCGACAGCACCTCGGCCTGTTCCAGGACGGTCAGAGTCGCCTTCTCCCGCTTGTCGGGCGGATAGCCGTGCCTGTGGAGGATGCGACGGACCATGACCCGGAGCTGGGCGCGGATGTTTTCTCGCAGTATCCAATCGATGGTCACGTTGCGGCGTACGGTCTCGACCAGCTCACGCGCGATGGTACGCAGAGTCTCGTCGCCTAGGACCTCCACCGCGCTGTCGTTGGTCTCCAGGGCGTCGTAGAAGGCCAACTCGTCCTCGGACAGCCCTAACCGTTCACCGCGGGCGTTGGCCTCCCGCATCTCCTTCGCAAGCCGGATCAGCTCCTCTATCACCTGCGCGGCCTCGACGGCCCGGTTCTGGTAGCGGCGGAGGGTCTGCTCCAGCATCTCGGCGAAGGAGCGGGCCCGTACCACGTTCTTGCTCCTTTGGAGCGCGACTTCGCCTCTGAGCAGCTTCTGCAACAGCTCCACGGCGAGGTTGCGATGGGGCATGTCCCGCACCTCGGCCAAGAATTCGTCCGACAACATCGAAATGTCCGGCTGGTCCAGCCCGGCGGCGGCGAAGACGTTTATCACCCCCTCGGAGGCCACCGCGCGCGAGATGATCTGGCGCACGGCATAATCGAGATCCTCTTCCGCTCTCGCCTCGTTGGGAGCGCGCTTTATCAACTGCGCACGTACTGCTTGGAAAAATTCCATGTCGTTCCTGATGCGCAATGTCTCCTCGTGGGGCACGGACAGCGCGAACGCCTGTGAAAGTTCGCGCACGGCGTTTACGCAGCGTTCCTTGCCGTCTTCCTGGGCCAGGATATGCTCCTGGGCAACGGGAAGCAGACCCAACCGCTCCTGTGGCGTGCCGACAGTCCACTGGGACCAGTCGAAGCCGTGGAACAGGCCGCAGCAGATCTCGTGCTTCTCCTGCATTGTTGCCACAGCCTGGTCTTGGTCGAGGATGGTCTTGCCGGTGCCGCCGCTCTCGGTGTAGGTGGCAAGGGCGCGTCGCAGTTCGTAAGCCAGGCCTAGGTAGTCCACTACCAGGCCGCCGGGCTTGTCCCTGAACACCCGGTTGACACGGGCGATGGCCTGTATCAGTCCGTGGTCCCGCATGGGCTTGTCCACGTACATGGTGTGCAGGCTGGGCGTGTCGAAGCCGGTGAGCCACATGTCTCGCACGAGCACAAGGCGCAGCGGATCGTCGGGGCTGCGGAACCGGTGGGCCAGCGCCTCGCGCCGTGGTTTGTTGCGAATGTGCTGTTGCCACTCCGGGGGATCGGAGGCCGAGCCGGTCATCACCACTTTGACGCTCCCCTTGTCGTCATCGTCGTCGTGCCAATCGCGGCGCAGATGCACCAGCTTCCAGTAGAGGTCGACGCAGATGCGGCGGCTCATGCAGACAATCATTGCTTTGCCTTCCAGGACCTCCCGACGCTGCTCGAAGTGGTCCACAATGTCTCCGGCAATCTGCCCGACCCTGTTTTCGGCACCGACGACGGCCTCCAGCTGCGCCCACTTGGTCTTGAGCCGCTCCTTGCGCGCAATTTCTTCGCCTTCGGTGGCCTCTTCGAAGTCCGGGTCGATGGTTGGCTTTGCGGCTTCGTCCAGTGCCAACCTGGCTAGGCGACTCTCGTAGTAGATGGGTACCGTGGCCCCGTCTCCGACGGAGCGTTGGATATCGTAGATGCTGATGTAGTCGCCGAAGACGGATCGGGTGTTGGCGTCTTTGAGTTCGATGGGCGTGCCGGTGAAGCCGATGAAGGAGGCGTTGGGCAGCGCGTCGCGCATGTGACGGGCGAAGCCGGTGATGAAGTCGTACTGGCTGCGGTGGGCCTCGTCGGCGATGACCACGACGTTGCGCCGGTCCGAGAGCTTCGGGTGGGTGTCGCCCTGCTTCTCGGGGAAGAACTTCTGGATGGTGGTGAAGATTACCCCACCCGACTCCACGGAGAGCCTGCGGCGCAGGTCGGCCCGACTCTGTGCCTGGACCGACGGCTGGCGCAGCAGGTCCTGGCATCGGGAGAACGTGCCGAAGAGCTGGTCGTCCAGATCGTTCCGGTCGGTGAGCACGACGATGCTGGGGTTCTGCATGGCGGGCTCACGGACGACGGCACCGGCGTAGAAGGCCATAGTCAAGCTCTTGCCCGAGCCCTGAGTGTGCCAGACTACCCCGATGCGCCGGTCGCCGGGATCTCCGCCAGGCTTGCGTCCCGCTGCGTAGTACTGCCGTTCCTCTGCAATTGCTCTGGCCGTTTGCTGCAACTCGGTAGCCCGCAGAGTTTCGCCCACGGCGACCCGGACCGCGTGAAACTGGTGATAGCCGGCCATCTTCTTGATCAGGGTACCGCTGCCGTCGTCTTCGAAGACGATGAAGTCTCGTACCAACATCAGGAAGCATTCGGGGGCAAAGACACCTTCCAGCAACACTTGCAGCTCGGTCAAATGCGGGTCGGCCAGCGAATCTCCGGAGATGGTGCGCCAGCACTTGAACCACTCCCGACCGGCAGTGAGAGTCCCAATGCGGGCCTGGGTGCCGTCGGAGACCACCAGCATCTCGTTCATGGTGAAGAGCGACGGCAGTTCGACCTCGTAGGTCTGCAGCTGCCGCCAAGCCGTCCAGATGGTGGCCTCCTCATCGGCGGGGTTCTTCAGCTCAAAGACGCCTAGAGGCAGGCCGTTGACGAACAGCACAATGTCCGGAGGCGGGTGTTCCGGTTCTCACTGACGGTGAACTGATTGACCGCCAGCCAGTTGTTTTTGGTAGGGTTGTCGAAGTCGATGGCTCGCGCCTGCGCGCTTCCAAGGTCGTGCTCTCGGGGCGGGTCAGTTGGCGGAAGACATCGTCCAGCGCACCGATGGGCAGGGTGGGGTTGAGCGAAGCCAGGGCGTCCCGCAGCCGACGTTCCAACACTACCTGTTTAGGGTGGTCATGTCGACTCCTAAGGGCTGGTTATGCCAACATCAGACGTTCGCCTTTCGGCTCTGGAATTGGATCATCGAACTCCCGCGCCGTTTCGAGCCATAGGTCTATGGCTTGGTTGATGTGTTCCAGTACCGCCTGCTGGGTACCGCCATGCGCCACGCACCCTGGAAGCTCGGGTACTTCGGCCACAAAAGCACTGTCCTGGTTACTCCAATAGATGATGACTTCGTACTTGTGCATTGCCCTTCTCCTTAAAGCCGGTTTCTTGAGACTACTTGCCGAACCTGTCGTACTCGGTAAGGCTTGGCGTTATTTCCATCACGCTGCAGGTTTATCAGCGCGGAGACACCTTCTTTTCTAAAAATATGGCGACTTCCTCTTACCCGCTCAATGAATCCCAAGCGCAACAAGAACAACCGGAGGTCGTCAAAACGGATATTCGCATCTGCCCGGCCGCTCAGGATTCTCTGTTTCAGCCTATAGTCCCGATTCACCATGAATTTTGACTATGGTTTGAAGTCCCAAAAAACTGAGTACCCACCACTTCAGATAGGGTCATCCATATAAGCGTGGATGGATTACTGAAGACGGCCATGAGTTTCCATAGATTCACGCCTCTACGTCGGGGAGGTGCTTGCGCAGCAGATCTTCCAGCTGCTGCCGGTAGCGGATAGGCAGGTCCAGGTGCTCAGTCATCCGAACAGCTCCGCTATAACTCTTGACCATTTACAGATATATGTAGTAAAGTTAGATAACAATTTGAGTGTCGTCTCAGCGAAGCCCTTGCCGTAGGCGTGCGCCGTGTCGTTGCGGTTAGGTTGTCCCGATATGCAAACCAGCACTCACAAATCTCTACCGATACGCGGTCATGCTTAGCAGCGTGGTGGAACAGGTCCTTGAAGGTGAATGGGGGCCCCACCTGTCGGTTGCTGGCGGAGTAGAGCCTGAGCTGCTTTTTGAGCAAGCTGTCGGACTGCTCTAAAACGAGCTCGAACTCTTTGACTGCAGCAGCGTGGAAGATGTCATAGTAAAGTGTCGGTGTTTACCAGCATGGCTCATTTTCCGTTCCAAGCCCCAAGTAATTGAGAAACTATATATTATTATTCATATTCGATGCAAGCACCCAATATTGCCTTGTGCCATTCCTTCGGCACAGCTCGGACTCCCTGCTTCCGCCTGCTCGCCATCAATTCGACACTCGTCGCAATACCAGCGCGTCTTCAACTTCACTATTGCTGGACACCTTCGCGAATATACCCTCTGCTTCTCCGTGCATGCCTTCCCAGTTTCTCTTCCCCGTGTTGAGGCTTATCTTGACCACTGAGAGTTGCTGGGGCGACAGGTCGTCGTAGCCATTCTCGTAGCCGTTGACCACCACCCGCAGGTCGGCCGGGTACGTTGCCAGCAGCTGAACCAATTCTTGTACAGTCATGCTTTTTCTCCTTTTGGAATGGAGGGAAACCGCCAGGCATCATTACTCCTACGAGGAAATTCCTCCGGGTGAATCCAAGGCCTTGGCCTGATGCTCCGATTCTCGTAGCTCGGCTTGAAACAGGGATATCGACGCGACTGCCAATCCCTGGACGCGCGGTAGGAGATGCCCGTGTAAAATCACTAAGCCGTCGACTCCTACCAACGCCTTCTAATTTGTCATACGGTGCGTGAAAGAGAGACGGCTCGTAGTCGTCGAAATACATGTAGACGACGATTCCATAGAACCGGCAGAGTTCAGACATTTTCGACCAGAAACCGCGCGTTCGGCATTGTTTCCTCCCCGGATTTGCCGGTAAGTTGTATATAGAGCGCATCGGGACAGAGTTCGACATTCTCACCCTGGGAGATGCTCCCGGCGGGTGCTATGTATACCACCCCGAAGCAGGCGCGGTCGTCCCCAATTTTGCAGATGCCGTATCCTGCCAGATGCGACAGAGCAATTTCACCGGCTGCTCCATTCGAGTACCGGAGCCAGATGCGGTACTCTTCGCGCGGTTCGATGTCGGTTGGCCGTATCATCTTCCCTCCTTTGTAGTTGCCCCCAACCCCACCGTTCCAGGTTTGCCTCAATAGCCGCGTCCAGCCGGGCAGCTTCGGCTTGCTGTTCCCGCCACTGGGCGTCCAGCCGGGCCATCTTCTCCTCGAAGGGCTCACCGTCGTCGGGCTGAGGCTCCACGCCCACGTAGCGGCCGGGAGTGAGTACGTGGCCGTGTCGACGTACCTCCCCAGCATGGCACCCTTGCAGAAGCCGGGAACATCGGCGTACTCCCCTGTGCTGTCCTCGCCACGCCAATCGTGGTAAGTATCGGCGATGCGGACGAGGACATCGTCCGTCAGCTCGCAGTGGGTGCGGTCTACTATGCGTCCCATCTTCCGGGCGTCGATGAACAGCACTTCGTCCCACCGATCGCGGTGCTTTTCCCCTTGCCGATTCCGGGTCAGGAACCAGAGGCAGGCAAAGATCATTTCTCTGTTGGCGAGTAGGCAGAGGCGTTTACAACGATGCAATCGCTCAGTTTCACCTCCCCCGCCACTCACGTGGCGCCACTGAGAGGGTTGCTGGTAGGGGAAGCCTCCACCAACACCACGTGGTCGCGTTCGATCTCACGATGAAAACTCTCCGGCAGTCTCGCCCAATCGTAGGCCTGCACCAGAATGGGGATGTTCGATTGCTCTAGTGCCTCGAGCAGGTCGAGGTATCCTGGGCCCAACGACTCCAAAGTCGGGCTGCGCAACACTAGATCCAGATCGCTGGCCGAGTGGCTCTGGCCGTTGACGCGGCTGCCGTAGGCCCATGCTTCCACACCGGGGAGGTGTTCCCGCAGCAGGGCCTCGAGCTGCTGCCGGTAGCGTAACGGCAGGTCCAGGCACTCAGTCATCTGAGCCCTCCGCTACGATCTGGACCAACTCTCTGGCGTCGTCGATGAACTGTGGCAACAACTTGAGGGTCGACTCGGCGAAGCCTTCGCCGTAGTCGTGTGCCGTGTCGTTGCGGTTGTCCCGGTACTCGAGCCAGCGTTCGCAGCTCTCGACGGAGATCAATCCATGGTGGGCGGCGTGGCGGAATAGATCCTTGAAAGTGAGCCGATCTGCCTGCCGGTTGCTGGCAAAGTAGGGCCTGAGCCGCTTCTTCAGCAGGCTACCGGACTGCTCGAGTATAATTTCAAACTCCTTGACGGCGGCGGCGCGCAGGATGTCGTAAAAGATATCGGAAGGCGCGTGCTGCTGCAGATGCTTGAGGGCCGATTCCAGCGTCTGGATGCAGCGCGTAAGAAAGTCGGTGTTGATCATCCGGCCTCCGAGGTCTTTACTGGCCTCGCACTCAGATTATGTTCGAGCGTCATTGCAAATTATTCTAGTGGCACAATTTTTCCGTGCAGCTCCAGGTTGCTCGGCCCTTTCCCAGGCCTTCCGAAACTCTGTTTGACAAAGAGAGAGGCCCGCTCGATCCTCCAGTGCTTTCCCCCGTGCCGGTTCCGGGTCAGGAACCAGAGGCAGGCGGGAATCTACGTGGAGTAGAAGAGCTGACCCGGCACCGCCATCTGATCTCTTTGGATTATTCTTGGTCGGTGCAGTGTAAGCAGCTGCAGCCCACGCGCTGAGATTGATCGTTCTTGTTAGGCTGTCTAGACACGGCATTCTCTCTATTACTGGCTCGGCCCAATCGCTTGCTCCAAGTATGTAATCGGACCTCAGCAGTCACCGCGACGAGATGCTGAAGGGGCAGTCTCGACGCAGCAGGTACATTCTCTCCCCTCTCGACGTCGGGTTTCTTTACTTTCCCGTCGGTGCCCACCTGAACCGCGCGATCTCCCCCACAGGGCTTCCGGGTCTCGTTTCGCAGTTGACTTACCTCTTCTGTCGGCAGCGTATCCAAATGCACTTCCCCAAAGTGGACTTTGCAATCGGCATTGCCGCCGCCTCGTGATACAAAGGGCCTTCTGAGACGAGTCTATAGAGTTGATTTTCCCGGCTTCGACTCGCCCACGGCCCAGCTTGCAATCTACGACTACCATTCGTTGCTCTATATTGTCCTGTACCTTCATGGGTAGCCTTTTGCCATAGAAACGGATATGGGCAAACTTGCGAGCCTCTCCCTACAGGACACGACGCTCCGCGTCTGGATTGTTACACTGGAATCCAAGTCGTGTCGGCAGTGCGACAGAACCCCTGACGACAGCCCCTGGCATGGAGCTTGGCGGGCGTACGACCTTGCACGAAATGTGAACGAGGCTGATAGAGTAAGACCTGCAAACTCTAGGATGCCCGACGGCGACGCCTTTTCTCGACCGGCTGGAATGGGCCGCCGTCTCCGGTACCATCGCCCGCACAACATCGTGAGGCCCGTCGGGGCCGGCCTGCGTGTGGCAGACCTGATGGCTTCGACATGTAGACTCTACGGCGCGCTCTCCAGATTGGTGTGCACACGTCCCGAAACCTGCCAGCGGCAACGCAGTCCTATGTCACATTCTGTGCAGCCTCCGCCTTCAAGGCGCCAGGCATCCCTGTCGGAGCGTCCATGCACGATCTAAAACCCGGAAGCTCGGAAGACCGGCAAGACGGGGCTCGGCATTCCCTGCGCGATCGTCTGCGCCGCCAGCCGTCCCATCCTCTCTCGGAAGACCGCGAACCCTCTGTGGCCCGGCAGGTAGCCGTGCCCTTCCTGTCGCGTCTGATGACCGACATCGGCACCCAAATCTGGTTTCCCTACCTCCCCCTCTTGGCCGGCGGCATGGGTATGACGACGGCTCAGCTCAGCCGGTTGCTCGGGTTGCGCAACCTGTGCGGCAGCCTGGCGCCGGTGTGGGGAGCGCTGGCCGATCGATATGGCTATCTCAAGTTCCTGCGACTTGAATTGCTGACCGCGATCGCCGGGTACCTGCTCCTGACGCTCGGCCCTACCTCCCTCCTGCGCAGCCTGGGCGTGATCGTCACCGGAGTCGCGACCCTGGCGTTCGTGCCCACTTTGGTGGCTTGGATCAGCACGCGCTTTTCCTACCAACAGCGCGGTCGGGCCTTGGGTATGCTGGAATACGCTTGGGCGGTTTCCGGTATTGCCGGGGTCCCCTTGGCGGCCGTGCTGCTGGAGAACTACGGTTGGAAGGCGCCGTTCTGGGTGTTGACCGGCGGCCTGGTCGTCGTGTATTTCCTGTTTCGGAGATTGCCGGCTCCGCCTGTCCGTACAGCCCAGCGGCCGGAGGTGCCAATCTCGGGGGCGCGGTGGGATGTGCTCGGCCTGCTGGTGTCGCTGCGCACTTGGATAGCCTCCGTTCCGCCTCGGGCCTGGATCGTGATCGGCTTCGGATTCGTCTTGTCGCTGGCCATGTTCGATTTTCTCTTCGTCTTCGGCGACTGGCTCACCACAGAATATCGGCTGACTGCCCTCCAGCTGGGGGGCGTGGTGATGGTGATGGGGATCGCGGACTTGGCCGGCAGCGTGGCCGCGAGCTTGTTCACGGATCGTCTGGGCAAGGTGCGCTCCTTGCAGGCAGGCGGCGTCGTAGTCCTGATCGCGTTCGGCCTCCTGCCCGTCACCGACTTCCATGTCGTGGCGACCATGGCCAATTTGGTGCTGCTCCGCTGCGGCCTGGAATTCACCATCGTGTCGATACTGGCCTATGCCAGTGAAATCATGCCTGCACGCCGCGGCTTCATGATGGCGTTCCTGGCCTCGGGGATGTTTGCGGGTTCCGGCGTGTCGGGAGTGCTGGGCCCGGCTTTGTATCGATGGAACGACATCGGCATCGCCGGTATCGGTCTTTCTTCCATGCTGATGATCGGCCTGTGTACCGTCGTCTGCCGCTTCGGATTTCCGGAGTTGCATTCCTCGGAGGAAGAAGCCGACTGACGGTCGTGGGACCGGCGTCCTGGATGACCGCAGGTTGCTCCGGATCGGGTTTCGCTCTCGTGCTCCCTATGTCCCATGCGAGACTTGACCCGCGGGGTACCCCCCACCCAGCCGTCCGGTATGGGGCTGTCTCGCCGCCGCAAAACCCATGGACGGGGTCGCTCGGCACAGCGGCCACGGCCCCTTTGCGTCAGCCGATGTGTTTGGGGTCCAAGGCGTCCCGCAGGCCGTCTCCGATGAAGTTGATGTTCAATACGGTGACGAGGATCAAGACGGCAGGCGGCATCCAGATCCAGGGACCGTCCTGCAACACGTCGAGGCTGCGGGCAGTTTCCAGCATGTTGCCCCAACTGGGAATGGGCAAGGGGATGCCGACCCCCAGAAAACTCAATCCCGCCTCCAACAGAATGCCGCCGTTGATCGCGAACGTGACCGAAGCCAACAACGGAGCCACGACGCCGGGCAGCACATGCGCCAGAATGATCCGATGCGCCCGCACCCCCACGGCGCGGGCCGCCAACACGAATTGCTGCTCCCGGATGGAGAGCACCTGGCCCCGCACCAGGCGCGCCGTCCCCATCCAGCCGAAGAGACCGATCAAGGCGATCACGTTCAGGATGCTGGGCCCCAGAAAGGTGGCCACGGTCAGGATGATGATCACTCCGGGAAAGGTCATGACCACGTCGGTAAACCGCATGATGATCATGTCGACGAAGCCGCCGAAGTATCCGGAGACGACGCCCAGCAGCGTGCCGATGACGATCGTCATGGCCGCGGAACTGAACCCGACCAGAATGGATACCCGCCCTCCATGCAACAGGCGACTCCAGATGTCGCGCCCCACCCTGTCCGTACCTAGCCAATGCTCCGTACTGGGGGCTTGGAACTTGCTCCGCAGATTCAAGGCTTCGTAGGGATAACGCTCGATCAGCGGGGCTGCCAAAGCGAGTACGAGGATCAAGGCGAAAAGGCTGAGACCTATGACCGCCAGGGGATGTTGCCGAAAGCGTCGCCACGCCTGTGCCGCGGGGGAAAGCGCCTTGACTTGGGAAGGTTCGAAACTCTGTTGCTGCAAGACCGCCGCGGCGGTATCGGAATCGGCCATCTAGTCGTATCGAATTCTGGGATCGAAAACCGCATAAGCCAAATCGGTCGCCAAATTGGCGGCCAGCACCACAATGGCGGTCACGAGCATGATACCCATCACCATGGGATAGTCCCGCGCGGATACGGCGTCGACAAAGAGGGAACCCATGCCGGGCCAGCTGTAGATCGTTTCGATGAAGAGCGCGCCGGCGACCAGTTGCGGTATGCTCAGGCCGATGATGGTGACCACGGGCAACATGGCGTTGCGGAACACGTGACGCCAGGTCACCGTACGGTCCGGCAAGCCTTTGGCTTGGGCCGTGCGAATGTAGTCTTCGGCCTTGACTTCCAGCATGCTGAAACGGGTAAAACGCATGTAGGTGGCCAAGTTGAAGACCGCCAGCGTGCCCGCGGGCAGCGCCAGGTGGTGGAGCAGATCCCAGACCGAGGAGGCTCGACCGACGGTTTGCATGCCGCCCGAGGGAAACCAATGCAGCTGCACGGAAAAAAGATAAAGGCCGAAGATGCCGGCCACGAAGGCGGGCATGGATATGCCGACAAAGGACAAGCCGGTCAGCGTGAAGTCCCAGACGGAATACTGTCGGAGACCAATGAAAACCCCCAGCGTGATGCCTATGACCGCGCCCAAAGACAGCGCCGTGCCCATCAACAGGATGGTGCGTCCCAGTCGCACCACCAGTACTTCGGCCACATCGTCCCCGTTTTTGAAACGAAACCCCAGATCGCCGCGCAGGGTGGCTCCCAGCCACTTCAAGTACCGCAGGGGTATGGGGTCGTTCAGCCCAAAGCGTTCTTCCACGTGGGCCAAGTCTTCGCGCGTGATCCCGATCTCTTCGTTCACATAGAAATCCACGACACTGCCGGGAGCCAGATTGATCAACGCAAAGATGATCACGGTCACCATGAACAGGATCGGGATATTGAGCAGTATCCGACGGAGCAGGTATTGCATGTGGCGCGGGTTTCAGTCGAGGCCAAAGGGACACAGCGGCGCAAACGACCCTGCGCGGATGCCCTGCGGCATGCACAGGCGGGATCGTTTCCGCCTTGCGGCGGTGCGTGGACCCACCGATTGCACCCCAGACGGGCTGGTTTGCATCTTCTCCGCCGTCGAACCGGAAACCGGCCGTCTCCGCATTCTCTAGACGGCTGCTCTACACGAACGGTAAGCCCCAAGCTGGGCTGGGGCAGGGCTTCTCGGCATTCCGGGCCGCATGCACCCCCGTCGGCAACTCCGGGGTGCCGTCCGCGCCCGACGACGCGCCCATGGCGGTCGGGCATAGGACTTCCGGCCGGCCACGGAGGCGATGGCCTGGGTCCACATCGCCTAAGGACCACAAAGCTCCTGGGTGAGGCGCCCGACGGATCGAGCGTCGGCTACCGAGGATGCTTTGTGGCCCTTGGGTCATTCCATCAAGTGTTATGCAGACGACGTTCCTGTTGCCCGAGCACGCCTATTCGGCAATGTGCCACCTTTCGGCGTGATCCACATAGGGACCCCCGCCCGGAGCAGGGAAGTAGTGGAAGTCCGCTACGTTGGCGCCGGCAATGCCGTAGCGGGTGGAAACCCAGAAGTAGGCGAAAGTCTGTTGCTCGTTCTGATATTGGCAGTACGCGGTGCGCGCCTCTCGATAATCGTCGAAGCTGAAGGCGGACTCCATGGTGGAGACCAGTTCCGCGTAGTTTGGATCTTCAAGGCCCCAGATGTTGTCTTCCAGATACCAGCTGGTCCCGATGGACGCGGGTCCTGCACCGTATCCCCGGTAGGTGAAGTCGAAGTCCATGTTCTGTTCCACCACGTTGCGCCAGGTCGGCACATCCACGAAGGCGGGCGTGGCGTCAATGCCGATGTCCGCCAGATTGGCTTGGAAGACGGTCAGAATGTCTTTGGCCAGCTGCGAGGTGTAATAGGTGGGAATCTCGAACTTGAGACCACTCAGGTCAACGCCGTCGGCGGCGGCTTCGGCCAGCAATTGCCGTGCCAATTCCGGATTGTATTCGTAGTAGTTGGCGTCTTCCGGCCAAAAAGCGGGATATGGGTCGTTGCAAGGAGTCGCCTGCGCCGTGCCGTTGAATACGTCGCGGATGATCGATGCGCGGTCGATCCCGTACATCATGGCGTGCCGGATGCGTTGATCCTGCCAGGCCTCTTTGTGATAGTTGAAGTTGAAGAGGTTGGTCACGAACGAAGGACCTTCGAAGATCTGGAAATCGGGATTGTCGGCAAAACGGGCCGCCACATCCGCACTTACATAGGTGAAATGGATGTCGCCGCTCTCCAGAGCCAACACCGCCGCCGTTTCATCCACGAAATAGCGATTGATGAGTTTGTCCAGCTGGGGCGCCCCGTCCCAGTAATGCTCGTTGGGTACCAACTCCATGAATTGATCCTTCTCGAAAGCCCCAAACTTGAACGGACCTGTACCCACCGGATTGGACCACCACCAGTCCGCACTTTGCAGTTCGGCCGGAGCAAAGTCGACGGCATGTTTCGGCAAAGCATAAAATCCGCGCAGTTCGTCGAAGAACCGGGGATTCGGAGCCGTCAAGGCAATCTGCAGCGTCAAGTCGTCGACGGCGGTAATGCCCGTAATCTCGGTGGCTTCCCCTTCGTTGAATTCGGTCCATCCCACCACCTGTTCCGGCCGCGAAGCGAAGTAGCGAGTCACCGCCGCATCGGGAGCCGAGGTCAATTCCGCAGTAAATTTCAAGTCGGAGGCCGTGAAGTCTGCGCCGTCGTGCCACTTGACTCCTTCACGCAGCTGGAACGTCCAGACGTCGGCGGCTTCGTTGGGTTGCCAACTCAAGGCCAGAGCTCCTTCGCTCGTGTGCTCGCCGAAGTCTTCGGTCATCATGATGATCGGCGTGAACAATTTGGAGAACCACACGTTGCCCGCACCGTTGTTGTACAGGACTCCCTGCGGATCACCGCCCGGTCCCACGTCGAAGCCGCCGATCAACACTTGCTCCACAGGCGCCGAGACGACGGGAGCCGCCTCTTCGGCCTCGGGCGCCTCGGCAGGCGCTGCCGTGGGCGCACAGGCTGCCGCCCCCAGCGTGAGGGCCATAATCATCGAGATCAAAATCCATTTTCTTGCAATCATCTATTTGTCCTCGCGTACTCAAACGATCTATAACCAGCCAGTACGAATTTTCTGCGGTCACTCTCTGCGCAGGGCCACCTCCTTAAGGGCTGTTTTCTCAATCCCGCAATGCCGTCTTCCAGCTGCTGCCCGAGACGTGACAGGGTCGTGGGCTGGGACCTGGCCGCTCGCAGTGCGGGTTGCGTCCCACGCTTGGAGCTGCCCAAACCGGCCAGTCGTCAAACGAAAGCGACCCTTTCTCGCAGACAGATGTATTTCGCCGGAGCACGGCGGTTGCGTACGCTGTGACGGTATGTCTTCACGGAGTTTGGAAAGCAGAGCCTAGCCGGAAGAGAGAACTCGGAAGCGACTGCTTGGCAACTACCGTACGGAATTTGGTTGGGCATTGTCCTCTACGGCCTCAAGCACTCGATAATAGCATTCTGACCTCATGAATCGCCGGAAATGGGAATCCGATTGCACTGAATCGGCCGCAACCATGCCATTCTCGGCAACTTTCGTGCTTCCAAAGCATGGACGTACCTTTACGGTTCGGGTCTCTGGCCCGGTCTTTACGAGTCACCCTGTATCCTGACGTAACCCTCTCGCGTGGGGATTCGTTCTCCTTAATGCTTTGCGCGTCGACCCTCTGGGGATCGCCTATACACTACACGGCCTGCCGCTTCTCTACGGATTGCAATATATGTAGAGAGGGAAAAACGACGGTACAGGCTCAGGCCAGCTTTGCGTTACAGGCCATTTCGATTGTAATTCACATACTGCCCATACTGAAGCGCTGGGGCCGTGATTTACTTCAGAACAATCTCCCAGGAAAGGGATGTGCAATGAAACAGAGTACTTCGCTGAATACGCAGTTTCAAAGCACGCGCAAGCGACTCACGACAGCCAAGCCGCAGACTACATTGCCACGTGGGCTCATCCGACGCACCGGTTGGAAAAGTCCGTGACGCCAGTCCCCGTCCCTAGGTGGCGGGTCAGGATCAGCCAATTCACTCGAGAGAATAGGGGGCCGGTTTCGGTGCAACTGCTTGCCGCAGCCTTTGGTTAAACCGTGGCAGCCGCGCTGGAAATTTGAACTTGTCGAGGTGGTCGAGGTCGGGTCTAGGATGTCGGAAAGTGCCATCCCGTCCACCAAACAAGGGGCTTTGTACAGACTGTCGACTTCTACAAAGCCCCGCACAAGAAACGGAGTCGCTATCGCTAGCCGGTGCGCTGCTGCAGCAATGCCTTCAGTCTGGCGATTTCCGCGGCGTCTCGGGCGGCTTGTGCTTCGGCCCGTTGGACACGAGCTTCCGCTTTGAGTTGCAGCCATGCTTCCGGCGTCGTACAGTACCAGTCGTTCTCGACCGGATCCAGCAGCCGCAGGGCAGTCTGGTCTGCCAGTCCCCAGGCGGTTTCCAGCACGGTGCTGGGATACAGGACGACTTCGTGACCCGCCACCGTACGGAACTGGCCTGCAATCTCCACGTAGTCTCCGTCTGCCAGTCGCCAGCCCAGAAAAGGCGGGCCGCCGGTACAGCCGGTGGGGTCGTACAACCAGTATTCCGGAATTTCCGCCAAGCGATAGATGTCGTACTTGATGTCCCGATCGGCTTCGTAGGTGCTTTCCGAGGCAATTTCCAGGATCAGGGCGGGGCGCAGTGCCGCCGACAGTTCCAGGGAACCGTAGACTACGCCGGCTTTCAGCAGGTCCTTCCCGGGCCAGAGCGCAATGTCCGGCGACACGCCCGCCTTGAGCGGCACGTTTCGGATCAACAGGTCGCTGGTGAGCGTATACGGCAGGTCCCGGGCCGCGAGATGCAGCCGCAGATCCCCTTCGCACCGTAGCAGGCATTCGTGATGGACGTTTGTTTCCAAGGTCTTGACGCCCTCGACGGCGCAGAACGGATCCTCTGTATACCAAGGAGCCACAGTGTCTATCCGGTCTGGTGTTGCCATTGTCCTGCTCCTTCCGGCGCAACTGCGCTGTCTCCAGCGGTCCGCCCCCATGACAGCACTGCAACCGCTACTGGAAACGGAAGCCCGTTGCTAGCCGGTGCGCTGCTGCAGCAATGCCTTCAGTCTGGCGATCTCGGCGGCGTCCTGGGCGGCCTGCTCCTCCGCCCGTTGGGCCCGAACTCCTTCTTGGGCGGCCTGCTCCTCCGCCCGTTGGGCCCGGGCTTCCGCTTGGATGGTCTGCTCCTCCGCCCGTTGGGCTCGAACTCCTTCTTGGGCGGCCTGCTCCTCTGCCCGTTGGGCCCGGGCTTCCGCTTGGATGGTTTGCTCCTCCGCCCGTTGGGCTCGAACTCCTTCTTGGGCGGCCTGCTCCTCCACTTGGACGATGTGGTCTTTGACTTGCAGCCATGCTTCCGGCGTCGTACGGTACCAGTCGTTCTCGACCGGATCCAGCAGCCGCAAGGCGGTCTGGTCCGCCAGTCCCCAAGCGGTTTCCAGTACGGTGCTGGGGTACAGGACGACGTCGTGGCCCGCCACCGTATGGAACCGGCCTACAATCTCCACGTAGTCTCCGTCTGCCAGTCGCCAGCCCAGAAAAGGCGGGCCGCCGGTACAGCCGATGGGGTCGTACAACCAGTATTCCGGAATTTCCGCCAAGCGATAGATGTCGTACTTGATGTCCCGATCGGCTTCGTAGGTGCTTTCCGAGGCAATTTCCAGGATCAGGTCGGGGCGCAGTGCCGCCGACAGTTTCAGGGAACCATAGACTATGTCGGCCTGCAGCAGGTCCTTCCCGGGCCAGAGCGCAATGTCCGGCGACACGCCCGCCTTGAGCGGCACGTTGCGAATCAACAGGTCGCTGGTGAGCGTGTACGGTAGGTCCCGGGCCGCGAGATGCAGCCGCAGATCCCCCTCGCACCGCAGCAGGCATTCGTGGTGGACGTTTGTTTCCAAGGTCTTGACTCCCTCGACGGCGCAGAACGGGTCCTCGGTGTACCAAGGAACCAAAGTGTCTATCCGGTCTGGTGTTGCCATTGTCCTGCTCCTTCCGGCGCAACTTGCGCTGTCTCCAGCGGTCTGCCCCATGATAGCACTGTAACCGCTATGGTCCCGGACGTAGGGCCGGCGAAACCCGTACTTTTGAGCCACAGAAATCCGAGGCGTGCCGTGTAGGCGAGGACCATCTGCCGGTACTGGTCGGTGCGTCTTGCTGCACGACGGGGTATCGGCCCACGGACACTGTGGAATGCCGCGCGGTAGTTTGGCGACAGGCCGGCCTGACATATACTTGACCAGTGAACTTCTGTTGGTTCAGAAGTGTTTTCTTGGCCCCATACGCCGGCGCGTTGGGCAGGCCACTATTAGGGAGAAATGTATGTACGGCAGTGTAACTCGACGTGATTTTCTGCGTCTGACGGGCGGAGCCGTCGGCGTAGCAGCCTTGGCGGCGTGCGCGCCCCCGGCAGCTACCTCGGGCGGCGCAGACATGGCGGATACCGAACCTGTAGTCATCCGGTATGCCGGCCTGGAAGGCATGGGGGCAGGGGTGGAAAATTTCCTGGCGCCGTGGATTGAAGAGCAGGGATACGGATGGGAGCGGGGTTCTTTCGGACAGCAAGAACTTACCGACAAGATCATGCAGTCCGTAGCCACGGATACGTATTTGGCCGATGTGTTCCAATTTCCCTCCAACGCCCGGGCCGACGTGATCAACGCGGAGGCCCTCTATCCCATTCCGGAGTACGTGTTGGACGCCATCGACTTCGACGACGTCATTCCCAGTATCGTAAACACCCTGTCGTGGGAGGGACAAGTATACGCGCTGCCTTATGACGGCGACGTGCACTACTATTCCTTCCGGAAGGACTTGTTCGGCGATGCCGAGACCAGCGCCCAGTTTGAAATAGAGAAAGGATTTCCGCTGAATCCCGAGACAGGGGCCCAGACCTGGGACGAATGGCGGGCCATTGCCGAGTACTTCACCGGCCGGGACTGGAACGGAAACGGCGAGGAAGACGACTACGGCATAGCCTGCATGAACAAGCGCGGCGACACCTTGTGGTGGGGCTTTCACTCCAGAGCCACCGCCTACGCCAAGCATCCCGGCGATCCCTCTTATTTCATCGACATCGACACCGGCGAGGCCCGCCTCAACAATCCAGGTTTCGTGCGTGCGCTTACCGAATGGGTGGAAGAGAACCAGCTCTGGTCCCCGCCGGGGGGTACGGGCTTCACGTACGGCGACTCCTTGAATGCCATGAACGGTGGCCGCGTTACCCAAACCTATAACTGGGACGCGGTAACTACGGCGGCGGCGGGCGAGTTCTCGGTCATTGCGGGACTGCAGGGCTACAACATATTGCCCGGCTCCTACGAAGTCTACGACCACAAGAACGGGGGTTGGGAATCCTTTGAACAGCCCAGCGCCGCGCCCTTCCATGCCTTTGGCGGTTGGGTGATCGCCGTTTCCGCGCTGGCGGACGACTCGGTGATCGAGCATGTTTGGGACATGACCATCGAATTGACCAAGCCCGAGTCCGGCTTGTGGTTCGTCACGAACCTGACCGGCGCCAGTCCGTATCGCTTCAGCCAGCTGGAAGCCGTGGACGAGTTTGCGCACGGTCCGTTGCAACTCGGCGAGGAAGTGGCCAGGGACTATCTGGATGCGGCCAAGGCCACGCTGGATCATCCCAATGCAGTCACCGATCAGGCCTTTGGCGGCTGGGTCCAATACCGGGATGCCCTGGAACTGGGAGTCTCCAAGGCCTTGGCGGGCGAGACGGATCCGCAGACCGCGCTCGACGAGGTCGCAGCGGCCTTCGACGAAATCAGCGACCGGATGGGCGGCAAGGAACGTCAGGCGGAACTGTATCGACTGACTCTGGGCCTGTAGCCGTTGCGGCGTGCGTATATGTTTGCGCGGCGGAACTCCCGGGTTCCGCCGCCCTCGACCGCATTCCGGTCGTCCCTGACGCGGACGACATGGACGGGAACCCGTGCAGGTTCCCGTCCGTCGGCGTCTCTTTTTGCGTAACTCACTGATGGCTACTCAAGTTCAGGCAGGCAATTCCTTGCGCGAGATATTGCGCTTCTCGCCCCGGGACAACGTGTGGAAATGGCTGCTGCTGCTGCCTTCTTTGCTGATGACCACAGTGCTTTTCGTCGCCCCGGTAGCCTGGACCCTGTACGCGGCGTTTACGGATCTGCACCTTTTCCGCGCCGGCGTGGAGACCTCGTTCGTAGGCCTGGACAACTTCCGGAAGTTGTTGACCAACACCTCCTTTTGGCGGACCGTCAAGAACACCGTCGTATTCATGCTGGGCGTGGTGCCCATGCAATTCCTGATCGGCATGACCTTGGCTCTGTGTCTGGACAACGTCACGCGGGGTCTCAAACTGTTCCGCACCTGGTTTCTGATGCCTTTGATGGTAAGTCCGGTAGTGGTTTCCTTTGTCGTGGGTCGGATGCTCTTCCAGGAAGACATCGGTCCGATCAACTCGTTGCTTCGCTACCTGGGCTTCGAAGGAGTGCCCTGGCTCACGGATCCCGTATGGGCCATGTTCACCATCATGGTGATTGACGTATGGCAATGGAGCTCCTTCATGATCCTGATGCTCATGGCAGGGCTGCAGGGCGTTCCGTACGACCTCCGAGAGGCCGCGGCCATCGACGGAGCTTCCTTCTGGCAGGTATTCTTCCGGATTACGTTGCCGCTGGTCATGCCGATTGCGGCGACGGCTCTTCTGATTCGCATCATCGACGCCTTCAAGGTGGTAGACATAATCATGGTCCTGACCGGCGGCGGGCCCGGGCAGGCCACGGAATCCGTGACGTTGGCCATCTATCGGGCCGGCGTCAAAGGGGGCGACTTGGCCTTCGGCAGCAGCCAGTCCTATTTCCTGCTGTTGGTGATGGTCGTCTTCGGCGGCGCTTTTCTGGTCTTGACTCGCCGCGCCATGGTGCAGACGGACGACTGATTGCAGGCCGTAAGCATGGGCATCTCCAAGCAAAGACGCTTCATCGCGACCGTGGCCTACGGCATTCTGGGCCTCTGGTCCCTGGTGCTGTTGTTCCCCATGTACTGGGTGGTGATCACGTCCTTCAAAAATCCGGTGGACATGTCCGTCAAGGCCACCTACGTGCCCTTCTGGGACTTCCAACCCGGGTTGCATGCCTGGCAGTACCTTTTCGTCGAAAGGCTCACTTGGTTCCTGCAGCCGTACCTGAACTCCATGATCGTGGCCTTTGTTTCTTCCAGCGTAGCGCTGGTCATCGGCTCTTGCGCAGGCTATGCCCTGGCGCGCTTCGATTTCAAAGGCAAGAACAATTCCATCGTGCTCGGGTTCATGGCACAGCGCATGTTTCCGGGGGCGCTCTTCATCCTGGCGTTCCTGGTCATGTTCCGGGAATTGAAGCTGCTGGATACGCGGACCGCCTTGGTCATCGTGTATGCGGCGGGCGCCATTCCCTTCATCGTGTGGGTGATGCGAGACTTCTTCGAAGGGCTTCCCGTAGAGATCGAGGAAAGCGCTCTGATCGATGGAGCCAATCGCTTGGTGGTGATTTTTCGCATTGCCATGCCTCTGGCCGCGCCGGGCTTGGTCGCGGTCTTCGTCCTGTCTTTGATCGGGGCTTGGAACGAATACATCGTGGCCTTGACCCTCACCTTCCGGCAGGCGATTACCATCCCCCTCTTCATGCAGATGCAGGTCAGTCAGACCGGCTATACCGAATGGTGGAACATGAGCGCCATCTCGTTGGTCAGCGTCATTCCGGTGGTGGCAGCGGGCATGGCGTTGGAGAAGTACATTACCAGTGGCCTGACCTTTGGAGCATTGAAGGGGTAGTGCGTGCCGACTGATCTGGACGGTCGCCCAGCCTTCTGCTCTCGGTCGAACTCGGCAGCGCTCCAGCGGGACTTCGGAAATACAGTCTCCGCGCGGTCTCGTCTTGCCCAAGGCAGGCCTCCGGTCTCCCGGCGGACGCGGCGCCGACTTGATTCTAAACGCATGTGCGGATACAATGAAGACACGCGTGGCGCCATCGCCCCTGCGGCGGCCCATGCCGGTGAACCGATACCTGTTACCTGTGCAGGAGACGATATGACAGTGGCGGCCCCCCGGCGGCGTGCTCCGTCCGTACGGGAGAAACCGGTGCGGAGGCTACGGTCCGACCCGGCCTATCCGCCTGACCGCACTCCCACCATGCCGGAAACTCTCGCTCACGAACTCACCTGCCACTACGCTCTCCACGCCTTGCGGTGCCTGACCCGACAGTGGCCCGACCCGCTCTTGGTCGGAGGCAACATGGATCTGTACCTGCACGAGGGCGATCCGCGTCCGGCATTTGCTCCCGACGTGCTGGTAGCCTACGACGTGGCGCTGGATGCCGATGCCTCCTACCGCTTCTGGCTGGCGGACAAGCCTCCCGACTTGGTGATGGAGGTGGCATCGGTCAGTACTGTGGCCCGGGACAAAGGCCTCAAGCGAGAGGCGTATGCCAGCGCGGGCATACCCGAATACTGGCAGTGCGACTCCGAGCGGGGACAGTTGCTGCAGCCGCCGCTGCAGGGCTGGCGGTTGCAGGGCCGGAGCTACGTTCCGATTGCCGCCGAGGCGGGGCCGGATGCCGACCGATACTACAGCGAGGTGCTGCAGACATGGTGGGGGTGGTTGCGGCCGGAGGCTCTGCCGATGCCGCAGACCCGGCAACAGGGGCCGCCGTTGCTGTTGCGGTTATGGAATCCGAGCCGTGCCGCTTGGTATCCCCCGTCCCCGGACACCGAAGCGTTGCGGGAACAGGCGGAGGACCGAGCCGACAGGGCCGAGGACCGAGCCGACAGGGCCGAGAGCCGAGCCGACAGGGCCGAGAGCCGAGCCGATAGGGCCGAGAGCCGAGCCGATGCGGAAATTGCAGCCCGCCGCGCGCTGCAGGCCCAGCATCAAGCTCTGTTGGCCTGGGCCCGGGAGGCCGGCTTGGACCTTCCGGCCCTGGGGCTGGATCCCGAAGAACCGACCTGAATGGGTGTTCCGGGACATATGTCCCGTATAGCACGGCTGCGGACCGTGTTTCCGGCCCTGCCGCATCCTAGGGGATGACCGCGCGGGAACCTGAAATTTCGTCGCCAGTATCGAGATTTTCGGATCCTCCCGCGTGCGGGCTGCCCCCATGCGGGTAGGGTGTCGGCCATCCCTATAGCAGCGAAGCCGCAGCTGTGGGCATAGGGAGAGGAACACAGGCTTCACGCCGGGAGATTGCCACCCCGTAGCCCAACCTGGTGCGTCCCTCTCGCTTACGCTCGCTTTAATGTACATAGGTGCGTGTCCATCGTCCATCAAGTTACCGGCGGAGAGAGCCGGACCCGCGGCATGTCGTCTGGGGCTTCTCCGCACTATACGGGCCTATCCTCTGGCTCTTGCCGTCACGGACCGATTCCGGGCAATCGGCGCTCCGGCGGAAAAGTGTATCTGACCTCGAGTTGGCGTTGCCCAATGAGCCGCGCGCATTGCAAGTGACAAGGGAAGGCGTCTGGGTGCCCAGGAAATTCCTGAGACTGGTGCGGGACTTCGGCGTAATCGACGACGCCGGCAGCGGCATATTGGCCAAGCAGACAGCCAGTTGCCGTCAGGGGGCTACGCTGTACGGGAGACAGCGGAAACAAAAGCAGGAAGCGCCGATTTATACGCGCACGAAAGCGATCTGTCTCATGCCCCACTCGATATTGGAGTCGGAGCCGGATTGCATCACCACTTCCCGGAGTTCCTGCGACATCCGCGCAACGGCTCCGGCGCCATGCGTAGAGACTACGTAAGGATGGTCTGCCCAGGCGTCTACGTTCAGCAAGAACAGGGTCGCCGCATCTCGGTCTGCCACCGGGAACCTGCGGACTCTATTGCGCAGACGTTCCATGAGTCCCGGGACCATGGTTTCGGCCAGGCTAGGTCCAATGTAGAGTGTTTGTCCCTGTTGGCGTAACAGGTCGTCCACCCAACGCAAATACCGTACGAAAAGCGGATGCGAGGTATGGATAAACTCGACCTCGTCCAGGAGAAGCAGGCCTCCTGTAACAAGTTGGGTGGCCCACTGGTGAATCACGGAAGCGGGTTTGTCGAGATGTGTGGCAAGGAACCGAGCGTATATGACACTGGCTGAATCTACGGGGAACGGCACGGAAGTTACGTCATGCCGCAGGAAGGAAATCCCGTGGCCGTACTGGCCACGGGCTGCGGCCAGGAATTGCTCCGAACTATCGATACCCACTGTCTGCAGAGATCGCAGCACCGTGGATACAAGCTGTGTAGTATGGCCAGGTCCACAGCCCAAATCCAAGGCCAGGTTTGGTTCCTGGGTCCCTGTTTCTTCCAGAAAAGACCGCGTGGACGGCTCGAAAGTCCTGGCCAGTACGTCCAATCTACGTGCCGCAGTATGGCTGTCCCCAAACAGATATTTCACCTCTGACTCGGCCCCAGGCTGTCGTTTGCCCATTTCCATCTTCCGCCACCGACTCGCAATCGGTCTCATAGGGTCGACACTTCGCTTGATCCCCACAAAGCCGGATCGAGGATGCGCGTACAAACAACACTGATAGACGTCGAACCGGCATGGGGCCGGCATATTGTATTCCGCCGGTTGAGCGTTCAGTCAAGAAATGCGATTCGGATTTCTGTCCTGTGGCATGCAGAACAACGGCCTGCTCCGCCGCGGCAAAGCCCCTCGACGTACTTCTCGGTCGCCACTCGAAGGCGTAGAAAAACGGGGGGGCATATACTCGAAATTTCTACGACCTGGAAGTTTCAGCGGACAGCTTTCGCTTCCGTTGTCCCCGTAGAGCTCCGAATTCACGAAGAGACTCCCGGCTTGGCCTCAATCCAAGACAGAGCGGAGGACCGCTTTCCCTAGTGCCGCCGGTCGAACATGCCGAAAACTGGTCTGCTACGCCGGC
Source organism: Anaerolineales bacterium (assembly GCA_034421855.1). Classification (GTDB taxonomy): domain Bacteria; phylum Chloroflexota; class Anaerolineae; order Caldilineales; family Caldilineaceae; genus Bin34. The sequence continues at coordinate 27,096 of DAOUKB010000008.1, forward strand.
AGCAAAGCAGCAGCGGGCCTACGGACTGCCGGCCTTGGGCCTAGGGAGCACAGCCACAGCTGCGCTTCCAAGGCGCCTAACGACGCGGAGGCAACCCCACCCCGATTCCCGTCCCACGGCACCTACGGTGAATGCCTGGCAGAGCCTCCTCGCGCAGAATGCACGGGATAGGGAGTTGGATCCGAGGCTGCTCATTCGGCCCCGTCTGCAGGGCTGCTGGAATCCGGGAACTGAACGACTTCGATCAGCTTGTCTACGTTCAGAACCAGCGGAGCGAGTGCATTGATCTGCTCTTGGGTAATGCCTTCTATGAGCTCCTGGCCCTTGTCGATGCGATCGAGCCGACCTTCGCCCAAGATGAACTCTCGCCACAGGACCTCGCGCCAGTACCTGAGGGTGGACTGGGAATTCTCGAGGTCGTACAGCATCTGAGCCTTGGCGGTTGCCACTTCCTCTGCGGTCACCCCGTGGGCCAGGATATCCCGCAAGATGTTGCGCGAGACTGCGGACAGCGATTCCGCCTGTCGTTCATTGGTGGCAAAGAAGACCGAAAGATTGGCTCTAGGCCGCGGAACGCGCTGGACCGCGATGTCGGCGCTTACGGAATAGGTCCCGCCCAAATCTTCCCGCAACTGCTGTGTATAGCGGATGTCGAGGATGCGGGACAGGCCCTTCAAGGCCTCGTGATCCTCTCGGCTCAGCTCTTTCAGCCGATCATTGACGTAAGTCTGTATGACCACGACCTGCGAGGCCTGCCCGAAGAAAATCTCCTCCTGTAGGGGGCCGACCGCAGCCTCGACCGTCCGATCCTCCCAACTTTCCGCGGGGAACGCAAGCGGCAAGGTACCGATATAGGTGCTGATCAGTCGTTTGGCTTCGGCCAACTCGAAGTCGCCTACCAATATCAGCAGAGGACTGTCCAGGGATTGCAGACGGGCGGCGTGGACCTCCTGCGCGTCTCGGAATTCGATGGCTTCCAGATCGGCGAGAGACATCGGCCGTTCCCGCGTGGCCTCCCCATACAGTACGCTCTGAATCTTGCGGAAGAGCTGATAAAAGGGCTCCAATGCCTGATTTTGCAGAAAGACTCTCTGATTGTCCAGCACATTGCGAAAAGGAGCCTCGTCGAAGCGCGGCTGCGTGATGTGGAGATGAGCCAGCTGCAACAATGTTTCCAGATCGTCGGTAGCCGAACTGCCCCGGTACCCCTCCGTCGTTTCACTCAAATATGGCATGAGGTGCACGGTCTGTCCGGTCAACAGACTCTCGAGTGCGTCGAAGTCATGCGGCCCTGCGCCGCTTTCGGAGGCTATTCGCGGCACGAGGCGGGCAGCGAAGAAAGCAGCGTCGTCGACCCGGGAACGACCCCCTTTGCTGACGATCTCCAAGAGGATCTGGTTTTCCTCCAAGTCGGTGGGCTTGAGCAGGGCCGTCACGCCGTTGTCGTAACTCAGGACCGTGAGATCCAATCTCGCGTCGTATGCTTCCCGGATGAACTCCACCGGTTGGGGCAATGCATCCAGCAGACGGGCTCCGGCCCCCAGGTCGTCTATGTAGGGATTCAATGTCCGAGCGGCAACTTGGTCCACGATGCCTTGAATTTCATCCACCCCCGGCAGAACCAGGTTCGCTTTGTCCGGTCCGGTAAGCAGCAGCAGGCTCCTGTCGACATCCAGCAGCGCGTGCATCGCCGTATCCACCTCGGTCAAGCCGATGTCGGGCAGATAGTGCTTGGCCAGATCGAATTCATGGGCGATTCCGCTCAGCGGGGCATCCTGCAGCAGGTGCCCCAGGATCTCTCCCTGGATTTGTCTGTTGTGGCGGGTAGGCAAGGCTTCGAACTGTCTCTCCAAGCTTTCCAGCAGGTTCAATTTGGCCCTGTGCAGTTCGCTGTCGTCAAAGCCATGACGCTGGGCGCGCTGCAGTTCCGTCAACACCTCCGTGAATCCGGCCGCAATGCTGTTTTCGGCCAATTGTGCGTTGAGGCTGCTAAGCGACACGCCGCCGATGCCCAGAGGCCGCCGTGACAGTCTCGCCGCTTGGAACGCGGAGTCGGGGGAACGACTCAGGCGCGCCAGGCGCGCATTGAACATCTGTAGGGCCAGATCCCGAGCCAAGTTCCGGCGGGCGTCCTGCAAGATCTTGATGGGCTCCGTATCTGCCAGCTGCAATACTTCCAGGGATACCAAGGGCAGTTCAGGATCACGGAAGACGGCAATGCTTGTCTCTTCCTTGAGCGGAATAGGGGGTTGCATGGGCAGGCGGGCGTCGGCAGCCGTCTGCAGGGACGCGAACTGTTGCTTGATGCGGTCTTCCACCCATGGGGATTCCACGCTGCCGATGACCAGCAGCGTCATCAGTTCGGGGCGGTACCAATCTTCGTAGAAGCGGCGCAGGGTCTCTGCCTGGAGGTCGCGAATCAGGTCCATGTCGCCAATTACATTGCGTTCGGCGTAGCGTGAACCCGCCAGCAGAGTCTGCATGATCTGTTCCTGAATGCGCCCGTAGGCGTTTTCGGTGCGCAGACGCCACTCCTCTTCCACCACGCCTTTCTCCTTGTCCACCTCCTCCTGTGTCAGCAAGGCCTTGGCGGCCCAGTCGCTCAGCACCGTAAAAGCCGTCTCCATCACCTCGTCGTTCGCGGCGTCCACATCCAGAAAATAGATCGTCCGATCATGGCTGGTCCCGGCATTCAGATGCCGCCCGAAGGTCATGCCGTTGGCTTCGAAATAGGAACGCAGCTCCTCTTGTGTGAAATTCTCGGTGCCGTTGAACAGCATGTGTTCCAGGAAATGGGCCGTTCCCAATTGATCTTCGTCCTCGTCGATGGCTCCCGCGTCCACCACCAGCGTGAACAGGGCGCGGTCGGGGGGATAATCATTGGGCACTATGTAATAGGTGAATCCATTGTCCAGTTGCCCTATCTGCAGGGCGGGATCCAGCGGAAAAGGGGAGTCCGGATCGAAGTTCGCTGCAAACTCGCGGGAAGGTTCCGGCCATGCGTATTCCAGGTCCGAGGTGGCTGCGGTGGCGGGTACAGGGGCACAGGCCAGTTTTCCCGATTGCGGATCGAGGGCGCAATCCGGCATGTATCCACATGCCGAAAGCACAAGGCTGAAAAGGACGAGGAAGGACATCCGGCGAAAGCACATAATCGATATTGCCGAAATTGAACAGGACAGATCGGAGCGAAACACAAGTACGGAGAATGTCTACAGACGCCTTCGAGAGTTGCGTCGCTCTCGCCCCGGAGCCAGACTCCTCCGCAGGTGGCGCCGCTCTCCGTTCCCGGCGGGACCATGTAAGCCTGCCGCAAGGGAAACGGTACCGAGGACCGCGTGGGCTTTGTGGAAATCCGGTATCGCCCGAGTCGAGCGGATCAAAGATCCCATCGATCAGCCCCCTGGCCCCGTATGGCTGCGCTGCACGCAATATACGTAATACACCGAGAAATCACTCGCCTGTAGGGAGTCTGGACCATTCCCGGCAGCGCACGCGTAATATTGGGTGCTCCATGGAAATCGCATCTCCAGGACAGGGCTCCAGCCGTCTCCCGTGTACATGGGTGGGGACTGCACACCGGCGGCCTGGTACAGTCCTGCCGGCAGAGGCGAGACTGCGCCCGCGGACTTTGCAGTTGTCCCTGGGGCAGCAAGGCATACCGCCTCACCGCCAGAAGCCTGGTCAGGATGCCGCCGCGCCCGCAGGGCGGGGCGCACCCATATGGAAAAGCCGGCGGCCAGAACGGGAAATACCCTCTCGACAACCGGTATCCTGCTAGATTGGAGGTTCCCAATCCGGAGCCGGAGCCAGCTCTCGGCGCGGCGTCACGTCGGCATTGAAGACATGCGGGGGCCAGTGGCCTCGCAATACATTGGCGACGGTGTGGCCGACGGTATGGCGGACCTCCAGCATGGACTGCAGACTGCGGCCCGCTATATGGGGGGTCAACAGCACATTGTCCATCTTGCGGAGCGGGTTGTGCCGGGCCACCGGTTCGGTATCGAATACATCCAAGGCCGCGCCCGCGATGCGGCCTTCCTGCAGGGCCCAAATCAGATCGTCTTCCTTCAGCACGCCGCCGCGGCTGGTGTTGATCAAGTATGCCGTGCGTTTCATTTTGATGAGCTGCCGCCGGGAAATCAGATGCCGCGTACTGGGCATCAGGGGCGTATGCACGGAGACGTAGTCCGCGGCTTCCAGCAGACTTTCCAGGTC
>DAOUKB010000009.1:0-35823 GCA_034421855.1 Anaerolineales bacterium
GCCGTCAACCGTGATTTCACCGCGCTCGACTTCATGGCACGAAGTTCAACCAAAGTGTTTCCTGGCGGGGTTTACGTACCGAATGACAGGTACGTACGGGCGCATCGATACAGGTCCAACCCTGGTACAGACGGTCATACAGGTCGTTACGGTACCCAGACAGCACCGCCCGGCCCCGGATCGTCGCGAGCTTGTCGGCCAAAGCCACATGATCGGCATCGTTCATTTCGTAGGCATAGGCGGCACTGTCTCCGCGTACGTCGTGTACGTACGGAGGATCTAAATAGAACACCGTCTCGTCGGTGTCGTAACGCGCTATGACATCCAAGGCCGGTGCATTCTCTATCTGGACGCGTTGCAGCCGTTGCACAATCTCCGGTAGTCCTTCCACGGCTCCCAGCCAGCGGGATACGGCACCGGCCATGCCCGCGCGCGAGGTCAACACACAGTGTGCCCAGCGCCCCGTACTACTGGTCTGCGCCAGCCCCGTACGCGTCTGACGGGCCCGCACGTAAAAACGGCGGGCGCGTTCCAAGGGTTGCAGAGCCTGGGGACCCACCAAGGGGACCGGGGTACAGGCCAGAGTGAGTTCCGCCCGTGAAAAGGGCGTGAGCGCAATCGCTCGGATCAGATCCTCGCCTTGATCGCGCAGCACCCGGAAAAAATTGACCAGCTCCGTGTCTATGTCGTTATAGGTTTCTACCGGGGCTGGATTCCGGTTGATGAGCACCGCGGCCGAACCCCCAAACACATCGCAGTAGTGCCGCGTGTCCTGCGGGATGTGAGGCAGAATAAAATCCAGATGACTGTACTTGCCGCCGTACCAGCCGAAGGCAATGAGCTTGCGTCCCTTACGAGTGGCAATACGGCGCCCGGTCCCGGTAGTATTGGCGGTAGGTATGGATGATGTCACGGTGTTTCTGTTACGGTTTTTCGAGATTGATTATCCTACTGCTGTTTCTATGTCCTAGGTTTCCTTACGTACACCGTCAGGGTATTTTTGCCTCTGCGCAATGGGTTGCCGGGCTGTGGGCGGCAGCTTACGATATTCTTCGATCCATCGTAAAATCGAGAAGTCAGGTGGCCAAGGTGCGTCTTGGCCGTGGGGGACATATAGGGGCTTCAAGTCCGGCTGGCGTCGCTGCCACCAATCCCAGGTGATGAGCATATCGAGGGGGCAGGGGCCGTAGGTGAGGGGTGTGATGTCGTCCAGACACTCATGTCTCCAGTCCATCCGGACTCCATCCCAGGTAAAAGGCGGTCGGGGATAAGCCAAAAAGCGAAATTCCCTCTCGTCTCGGTAGTGCTTGGGCTTTTCGAAGAGGGAGGAAGGCGAATCGACGTAGCGGACCAAGTTGGCCTCCAATATCAAGGGGGCATTGGTCATGGACGCGATCAAGACATTTTCTCTGCGTTCTACGGTCCTGGGGGCTCCCATGATCCCAGCTTCTACGCTCTGTATGAACGCGGTGGTGTCGAGGACCAACACAAACCAGTCTTGCTGGCGTTTCCGCATGCATGCAGCCAACGGCCGTAGCCGCTCGAGCCATTTTCCCGGACCCATGTCCTGGGCGTCGATACCTGTCATGGAATAGATAAGTCCTGCCCCCGCTACGTGCTCGGGCTCGCCACGCCCAAATCTGACCACTGCCCCCGGTTCAGACCGTAGCGGTTCGCCCTCATGCGCTTCAGGACAGCTCCAGCGCATCGCTCCGCTCTGGCGCAGAGCTTGAAGATGCTTTTTACACCCGAATTTCAAGAGCACGAAGCTGGTCATCGACATGCCTATGATTATAGGTCCTTCATGTCCATTGGAGTCGTTTGATACAGGATTCCGTTCACATTGACTGCAGCCGGCTCCTGGAGGCGAATGTCAGACCGCGGAGGTGCTGGCGGTTCACCACCGACAAGATCCGCACTAGACGCCAGTCCGATTCCTCGACTACCTTTCGGAGTTTCGCCTCTGCCAGCGAAAGCGGGACGGACATAGTCCCGAGCGCATCGCGGATCGTGCGTCAGGGAGGCAGATCTCTCCCAGCTCCGACGTGCGTAGGTGGGGACATGGGAATAGGCAACTTCGTCCGATCTGCACCACCAATCGCAGTCGCCTTTGGGGCGCGCCGTAATCCGCTGTCTGCAGCAGAGCCGTGTGCACCTGGTAGCCTGGTTGCTCGATGTGTGCCATGAATACATCCAGTAAGGGTCGGCGGACATGCATGCCCGTCCATGACAAGTTCTACCTCCTCCCTGCCGAAACTTGCGTGCCCAAGCTGTATTTATACTATCATTTGTACTGTATTATCTCTTGTGTGCCTCTACTCTATTCCTAGCTCGAGGAACCAAACACCATGCGCAGTGACCACGCACCTGTAAGCCTGTCGCCGCATATCGCGTGCCGCACACAAGGGCCACATCCTGAAACTGTGGGAATACGAGGCGAGCTATCTGTCTAGTATCCAGTACTTCCAGACCTGCCCTATCACCGATGCGATGGCGCGCAAGTACACACAACCAAGCCCGCTACTTCGCGCGCTTGGTAAACGTCCTCCGCTGGACGATGACGCGCTTGGACCAGATGACTTGGAGCGACGTGATACATGCCCTAGGTGGCGACGCGTACTATGCCTGCCCCGGCGAGAAGCTTCCGGCCGTGCCCGTCTCGTGGTTGCCCGCGGTTAACGTAGCGCAGATGCCACGACGCAGTCCTCTACGAGAGCAGCCGTGAGATCGACCGACTGCAGAAAAAACTGGCATCTGGTCCTCTTCGGACCATGAAACCAGAGGAGCGGAATACGAGATGAACCAAAGAACCGATTTCCGACTTTATACGCGCCAGAAACAGTTGCTGGCCTTGTTGTACGTACTGGGCGGCAGTGCGTGTAACTTGGATTTCCAAAAGCTGTTGTTTCTCTACTGTCAAGAGGCATCCGCCGACGAGCAGGAAGCTATAGTGGGGCGCGCGGCTACGCGTGGGGAGCGGAGTCGGAAGATGCAGACGGTTCCCTACGAATTTGTACCGTATCGTTACGGGGCCTTCTCCTATTCGAGCTATGCCGACCGGCGGCGTCTTGTCGAACGAGGCCTTCTCGTGGACGACGACCAGTACTGGAGGCTTACCCCTGTAGGCAGTACTGTCGCCCGCGCATGCCAGGACGAGCGGCTACACGCCTTTGCGGTTCGTTACCACGATCTACGGGGTGACGTGCTCGTGGCCGAGACTTATCGCCGCTATCCGTACTTTGCCATTCGCAGCCGCCTGGTGGACCGTGTACTCAAGGACGATGCAAACGCCATTGGGAGAATCAGAGACGCACAACCTCAAAAGGGTACTGCGGCCCTAATCACAATAGGATACGAGAAAAGAACGCTGGAGGGCTATCTCAATCTACTGATTCAAGCTGGCGTCGACATCCTCTGTGATGTGCGCCGGAACGCCCTGAGCCGCCGATACGGATTCTCCAAGCAAACGCTGGCTAGAGCATGTGACGGGGTGGGCATTCGCTACGAGCATATACCGGAACTCGGAATCGAGGCGCGCCGCCGACAGGGCCTGCAGAGCCCTGCGGATTACCAGGCGTTGTTCAGAACATATGTCCAAAGCACGCTACCGAGACAAGGTAATGCTCTCGGCAGGATTTGTGCCTGGCTGCAGAACGGCGCATGCGTGGCCCTTACTTGCTACGAGCGAAATGCCCTCTACTGTCATCGTCACTGTGTGGCCGCTGCCATCGCAAATATGGATACTCAGAATAGTCAACCTGCAGGCTCCCAAGTCCGGGCGCAAGCTTACGACGTAAGGCATTTGTGACACTCCATGGCAAAAGAACGTATTCTCGTCACGGTGAAGACCTACCCGACTTTGTCCACCAAGTACGGCGAAACCGTATGCACGGCTGGTATCAGAGAAGATGGAACCTGGGTACGCATCTATCCAGTCCCTTTCCGACGTCTGCACGAGAAAGAACGATATCGGAAATACGATTGGTTGGAATGCCAGTTGGTGCACCGGTTGTCCGATCGTCGACCCGAGTCTTTCACTCCTATGGATCGCGGCCAACTCACCCCTGTAGGGCATTTGGACACTTCCAACAAATGGAGCGAACGCCGCCGACTGTTGCTCGAAACCGCCAAAGTCTATGATCGGCTCGAACCGCTGTTCGTAGGGGCCAAAGAGAATTCAATGTCCTTGACGGTATTCAAGCCCAGCGCGGTTTTGGATTTCATATGGGAGTGCGAGGAGCGGGAATGGGACCCGGGTACGACTTGGCAAGATGCGCTCGTTGTACAGCCAACTCGAGCTGTTTGAAGATAATGCTTGGCGTAAAACGTTCCAGCTCATCCCCAAATTGCCCTATAGTTTTTCCTATCGGTTCCAGGATACGGCAGGCAAAATCAGCGAACTGCAGGTTCTGGATTGGGAAGTCGGCGCGCTCTATTGGAATTGCTTGAAAGCGACTAAAGGCGACGAATCCAAAGCTCTAGGCAAAGTACGAAATAAGTACTTCGATGAATTTCAGAAGACCGATCTGCATTTTTTCTGGGGACTACGCAACGATTTCACTAGTTTGCCTCAAATCCATGGGTCATTATTGGCGTATTCCCAATTCCCGTCGACTTACGACAACGCCTCTTGTGAACTGTGTCGCGGTTGAGACCGAAATCCTAATCCGACGGAGCTAATGGGTATTACTAAGCCATGAACCGGGTCGGGTCGGCCCGGCCCCACCGCTGTGAGCTGAGTTGCCTTGCTCTGCTGGAGTACAGGTCTGCAGGTCGTCAACAGTACCTCTACTGCCCTGTGTAAGCCTGGGGTTAAAGCTGCGCTCACTCCGCTTCTTTCGGGCAGGTACCACCAACGCTCGAATGTGCTCTTATATACCGATAACGCCGCTTCTGCGGTATAGCGGCTTTATACCGCACACACTGCATTATGTATGCTCTCTGGATAAAAGCGACTGGGCTCCGGAACGGGTTTCGCGTCGTGGCGCAAACTTTGGTGTTTTCGATCTAGTTCCGACTGCCTACTGGTAGATCAGGCACAGTACAGGGCAGACAAGTTGTGTGTTTTGTGTGCATGTCCGTCGGTTTGCATGGGCAAAGCGGCAAGAGACATCAGTTTCCAGGAAAAGCGGGCTTGCACCTCTCCAGGGTGTGTCAGGTCGTGGGGCAGGCGGGTACCTTCCGGGCGGCGGCGGCTTCCATGGCTCCCTGGGCCCGGCGGGTGTGGGTACACCCGCCGCAAGCCTGGCCGCCGCGGGCCGTAGCCATCAGTTCGTCGGCATCGAAGTCGGCCATGATGCCGTCGTGCAGGGACACGGTAACGGTGTTCTTCAACGGATAGATGTAACGGACGCGCCCTTCGCCCTGCGGCGTCACCACCGTGGCCCCCACTTTCGGCAGAGAACGGGTCAAGTCCCGGTACATGTCGTCCTCATAGGAGAGACAGCACAGCAGGCGTCCACATACCCCGGAAATCTCGTCGGGATTCAACGAGAGCTGTTGATTCTTGGCCATACGCAGTTTTACGTTGGGAAACTCGCGGAGCCAAGTGGTACAACAGAGCTGTCGCCCGCATTTGCCGACGCCGTCCAGCAGTTTCGCGGCCTGCCGATCCTGGATGTATTGCATGTCGATCCGGACTCCCAGTTCCTTGACCAGCGTCCGTACCAGGTCGCGCAGCTGATTATGCACCTTCGCCCGGGAACGGGGACTGTAGGAAATAGTCAGCAATCCCCCGTCCAAATCGTATTGGCACTTCACGATCTTCACGTTCAGACGCCGTTCCCGTACCAATTCGTGGCAATAGTCGAGGGCTTCTTCCTGCATGGCATCCAGCTGCTCCCTGTGCAGGAAGTCCCAGGGCGTAGCCTTGCGCACTACGGGATCCAGATCCTCGTCGCCGGCCTGCTCTTCCGGTTCCCGCACCACTTGGGCCAATTCGCGGATTCCCGCGTCGTCTACCACTACGTAGTCGCCGCAGCCCAGATCCGGAATATCGTCGACTATGAATTGTTTGATCTGTCCGGCCTGTTCGATTTGCGCGGAAACTACGGCAGGCATAGGCGCCTCTCTGAGGTGAGGGGACGGGAAGCCGCGGCCGGCTTCGGCGTCGGGACTGCGAAATTCAAGCGGTCCGGGACAGGACCGGCATATGCAATACGAGGTTGGTCAGCACTACCCGCACGTTCACATTGTGACGCAAATGCAACTGAGCTTGCTCCAGACGCTGGAGAAAGTTCGTCACCGGCGCCAACTGTGTACGGCGGGCGGTGTCTTTGATCTCTGCTATACAGTCTACATTAACGCAGTGATTCGCTTGGGACAATTGGTGCAGCCATACGTCCCGCCACCAATAGGCCCAGAAGTCTACATGGGCCCGTACGGGCCCGACATCGCCCTGATGCTTACGGGCCAGACTGTCCGCCAGTCCTAGCCGCTGCACTATGGAAGCCGGGATCAATTCCGTCAACAGTTCCGTGGCCTCCCGGCGTGATTCCCACAACGCATCCTCGGCGCGGTGTGCAATGGCCCAGCCGATACGCCCGTGGGCCAGTCGGGCCAGCAGCGCCGCCCGCTCCGGGCTGATCGCAAAACGTGTCGCCAGCGCCTCCTCGATCCCGGCAGGCGGCACCGGCTTCAGCGGCAGCATCTGACAGCGGGAGACCAATGTCGGCAGCAACCGGCTGAGGTCTGTCACGGTACCCAACAACACTACGGCCCGCGGCGGTTCCTCGAAGGTCTTCAGCAGCTTGTTCAGGAAACTCTCATGGGCCAGCTGCAAGTCCCGGATCAAAATCACCCGGTGTCGGCTCTGAAAAGGCCGCAGGATCACGTGATGCTGGATTTCCGCGGCCTGTTCCACGCGCAGCAGTCCCTGCTGGCGATTTGCTTTTCCCTGACTGTCGACGGGTTCCATCAGCAGAAAGTCCGGATGGTTGCCTGTCTGCAGCCCACGGCAATCTCGGCAGGTCCCGCAAGGTTTCCGCCCGTCCGCTTTGCAAAAGAGAAGCTGGACCAGCCACCGCGCCAGAGTGCTCTTGCCCAAGCCGGTTTCCCCGGTGAAGAGATAGGCATGGCGCAGTTGAGGATAAGCGCCCTGGGCATCGGGTCTGGCGATGTCCCGCAGGAAGTCTACGGCCCAGTCGTGACCGAAAATCTGCCTCGGCTTAGTCTCGGTCTCGGTCGACATGGCTCTGGGGTTGTCGGCATCAGGTGAAAGGACTGGGCTCTGCAGTATGCCTCATCCAGCAGTCCCCTCCTGGGAGTACGGAGAGTTCCTGGGGCGCCGCGTCAATCTCGACGGGTCCGGAAGTTCGTCGACGCAGCGGAAAACGTTAAACGTTTTCTATCGTGACCGCACTTTCAATTCGGTCAGTTCTTGGTATGACGGTAGTTGGACAGGTACCGGACGAACTGCACCTTGCAGCAGTACCGCCACGTCGCTGTCCGAGGCAAAGATCCCCAAGCGTCGCATTTTCTCCGTTGGGAAAGTATCTGCTGCTGTCCCATGGGAGCAACAGACCCCACCCGGTCGCGACGGTCATTGCCCACGGCAGCATGAAGAGATGTCCACGTGAGTGGTCGTGGCCAGTTGATTGGGTTGCATCGGGAGCTGTCCCGCAAAGCGGGACGGTCATGCCTGGTTGCGGCGTACATTGTAGGCCTGCCACTGCAGAGCCGGATTGAGGGCCAAGCGATTCTGCAGGCCGATGTCGTCGGTCAACAGGGCCGGCTCGATGTCACCCTGGTCGAAGAATCGGTCAAGGAACGCCCGTTCTCGATCACGCAAGGGCAAAACCGCCGCCAAGGCCAGCGTGCTGGCGGCGGTCAGCTCCTCTCCCAGGGTATGCGCTGCTGCTATATGGGTCAAGGGTCGGCCCGGCAACATGGCGTTCAAGTCGTCCAGGATTTCCTGGGCGTCCACTTTCACGGGCACGGGGGCGAGGGTACGCGCGTCGGTGCGCGTCATGGCCGCCTGCACGGCAAAGGCCAAGCGCAGGCGGGACGGGTTCAGTATGCCGTGCCGGCAGAGGTCGGCGATAGACGCCGCGTCGAACAGATCCCGGGCTCTGCCTCTCCCTTGTAGCGCAGCCAACTTGCCACCCGCCAACTCATGCACATCCAACACGTTCACGGTCAAGCGTTCATATCCAGGCAGACGGCAGGTCCTGAGCTGGAAATCCCATAGGGGCACGCGATCCAAGTAGCCCACGTCAATGGAGATGCGGCGCCTCTCACCTTGCACATTGTCATAGCGCAGGTTCCACTTGCCACCGGCCCAGCGGTCGAGGGGAAGTATCACCTTGTATGAGTGCTCTGTGCACAAGCGCGCCAGTGCAGCCTCCACTACGGGACGGGAAGCCAGCATGCCTTCTCGGTCCGGAGTGCCGATGAAATTCAGGTCGATGTCTACAGACAGGCGTGCCACGGGCAGGACAAAGAGATTCAGGGCCGTGCCTCCCTTGAGACATAGCCAACGCCCCAACTCCGGATGCTGCGCGATATCCGCCAGCAGGTCCAACAGGCGCGTGGTTTTTTCGTATGTATCGACGTCCCAGCCGTGCGGTTCGGACAGCGATGGAGCCATCCTCATGCCGGGCCCGCCGGGAGTCGTACCAAAGGGGGTACGAGGGCCGCGTATTCTGCCGCCGTCGGCTCCTCCCCTTCCAATTCGGGAGGTATCCAGAGGCGGTCCCAAGGCCGTTCGATCACTGTCACTGGAACAATCAGGTTCCAAGCCTTGACCAAGCGGTCCCGGCCGCCCCAGCAAAAACTGTGCCGGCGCGACGGGTGGGGAGACATGTATACCGGCCGGCGCGGCTGGCTGGCATGCAAGGTATCCAAGTGGGCGTCACAGACGCTGAAGCGATCCCTGTGCTGTTCCAGGAACAGGCCTGTCTTGGCGCAGAGGCAGGCCTTGCCCAAGCGCAGGGCGTACGCCACGACCGCGTCCACGTCCAAGGCCTCAGCTCCCTGCATGCCGAGCCAGATGGCTTCCCAACCCCCGGCCAGGTCGGGCCGGTCCAAGGCATCGACCAGCGTGCGCGCCAGACTCGTGACGCGCACCGGCACACCCCGGATATGCCGGAGCTCCACCTCGCAGCAGTTCCAGGCATCCGCTAGACCCCGGGGCGGCCGCACACCGCGGTAGGTCGCCCCTTGGAATTCGAACCACGGGCGCGGGCGCGATGCCGTATAGATGCGCACACGGGATACCAGCTGCTCGCACCCGTAACACTCCAAGGCCGTGATGTGAGAGAGCACGGCATCCGGAGCAGCCCGACCGGCGATGGCGTAGGAGTATCCCACCCATCCAGTCCAATCCGGTGTGCAGGGCACAGTGGCATACAACCCCTTCCGAATGCGTCGAATACGGCCCCGGGCGACACCTCGGGCCAACGTGTATTCTTGGGTCCGGAGCCCGGTTTCGCCTTGTGCGATCAGCCAGGCGGCCAGCTCCCGGCCCGTGAACACGGCATGTCCCTGCAAAAATTCCTCGCAAAGTTTCCAGTCCATGCGGTGGCCCCTTCTTGCACGCTGATCTGGGCATTGTACGGGAATCTCGTGATATCCACAAGTACGGACGGAATGCCGCGTTTTCTCCCCCACTGGCCGCAGGATGCAAGGGACTAGGCCGCTTGCGCAGAAGGACGGCAAACTCTTTCCGTCCGGGAATTGCTGCCGTTGCCGTCGTTCGCTCTATGCAACGTCGGTGGTGGAGGTTTCTGATACCGGGGGCGTGCTTACCGATGCATTGCGGATAGATACTTGTTGGCATGTTGGCTCACGGAGCCTGCAAATGCCCGCAAGGAGTAGATGTCCCTGCGCTGTAGTATGGATTCGGTTCGTCTACGCTTGGCTTTGGCCGAGATTTTAGGCGGGGTCGACATAAAGCGTGGATTCGACGCCGGCGGATGGAGGCATCTGTCGACCGGCTGGATCCAGCCGCGCTCAGGGTTTCCGTCGAGCAGGAACAAGGCACGTTTCCTTGATATAGGATGGCAAAGTGCAGCGCCGACGCGCCGGAAAGGGCAGACCTGCCTCGGCATGCAACGTGAGACAGGGCATTCGACTTGGCATCGGCCCTGATGCTTCTGCCGACGCGTGTTCAGTACAGGAGGACCGTTGCAGATTTGGATCCCGACGTTGGATGCTTCCACATCCTCTCGTTGCTTTACAGGCGACCCCTCTCGGCAACGGCCGCTGCGGCACCAGCTGGAACCGCCAGCCTTCACCGGAGCGGAGATCAGCCACGCCTGTCCGATTTTGACTGCTCCCCACACGCGTCCAGCGCGGACCAACTGACGAACCGACACCCTATGCCAGGGCGGCCCGCCGCGCATTGACGGAGGCTGCTTCATCGGCGGACACTTCGGACGCCCACCCGATATTTTCTTGTGCCTTGTGCTCAGTCTCCTCTAACGCTTCGAGCCAAATCACCGGCGAGGACATAGAGGGGCTACTTTCCTGCTTCATTCCAAGACGGTGAAACCCGCTTCCGCCTCACGGCAATTGGCACAGGTCCAGTTATTGCTTCGCATCATGCCGCTGGCGAGACCGGTGGATTCGACGCCGCCGGACAATCGTCGGTGGTCTTCAATGTCGGGCCGGGGCTGATACGATGCAAAATTTCGAAGCCGCTTCATGCAATGCAGAGAAGCTGGATCCCGCCGGTGAGCAAAAGACCTCCGCTGCGTGCCCGATCAGAATACGGAGAAGCCTGCGGGATCTGATTCGCCGATCCCGAGTCTGTCGCGACAAGACGACGTTCTGGAGCGCCTATGCGCGGGGTTCGGTTCCCGTTCGCGGCAAACGACGTGCAGGCTGCCATCGCCGTCGGCGATGCGGCCACGGAACCAGGGTTACGGAGACAGCCGTAGGTGTCGTCGCATGGGTACGCCGCGTGGACTTGGGTGGATATATCCAGCAGCCGTTTCGGCTATCCGGGGTAGCCGTCAAGGGCATGCAACGCGGCCGGATACGAGGCATTCTCGTATCTGCTGCGTATTCCCCGCTCCGCCGCTGAGGGTTCCCAAGAGGTTGCCCCTCGGATCCGACACTCGAAGGACAAGGAACATGCATACGCCTGCAAGGACAACCGATCCCGCGGCAAACACCGACCGGGACGGCGATCCCGCGGCGCCAGTTCAACCTACAGATTGAACTCGGTAGCGATTTGCTGATGGGTCCGGGATGCGACCCGCCAGGCAAATCGCATCCGTGGGGTGTTCGGAGCACGACAAGAGCCCGCCGCAGCGGGCTCCGGACGTATTCGACGGGGAGATCGGCTGGAGAGTGTCGCTAGGCGGCACTCCAGCCGGATCGCAGGCCTGCCGACCTACTTGAGATCGACCTTGGCCCCTTCGGCTTCAATCTTGGTTTTGTATTCTTCCGCGTCGTCCTTGGAGATACCCTCCAGCACGGCCACGGGAGCGCTTTCCACCAAAGCCTTGGCTTCCTTCAGACCCAGATTCGTGAGGGAGCGGACCACCTTGATCACATTGATCTTCTTGGCTCCGATCTCCGTCAGCATGACGTCGAACTCGGTCTGCTCTTCGACTACTTCCTCTTCGGCGCCGGCGCCGGCGACCGGAGTCGCCATGGCGACCGGAGCCGCTGCCGACACGCCCCAAGAATCCTCCAGCATCTTGACCAACTCCGATGCTTCCAGCAGAGTCAAGCCGTCCAATTCCTCTTTGATCTTCGCGAGATCGCCCATCTTGATTTCCTCTTGCATTGTCTGCTTGAAAATAAGGTCGAAATTCTCTCCGACTTACTGCTCTGCCCGCGCCGTCAGCACTTGCGCGATTCCTCTGCTGGGCGCCGAGATTACCCGATAGACCGCATTCGGCACCCCGTCGACGATTTGGGTCAGCTGCGTCGCCGGAGCCAGTAGAGTACTCAGCAGCATGCTCCGTAGTTCCGGCAACGAAGGCAGATCGGCCATTGCCGCCATACCTGGACCGTCAATCAGCTGATTGGCGACCACGCCCCCTTTGATGTTCAGAAGCTCTCGCGCGCCGTACTCCTGTCTGACGAAAGTACGCAGGCCTTTGACCGTACTGCCGATGTCGTCGCCGCTGAAGACTACGCCCATGGGACCCACGAAGGTCTGCTCCGCGGCTTCCTCGCAGCCGCTGTCCACCAAGGCGATTTTGAGCAGGCGATTTTTGACCACCATGAAGGTGGCGTCCACCTGGCCCATGTGCCGGCGCAACTGTTGCATCTCGGGTACCGTTACGCCCGTGAAATCCGTGAAAATCAGAGCGGCGGAGTCGGAGATCAAGCGACCGTACTGGTCGACCAGTTCTTCCTTCTTCCGGCGACTAATGGCCATGCGTCAGTCCCTGTTGCGTAACCCAATAAAAAAACCCGCCGCGTCTGCAGAGACGAAGCGGGCACACTTGAGGACGGGTCGCGTCGCTCACGTCGTCCGTCCTCGGCAGGCTGCCTCTTTGTGGGGCATTACGGCGGGCGCCGCCTGCTGTCTCTGGCCAGAGATGCGTCAACCAACGGCAATGCTATAGCATATGCCTCGACAATTCAAACAATGTACCGCCTGTGTGCCTACGCATCGGACTTCATGCCCATGGCCTGGCCCACGTCCACCTTCACGGAGGGTCCCATGGAAGACGTCAGATGAACGCTGTTGATGTAGGTCCCCTTGATGGAGCTGGGTTTGGCCTGCACCGTAGCGGACATTACGGCCGCCATGTTTTCCAGCAGCTGGTCTTCGGCAAAACTGGCTTTGCCGACCGGGGCATGAATGTTGGCGGTCCGGTCCACGCGGTATTCCACGCGCCCTTTGCGGGTCTCGTCGATTACTCGGGGCAGTTCGTTGGCCGGCACGATGGTGCCCGCCTTGGGACTGGGCATCATGCCCCGCGGCCCTAGGATGCGCCCTAGCCGCCCTACCACGCGCATCTGATCCGGCGTGGCCAGCACTACGTCGAAATCGGTCCAGCCTTGCTGTACTTTCTCGGCCAGTTCTTCGGCTCCTACATGGTCGGCTCCGGCCGCTTCGGCGGCCGCGATGCCGTCGGGGCCCGTGAAGACCAGAATCCGTACCTGACGCCCCGTGCCGTGCGGCAACGTCACCACGCCGCGCACTTGTTGGTCCGCATGCTGCGGATTTACCGTGGTTTCCAGGTGCAGTTCAATGGTCTCGTCGAACTTGGCCGTAGCCCGTTCCTTGACCAGACCCATGGCTTCGGCCGGTGCATAGAGCTGCTCGCGATTCAGATTTTCCAAGGTCTTGACGTAACGTCTGCTCTTCTTGCCCATAGGTGTTTTTCCTGGGATTGAGTCGGATAGGGGCGGCGTCAATTCGTGACGGTGATCCCCATGCTGCGGCAGGTGCCTTCTATCATGCGCACCGCCGCCTCCACATCGTTGGCGTTCAGATCCTTCATCTTGATCTCGGCGATCTCCTGCAGCTGCCGGCGCTTGATCTGACCGACCTTGGTTACGTTCGGTTCGCCGCTGCCCTTGTCCAGGCCGATGGCTTTCTTGATCAGATCCACGGCGGGCGGCGTTTTGGTGACGAAGGTGAAGGACCCGTCCGCAAAGATGGTGATTTCCGCGGGAATCACCTGGCCCAGCTGCTGCTGGGTACGGGCGTTGTACTCCTTGCAAAAACCCATGATGTTGATGCCGTGAGGACCCAAAGCCGTACCTACGGGCGGCGCCGGATTCGCTTTGCCGGCGGCCAGTTGCAGCTTGACCAAGGCCTTTACCTTCTTAGCCATCTATTCTCGCAGTCCTTGTGTTGCCCGTTTTGCAATCCGCTTATCCCAATTGGGCCAGATGGACGATATCCACTTCCACCGGCGTGTCCCGGCCAAAGATGCTGACCATGACCCGGGCTTTGCCCTTGTCCGGCTGCAATTCGTCCACGACGCCGGCAAATTCGGCGAAAGGCCCATGCGTGATGCGCACCTTCTCGCCCAGACCGAAGTTGACCCGCACCTTGGGATCCTTCGACTCGATACGCGACATGATCTGATCCACTTCCGCGCTGGAGAGGGGCGTAGGCTGGTTGCCGATGCCCACGAACCCCGTCACGCCCGGGGTCTCACGCACGCAAATCCAGCTGTCGTCCGTCAGTTGCATCTGTACCAGCACGTAACCCGGATAAAGCCGCCGCTCCACCTCGCGCCGCTTCTTGTCCCGGATTTCGATTTCCGTCTCGGTAGGCACGATCACGTCGAAGACGTAATCGGCCATGTCCATGGAGTCGATGCGATGCTCCAGATTGGTCTTGACCAGATTCTCCATCCCCGAGTAGCTGTGGATCACGTACCAGCCCGCTTCGTCCGGATCGTCGGCCGGCAACAGCGCATCGTCTACGCCTGCGTCCAAGTCCTCCAGTTCGTCGGCGTGGGCAGTCGGGTCTTGGTCCATGGGGTTCATCCTTGTCTTGCAGGCCGGGGGCCGCCGGGCGGGGACTCTACAGTGTAATCAGCCACGTGATCACGTAGCTGAAAAAGAGATCCAGCACATACAGGGAAACCGCGGCCGCCAACGTCACCACCAGCACCACGGAGGTGAGTCGTATGCCCTCCTCCCGCGTAGGGAAGGTAACCCGGGACAGTTCCGTCTGCACGTCCTTGAAGAATTTGAAAACGCGGGGGCCGGACCGCCTTTTGACCGCCAAGGATTTGCTCATGCCGTTTCCTCACCTACTAGGCCCGCGGAGCCGAGGAACGAGGCGAACAGGCGCGGC
The DNA here is from genome assembly GCA_034421855.1 of Anaerolineales bacterium. Lineage (GTDB taxonomy): Bacteria > Chloroflexota > Anaerolineae > Caldilineales > Caldilineaceae > Bin34. The sequence continues at coordinate 14,726 of DAOUKB010000009.1, forward strand.
AGGACTTGAACCCGCAACCTTCGGTTTTGGAGACCGATGCTCTGCCAAATTGAGCTACACGCCTATGCAGGGATGTACGATTCATGTTCCTCGCTGGCTCCGCGGGCGGGACAGGCCGCTTGCAGGGGTCTCGGCCACGACTATTGTACCTGTCGGCGGGATGCCCATCTGTGTTCGGTATGTCGGTACGGAGGAGGGAGAACGGGACGGAGAGGTGAGCCCACAACCGGACTTGAACCGGTGACCTCCTTCTTACCAAGAAGGTGCTCTACCGACTGAGCTATGTGGGCCTATGGTGTGGGCGAGGGCGGATTCGAACCACCGTAGGCGCTAGCCGTCTGATTTACAGTCAGATCCCTTTGTCCACTCGGGCACTCGCCCCTGTTGTTTTCCTCTCCTGCCGTTGCTCCCTTTTCCTTACTGGCTGGACCCGCGGCCAGAGCCGACGATCGGACTCGAACCGATAACCCCTTGTTTACAAGACAAGAGCTCTGCCGATTGAGCTACGTCGGCCCACATCCGGATTCCGCTCCCTCTGGGCTCTGCAGCCCGGACCGCACGGTCCCGGGAGGCGGAAAGCCCAGACGGAGCATGATAAGCCAATTGGCAGCGCAAAAGCAAGAATACAGCCCCTGCCGTATGCGTCGCCAGGAACTTCTACAGCGTAATCACCTGATCCGGGGGATTGCCGCCCAAGGCTTCGTAGAGCTGCGGAAAACAACCTACGCCCGCACCGGCGACCATGCCCTTGGGCTGTACTTGGCCCAGGCCACATTGCTCGAGACTGCCTTCCGCCAGATGGCGGCGCACGGCGCATTGGTCACACGCCATGAGCAGAATCCCTTTCTCCGCGGCCACTTTCGCCAGCCGTTCCCCTACGGGGTCGCCGGCGCGCAGACAGAAGACATTGTCGTCGAAAAACATCATGCCCACTACCTCTACGCCATGAAAGTCCCCTTCCAGCTGGGGCAGAATCATCGACGCCAGTTTGTAGGTGCTGGCCTGAGCGGTGGCAAATACATACGCTATCTTCATGAATCCCTTTTTCCTGATGTAGTTGCAGCCTTACACACCCCGCGCGCCCCGTCGGGTCCTGCCGTTCCGGTACAGGGTATGCACAACCGTGGGAACAGTGTACTCTCTGTAGACGTCATCATGCGCTCAAGTGCGGACTTGTTGGGGTCTCGAGATTGCCGCCACGACGAAAAACCCCGTAGAGACCAGGGCCATCGCGGGACCCGGCGCCAGATTGAAGTAAAACGCCGTATACAGACCCAGCACTGCGGTCACCGTACCCAGCAGGGCGCCTAAAACCATTGCGTTCAGATGGCGCCGGGCCAGCATCATGGCCGTAGCCGCCGGCGTGATCAGCAGGGAAATGACCAGCACGATGCCGACGGCCTGCAGAGCCAGCACGATCACCACCGCCAGCAGCGTGAGCAAGGCATAGTCCAGAGCCCGGGTCGGCAGACCCAGCACCGCGGCCCCGACCGGGTCGAAGGTGACGGCGACCAAATCCCGATGCAAGGCCGTCAGCACGAGCAGGACGACGAGCGTAAGTCCCAGGGCAATCGTCACATCCGTCCAGGTGACCGCCAGCACCTGGCCCATCAGCAGATCTTCGAGCTTGAGCGATTGCGGCGGCAATAGATTCGACAGCATCAGACCCAGCGCAAAGAACCCTGCAAAAAGAATCCCGATGGACGTATCCGCGCTGAGGCCTGTGCGCCGCATCAGCAAGCTGATGCAGAGGGCCATGCCCACTGCCGTGGCAATAGCCCCCAGAAATGGGCTGGCTCCCAGCCACAGGGCCAAGACCATGCCGGGCAACACGGAGTGGGCCAGCGCATCTCCCATGAATCCGAATTGACGCGTCACGACATAAGTCCCCAGCAGCGGACACATGATGCCGGCCAAGACCGCCATGATCAGAGCCCGTACCAGAAAGGAGTAGTGCCAGGGCGCCGCCAGGAACTGGACGAGGACTTCCCCCATGGAATCGATCAGGGTGTAGGACAACGGCAGGCGTCGGCGCGGAACCGCGGCTGTACCGTTCGCTGATTGACCCCCAGGCACTCGTCGCAGAAGACGGCGACGGTGTCCAAGTCATGGGAAGCCATGAGAATGGTCTTGCCTTCGTCGCGCAGCAACTGCAGCGTAGTCATGAGCTGCCTGTGGGCCGTCCGATCGATGCCGCTCAGCGATTCGTCGAACAGCAGGATATCGGCCTGCTGAGCCAAAGCCCGGGCCAGAAAGACGCGTTGTCGCTGTCCGGTGGACAGGTCGGCAATCAGGTGCAGGCGTCGTTCCCACATGTCTGCCTGCCGCAAGGCTTCCTCGGCGATCTGCCGGTCCGCGGCCGTGGGGCGTCGAAACAACCGGAACCCTTTGACTCTCCCTTGCAGGACCACCTCCTGCACCTGTACAGGCATGCGCCAGTTGATACGTTCGTGTTGGGGCACGTAGGCCAGCCGTCCCCGTATCTCGCTCAGAGGCCGGCCGAAGAACCGCACGTCGCCCGAAATCTTGGGCAGCAACCCCGCCAAGGAATCGAACAATGTGCTCTTGCCGGCTCCGTTAGGACCCACCACGCCCGTCAGACGGCCGGGCGCCACGGCGAAAGTCACCCGATCCAGCACCAATTTGCCGTCCCGGAACACGGTCAGGTTGTCTGCCGCGACGGCGGGCGGACCGACGGTCTGCAGGCTCATTGCAAAGCCTCCACCAAGGCGGCTACGTTGGCCTGCATCATGCCTATGTAGCTGTCGGCGCCACTGCCTGGGGGGCCTAGGGAACCGGTATAGAGCGTCACCGTCTGAATACCGACTTCCTCCGCGATGCGCGGAGCCAATTCAGACTCGTGACCATACTCGGTAAAGATGGCTCCGACCCCCAGGTCCTGCATATGCGTCGTCAGTTCTGCCAAGTCGTGGGCCGGCGCTTCATGGGCATGATCCGTGTCGGTGTCTCCGGTCAGGGATCCCACCACGGTAAAGCCGTACCGGTGGGCGAAATACTGCATGAAGTTATGGCCGGTGACTAGGAGCCGCCGTTCAGCGGGAATGTGCTCGACCTGTGTCGAGATCCAGGAGTGCAGTCCGTCCAGTTCTGCATTGTAGGCCGCCGCGCGTTCTTGAAAGACTTCGGCCTGCGCCGGCTGCAGCTCGGAAAGATGCGTGGCCATAGCGGCGACTACGGATTTGACCTGCAAGGGGTCGAACCAAAAGTGAGGATCCGGGTGCATTTCCGCCGGTTCGTCGGGGTCGGCCGCAAGCACATCCACGAGTTCGCCCACCGCCACGACTCGGACATTGCCGGCGGCGGCATTCTCCAACAGGTCGGCGATCCAAGCGGCCTCCAAGCCCAAACCCACCACGTATGCGATATCGGACTGGGAAAACAGAGCTACGTCTTGCGGTCCCGGAGTGTAGGTATGGGGATCGGCTCCTTCCGGCAAGATGGGTATGACCTCCGTTTGGTCTCCTCCTACATGCGAGACCCAGTCCGCGACGAACCCTGTGGAAGCGGCGACGCGGAGCGTAGCATCAGACGCAGCATCAGAGGGTTCCGGGATCGAAATGGTGGTACAAGCGACCAAGAGCTGCACCGCGGCCAGTACCCCGATGCTCCATCCGACAAGGCGGAAACGTATAGACATCGACTTCATCTCCCATAAGGATAGAGTGGACAGCAATTGAGAAAATTTATCATTAAGAGAGAAGCCTGTCAAACCCGACCGTGTAGGATTCGGAGAGATCGAGGTCTCTGACGGCTGGACCTGACGCCTGCGCCATGAGATGCTCTTCCCACTGCCGGGAGCCTGCGTCACGGAACATTGTCTCTCCCCGAACATCTATTCTTCATGCAGATGTCGAGGCCACGACTGCCAAAACGGAGGTAGAGGCGAGACTTGCACAGAAAACGTCGAAAATACGCAAGCAGAGCCGGAAGCGGCTGCCGAGCGCGCAGCAACCTGCAGCTTTCCGGTAAATGCAGGCCCACCCCGGTCCCAGCCTGCCGCGGCCGGGGCAACCCCGGTACGGAGAGGAGGAGAGACACATGCTACGACGTCAATCAGGAGGCCGGCCGATCACGGGCAAATGTACAGAGGAAGGAGCAATGCCGCGACGCAGAGCCAATTTCGGGAAGAGCGCCTACCCGAGCGCGACTCGGTATTGCTTGCTGATTCGACACTGCCAAGCAGTGTCCCAAGCCTCCCAGGCGCCATTGACCGATGCCGGTCGGCGACAGTCCGCAGAGCTGGCGGATTTCTTGGCGGAAAGGCCGGTCGACTACATCGTGTCGAGTTCCTTTGTACGGGCGCGGCAGAGCATAGATCCGTTTGCCCATAGATCCGGTCTCGCCGTCAATGTGGACCATCGGCTGATCGAACGCCGATTGTCCGGACGCCCTATGGCGCATTGGCAACAAATCGTACGGAACTCTTTCGCGGACCTGGACCTCCGCCTGCCCGGCGGCGAATCCGGGCGCGAGGTCCAGCAGCGGGCATGGGCAGCGCTACGGGAAACCATGCAACGAGGGTATGTGCTGCCTATATTCGTCACGCACGGCAACCTGATCAGTCTCCTCCTTCATTCCCTGGATCCGGGTTTTGGGTACCGGCAATGGGCCTCTCTCTCCAATCCCGACGTATTCCAGTTGGAGGCCCATGGACGGGGATGTTGGCGGATCGAGAGAATCTGGTCGTGATCCGGCTTGATGGTACTCTGTGTTTTTCTGGTCCACAGAGACGCTCGTGTAACGGATAGTGGACAATGCGGAGCGGGGCTAAGGAGAGGCAGGAAGCAGGGCGTCCGCGAGGCGCCGCCGCGGTGCGGGCTCCTAAACACTTTCCGGTCATACGTTAGGGGCAGCAACATGGAGATGATCCCCAAGGCAGCGTACCAAGACCTGAAGGAAGCCCGCATGCCGGACGCGCAGGCGCAGGCCGTCGCGGCTCACGTGCCCGACTGGTCGCAATTCGCGACCAAGCAGGACCTGAGCCAGCTGGAAAGCCGGCTCATTCGTTGGATGGTCGGGATTTTCCTGACCTTCTTGGCCCTGCTCGGGGGGCTGATGACGCTGTCCTTGAACATCTACGGCGTACTCTGAGTCCGTATCTTCTACTCTGTGTATGCAATGGGGATGCGGTTGCCGCGCGTACGACGGGTCGGCTACCGGGTGTGACCCTATGCGGCGGCTCGGGCCAAGTAAGGCTACGGTGCGCGATCCCAACCGGTGCATCTACGGTTCGGCCTGTGATGCAGGATTGGGGCGGCCGAGGGTCGCGGAGACACAAAAATCGATTGCCGCGATATCTGTGCGCCCAGGGTCGAACGATCCGGGTAGGGTTGCCTCTCGAGATCCGGGAACGTGTCCTAGGGTTGCCGTCCGCGGGTTCTGCGGACCGAGACTGCCGGTCGGCTTTGGGACACAAGTAGTTTCGGCCTACCGCATGGGAAAGACAGAGAAACTGCAAGGCGCCGCGTCCGCTCGCCGCATCTCCGGGAGGCGAGCGGACCGCGGTCCAGCCGCCAGACTTGCGTTTGCACTTCTGTAACGACCTGATAGGATCCAGGTTCAGCTCCGCCGACCACACAGGACATACGCAGGAATCCGGGTTATGGACATTCAACTGACTCCCTTCCGCATCTCCAACGATCTGCTGGGGGACGGCCCAGGACTGCGCGCGCGCATGGCAGACGAAGGATATCTCTTCTTCAAGGGCTTGCAGGACCCAGAGGCTCTGTTGGCGCTCCGCCGCTCCACGCTGGAAATTCTACGCGCCGCCGGTTGGATCAGGGCCGACGCGCCCCTCATGGACGGGATAGCCGATATCGAACATCGTTGTACGGAAGGGGACGTCGAGTATGCCGCCATCTATCACGAAGTATGGAAGCAGGAGGCTTTTCACCACATCGGTCATGCGCCGGAAGTAATGGACGTCATGCGCCTCGTCATGGATGCGGAACCCTTCTCGCATCCCCAGAAGATCTGCCGGATCTGGTTTCCGCAGTTCACGGAGCACACCACGCCCGTGCATCAGGACTTTGTGCATTTCCAGGGCAACTACGAGACGTATACCTGCTGGACGCCCCTGGGAGATTGTCCGGTGGAACTGGGCGGTCTGGCCGTAGTGCCTGGCTCCCACAAGGTGGACAAGGTGCTGGATCACCATTTTTCGTTGGGAGCGGGCCAGCTGCACGTAACTGCCGATGCCTATGCGGGCGCATGGCACAGCTGCGATTACGAGGTGGGAGACTGCCTTATGTTTCACAGTCTTACCTTGCATCGGGCTCTGCCCAACGAAACGGCAGACCGTCTCAGACTGTCCCTGGACAATCGCTACACTGCCCAAGGGGCGCCTGTGTCGGAACACATGCTCACCCCGCACCTGAACGCCCATAGTCCCATTACCTGGGAAGAAGTCTACGCCGCCTGGCAAAGCGACGAGTTCCAGTTCTACTGGCAAGACGACAGTCTGCAGGTGGTGCCCATGGACACTCGGTATTCGGACCAGGGATTCAGCGAGGCGGTGGAGCGGGCCGCGCAGGGCGACGAGGCGGCCCAGCTGCATCTGCTGCGGATTGTGAAGCGCGATCCAGACTCGGAACTGGGACGGCGGGCCAGCGTCGCGTTGGCCGCTACGGCAGGATAGCGCCCGCTCCGTCTCGACAGAACGCGGTCCAGTTTTTTTACCCGCTTGTTGCCTAGTAGTAGGATCAGCTGCATGATTTACCCGCTTGCCCCAGAAAGGTCAAGACTATGTTGTCGATACTTGCGCGCTTCGTAGAACGAACGCGGCCGGCTTTGCCCGTGTCCGCCCATTGCGACGGCCCTTGCGGCGTGTACGATCCGGCGCAGGCCCGGGTCCGCGCGGAAGCCGTGCTCTCCATGACCAAGAAAATCATGGACCTGCCTCAACCCGAGAAGGCCGACGGCAACCACGAAAACGTGGTGCAGTATCTCAATACGGCAGCCCGTTTCATCGCCATCAAAGAAGAGGAAGCCCAGCACTGCAAGTCGGACTTGCTGATTCTCTGGACCGACTACTTCAAACCGGAACATCTGGAAGCTCAGCCCGACCTGCACGACATCTTCTGGCAGGCCGCCAAGCTCTGCTCCGCCTGCAAGGTGGGCGTGGACCTGGACGCCGCCCAGGAGCTGCTGGCCACGGTCGAAAAGATTCACGACATCTTCTGGGCCTCCAAGGATCGTGAAGTGCCCTTCTATACGGCCAGCTGAGGTTCTTGCCGGAGCGAGCGGGCTGCCGCCGGCTTGCTCCGGTCCGGCTCTGCCCCGGGCCGGCCGCCGCGAAGTAATCCTTTGGCTGGTGCACCGGCGGCGGCGGCTGGTAGTCCGCGGCCGGTCCATGCAACCCGAGCTGCGGGCCGGCGACGAGGTACTCCTCGACCCCGGGGCGTACCGACACAGGGCGCCGCGGGTAGGCGAGATCGTGCTGGTTCTCCATCCCCGCAGCGGAGAGCCTATCCTCAAACGCATCGCCCGCATTGAGCCGGCCGGTCTGTTTCTGACGGGAGACAATGCAGCTTCCAGTACGGACAGCCGTACCTGGGGTCTCTTTGCGCCCGAAACCGTGCAGGGCCGCGTTACCAGCATCTACAAACAGACTTAGGGGGCGTCCGCCCAGCCCGAACGCTTCGACTGCAATTCCGCATACAGTGCATTCAGCACATCCCCTACCGGCTGCCAGGAAAAGTGTTCCTGGGCCCGCTGCCGTAACAGCGCCTGCCGCCGGCTGAACATCTCGGGTTGCCGCGCGGCCAGCTGCAGCGTCTTCACGATCTCTCGGGCCAGACTGTCGGCCTTGCCGGCCTGCGCGTAGTGGCCCAGGTCCGCCAGATAGGACCGGGCGACCGGCACGTCGAAAGCGACCGTGGGCAGGCCCATGGCCATGTAGTGGAGCACTTTGCCCAGCCCTTCGGTACGCGACAGCTTCGGAGCTACCGCCATACGGCCCAGCGACAAGCAGGTCGGTACCTCGGCATAGGGAATCCGTCCGGTCACCGTCACGGCGTGGCCTACGCCTAGTCTTTCCGCCTTGGTCCTGTATTCCGTCATGAAAGGGTATCCCATCAGCAACAGGTGGGCCTTCGGAGCATGGGCCAGTACCTGCGGCATGGCTTCCAGCAGCAGGTCCGTACCCTGATAGGGGGCCAGCAGGCCCAGGTAGACGATCACCTGCGCGTCCCGCGGCACCTGCCAACGGCGGCGCAAGCTCTCGATCCGAGATTGGTCGGCTTCGGGCCGCGGTCGAAACACCTCGGCATCTACGAAGTCGGACAGGACGCGCACCTGCTCCGGCCGGGCCCCGAATTCCTGGATCAGCAGCTCGGCGAACTGGGGGGTACTGGCTACTACCTGTCGGCTGTGCCGCACTATCCATTTCTCCAGCCGCAGCAACGGCTTGTAGATCCACTGGTGGCGGGCAATGAAACCATGGTCGATCATCTCTTCGGTGAGACTGCCTTGCAGATCGCAGAGCGCCGGTACGCCCAAGAGACCGCCCAGCACAATTCCCATCAGCCCGCCTTCGTGCAGGTGGCCGTGGATCACGTCGTATCTGCGGGTCAGCAGCAGCCACGACACCGTCAGACCCAGCAACACGTCGAAAGCGAACTTGTGCCGACTGGATCCCACCTCGTAGTGCTGCCGCCACGGAATAGGCGGAGTGCGATGGATGCGGATGCCCTCCACGTCGTCGCCGTTGCGGTAGGTGGCCACATCTACCCGATGACCCAGCCGCGCCAGAATCCGCACCTCCTCCAGAATGCGGACATGGCAGCCCGTGTCACGGAAGAAGCTGGTCGGCGCTATCACCAGCACCCGGTACTTGGTATAGGGCAGGGCGTCGGGCATAGCCCAGATTATGGTCCACCGGGGCCGGCGCGGACACGCCTGTGTCCACAGACTAGCCGCCCTTGCCTTCCCGTACGTATGGGGTACCCAAGGCGGCGGGCGCACCGAACTTGCGCCGCAGCAGCGTCGAAGAGGCGAAGAGCAGCATCAGGATGGTGGCCAGGTACGGCAGCATGTTGGTGTAGTGGCCCAGAGCCGGGTGGGACTTGAAATAGGAGAAATTCTGCAGGTCCAGCGGCAGCCGGCGCAGGGCTCCGAACAGATAGGAGCCTAGGGCGGCCCGCACCGGATCCCAGCCTGCGAAAATTACGAGGCCTATGGCTATCCAACCCTGGCCGGCGGTCAGGTTGTCGATCCATGTCGGGGTTACGGCCAGGCTCAGGGCGGCTCCGCCGCCGCCGGCCAGCAAACCGCCGTAGGTGACGTGCAATATGCGTAGGCGCATGACCGGAATGCCTTGGGCGTCTGCCGCCGCCGGATTCTCGCCTACGGCTCTGAGTTCCAAGCCCGGACGGGTGCGGTAGAGGAAGTACCAAGTCGCGGGAATCAGCAAATACCCGAGGAAGACCACCACGCTGTGATCAAAGAGCACCGGTCCCAGGAAGGGAATATCGGAGAGCGCCGGCACCGTCCAGGTGGGCAGTCTGGGTACTTGCCGGATTTCCACCAGCGGCGCTCCCAGGACGGCGCTCAACCCGCTGCCCAGGAAGGTCAGGGCCAAGCCGCTCACCACCTGATCCGCGCGCAGTACCAAGGAAGCGAAACCGTGCAGCAAGGCCAGGCAACCGCCTGCCCCCATGCCCACGATCAGGCCCAGCCAGGGATTGCCGGTACCGTGCGTCACCCCGTACCCCGTCATGGCCCCCATCAACATCATGCCTTCCACGCCCAGATTCAGCACTCCGGCGCGTTCCGCATGGACTTCGCCTATGGTGGCGAAGAGCAGGGAAGTGCCCGAACGCATGCCGGCCGCGAGAATGGCGGCCAGTATTTTGATCACGTCGCGGTCCCCGCGGCCGGCGCTGCCGTCTGGCGCCAACGGATGCGGTACTGCAGCAGCAGACCGCCGCTGACCATCACGAACAAGATGATGCCCTGCAACAACTGGGCGATGCCGGCCGACGAGATTTCGTCGCTGCCCACCAGCAGGCCGCCGAAGAGAAAGGACACCCAGAGGGCGCCTACCGGATTCAGCCGGGCCAGCCAGGCCACGATGATGGCGGTGAAGCCGTACCCAGGGGAGAGCGTATTCAAAAGCCGATGGGAGACGCCGGCCACTTCGCTCATGCCCGCCAGCCCTGCCAGGCCGCCGCTCAGGGTCATGACGTATAGGGTCAAGCGCTGCATCCGGACGCCGGCGTACCGCGCCGCCTCGGGATTGTCGCCGGCCAGGGCGATCTCGAAGCCGAACTTGCTGGAGCGCAGCACCACGAAGAGCACGGCGAAGGCCAGCAGAGCCAGCAGCAGCCCCCCATGGACCGTCATGCCGCGCACTATCGGCAGCATGTCGGCAAAGTCCGTCAACCGGGGCATCCAGCTGTTGCGGGGCAACATGGGCGTTTGACCGAAGCCGCGTTCGCTCCAAGGTCCAAAGACGAAGAAATTGAGCAACGAAAGCGCCACGTAATTCAGCATCAACGAGGAGATGATCTCGTTCACGCCGAACTGCGCCTTGAACCACCCGGGAATGCATCCCCACACCGCACCCCCGGCAAACCCGGCCAGGACCATGAGCGGCAGGGCCAGGAAGCCGGGAGTCGTGGGCGCGACTGCATGCAGAGCCACGCCGGTAGTGCACAGGGCGCCCACCAGCAGCTGTCCTTCCGCGCCGATATTCCAGAGGCGCATCCGAAACGCCAGGGAGACCCCCAGCGTAGCCAGAATCAACGGCGTGGACTTCACCAGAGTGTCGGATATGCCCCACTTGGAACCGAAAGCCGCGACCAGCATGTTGCGATAGACTACCCAGGGGTTGCCGCCGACCAGCAGGATCACGATCCCCCCCAAGGCCAGCGCCAACAGCAACAGCCCCCCCGTAGCGCCGACATTCACGATCCGGGACTGCCGGGCGCGGGGTTCCCAAGAGATTTGGGGCAGCGACCAGCGGCGGGCCGTAGACAGGGGCGCCGTCACGGCGCCTCCGAGCTGCGGCCGGATCCGGCCATCAGCAGGCCTACGGCTTCCACGTCGATGTCTGCGGCATTCAGCGGACCGTACAGTTGGCCTTCATACATGACCGCTACGCGGTCGCTGAGCGCCAACACCTCGTCCAGATCTTCGGAGATGAGCAGAATGGCCAGTCCCTGTCCCTTGTGCGTCAGGAGCGTCTTCTGGACGCTTTCGATCGCGCCGATGTCCAATCCCCGCGTCGGGGAAGCGGCAATCAGTACTTTGATCTGTGCCGACAATTCCCGGGCCAGGATCAGTTTCTGCAGATTGCCCCCGCTCAACAGCCGTGCCGGCAATTCCGGCGAAGCCGCTACGACGTCGTAGCGCTCGATCAGCTCTGTGGCCCGCTGGACCTGCCGGCTGCGGGACACGAACTGTCCCGGCTGCGCGGTGCGGTATTCCTTGAGCGCCAGATTCTGAATCAGGGACAGGTTGGGCGCGGAACCTGTGCGCTGCCGGTCCGGCGGTACGTAGGCCACGCCCGCGTCGATGATCTCGCGCGTAGCCCTCGGCGTCAGATCCTGCCCGGCTACCTCTATCTTGCCTCGCGCGACGGGCCGCAGGCCCGTGATGGCTTCGGCCAATTCCCGCTGTCCGTTGCCGGCCACCCCGGCGATGCCCAGAATCTCTCCGGCGCGCACTTCCAAGGAAACGCTCTGCACGGCCCACGCGCCCCGTTCATTGCGCACATGCAGATCCTGCAGGCGAAGACGGACCGCCCCGACGGAGACCTGGGGGCGGTCGAAGTCGAAGAGCACGGGACGCCCCACCATCATGCGCACCAGTTCCTCTTGGCTGGTGTCCTGGACGGATACCGTCGCCACGACTTTGCCGGCCCGCATGACGGTCACCGTGTCCGCCAAGGTCATCACTTCGTCCAATTTGTGGGAAATGAAGAGAATGGTGTGACCGGTCGCGGCCATGCGTCGAATCTGGCGGAAGAGCCGGATCCGTTCCTGCGGCGCCAGCACTGCCGTAGGCTCGTCCAGAATCAGGAGGCGAGCCCCGCGGTAGAGCATCTTGACGATTTCCACCCGCTGCTGCTCGCCCACGGAAAGTTGCCAGATGTAGGCGTCCGGGTCCACGTCCATACCGGTCTCGTGGGCCAAGGCCGCCACCGTGTCCCGGATGCGGGCCGGAGCAACGCGGAATCCCAGGCTCCGATCTCCCAGGACTACGTTCTCGGCCACGGTCAGGGTTTCGGCCAGCATGAAATGCTGATGGACCATGCCGATGCCGACTTCGATCGCATCCAGCGGTGCACTGAAACGCTGCAACCTGCCCTCCACGCGGATTTCGCCCGCGGTGGGGCGGTAGAACCCGGACAGGATGTGCATCAAGGTGGACTTGCCTGCTCCGTTTTCCCCCAGAACGGCATGGATGCTGCCCCGGGTCACTTCCAGGTCCACCTGATCGTTGGCGACCACGCCGGGGAAACTCTTGCAGATGCCGTGCATCTGCACCATGACGTCGGCCTGGGCCGCAGAGGCGGCCGGCGCAATGTTCACGATCAATTGCATACACAAAACCAAGCCCCTCATCTGCCGGGATGAAGGGCTTGGCCGTCACAAATTTCCGATGGCGGGGATCCCGAGTTCCCCGCTGCAGGTTACTGCGGCACGGCAGCGTCCTCTACGAAGCCTTCCACCAACCAGTTCATACAGACGGTGCAGCCGGGACGGTCCAGCAGCGCTCCCAATTCGCTGTCGATACCCTCCAGATCCGACTGCGTCAGGACTGCGCCGGCCGGTACGCGCTCGTTGCCCTGATTGTCGTTCAGAGGACCGGTGAAGATGCTGAAGCGATCGAAGGTCCCGGCGTTCATCATCGACACCACGTCGTCGATTTCCGGAAGCGTGTCGGCGGGAATCGAGCTCTGGGGGACTTCGCCCTCCATGAAGCCGTAGAATCCCACGATCCCGTCGACGGAATCCAAATAGTAATCCTGGGGTGCGAATTCACCCGCGATCATGTCCGTCACCAGCCGGGCATACGCGGGCCCCCAGTTCCAATAGGGTACGCCCAGGCAGGCTTCGGGGGCCGCGGCACAGGCGTTGGCGCTGTTGCCGGGGACGCCGTACAATCCGTTTTCGGCGGACGTCTGCAGGGGAATCGTGGTGTCGGCTCCGGAAACGACCACAGTGGCTCCGGCGTCGATCAGGGATTGGGTGGCTTCCGCCTCGGCCGCCGGATCGAACCAGGAGAAGATCCAGCGCAGATCCATCTCGCAAGTAGGACAGGTGCGGCGCATGCCCAGCGTCAAGGCGTTGCCCAGACGCACAATCTCCGGAATGGGGAAGGGACCGATATATCCTACACGGTAGCTGCCGTCTGCCGCGGCGCGTGCTCCCGCCGCCATGCCGGCCAGGTACTTCGCATTCTCCATGGCCCCGAAGAGGCTGGCGAAGTTGTGGTCGTTGTGCTTGAAGCCGGAAACATGCACGAAGTACTGATCCGGGAATTCTGCGGCCACCAGCTCAGTGGCGTCCATGTACCCAAACGAAGTGGTGAAAATGGCATCGAAGCCCTTGCGGGCCAGATTGCGGATGGTGCGTTCCCCGTCGGCCCCCTCCGGCACCGACTCCAGATACACGGTATGCACGTTCTCGACATGCTCTTCCAGGTAGAGGCGACCCGTATTGTGAGCGTAGTTCCAGCCCCCGTCGCCGATGGGCCCCACATACACGAAAGCCACATTGAATTTGCCGGCTTCGACATCGGGTACCTCGATCCCCCCGTGCACCGCGGGCAGGGGCGAATCGACAGTAATGAGATCCTCTGCGGCCATTTCCGAATCGGCGGGCGGCGCAATGGTGCAAGCCCCCAGCAGGAAAACGACCGTCGTAGCCACCAGCGTGCACCAAAGCAAACGGATAGTCATGAAAAAGCTGCCTCCTTGATAAGCCGTGCCCCAAATTAGACACGACAGCTTCTTAATGCACGCCATTCTAAATGCAGGCAGGCCAAAGGCCCGAAAAAAGGCGATCCCGGAATCTCGCCGCCGCGCCTAGACACGCCTGCGACCGAAGTGCAGGCGGCAGCCAAGGGTACCGGCAGGGGTGCCGGCCTGGAAAGCAGTATACGTCGGCGCGGCCGGTTTGCGCCCCTGCCTCGCGGCATCCCGTAGTGTACGCGCGCCGTCCAGATTCCGGGCTCGTGCTTGGCGCGCCGACACTCGCGGCAAAGGGGCCGCCTGCGACCTACTCAGGCACGCCCGCTCCGGGTACGAAGCCTTCCACCAGCCAGTTCATGCAGTATGCACAGCCGGGACGATTCAGCCTCTCGCTCCAATAGGAATTGATGCCCTCTAGATCCGACTGCGTCAAGGAAACGCCGGCCGGCACCACCTCGTTGCCCTGATTGTCGTCGAGGGGCCCCGTAAAGATGTCGAAGCGGTCGAATTCGCCGCTCTGCATCTCCGCCAACACCGTCCGGATTTCCGCGGCCGCCTCCGCCGGAATGCCGGGCTGGGGCGTTTCGCCCTCCATGAAGCCGTAGAAGCCGGCAATGCCTTCTCGGAAGTCATGATAAAAGTGTCCGGCCTCAAAGGTGCCGTCCATCATGCTTTGCACCTTGGCGACATAGAACGGCCCCCAATTCCAATAGGCGGCGCCCAGACAAGCGTCCGGTGCATAGTCGCACGCCCCGGCATGGTTGCTGGAAACGGCTTGCATGCCCCTGTCCTGGGCCACCAGCAACGGGATCAGAGAATCCGCGCCCGCCACCAAGACCGTCGCGCCGTCGTCCAGCAGTTCATGCGCCAGGAAGGTTTCCAATTCCCGGTCGTTCCAGCTGTGTTTCCACTCCAGAGCCAGGCGACAGTCGGGACAGGTGCGGCGCATGCCCAAGGCGGTGGCGTTGGCCAGGCGCACCATTTCCGGGAAAGGGAAAGAACCCACATAGCCCACCCGGCGACTGCCGTCCGCCGCGGCACGGGCCCCGGCCGCCATGCCGGCCAGGTAACGCGCGTTTTCCATAGCCCCGAACAAGGTGGCCATGTTGGTATCGTTGTACAGTCGGCCCGATACGTTCAGGAAGTAGCGTTCGGGGTACGCCGCGGCCAGATCCCACAACGTCTCTTCATAGACGAAGGAGGTGGCCACGATGGCGTCGTAGCCGCTGTCCAACAGTTTCCACAGGGTCGCTTCCCCCGTGCGCCCCTCCGACACGAATTCCACATAGGCCGTATGCACGCCTTCCACTTCGGCTTCCACCTGCGCGCGGCCCAGTTCATGAGCTATGTTCCAGCCTTCCGTGGCCACGTCGCCGCCGTAGACGAAAGCCACATTGAATTTGCCGGGATGGATGGCCGGAAGAACCTCCGTCGCGCCCGTCTCGTCCCAGGCCTCCCAGCCCCCTCTGTCGTGATCGTGACAAAAGTGCTCCCGTATCGGCCGGAAAGAGTAGCCGTAGTCTCCGTGGATGGGAAGATGGTAACAAGCGGCAGTACCAAACAGCAGACCCGAAAGAACCAAGACCCATAGGCCGATGCGCAAGTACACGATGTTCCTCCTTGAATGAACTCGGACCCGGTATGGACCCCGGAACCCTACCGGCCCCAAAATATCACAGATTCAGATCGCGGAAATCCGCAGATTGCCCGAAAATGACCGGACAGTACTCCAGATTGTCGATATGCCGGGTCAGGCCCTCGCGCTTGCCGGCCACCGGGGCGGAGGCCTGGGTCCGCATGTGGATGGCCAGGCTGCGTCGCGGCCGCCCCGATTGGTTGGGGGCCGAACCATGAAAGACCAAGTTGTGGTGAGCGCTCACGCCCCCCGGGGGCAAAAGGGCCGGCACCTCCCGCCACCTCTCCCCGGCCGGTACCGTAATCATGTCCCGGGTCGCTTCGATGTCGTCGGTCTGAAACGCGCCTTGGGCCCGAAATCCCCAATGATGCGACCCGGGCACGAATTTCATGGGGCCCGACGCGGCATCCACGTCCGAGAGCGCCACCCACGCGGTGAAGAGGTCGCTGCCCTCCTCCCAAGCCCGCCAGAAAAAGCGGTCTTGATGCCAACCGATGACCGGCGCGCTGCGGGCCGAGGCGCTGGGCTTGTACAGTAGTTGCGTCCACCACACCTGCACGGCCTCCGCCCCGGTTACGTCCGCGACATAGGCGCCGAGGCCCGGATCCGACACCAGCTCCCGAATGCCGCGGGAAGCCTTTTGCGGCAGCTCGATCTTGCAGAGCCGCGCCGGATCGTCGCCGGGATTCCATTGGGACGGTTCCGGAGCTGCGCCGGTGTCGTATACGCCGCGTCGGATCTGGTCCATGCCCGTGACCGCGCGGGCCACGCGGGCCGCCGAAAGAATGGGCTCCCTCTGCAGGTGAAAGCCGTCGCGGACATACAGGGCACGGCGCGTGCTCATCGTCGGTATTCCTTGGTGTGGTGCCGGGGCTTGGGCGGCTCAGCCCTTGATGCCGCTCATGGTAATGCCCTGCACAAAGTGCTTTTGGGCCAGAAAAAACATCAAAATGACCGGAGCCACCATCATGGTGGAGGCGGCCATCAGCAGCCCCCATTCTTGCCGGTTCACCTGCGTAAAGACCTGCAGCCCCAAGGACAGTACGTATTGGTCCTTGTTGCTCAGGTAGATCAGCGGTCCCATGTATTCGTTCCAACTGCCCATGAACGCAAAGATGGTGACGGTCGCCAGGACCGGCTTGGCCAAAGGCAGCACCACGTGCGTATAGATGCGCAGCCGTCCTGCGCCGTCCATGAAGGCCGCGTCCTCCAATTCGCGGGGAATGGTCAGGAAGAACTGCCGCAGCAGAAACACGAAGAAGGCGCTGCCCGCCAGATACGGAACGGTCAACGGCTTGAAGCCGCCCACCCAACCCAGTTCGGCGAAGAGAATGTAGGTGGGAATCATGGTGACGAAAGCCGGCACCATCAGGGTGGAGAGCAGCACCATGAAGATCACGTTCCGGCCCGGGGCCCGCAGGCGGGCGAAAGCGTAGGCGGCCAGCGAGGAGGTGAAGATCGCGCCGAAGACCGCCGGCGCCACCAGGATGAAGGTGTTCAAGAAATACCGGTGCATGGGCGCGTAATAAAACACTTCGCTGTAGTTGCGCCAGATGACGGGATCGGGAATCAGGGCAGGCGGGAACTGGGCAATCTGGCGCAGGGCCTTCAAGGAGGTGGAAACCATGAAGACGAGGGGCACCACGAAGAAGACGGCTCCGATCCCCAGCAACAGATGCTTGATCAGACCGACCGTCCAGCGCTGGAGCTGCCGGCGGGCCGTGAGGCGGGCGGCGACCGGCAGGGGGCCCGCCGGCTGCACCCGGGTGTCCGTGGCCATGGTCAGGCGAGATCCGCTTCGGTATGGACCCAGCGCCCCGCGAAACGGAAGTTGAGCCAGGTCAGCGCCAGAATGATCAAAAACAGGATCAGCGACATGGCGGAGGCATAGCCCATGCGGAAGAACACAAAGGCGTTGCGGTAGACGTACACCAGATACACCAGCGTGGAATTCAAGGGGCCGCCCATGCCGTCCGTGAGCACGAAGACTACGGCGAAGATCTGGAAAGTGCCGATGATGCCCATCACCAGCGTGAAGAAAATGGTAGGGGTCATGAGCGGCAGAGTGACATGCCATAACCGGCCCCAGGCGTTGGCGCCGTCGATGGAGGCGGCCTCGTACAGGGAGGCGGGAATGTCCTGCAGGCCGGCCAGATAAATGATCATGGTGCCGCCCGACGCCCAGACCATCAGCATGATGATGGAGGGTTTCGACCAGGTGGTGGAAGCCAGCCAGCCCGGCCCCTTGAGTCCGAAGAGCTCCAAGGTGCCGTTCACCAGCCCCCACTGCGGCTGCAGCAGATAGAGCCACAACGCGGCCGAAGCCACGGCGGGCACGATGGACGGCATGAAATATCCCGTACGGTAGGCGGCCATGCCCTGCACTTTCTGATTCAGCAACAGGGCGACGGCAAAGGCGATCACCATGCCCAGAGGCACAGCCAGCAGCACAATGTAGGTCGTATTGCCCAGACTGGTCCAGAACAGCGGATCCGCGAAGAGATCCCGGAAGTGCTGCAGGCCCACCCATTTGGCGGGCAGGATGACGTCGTAGCGCGTAAACCCCAAAGCCAAGGAGGCCAGCAGCGGACCGGCGATGAAGAGCAGAAAACCCAAGACCCAAGGCGCAATGAAGGCGTAGAAGGCCAGCGTCTCGCGACCCCGCAGCGAACGCCGCCAAGAGGTCGGAGCCGGTACCGAGGTAGCTGTCATAACGAGAGGAGCCGGCGATCTGGGCCGGCCCGGATACCGGAGCGGGGCATACCGGGCCGGCCGCCCTGCCGGGTGCCGGGATTGCCGCAGAGCGAACCCCGGCACGTCGGCGTGCCGGCATCAGAATGCGGATTACGCGTTGTCGATGGCTTCCCAGGCTTCGTCGGTGGCTTTCTGGACGAGGGCTTTGCAGTTCAGCATAGCCTCTTCCGGGCTCAGGGCATGCGAGAGAGCTTGCCGCGCGGCGTTGTCCATCTCCACCCAATACTGCAGAGCGGCTACGCCCATTTCACTGCCGCATCCGTGGGTCCAATTCTGCAACGCATCCAGGGTCAGAGCCCAGGCCTGCTGCTCGGCTTCGCCCAGTTGCGGGATATATCGCTTTTCCATGGATTCCAGAGCCGGCAGGTAGCAGGCCAAGCTGGGCCAGAATTTCGGATCCCCGTCTATCTGTTCCCGTTCCCAAGTACGTTGCGTCTGGGCCAGATCCGCGGCGGCCAAGGCGTCCCAGCCCGGAATGCCGGTCAGCCATTGCATGACTTCGAAGGCTTCGTCGGGATTTTCCGAACCCGGGGCCATGACGATGGAGAAGCCGCAGGACCATGTGCTCTTCACGCCGCCCGGCGGAATGGGCATGGGGGCGGTGCCCCAATTCACGCCCGGAGAACGCAGCAGATCGCCCACGAACCAGTTTCCGTGCGCGGACATGGAGGTTTTGCCGGCTACGAAAGGCTGACCCAGCCCCGAGGATTGAATGGATTGGCTGAAGGCATTCGCCAATTCGAAATCGCCCACGTAATTGTCGTAGAAATTGACCATCCAGGTCAGGGTGTCGATCCACAGCGGGTCGTCGCACAGAATGGTGCGCTTGTCGTCGCTGATGGCCGGGGCATTCGCCAGGAAACCATACAACCACATCCAGGAGTTGCCGTACAGATAGGGCACAAACCCGTACCGTTCCACATTTTCGCCGGAGCCGACGTTCAAGGCGGCGGTGTAGGCCTCCAGTTCCGCCCAAGTGGTGGGCGGGGACTCCGGATCCAGTCCGACTTCGGCGTAGTGATCCTTGTTCCAGTACAGGTAGCGCACGTCCGTGCCCCAAGGCAGACCGTAGATTTTTCCTTCCCAGACGGTCTCGTCCAACTGTACCGGAGTGTAGTCGTCCCGGTTCAGGCTGGAGGCGTCGAAGCGGGCCGTAACGTCTTGATAGAGGCCTTTGGCCGCGAATTGCAGGAAGGTGTGACGGTTCTGCATGGCCGTGTCGGGGCCGGTACCGGCGGACACGGCCGTCATGAATTTCTGGTCCCCGAAGACGATGTCCCCGATTTCGGTCGGATTCACCTCGAGATGAGGCAACGTATCGGGCACGGCCTCCCACACCGCTTCCCAAGTGGGTCCGGAGAACCCCCAATGATTCAGGGTCACCTTCTCCATGGTCATGCCGGCGTCGTCGGCGCCGGTAGCGGGAACGTCGGGGGCCACGCAGGCAGCCAGCAACACGCCGGCGGCAGCGGTCCCGGAGATTTGCAAAAACTGACGTCGTGAAAGCGCGCGCGGGGGCATCATGGGCCGATCCTCTCGTAGGGAATGGGTAAATGGCTTAAACGGGTAGATGCTTCATTATATCCAATGTACTGCTTGGTGGTAGGGCCGACCGATTCGGCGAAGGGACGGCGGCATCCCGGAAAGCCCCCACGCATTCAGGACAGACAGCACGCGCACGCTCTGAGCATGGATGCTCCCCATGCAGTGTCGGGCTCTCTTCCGCTGCGCGTCGCCTACGCCGTGCACGGTGTGTGCCTGCTTGGGATGTTCCGCAGGACCGCGTAGGCGTCGCACAGGCCCGGCTTCCGCCGGTTTACGCTGCGGCCTGCCGGAACGCCGGCTATGCCCAAGCTCGCTGAGACGCGATGCAGTAGTTCCTGCCGCAGACGGCGCACATCGATGCGCAGAGAAACCGGCCGCTTCCGTCCAGAACCGC
The DNA here is from genome assembly GCA_034421855.1 of Anaerolineales bacterium. Taxonomy (GTDB): domain Bacteria; phylum Chloroflexota; class Anaerolineae; order Caldilineales; family Caldilineaceae; genus Bin34. The sequence continues at coordinate 34,997 of DAOUKB010000009.1, forward strand.
AATGGCCGCAGGGAATACCGACCACAATACCGCTGCATATCCTAAGACCCGGACCGGATATCCTGGCGCGCCTGAGACCCGGCGGCCGACAGACCCTAATGGCAATGGTTATGGATATGCCAATCGTGGTCGGTATGGTCCCGGCGGTCGCGTTTCCTGCAGGGCTCCCCGTATAATTCGATCTCGCCGGACAGAGACCTGAAATCACCGTTCCCAGCCCGTACATGCAGAATCTGATAACCCAGATCCAGGACCTGAGATTCGAAGCCCCGTTGCCGGAGACCCTGGTTTCCGGTTTTCAGGAAGTGTCCGGGACTGCCCTGTCGGACATCAGCGGCCAAGTTCTGCGGACACTGGCGGAAACCGGCCTGCTGCAGCCCATACGGCCCGGCCAGTCCGTGGCCATAGGCTGTGGCAGCCGCGGAGTGTCCAATATCGCGACGACAGTCGGTACTCTGGCGGCGGCGGTGCGTGCCCAGGGAGGCGTCCCCTACGTTGTCCCGGCCATGGGCAGTCACGGCGGCAGCACTGCCGCCGGCCAGATAGAGACGCTGGCGCACCTGGGAATTACCTCGGAGACGGTGGGAGCTCCGATACGGGGCACCATGGAAGTCCGCGCGACTGTGCGAGTACCGGACGGCCCGCAGCTGTATCAAGGATTGGACTCGGCCGCCGCCGACCATGTGCTGCTGGTCAACCGCATAAAGCCGCACACCAGCTTCGCGGGTTGGGTGGAGAGCGGCCTGGCCAAGATGAGCGTCATCGGGTTAGGCAAATTGACCGGAGCCCACGCCTATCACGCGGGCGGCATGGAGGCCTTCGTGCAC
>DAOUKB010000010.1:0-6496 GCA_034421855.1 Anaerolineales bacterium
CGCCATAAGCCCCTGCCCAGGGCGGAACTCGTCTCTCGCCGAAATCTCGTGGCTGCCCTGTGGGCCGGCGGCTTGAGTCTGGGCGCCTTCTGGTCCCAGCAGCAGCTGGGCCGCCAATTCGCGTTGCCGGGAACGCGGCGCAGATTCACGGGCTCGCGGCAAGTAGAAGGCCCTTTGCCGGTGACCATGTGGATGTTCGACACAGTGCCCTCGATTGATTTGGACGTGTGGCATCTGGCTGTCTCGGGCGAGGTACGCACTCCTTTGCGCTTCTCCTGGGATGCGTGGAGCCAGCTGCCCACGGTATCGGAGCGTGTAGTGCTCGACTGTACCGGAGGCTGGTTCAAGGAGGAGTTGTGGGAAGGCGTACCGGTGGCGTATCTGCTCGACGCCGCGGGTGTAGCCGCGGCAGGTCGCTGGATCAGTTTTCGCTCGCAATCGGGATACCGTTGGAGCCTCCGCCGGGAAGAAGCCCGAAAGGCCGTACTGGCCTGGAAATTGAACCGTGAATTGTTGACGCCCGCCCATGGTTTTCCGGTGCGGCTCGTAGCTCCCGGACAGCGCGGATTTCAGTGGGTCAAATGGGTGACCGAAGTCCAAGTGCGGTCGGAGGCCGATCTGGGTCAATGGGGTGCGATCTTCACCAGTGGTCTGCGGTCTTGAGGGACAGGGGGCCTGTCCCGCGTGCAAACGGCCCTCACCCCCACCGCCCGCGGATGGCCTGTTCACCAGAGCCGCAGCCGCGGATCCAGCCATTCACGTAACCAGTCGCCCAGCAGGTTGATGCTCAGCACGGCCAAGAAGATGGCGCAACCGGGAGCCAGGACCAGCCAGGGCGCGCGGTAGACGAAGGTTTGGGCGTGTTGCAGCATATTGCCCCACGAGGCCGTCGGGGGCAGGATGCCAAGTCCGAGATAGCTCAAGCCCGACTCGATCAGGATGGCCACCGCCATGCCCAACGTGGCTTGGACCGTGATCGGGGCCACGGTATTGGGCAATATCACCCTGATCATGACGTGCCACTGCGACGCGCCCACGGCTTGGCTCGCCACTACGAACTCCCGCGTTTTGAGGTCTTGCACGCTGCCGCGCACCAAACGCGCGAAGCGGGGCACATAGACGAAGGCGATCGTCAAGACTACGTTCAAGGTGGAGGCGCCGAAACTGGCGATGACCAGCAAAGCCAGGAGGACGGGCGGAAACGCCAGCAAGGCGTCCTGCACTCTCATGACCAAGGCGTCGAAGTGACCGCCCCAGTAGCCGGAGGCCAATCCGAGCGGCACCCCGATCGACATGGCCAGCACGACCGAACCTACGCCCACCGTCATGGCCACGCGGCTGCCGAACACCACGCGGCTGAATATGTCCCGGCCGAACTGATCCGTGCCTAGGACGTAGTTCCGCGAAGGGGGCCGTAGGGCGTCCTGAGGATGCTGGGCGTACGGGGAGTAAGGGGCCACCCAGTCGGGCAGCAGGGCCATGAGCAGCAGGCAGACGTTGCTGAGTCCCAACAGACCCAGAAACGCACGCCGGGCGGTCGAGGGGCGGCGGCCCTTTTCAGGCAGCGTACTGGGCTCGAATGCGGGGATTGAGGAAGGCATGCAGGACGTCGATGCTGAAATTGGTCAGGATGTAGAACAGAACCATCAGTACGATGGCCCCTTGCACCAGCGGATAATCGCGATTGAATATCCCTTGGAGCGTGAGCCACCCTACGCCGGACCAACCGAAAACCTGCTCGACGATGACCATGCCTCCCATCAGTCCCCCGACTTCAATGCCCGTGACCGTCAGCATGGGCATCAGAGCGTTGCGCAGGACATGGCGCCGCAGGACGACCCCGCGGCGTAGGCCCTTCGCGCGGGCGGTGCGTACGTAGTCTTCCTGCAGCGCCTCGATCATGTCGGCGCGCAGAAACCGCGTGAACGTGGCAATCAGATAAAAGGAGAGGGTTAGGGCCGGCAACAGCACCCGCCGCAGACTTTCAGCCGGATTTTCTCCGAAAGGCACATATCCGGAAGGGGGCAACCAACCCAGTTTGACGGCGAACACGAGAATCAGAAGCAACCCCATCCAAAACCCGGGAATCGCCACGCCGGCCACGGAAAACGTCATGATCAGATGATCCGCGAAAGAATGCTGCGTCAAGGCCGCCCAGGTACCCAAAGGGACGGCAATCAGCAGCGAAAGGATCAGACTGGCGCCTATGAGCTGGAGGGAAGCCGGCAACCGCGCGCCAATCAGTTCGAAGACCGGACGTTCGCTGCGGTTGGACAGGCCGAAATCGCCGCGGACCGCCGCGGACAACCAGATGCCGTACTGCACCAGCAGAGGCTTGTCCAAGCCCATCTCCCGGCGCAACGCCGCCAACGCCGCTTGGTTCTCGGGGCGCGCCGCGGCGCGCCCCATGCGCATGACGGCAGGATCGCCCGGCGCCAGCTGCATGGCCGCAAACACGACCAGCGACATCAGCCACACCACCGGCACGACCTGCATCAACCGGCGCAGGCAGTAACGCCCCACGCGGCCGTCACTCCGTTACGGTGATGCCGGCGAAGAAAATATCCCCTTTGCCGTTCATGGTCCATCCTTGCACTTTGTCGGTGGTGATCGCCAGCAGGGGTTGAGACTGCACCACGATCACCGGCGCCATCTCTGCCAGAGCCCGTTCCTGGATCTGCCGGTAGATCGCCTTGCGCGCTTCCAGATCGGGAGTGGCGGCCCCCGCCTCGATCCAGCTCAGCATCTCGGCGTCGGGATAGCTGTTCGGATCCTGGAGATGGGGCTTGAAAATGACGTCGTACATCGAGTGAGGGTCGCCGCCCACGTTCATCCAGTTGGCTATGGTCTGATAAGTGCGCCCTACGTAGTTGTCCAACCAGGTGCTCAGATCCTCGATCTCCACGGTGAGCGTGATCCCCGCCTCGGCCAAACCGTTCTGCCAGATGGTGGCGATGTTTTCCATGACCGCCACGCCGGCAATCACTTTGATGGTGAGATCGAAACCGTCGGGATACCCGGCTTCGGCGAGCAAGGCCTTGGCGCCGGCAGGATCGTAGGCGATGTCTGCGCCTTCCATATAGGCCCACGAACTCCGCGGCAGAGAGCCGAATTGGGGGGCGCCATGGCCAAAGTACACGTTCTGTTGAATGGCCGATTTGTCGAGCGCCATGGCCAACGCTTGGCGCACACGGGCATCCTGCAGCGGTTCGTAGCGATTGACGGCCATCTCCAGCAGGAAGAGACTGTTGCTGGCGCCGGGGGTCTGAATCACAAATTCGTCCCGCCCCTGGAAACGATCGGCGTCGGCCGCCGGTACTTCATATACCGCATCCACGCCGCCTGCTTCCAGGTTGGTGAGGGCTACGGCATAGTCCGGCAGAATTTTGATTTCCAGTCGGTCCAGCCGGGCCGACATGGCGCCCGTATAGTCCGGATTCTTTTCCAGCACTATGCGATCGTTGGGTTGCCACTCGACGAAACGAAAAGGTCCGGAACCGATCGGTTCCTTGCTGATCGTGTCGACGGCTTCCGCCGGTACGATGGCGATCGAGGCTACGTCTTCCAGAAACGGAGCCCAAGGGGCCTGCAGCGTGAATTTGACCGTGGCGCTGTCCAGCGCCTCCACGGATACCACGGGATCCATCTTGCTGGCATAGATGGTTTCCTGTTCCGTGAGCCGATGGAACGAATACACCACGTCGTCGGCTACCAGGTCTCTCCCGTTGTGAAACTTGGCTCCGGCACGCAGGTGAAACGTATATTCCGTACCGTCCGCGGAAATGTCCCAGCGCGTGGCCAGAGACGGTACCGTGTTCATGTCGACGTCCAACATGGTCAGGTACTCGAAAATGTTGTGTCCCACGAGCACGTTGTAGGCGATCAGCTGATTCCAGTGCGGATCGTAATTGTCTATGTCCTGGGTGGACGCAATGATCAATGTACCGCCCTCGGGTGCCGCCGCCACCGCCGCATCCTGTGGACTGCCTGCTCCTTCGCCGGACGCGGGGACCGGGGCCGCACAGGCTCCCGCCAGAAACAACAGCAAAGCCGAAAACAGCATCGAGACAATTCGTGTCGTCATAGCCTCTATCCTTGTGTTGGGAAGATGTTCGGACTCGGCGCGTGGGCAGCCCACGCGCCGTATCCAGATGTCCAAGTGTAAATCATGCTTTCCCGTGGCGGCGCCTCCGCCCAAGCATTGTGGCGATAGGTCCGGAATCCGACTGGGAGTGTCTCGACGGCCACGGCCGGGGTCTCGACTCGCGCCGTACTCGGTTTCGCCGTGCAAGACAGTGCACGGCAACCTTATGTCGCCCCATGGGCAGTACCCGGGAAGGGATGCAATCTGCCCCGGCGGCCGGCAAAGCCGACCGGGATCGCGGCCGAGCCCGCGGCAGGACCGCCCGCGGCGGATGCCACAAGAGCCTCCGCGCGGTCGCGTACACGACTGGAGTACTGCGCCGCGGCTTGCAGCAAAGTATGCCGGCATGCCGGATTCCGTCCAGTTGTGGTTTCTGGAACGAGCGCGGGCGTGGAGCTCCGGCGCTTCTGCGAAAACTCAGCCGCTGCCGTTCCCGTCTCGAGCCGTACAACCGGAAGGCCGTTCCTTGGGGACAGCGGTCTTCCGACGGCAAACCACGGTATTGTCCTGTGCAGCCATCAGAGGGGAGGCGGATTGCAGGCTACAGGCTCGGCTGGCGTTCTGCGGGTTCCCGTGGGGAGCCCCGCGCCCCTTGCCGATAGGCGTCAGTCTCGAAAATCGAAGGCTGCCGGTACGCTCTACGGCGAGGCAGACGCCGCACCTCGGGCATTGAGCAAAGCCGCCAGGAGGATCGCGGTGGAGAGCATTCTCTCAGCGAGCGCGCAGGACCGTATACAAATAGCCGGCTTCCAGGTCTGGAAGCACATGCCTTTCCCCATCAGGCCACACGACTTCCAACTGCTGCAACACCGTTCCCTCCGGAAAACCGAAATGAGTTACCGGCGGCAATCCCGACAAGTAGCCGCTGGTGACTTCCCGTACGCGCAGCTGGGTCCCTCGGTCCGTCTGCAGCGTCAGGCGGGCGCCAATGCCCTGGGTATTGGGCGCCTGTCCATCGCGCAGACGAATCTGAATTGACGAGCCGCGACACAACTGATTCTCCAGCAGCACGGCGGGAGCCAACAGATTGTTGATTACGATATCCAGATCGCCGTCGAAGTCCAGATCGCCGACCGTCATGCCGCGTCCCCCCGTCCGCAATGCGAGATTCCATTCCGGCGCGGGAACGAAGCGGGTGCCCTGATGGTTGCGCAACGCCCAATTGGTCTCTATCAATTCGTTGCCCGGCAGGTGGCTGAACAGGTCCAACGCATTCATGCCGTTGACTACATAGAGATCCAGAAACCCGTCCTGATCGAAATCCGCCAGCTGCGTGGACCAAGTCCAACCGGTAGCCGCCACGTCGGTGGCGGGGGCCGCGTTGCGGAAGGTACCCTCCGCGTGCTGTATCTGCAGCACGTTTTCCGTGATCTGCCGATCGGAGGGATCCTCCAGTACTTTGGCCATCACCGGCTGCCATGCAGCCAGCACGTCTGGATCTGCCGTCCGCGGTTTCATGTCCGCTGCGAACAGATCCAGGCGGCCGTCGTTGTTGACGTCCCCCACGCTGAAGCTCATGGTGTTCTGGGTAGTTTGGGCAAACGGCGTGTCGCCGTGCCAGCCGCCGTCACGCCATACCCACGCGCCGTCGGGGAGCAGAAAGTCGTTGCCCACCGTCAAGTAGGTGCCCTCTACACCCGGAACTACGGTCAGGGCCAAGGCTTGGGAACGCAGAGCCAGCAAATGGCTGTGGAAGCGGGACGCACGCCGTTCGTGCCAATAGACACCCGAGTCGGTCTGCCCTTCGAAGGCTTCCCCCAACAGCGCCCGCAGTTCCAGATCGTAGGAACCGGTCAACAGATCGAGATCGCCGTCCCGATCGACGTCGGCCCACGCCATGCCGTAGGCGGTTTTCGTGATGCCGGGGAGCGTACCGCTCGAAAACTGCGGCGCGGACCCCGCGTCGACGGCGGCTTGACTCAGATAGACCACGGGCGGATCCAAACGCCGGGTAAAAACGATATCCAGCATCTCGTCCCCGTTTACGTCCACCAAGGCGACGGCGCGTGAGTCCCGATGCGCCAGCGCGGTGCGTGTAAAGTGCAATCCCCCTCGATTCCAAAGGACGGCGTTGGGTTCCGACAGGTTCGCCAGCGCGATTTCCGGCAGCAGGTCTCCGTTCAGATCTCCCAGCGCCACGCCCGACCCGTTGCTGTCGAACATCCGGACTCCCTGTGCGCCGGGAATCAGGCTCACGTTGTCCAGGGCATGCGCCACGAACGATTCGGCACACCCGGCCGCCGCCATGAAGGGCATGCGGGTGACGATGCCCACGGTGTGCGCACCATGCACCATCTGTACGCTCCGGCCCTCGGGTCCACCGATATCCCAGGGCCGAGTACAGGCGGAGAG
>DAOUKB010000011.1:0-1567 GCA_034421855.1 Anaerolineales bacterium
CGGCCTTCCTGCAGGGCCCAAATCAGATCGTCTTCCTTCAGCACGCCGCCGCGGCTGGTGTTGATCAAGTATGCCGTGCGTTTCATTTTGATGAGCTGCCGCCGGGAAATCAGATGCCGCGTACTGGGCATCAGGGGCGTATGCACGGAGACGTAGTCCGCGGCTTCCAGCAGACTTTCCAGGTCCCACAGTTCCACATCCAGTTCCGCGGCCGCTTCTGCGGCGGCGAAGGGATCGTAGGCCACGACTTTGTCCATGCCCGGACGCATCCGCAGCGCCACTTGCCGACCTATGCGCCCAAATCCGATCAAACCCAGGATCTGCTGGCTCATGCGGCGCAGGGGCAACATGCGGGAGTACGCTTCGCCCCAATCCCCGTCGTGCAAAATCCGGTCGCACAGGCCGATCTGTCTGGAGATGCCGTAGATGAGCGCCGCCGCATGGTCCGCTACTTCCCGCACGCAGAAATCGGCGACATTGCCCACGATGATGTCGTGACGGGTCGCGGCGACCGGGTCGACACTGTCCATGCCGATGCCGTATCTCTGTACGTGGAGGCATTTCTCCAGCCCCGCGAAGACCGTTTCGTTGAAGGGCGTGTACTGGCCTGCGAACAGAATCACGTCCGCATCGTGAGCGACGGCCAAGATATCCGCTTCCGTCCGGCAGGGCGGATCGGCCACCACCAGTTCTACGTCCAGGTCTTCCCAGTAGCTTTGCTCGATCTCCATGGAATTGGCCATCGCCGGGGGGGCATCGACGAAAACGACCTTGTGGCGCGCAGACATAGCGGCTCCCTACTTCCTTAGTCTCTGGATGATGCGGCGGGATCCGTACAAGCCGCCGTCAACTGCTATTTTCGGCTAGGAGTTGCTGAATGGCCATCTCCATTTCTTGGTAGCGGCCTTCTCCGATATGGACCAGGCGGATGTGGCCCCGCTTGTCGATGAGGTATTTGGTCGGCCAATACCGGTTCTCGTAGGCCCGCCAAGTACGGCCCTCGTTGTCCTGGGCCACGACGTATTCGATGCCCAAATCTCGGACGGCTTCTTTGAGATTGTCCAGATCCTTTTCAAAATTGAATTCCGGATAGTGGTTGCCGATGACGACCAGACCCTGGTCCGCGTATTTGGTGTTCCATTCCCTCAACGAGGGAATCGTGCGTTTGCAGTTGATTCAGCCGAAGGTCCACATGTCGAGCAAGATCACGCGGCCCCGCAGCTCCGACAAGCGCAACGTCCCTTCCGTATTGAGGAATATGTCGTTTTGCAGCTCCGGTGCTGGACCCAGATCGGGCAATGCCGCGGAGGCCGGCACCGGCGCTTCATCTTGGTCGGCGGAGCCTCCGACCGGCGCAGTGCGGACTGGGATTGTGCACGCCGCCAACAACAAAGAACCCAGCAGCAACAGCAAGGGTTTGCCCATGAAAATCTCCTTCGGTCACGCGGGAACGGTCCCGGATCATATCGTATGCCGCACGATCCGAACGAGGCTCGTCACCTCTCCCCAAAGCGCTCGCCAAGCCGCCGACGGCGTGGGCGCACGGTATCCCGGGGCCCGATACGGT
>DAOUKB010000012.1:0-76179 GCA_034421855.1 Anaerolineales bacterium
TGCGCGCGGCCTCGGTTGTGATCCACCCCCGGCCGCGGCCCGATCCGGTGTGCGCTCCCACCGCAGGTGCTCCGGAGGCTAGGCGGTAGGGACCCTCTCCAGACCCTCCTGTACAAAGGCCCGGGAGGCGCGGGTGCCCGGGCCGGGACGCAGAGACAGGATCGCGGCGGCGTAGGCCGGCCTCGAGACAGCCCGGCGGCCCCACCGGCGCGTCCGTGCCTCTGCGGTCAGCGGCCCACTAGACAGGGGAGCAGACAGGGGGCACAGAGACGACCCCGGAATACCCGACATCACATGTGATAACCCGCCATGCCAAGCCGGCACCGGGTCCGAGGCGGGTCCCCAGCTGCCAGACAGTGTCGTCGAGGCATCCCCCATCCCGAGGTGCCCAGGGACAGTCACTGGCTGCGACCGGCAGACCTCTGCCCCCGGGGGTGGGCCGGGCTCATGGGCCCACCCCCAGGGCAAGAGCCGCCGCCTGTATTTCTCCCCATGCCCTGTGCACACCATGGGCTGCCCCCTCAATGGGCTAGGGGCTGTCTGGCGGGCACGCGGTCCACCCCACCAGACAGTGGGCATCCGCGGCGGCGTACAGGATCCCCGCTACCCCGAACAAGGCCATGCCGATGTATTCCCATTTGCTTTTCGTGCGCTTGTCCAGGTGCATCCACGTCAATACCGTGTCAGTCAAGGCCATGCCGCAAATCCATACAAAACAGCCCCGGGTGGTCGGCACAGCATAAACAGGCCGGACAAATAGTAGCCACCACGCCACTGCGATGCCGACACTGAACGCAGTGCGTAGGATGCGTCGTCTGAGCGACATGGGACTGCACCGGACATGCTATCGGATAGGGCCTACGCTGCAGTCCGGGCGAGGACTGGCATTGTGCCACCATCGTGTGTAGTCGCCCACCCGGAACCGTATGTCGTACTGGGCATCCAGATCCAGATATTGGTACCCGTAATACGACCAGGAATCTGCCGAAACCCAGTCCTCGTATCCTCTTTCCCTAACGGTGGCGTGCAAACCCGCTGGAAGGGCAGCCAATGCACCTATTACCATACCGGGCAGCCCGAGGGACTTGCCTGCTGCTCCTATAAGTGAGCCGAGGGTGATCGTGCTCCAACGTACCTCGTCCAGCTCGGAATCATGGTTTTTGTAATCTACATAACCATAGGAATTGCCCCGCGCATCGATCTCGTGGACAATCTCGTAAAAACCAACGACCAAGACTTGCGTGCAGACATACTCTCTATATCCGCCGGGTCCGGTGTGTCGTGTGAGCAGAAGCCAGCCTCCTCCGGGCAGGGTGCGGGCGACAGAAGGTTCTTCTCTGTGCCCGTCGTCATATCCCCCGGGAGGCGGGATGCGCTCCCCGCTCTCTGGGGAGTCTGGAGCCACGGCTTCCTGCCATGCTTCCAGAATCTCAGGCAATGCCGTCAGAGCCTCGGCAACGGCGCGTACTTCTGCTTCCGTCAGTTCCAGTAAACCGCCGGGAACCTCTGGGTCAAATGTTACCTCCGGATAATCTTCCAGTACGATCATGATCTGGTCTTCCGACAGAATCTCCCGAACGACTGTTGCATCCTCTGCGCTTTCTGAACTCTCTTCGTCGACGACGGCAGTATGGCCAACTCCACCCTCCTCGTCGTCGGGAAGGTGCATATCGGCTGTGACTGTGGATGACAGAGCAATTAACATTAAGAGTACAGCAGCTAAATTCAGAGAACATTTCAGGAATTTCATTGCACGGTTCCAGTTTGCAAGATTCAATAAAGACATTCCACTGTACCAGCAGCGGCACCGGAATTCAGAAATGCCAATGCCCCGTTTCAGTTTCAGGGCCTTAGCTCGACTTTGCACAAAATCAGGCCGCATGGTACAAGACCTCCGGCAGACTCTCCAGTGGCGGGCGGGAGATTTCTGGGCTGTGGGACGGTGGGAGCCGGCTTGGGATACCAGGCGCCCCGCCGCGGGCCCCAGGTCTGGCGCTGTTGCAGCCGCTGGGCGGCCAGCATGACCCAGCTGAAGAGGCCGAGCAAGGCCGGGTCGGTGCAGAGCAGGGCCTGAGGGCCTAAGGGGGTATCGTCAAAACAATCTCACCCACAGCCCCAAGGCTCTGATTGGGCAGAGGGCCAGGCACGACGCGGCCTTCATGGCATCGCGGGTGGCTACCCCACGCCATGGCGGGAAAGCCCGAAAGGGGTTCTCGATCCGATGTCGTAGCAGGTACAGCTCCGGGTGACAGGTGCCGGGTGGCTTCCGGTTCCGCCGCGGCGGCATCCCCGGCCCCCTCGCCTGGGCCACCGCGACGCGGTCGTCGCCCCGGTCGGCCCCCCGAGGCTCCGCCTCCCGATCCGTGATCCGGGCCGCGGCCTGGGTACAGTCTGCCGCCTGGGGATGGACCCGGATAGGGCGGGCGTCGATCCTCCATGCCGGGGCGCAGGGCGGCCCTCCGCAGAGGGCACGCACCAAAGGGGGCTGAATTCCCATTGGCATCTAGCCGCGGACGCGCAGGGAAGGGGTCCCGGTGATCTCGTCCCGACGCCGTCGCCGGCACCCTCCGCACCTACGACCCAGAGCGGTGCCAGTGGCGGCATCGGGTGGAGAATGCCTTCCTGGCCTTCCAGCCATGGCGGGGTGTGGCCGCCCGGTATGCCAAAAACGCAGCGGCGTTGCGGGCGATCTGCCAGATCCGGGCTGGGGTACTGTGGCCTCAATGATTTTGACGACACCCCCTAGGGCCGCTGCTCCGGCTTGCGGCCCGTCGCCGTGGTAGGAAGCGAAGGATTGCCGGGACCAGAGAGGGCAAACGGGAACCGTTGGACTGGATGTGAAGAACGCGCCGGCCTGCCGTCCAGCATAGACGAAAGGGAGGCTTAGACGGAGGCAGGCCGTGATCGGCCTGTTGCCGCCCGGTACTCTGCGCCTCGGCGGCCCGCTCCGGCTTGTGGCGCTTCGGGCGCTATGCAGACTCCCGGCACCGCACCTACCACCGGTACGGCCACCGCCGCGGCAGCCCAGTCTACATGGCTCCGGCCCCTGGGTCCGGGTACCCGCTTCCGATTTGCAGGCGGCGCTACGCTCCCACGCGGCTGCTGTTCATGACCCACCCGCCAGCGACCGTTGCCCGCGGTCGCGCGGCAGAGGCCGAAACCCAGCCTCCGCCTGCGCATCGTCCTACAAGCAGGGCAGGCGCAGATCCGTAGTTTGCGCTCTGCTCCTCTCGCTGCCGGAGCCGGGCTGCTTCACTGTCACCGCCGCCCCCGCTCCCGTCTTTTCCTGATAAAGCGCATTCCGCTCGTCCCGACCCCAGCACTAGGGGCCCGGACAGCGAAATACGACTTCGCTGTCCCCTTATTCTCGGTACTCGAAAGCGAGCGGATTTTGGGCCAAGAGTTCGAGCCACCCTTCGGCTACCCGGTCCAACGCCTCTTGGGGCGTGGCCTGATCCGAAAGAGCCGCAGACGCGCCCTCCGCCAGTCCAATGAACATCTCGAGCCACTGCGGCACGCCAGGGGTGAACGGACGCCCGCGGCTTAACACTTCGCCGTAGTCCGGCATATAGGGTTTGGCGGCCACTATATCGGGGTCGCTGAATACGCTCTTGCGAGCTGCCGTCATTCCGAAATCGAGCATGCCCTCTTTGGCGCGCTGGGGATTGCTGAGCGCCGACATCAGATCGAACGCCGCTTCCTTGTGTGCCGAAGTCTTCATCATCACGATGTTGTGCTGCACGAAGTTGCCGGTACCGCCTTCCGGATACGGCGCAATGGCCCAATTGCCTACGACCTTGGATTTCTCCGGGTCGTCCAGAGAAGGCAGGATGAACCCGGCCCATCCCTCGTTGACGGCTACGTCCCCCGCCAAAAACGCATTGGCGGCGTCGGGATTGTCCCATGCCAACAAGCCGGGAGGAGCGTAGTCCGTCATGTGTTTCTTGAGCAAGGACAACGCGGCCACCCCGTTTTCTCCGTTTATCAGAGGATGCCAGTCCGGTGTCAGCAGGGGTTCGCCTTGAGCCCAATAGCGGGCCAGGAAGAGCTTGACCAGTTGTGCCGGCACTCCGGCGAAAGAGAGACCGTACATGGAACCGTCGGTGTGGGCAGCCAGCAAGGCATCGTAGTCCGCCCACGTGGTGGGGAAGGTTTCAATCAGATCGGTGCGGTAGAAGAGCACCGAGACCCCGCTTACCACCGGCAAGCCGTATCTCACTCCCGTATTGCCGGCGATGCCTTCGCCGTAACGATAGACGGGATCGAAGAAGCCTTCCATGTCGTAACCGCTGTCGGCCAGAAAATCGTTGATCGGTTCCAGTTCCGGCCAGATGGTGTATTGGAATTCAATGTCGTTGCAGAAAAGATCAAACTGGGGGGAGCCGGACGCCAGGTCGGCTTGGACTTTGGGCATCAGCGTTTCCCAGGGCGCGAACTCGAATTCGACTTGGGCTCCTGTTTCGGCCGTAAAGAGCTCGGACCAAGCCCGAAAGGCCGGTTCGTAGTCCGTGCCCGCCTGGGTCAGCATGCGCAGGGTGATCCCGTCGTATTTCTTGCCTGTCGCCGCGTCTTCCGGGGCCGCGGGCACAGGGGCCGCCACCGGAGGAGCGCCGGTGGGCCCACAGGCCGCCAACAACGATCCGGCACCCAGAACTCCCATTGCCTTGAGAATATCTCGTCGGTGGTATCGGTACGGTCGATTCATGGTGGATGTCTCCTCGAGTCAGGAATCACGGGACAAAAAACACAGAGTACGGAAATTCGCGGCAAGCGCCGGGGTTTCTTTCCCGTGCCGACCGCGTTCATCAATTACGCTGATCACCGCCTTGCCGAAACGGCCCGAAAGAAGGCCATACCGAAAACAAGCCGTTCCGATACTGCGGTGGCTAGGCAGCAGAGCAGGAACGGCGGGCAGGCATACCCTCGACTTCAGCCGCATCCCCTTCAAGACAACTTCGCAATTCTGATCTTTCCCAATAGGATACCAAGTCCCCAAAACTGGATCGGGATGCCTGACGCCGACGATTTCCTTGAGACGGAGCCCCTGAGATGGCTGGACGCAAATTCCTGCCGAACCTCCAGATGCCGGTCTCAGAGACTTGGCGGTACGTGCGCCCGACTTTCTTGAAGGAACCCGGAATTCCACTCCTGCTTTCCGGGCGATCCCTCCGACGCCGGGGATTGCGCTAGGCGTGGCCCATGAGCCTGTATGCCCGTACTGCGACGCCGAGGCCAAATCCCATGCAATCCCATGCATTGCCGATGGCCGGCAGCGGATGTCGGGGCTTTCTGTCAGGTGTTCCCATGACCGCGTCGGGGTCGCGAGGCGCGATTCGCAATATGCCGCACGAAATGCGGACCTCAAAGAGAACCCCTGCCGTGGGGAGGCGGTAAACAAGTTTGGCGCCGCCGAATTTCCTGCTTCGTCCGTGTTGTAAGATGAGGCGCGCGTGGTCTTCGACCGAGATCGGCCCCCAGACCGGATCTTCCGCTGCAGATCCGACGAGGGCTTCGGAGCGCATCCTTGCAGCATGCGCGCAGCGCATAAGCGTGGGGTAGACCCGCAGACATGTCTGATCAAAGCACCTCAGTCCCTACCGAACACGCGGGAAAGCTCTCGAGAACGGGAACCGGGGCCACACGTACGCCGATCCCGTCGCCCGTCGTCGTACAAGACCATCGGCGCGAACGAATCACGTCGTGGCTGTTTGTCTCTCCGGCTCTCGTCTTCCTCCTTCTGACCTCCGTATACCCTTTGCTCTACAGTCTGCGGCTCAGTTTTTATTCTTGGAACATGAGCGTACCCAATAGCCAGCCGGTGTTTATAGGGTTCCGCAACTACCTCCGCCTCTTGCAGGATCCAGTGTTTCAAGCGAGCCTGAAGACCACTCTGATTTTTGTCGGGACGGCCGTGTCCATCGAATTCCTGTTGGGCTTGGGCTTGGCGTTGCTCGTGACGACCCGGATCCGTACGGTAGGCCTGATCCGTACCCTCTTGTTGGTGCCCTTGATGATGACGCCGGTCGTCACGGGCGTCCTGTGGCGCACTCTATACCACTCTACCTACGGCGCACTCAACTATTTCATCAACCTGATAGGCATTCCTTCTCAAACTTGGACCGGAAATCCGGAGCAAGCGCTGGCCGCCGTAATCACCGTCGAGATCTGGCAGCAATTGCCGGTGGTCGTCTTCATTTTGGCCGCGGGCATCCAGTCGCTGCCGCTCGATTTCTACAAGGCGGCCCGCGTCGACGGGGCTTCCGGGTGGCAGATTTTCCGGGAAATCACGTTGCCCCTGCTCAAGCCGGTCATTCTCGTGGTCCTGCTCCTGCGCATTATGGACGCCTTCCGCATATTCGACGTCATCTACACTTTGACTTTCGGAGGGCCCGGCCGCGTTACGGAAGTACTGTCCATTCTCATTTACAAGAACGGCCTTCAGTTCTTCCAGATAGGAAAGGCCAGCGCCATGTCCTGGCTGTTTCTGCTCTTTGTTTTTCTGCTCGCGATTTTCTTCATCCGCGAATTACAGGGCCGGACACGGACCGACGTGACCTGAATGCTTCCCGAACGCGCATACGCCCTGCAGCGCCGCACGGGCAGGCTGCTGCTGTACCTGGTCACCGCGGTGGTCTTGGTCGCCGTGACCTTCCCGGCGTATTGGCTGGTGACGACCGCCTTCAAGTATGAAGTGGACACCATCGTCTCGCCTCCGATCATCCTGCCTCTGCGCGGCACGATCCGGAATTTCCTGGACGTGCTCCGGGTCGAGCAAATCGGCCAGTTCTTTTTCAACAGCGCCGTCGTGG
This sequence comes from Anaerolineales bacterium, assembly GCA_034421855.1. GTDB lineage: Bacteria > Chloroflexota > Anaerolineae > Caldilineales > Caldilineaceae > Bin34. Next base: position 6,810 of record DAOUKB010000012.1, read on the forward strand.
CTGTGGTCAGCACAGGATTGAGCGTCTTGTTGGGCTCCATGGCGGCCTACGCCTTGTCCAAGTTCTACCTGTCCTACCGCATTCGACAGATGATCATGATCTGGATCTTGGTTGTGCGCATTTTTCCGCCGATCACGACCGCCATTCCCTATTTCGTCATCATCCGCAACTTGAACCTGTCGGATACGCATGTGGCGCTCGTCCTGACCCACACCGCATTCACCTTGCCGTTCGTCATCTGGCTCATGCTGGGCTTCTTTCAGGACTTGCCGGCCGCCATCGACAAGGCGGCCATTATCGACGGCTGTTCCCTGTGGCAACGGTTTCGTCAGATCACGATGCCGCTGGCCTTGCCCGGGATCGCCGTAACGGCGATCTTCACCTTTATTTTTTCCTGGAACGAATTCCTGTATGCGTCCATGTTGACTTCGCGTACGGCCAAGACCTTGCCGGTCGTGATCGCGGGTTACATGTCCGACAAGTTCTTGCGCTGGGGCGAGATGTCGGCTCTGGCCTCCCTCATGATCCTGCCTGTGATGCTCTTTGCCGGCCTCACCCAGCGTTATCTGGTACGGGGTCTCACCTTCGGCGCGGTCAAGGAATAGCAACGCGAGAAACCGACCATGGCCCCCATTCGTTACCAACATGTCGGCAAGCGCTTTGGCGCGGTGCATGCCCTCGAGGATCTGAATCTGACGGTGGAGGACCGGGAGTTCGTCACGCTGGTAGGTCCCAGCGGCTGCGGAAAGTCCACTACGCTGAATCTGACGGCCGGACTGGAGGATCCCAGCCACGGCGAGATCTACATTGACGATCAGCTCGTGAACGCGGTGCCCCCGGGCTCACGGGACATTGCCATGGTGTTCCAGAGTTATGCCCTGTATCCGCACAAGACCGTAAGGGAAAACATAGGGTTTGGACTGAAGGTGCGCAAAGTCCCGCGGGCGGAGATTGAAAGTCGAGTGCAGGAAACCGCACATTTGCTGGAGATCGCCCACCTGCTGGAGCGCAAGCCGAGACAACTGAGCGGAGGCCAGCGCCAACGGGTTGCGCTCGGCCGGGCCATTATCCGCAACCCCAAGGCTTTCTTGCTGGACGAACCCCTCAGCAATTTGGACGCCAAACTGCGGACGCAGATGCGAGCCGAACTCAAGCTGCTCTTTGAGCGCGTGCAAGGGACCGTCCTCTATGTTACGCACGATCAGGCGGAGGCTATGACTCTGAGCCATCGCGTGGTGGTGATGAATCAAGGTCGGATCCAGCAGGTAGGTACTCCCCTGGACGTGTACAACTACCCGCGGAACTTGTTCGTAGCCGGATTCTTGGGCAGTCCTACCATGAATTTTCTCGACTGCCGCCTGCAAGTCGAAGCCGACGTATGGCAAGTGTTTCTGGACAACATGCCGAAGGCCGTCCTCTCGCTGTCCGCCAAGGAACTGTCCGACATGGGTCTCGCATCGCGGCGGGAGCGGCTCCACGGCCCTGCCGTTCTGGGCATTAGACCGGAGGACATCGCCTATGGGCCGCAGATAGGACAGGCGGCAGCGCGCAACGGCATTCCCTGCCAAGTGGTCGTGGTGGAACCCATGGGAGCCCTGAACATACTGGTGGTTTCCGTAGGCGGCCAGCACGTCACGGTCAGCACCGGCCCCGATCGTGTGTTTACAGCGGGAGAGCAAGGCAGGATCTCGTTCAACTGTGCGAAGGTCCATTTTTTCGACAGAGAAGATCAGCAGAATCTGTGCATCCGACGCTGACTTTCGACCGAGGGAACCCGCCCAGGAGCGCGTTTCCGTGTTTCCTGGCCAGGGAGCGGAGCAGCCATGACGTCTGGCGGCGCACGGCCCGGCCTTGAGGCGGGATCAAATCTTTTCGGGTTGTACGAGCTTTCGTGCCGCCGGCATGAGCATGGTCTTCGCTATGCCCGGCCAGGGCCCTCCGATCGTACAGGCTCTAAGGCAAAGCAATGGCTGTGGGCAGTCCCGAGAAGCCGATCCCGATCCGGGTATCCGTGAATCAATCCGGGGGACATCCATGATCCGACAACCAGCGGACGTAATGCCCGCCGTGTGCGCTTTGGCGGCGTGTCGCCTGAGTGATGGTCGGCGGGGCTGTCGGCGGCCGCGGTCGCCTTGGGGGGAGTGGGGACGGCGGGCGGCCACGTGCCCACTCGACTAACGGGCCCCAAGATCCCGCGGAAATCGCCATAGCCGACAAAGTCTCCCTAGGGGTCGGCAGGCGCTCTTGTTCCCTGCGGCGAAGACGCCCGCCGAAGCGCCGGGCATTGCGGGGTCGACCCTGGGTATGTAATCTGGATTTAGGGCTCCGGCTTCTTGGATTTCGAGAGTGCCGACCCTTTGCGGCCGTGTATGTCCGAGACCTTCGCCTCCCTCTCCCGAGTTTACGCGTTCCGCAGCGAGGACGAAGGTGCAGCATCAGCTCTGTACCTGCGGTGGGCACCCTGCGGGACGAGGCATGCAGCATGCCCCGCGCCCACGACCCTGCCCTCCCGGCGCAGACGGCATAGTTCGCCGCGCAGACGGTGATCTTGGACGCAAGCCGCGGGCGTCCAAGATTTGATCCCGCCTCAAGGCCGGGCCGTGCGCCGCCAGACGTCATGGCTGCTCCGCTCCCTGGCCAGGAAATCCGGCAACGCGCTCCCGGGCGGTTTCCCTCGGCAAAGTAGGGCGCCCCCGGGACCGGCCGGCAGAGCCTCGCTCCAAGGGAATGCACACGGGCACGGCCGTCTCTCCCGCGTGCAGGGCCCGCCAAGGATATGGGGCTGGACCTCCTGTAGATTGCCGTGAAATCCAGAAAACAAATTCATACTTCATTGTCTACACTAATGCGGCGGTGTTTAGAGCCACGGGCGCGGATGCGTCGTCGGTGTTTTGTTGGAGGGTGTCTGCGGCATGGCGTTGTATCAGGAACGGGAACCCACCCCCGAGGACACTCCTGTGCGCGTCATCGATTACGAACAGAGCACCTATCGCACGGCTTTCTGGCGGAATGCCGATCGGCGGTATGAAGATGCGGCGGAACGGCTGGCTCTGCGGCGCATGCTGCCTCCCACCGGCAGACGAATCGTAGATCTGGGAGCTGGCTTCGGCCGCCTCGCCGACGAATATCGCCGCTATGAGCAGGTAGTGCTTTTCGACTACAGTCGTTCCATGTTGGCGCAGGCCGTGGAGCGTTGGGGCCACGATCGCCGCTTTGTCTTTGTCGCCGGCAGCGTGTACGCCATGCCGTTTGTGGCCCACAGCATGGAGGTCGTAGTCATGGTGCGCGTCATGCACCATTTGGCGGAGGGTCTCACGGCCCTGCAGGAAATCGACCGCGTGCTGCAGACCGGGGGCACGGCCGTCCTCGAGTTCGCCAACAAGCGCAACCTCAAGTCCATGCTGCGCCACATGTGGCGCGGGCAGGCGTGGTCTCCCTACGCTCCGGACCCCGTGGAATTTGCCGAGATGCACTTTAACTTCCACCCGCGGTGGATGCAGGAGCAATTGGGGCGGACCCGTCTCCGGCGGGAGGCGGCCTACAGCGTGTCCCACTTGCGACTGCCGGCGTTGAAGCGACTGCTGCCGACCGGCTGGCTGGCACAGGCCGACAGTCTGCTCTTTCGTCCCGGGGGAAAGTACCCGCTAGGTCCCAGCGTTTTTCTGCAGACTCGCCGGCAAGGCGCCCGCCGCGCCCCGGTGGCGGCTCCGGGACCCGACGTCGCGGCGGCGGATTGGCTACAGTGCCCGCTCTGCCGGACGGCAACGCTGACGCAGCCGGAGACGACGGCGCTGACATGTACGCAATGTGAGACGGCCTTTCGACAGGAGGCCGGGATTTGGGATTTCAAGACGGCATTGCCGGGCGAAAGCGATCGGGAATAAGGAGTACGAAACGAAATGGTGCAGTCGAAAGCAGAGGTGGCCACCGAAAATCGGGAGGTCGGCAGCCTGCCGGTTGCCGACTTCAAGAAACGTATGCTGGCGCTGGGTGAAGAGCGCGGCTTCGTGGACTTCAAGGACATTCTGGATGCCTGGCCCGAGGCCCACGAGAACACGGACGTGCTGCAGGAGGTATTTGCCGATCTGATGCAGCAGGGCGTCGAAATAGCCGATCAACCCGAAACGGTCAGTCCGGACGAAGAAGAGACTGTCGATTCCGAACTGCTGCCCCACGCGGTCCAACTGCAGGAGAACATCAACGACTCGGTCGCGTTGTACCTACGCGACATCGGCAAAGTGGATTTGCTCACGGCGGCCGAAGAAGTCCAACTCGCCAAGCGCATCGAGGCCATGGAAGAAGCCGAACGCCAACTGGCCGATCCGGACCTGGATCTGACCGAGGACGAGCAGGACGATCTGCGATTCGTCGTCATCGACGGCAAGGATGCGGTGGATCATCTGATTTCCGCCAACTGCCGCCTGGTAGTGAGCGTGGCCAAGAAGTACACCAACCGGGGTGTGCCTTTCCTGGATCTGGTGCAGGAAGGCAACAGCGGCCTCATTCGCGCGGTCTCGAAATTCGATTACCACCGCGGGTTCAAGTTCAGCACCTATGCCACCTGGTGGATCCGCCAGGCCGTGACCCGGGCCATCGCCGACCAGGGCCGCACGATCCGGGTGCCTGTGCACATGCACGAGCAGATCAATCGCCTCATTCGCGCGCGCCACACGCTGGCCCAGCAGTTCGGGCGTGAACCCACGATCGACGAATTGGCGGTGGAACTGGAAATCCCGCCCAGCAAAGTGGAACATGTGATTCGAGTCAACCAGCAGCCCCGCAGCCTCGAACAGCCGGTGGGCGAAGAAGAGGACAGTGTGCTGGGCGACTTCATTCCGGACGAGGACGCCGACAGTCCGCCGGACCTCACCAACCAACAGATGCTGCGCGAAGTGATCGAGGAAGTCATCCAGGATCTCACGCCGCGGGAGATTCACACTTTGCAACTTCGCTTCGGCATGGTGGATGATTATGCCTACACCCTGGAGGAAGTAGGCAAGAAATTTGGCATTACGCGGGAGCGTGTACGCCAAATCGAAACCCAAGCGCTCAATCGGCTGCGTCATTCCAGCCGCAAGAAAAGCCTCAACTGGTTTACGTAAGCGAATGTCCGGTTTCCGCCCGGTGGAGGCGGGAGCTCGGCAGTACAAAGGAATAGAGGAGTCAGCCATGGTATCCCCCGCAGACGTGTCGCACAATGGGCTGGCTCCCGGTATGGATTCCGGCAGCGTGACCACCCACCTGCTGGAGGTCGGCCAGAAGAAAGGCATCGTCGAATACGACGACATTCTGAAGGTCATGCCGCGGGCCGAATTGGCCTTGGACCTGCTGGAAGATCTCTTTGCCGTGCTCATCGAGCGCGGCATCGACATCGGTCGGTTTCAGGACGACCCGGAAGACGAAGAACGCTCGGTGGAGGAACAGGCCGACGCCTTCGCGCTGACCCCGGAAAGCATCAACGACACCACGACCCTGTATCTGCGCGAGATAGGGCGGGTCGCCTTGCTCACGGCCAAACAGGAAGTATCCTTGGCCAAACGCATCGAGAGCGCCGAGGCCGCCAAGCAGGCGTTGCACAGCGCCGAGGCCCATACCCTGAACGAGGATCAGAAAGACGATCTGCGCTGGCTCGTCCGCGACGGCGAGGATGCCCAAAATCATCTGATTTTGGCCAACAGTCGATTGGTGGTGAGCGTGGCCAAGAAGTACACCGGGCGCGGGGTCCCCTTTCTGGACTTGGTGCAAGAAGGCAACGTGGGTCTGATGCGGGCCGTAACCAAATTCGATTACCACCGCGGGTTCAAGTTCAGCACCTATGCCACCTGGTGGATCCGCCAGGCCGTGACGCGCGCCATCGCGGACCAAGGCCGCACCATCCGGGTGCCGGTACACATGTATGAACAGATCAATCGCCTGACTCGAGCCAACAGCGCGCTGTCGCAGGAGCTGGGACGCGAACCCACGATCGACGAACTGGCCGTGGCCCTGGAGGTGTCTCCCAGCAAGGTGGAGCACATCATCCGGGTCAGCCAGCGTCCCCTCAGTCTGGAGAAGCCGGTCGGCGAGGAAGAGGACAGTGTCCTAGGCGATTTTATTCCGGACGAAGAGGCGGACAGCCCGCAGCAATCTGCCCACCATCAACTGCTGAGCGAGAAGATCGAGGACGTCTTTCAGAGCCTCACGCCGCGGGAGACGCGTATTCTGCAACTGCGCTTCGGCTTGGTGGACGGTCATGCCTACACCTTGGAAGAAGTGGGCAAGAAGTTCGGCGTGACCCGGGAGCGCATCCGGCAGATTGAGGCCGGAGCCCTGAACCGCCTGCGCCATCCCAGTCGCAAGCGCAAGCTGAAAGGTTTCCTCTAGCGGCCCGGCTGTCCACCGGCTCGCGGCGCTGGGCGGGCGGGAACGGCAGTTCAGAAATCCGCGTTGGCGTGGGTGGAGTGTTTCTGGATGAATTTCCGGCGCGGTTCCACGTCGGCGCCCATCAGCTCCGTGAACAGTTGATCCGCACGGTCCGAGTCGTCCACGGTGACCTTGAGCAGCGTGCGCACCTCGGGATCCATGGTGGTGGCCCACAACTGGTCTGCGTTCATTTCGCCCAGTCCCTTGTACCGCTGTTCCAGTTTCACGTTCTCGACGCCGACTTGCCCTTGCATCTTTTCCAGGTCGCGTTCGTTGTACACGTACTGACTGGTGTTGCGGGTCTTGCCGTTCCTCTTTTCGCTGACTCTGACCTTGTACAGCGGCGGCTGCGCAATGTACAGATACCCGTCGTCGATGAGGGGTTTCATGTACCGATAGAAGAGGGTCAGCAGCAGAGTACGGATGTGCGCTCCGTCTACGTCGGCGTCCGTCATGATGATGACGCGGTGATAGCGTAGGCCTTTGACGTCGAAGTCGCTGCCGATCCCCGTGCCCATGGCTTTGATCAAGGCCTGAATTTCCTTGTTCTCCAGGGCCCGGCTGAGACTGGTCTTCTCTACGTTCAGGATTTTGCCGCGCAGCGGCAGAATGGCTTGGAATTGGCGATCGCGGCCCTGCTTGGCGGAACCGCCGGCGCTGTCGCCCTCCACCAGATACAGTTCCGATTCTTCCGGCTTGCGGCTGGAGCAGTCTGCCAGTTTGCCCGGCAGCGTCATGTTGTCCAGCAGACCCTTGCGGCGGACCAATTCACGGGCCTTTTTGGCCGCGACGCGGGCTTCGAAGGAGGTCAGACACTTGGAGATGATCAGGCGGGCCTCCGCCTTGTGCTCTGCCATCCACATGTTGAGCGCTTCGGCCACCGCGTTTTCCACCTGGCCGCCGACTTCCTGATTGAGGAGCTTCAGCTTGTTTTGCCCTTCGAACTGCGGTTCCGGCACTTTGACGCTGACGACGGCCGTCAGGCCTTCGCGCGTATCGTCGCCGCTGAAGTTGTCGTCGCCCTCCTTGAGGAGTTTGTTCTTGCGGGCGTAGTCGTTGAGCTGCCGCGTCAACGCCTTGCGCAGCCCGGTGAGATGGGAACCGCCGTCCTGGTTGACGATGGTGTTGGCGAAGGCGTACGTGACGTCCTGCGCCCCTTCCGTATATTGCAGTCCCACCTCCACCTCGGTCTGACCCACCGTACGCTGAATGTGGATCGGCGGATGCAGAACCCGCCGGAACCGGTTCAAATACCGCACGAAAGTGGCTACGCCGCCTTCGAAGTAGAAGGTGACGTCCTCCGGGCTGTCGGGTCTTTCGTCTTGGAAGGCGATGGTCACGCCGCGGTTCAGAAACGCCATCTCCCGGAACCGGTCGATCAAATCCGCGGTGTCGAAGCCCACGCCCTCGTCGAAGATGGAAATGTCCCGCAGAAACGTCTGCTTCGTACCGGTTTGCGCGACGGGACACTCTCCCATTTCCTCGACCGCCGTTACGGGGTTGCCGATCTCGAAGCGCTGGCGATAGATTTTGCCGTTGCGATGCACTACGGTCTCCATCCAGGTGCTGAGGGCATTGACCGCGCTCACCCCCACGCCGTGCAGACCGCCGGAGACCTTGTAGCCGCCGTTTTCGGCGCCGAACTTGCCGCCGGCATGCAGTTTCGTCATGACCACGGTCAAGGCGGAGACGCCCTCCTTGGCGTGGACCCGCACCGGAATGCCGCGGCCGTTGTCCTGCACGGAGACGCTTTCGTCCTCGTGGAGCGTGATTTCAATGCGGTCGCAGCAGCCCTGCATGGCCTCGTCCACGGCGTTGTCCACGACTTCGTAGACCAAGTGGTGCAGGCCTTGCTGTCCGGTGCCGCCCACGTACATGCCCGGGCGTTTCCGGACCGGCTCCAGCCCCTCCAGAACTTCGATGTTCTCGGAATCGTAGGTGCCGGCGGGTTGATCCAAGAGAGAAATAGCCATAGAGATTAACTGTCCTGTAGTGCGAAGTATTCTGCGATGTCGTAGCCCTGGTTTTTCAGGGAGCGAGTGCGATAGAAGACCAGAAAGGCCAAGGAGATGACGGTCCCTACGTACGCGAAGACGACGGTAGCCGCCAGAAAGCCCACCCAGTGATTCTGCAGGGCTGTGACCAGCAGCTCCAGCATCTGTTGCACCCCCAGCAAAATGAATCCGCCCAGCATCAGGAAAGCCAGCGTGGAGACGGAGTTCCGGCGCACCAAATGCACGCTTTGCCGCAGGGACTTCCACACGCCCAGGCCGTCCATCATAATGCCCGCGGTGGCATAGGTCTGGTAGAAGAGAAACAGAAGCAGCGCGACTCCCAGCATCGTCATCAGGAAAGGAATCAGCGTAGACAGGAGCGCACCGACGCCGACCGCCAGACTCAGCACCGTCATGAGCAGGCTGACGGCAAAGGCGGTCCCGAACCAGAGCGCGATCAGAAATCCCACGTACAGCAGGCCCTGTCCAATGCACCGGCTCAAGGTAACGGGGAGACCCTGCGTCGGGATCACCTGGCTGTCGTCCCGTACGATCTGCTGCGTCTCCTCGGCCTGACCGAAGTCGGGTACGAACCGAGCCAACCAATAGAGATAGAAAGCGCCGGCCACGGCTCCGGCCATGACCAGAAACGTCGTCAACGCCAGCATGTCGCCCAGCGAGGCGATCGACCGAGCGGGGGTGGCGGCCAATACCTGCGGGGCAGCGGTCGAGATGTACATGGGGATCCGAAAGAAGGTACGGCCGATGAGGGACAGCAGATCCCCTACGTAGAGACGCGAGAAGTCGATTTCGTCCATGACGGCGGCCAACTGGGAGGCGGTGCGAGGATCCGAAACCAGTCCCGCCTCGTTCAAAGTTTCGGTTTGGGTTTGCACTTGCTCCAGCAGCAAATCGATCCCGCCCAGGCTGGCGGACAGATCCACCGGCGGCAGCAAGAAAACCGTGATGCTCAAAGCTACGGGCAAGACGAGCAACTCGAAGCGCGTCGCGAGGAGGCGAAGCCCCAAGGCTAAACTGTTTATCACTGTACGGTTATGCTTGTCATAGGCGGCGGCAGGCTTGCCGGTAGACCGCAGCTGGGGCGCCTGCCGACCAGTCTGTACTGCGGCCCCGTCTGTACTTCGGACGACCCCTGCGCCCCACTCGTTTCGGACGGCCCGAAACGGATTTGCCTCCGACTTCTACATGGCGGTCCATCGAACTCCCAGGCCGTCGATCGTCCTCCGTGCACCGAAATGGGCGAGGCCTCTCCGCGCATGCCGAGGAGGTTACGGACCGACCGCTTCTGTCCGAATATTATATTATAAATGTTTATGCGTTCTTATATTACATTTTGCTTACAATAAAATTTCGGCGCGGGCCGGAAGAGTCTATTTTGCGCCTGGATCGCCCTTCGTCCCAGCCGGGACGTCTGCGCGGGCATACGCGTTTGCCGGTTGGGGGAAGGCGGTCGTATATGCTGATACCGGCTGTCGAGCACAAGACCAGCCGGACACCGGTTACCGTATTACGTAAAGGATACAGCGGCATGGCACATCTCCTCATAGAAGGGGGACATCCCCTTTCGGGTACGTTGCGGCCCTCGGGCAACAAGAACGCGGCCATGCCCATGATGTGTGCCGCCGTGCTGACGGACCAACCGGTTACGTTGCGCAACGTGCCGCGTATCGGGGACGTGCATCTGCTGCTGAAGCTGCTGCAGGAGTTGGGCGTAGAGGTCCAATGGGTGAACCGCCACGTCCTGTGCCTGCAGGCCCGAAATCTGACCGGGCCGGAACCCAATGCGCAGCTGTTTCGATCCCTACGGGGTTCCCTCACCCTGATGGGGCCGCTCTTGGCGCGCATGGGAGAATTTCAGGTCGGAGCGCAGGCCGGCGGCGACGACATAGGTCGGCGCCGTATAGACACCCACTTGCAAGTCTTCCGAGCCTTCGGCGTCGAGATCCGGGATCAGAAGCCGGGCCAGTTCCATTTGCAAATGGATCGGGAGCTGACGGGGGCAGACATCTGGCTGGACGAGGCGTCGGTGACCGCGACGGAGAACGGCGTGATGATGGCGGCCGCCGCCAAAGGCACGACGATCATACACAACGCCGCGTGTGAACCGCATGTGGAAGACTTGTGTCGCCTGCTGATGGCCATGGGTTGCACCATCGAAGGCCTGGGTACCAACCGCTTGGTCATCCTGGGTTCTGCCGACTTGGGCGGAGCCGATTGCACCATCGGCCCCGACTATATGGAGATCGGCAGCTATTTGGGTCTGGGCGCCATTACGACCGGCAGGCTGTGCATTACGGACGTATTGCCGGCCCAGTTGCGTTTGATCGAAATGGAATTTCGGCAGCGGCTGGGAGTACGCATGGCGTACGAAGACTGCCAGCCGGACGGCCGAGCCACCTTGGTCTTGGACCAGGAACAAGATTTGGTCGTACGTCCCGACTTCGGCGGGGCCATTCCGCGGATCTGCAGCGCTCCCTGGCCTGGATTTCCCTCCGATCTGATCAGCATCGCGCTGGTCACGGCTACGCAAGCGCGCGGCACGATCATAATCAACGAAAAAATGTTCGAAAGTCGCCTCTACTTCGTGGACAAACTGGTGAGCATGGGGGCCCAAGTGATCTTCTGCGACCCGCATCGGGTGGTCACGGCCGGGCCCAGCACCTTGTACGGCAACCGAGTCAGCAGTCCCGACATTCGGGCCGGCATGGCTCTGATTCTGGCTGCGCTGTGCGCGCGCGGCACTACCCACATCGCCCAGATAGAGCAGGTGGAGCGAGGGTACAGCAACATAGTGCCGAATTTGACCCGGCTCGGGGCGGCTGTGGAACTGGTGTCCTCGGACGAGAATCTAGGCGTACCCGGCATGCCGGGTACGGCGTTCATGCCCCGGGCCGAGGAGACCCCGGAGCAGGCTCTGCCGGAACGGCCGGATTGACCACCGGGGCCTCGCCCGGATTCCGCGCTCGTCGAGGGTGCGTCTCCCCAGCCGGACCATGCTGCGCCGGGAGGCATCGACGCGACCGCCGGCCGTCTTTCCGGGGCCCTGTAACGCTTCAAGTCGGTAGCGCGGCTGTCCCGTTGCCCTGCCGGCCGACAACCCACACGCCTCGAAATCCCTGCGGGAAGGCCCCGGGCGGTCCGGGCTTCCGAGCCGAGCCACCGCCTGTAGAGGGATTCAGGATCGGCTCCGCGGAAGCATGGCTGTGGTCCCGCAGGGCCTGAACCGGAACTCCGGGCCATGCGGCACGCCGCGTCGTCAGGTCGGCACAGGTGCACTATCATATCCTTGCATTCCTCGTCACCTACCAACGTCCCGGGCCAATGCGCACGTATATCCTCAATCGGCTGGCACAGGTGCTTCCCCTGCTCCTCTTGATCTCCTTTGTCGTGTTTCTGAGCATTCAGGCCACGGGCGATCCATTGGCCGCCTATACCGTGGACGCTTCCCTCACGGCCGACGATATTGCGCGGCTCAAAGCCAAGTACGGGTTGGATCAGCCCGTACCCATGCAGTACTTGAACTGGCTCAAGAACATGGCGACCGGGAACTGGGGCACATCCTACTTTACGCGCGAGAACGTGGTGGACATGATCTGGGAACGCCTGCCCAACACCTTGATCCTCTTTGCCGTGTCGTATGTCTTCATCTTGGCTTTTGCCCTGTTGCTGGGCATCCTGGCGGCGGTACACCAGTATTCCGTATTCGACCACGTCACGACGGCCTTGAGTTTTCTGGGCATCGCCGCTCCCAGCTTTTGGCTGGGACTGATGCTGATCTATCTCTTCGCGGTCAGGTTGAAGGCTTGGGGCTTGCCTTATCTGCCGGTGGGCGGCATGTACGATCTCGCGGTAGGCAAAACCTTGCCCGAAGTGGCACGACACGTGATTCTGCCGTCCATTACCCTGTCGGTGGTCGTCTGTGCACGTTACATCCGTTACATCCGTTCCTCCATTCTGGAACAGCTGCAGCTGGATTATGTGCGCACCGCCGCCGCCAAGGGCTTGCATCCCTCCACGGTGCTGTCGCGCCACGTATTGAAAAACGTCCTGTTGCCGCTCATCACGCTGGTCGGCTTGGATCTGCCCAACTTCCTGTCGGGGACCATCGTCATCGAATCCATTTTCGCCTGGCCTGGCGTAGGACGTCTGTTTTGGTCCGCCGCAGAGCGGACGGACATCCCGGTGCTGATGGCCATCATGCTGTTTGTGGCGGTCATGACGGTCGGGTTCAATCTGTGTGCCGACATTCTCTACGCCGTAGTGGACCCCAGGATCAGTTACTCGTGACCCGCGCCGGCGCCTCCGCGCCTACCGCAGCCGCAAGCCTGCCGGATATCTCCGGCGCCTTGGTGCGGCCGCCCGAAACCATATGGACGAGTTTTCGGCGTCGCTTCGTTCGGCATCGCCCTGCTATGATCAGCCTGGCGGTCTTGCTGTGGCTGTTGGTCGTCTGCTATGGCGTCTCGTTTTTCGTGTCGGAAGATCAAGCGAACCTGATCGACGTCACGGCGATGCGCAGCCCGCCTTCGTGGGCCCATCCGTTCGGCACGGACGACGTAGGGCGGGACATGCTGCTCCGCACCTTGTTCGGCGGACAGATTTCTCTGCGGATCGGCCTTCTGGCGGCGAGCGTCAGCATGCTCATCGGCATCACGGTAGGTACCCTGGCCGGATACTACACGGGCTGGATCGACAGTGTCCTGATGCGGATTACCGATGCCTTGTTGAGCATCCCCACCCTCTTCATCCTGATTGCCTTGACCCGAGTCTTGAGCGATCGCGTCAGCGTGGGCAACGTGACGTTCATCACTTTGGTGATCGGCATGCTCTCGTGGATGCGGGCCAGCCGGATCGTACGCGCCCATGTGCTTTCGCTCAAGGAGCGGGATTTCATCGTGGCGGCTCGTTCGTTGGGATGTCGGGCGGGCCGGATCCTGAGCCGTCACATCGTACCCAACACGTTGGCTCCCATCGTAGTGGCCGCCACTCTGGACGTAGGCCGAGCGATCATCTTCGAAGCTTCCCTGAGCTTCCTGGGCTTGGGCATTCAGCCGCCCACGGCCACTTGGGGCAGCATGCTCAATCGAGCCCAGGCCTATCTGCTGAACGCGCCTTGGATTGCTCTGTTTCCCGGCGTCATGATTCTGATCACGATTCTGTGCGTGAACTTTCTCGGCGACGGACTGCGGGATGCCTTCGATCCCCACTCGCTCAAGTAAGGAGGAGATCGGGACTTATGCTGCGCTCCGACGTCAATGCGGAAATTCATGCTCACATCCGGCAGGCCTTTCCCGACCATCTCGAACAAGTCAAGCAGTTCATGGCCCAACCCAGCGTCAGCGCAGAGCGATGCGGGGTGCGGGAATGTGCCGCCTTGCTGTCGGCGCGTTTGCAGGATCTCGGATGTCAACAGGTGGAAATCGCGGAGACCCCGGGGTTGCCGGCAGTCTGGGCGCATCTGGATGCCGGGGCTCCCAAGACCTTGGCGGTGTACGGCTATTTCGACACCAACGTCGTCGGTACAGGCTGGCAGTACGATCCCTTCGACGTGGTGTGCACGCCCCGTCCCCCTTTTGCGCAGGTCCTGTACGGCCGTGGAGCCTCGAACAAAGGGGGCTTCATGGCGTTTCTCAACGCCCTGGAATCGATTCGGCAGGTCGGCGGATCCTTGCCGGTCAACCTCATGTTCGTCTGCGAAGGCGAGGAATTTGTCGGCAGCCTGCACGTACCGCTGCTGATCGAAAGGTATCGCACCGCGCTGAAACAGGCAGACGGCCTGTTGGCGCCCGGTCCCTGCCAAAGCGCCGCGGGGGCCGTGGATTGGGCCTTGGGCAACAAGGGATGTCTGCATATCGAAATGCGGTGTAGCGGCGAAGACTGGGGACGGGGTCCTCAGGGCGTACCTACCCATTCCTCCACGATGGGAGTCGTGGATCATCCGGTGTGGCGTTTGGTGCACGCCCTGGCTACTCTGTACGATCCCCGGACCGGAGACATTACCGTACCGGGATTCCTGGACGGCTTGCAGGCGCCGACTCCCGAGGATTTGGCTCTGGTCGCCGAACTGGCCCGTCGGTGCCGAGGGCACGAAGCCGCCAGCATTCCCGGCATCGGCGATCCGGCACGGATATCCTGTTTCGTCGACGACGCGACGGGCGAGGAAGTCTTCCGGCGCTATTGTTTCCTGCCGACCATGAACATCAACGGGATTCGTGCCGGCTTCACCGGACCGGGGACTACGTTGTGGACCCTGCCCCATGTCGCTTCCTGCACCATTGACCATAGGTTACCCCCGGATTTGGATCCGGAAGCGTGTCTTCAGCGGATTCGTGACCATTTGGATGCGCAGGGATACGCGGATATCCGCCTGGAAGCGCTTATGTCGGTGGGAGCCCAAAGCCTGCATCTCCATGACGAACTGGCGCAGGCGGCTCTCGCGGCCTATGCCCATTGGCAGGTCGAACCCAGGATCTGGCCCCGGCGGGGAGCCAGTGGTCCCACCGGGTACTTCAGCCAATTGCTGGGTCTCAAGGTTCTGGGGCAGACCGGCTTGGGACATGCCAGCGGGCATTCGAGCGGCAATGAATTCCTGGTGGTCGAGGGCAATGAGCAAGTGGGAGGCTTGGGGGAGTTGACCGGTTCGTATGTGGATTTGTTGTTCGAGTATGCGGGCGCAGGCTCCGCTTGAATTCCCGACGCGTCGATGAGGAACGATTTCATGACCGATACTCTTCTATGGTCCCAAATGCAGGACCGTATACAGACCGAACTGGCCGCGTTTCCCGGAGTGGCGGGTTTCTGCCTGGAAGACTTGGCCACGCACGACTCGATCGGACTGAACGCCGACGTCTTGTTCCCGGTGGCGTCTTCCATCAAGATCCCGGTCCTGCTCACCCTGCTCGACAAGGCGGAACGGGACGACATAGATCTGCAACGGCGCATTGCCGTTACCCAGGACATGATCACGCCGGGCAGCGGCGTGCTGGCCTATCTGGACGGTCCGCTGGAACTGTCGGTGTTGGATATTGCGCAACTCATGATCTTGGTATCGGACAACACGGCGACCAATCTGTGCATCGATTGGGCCGGCATGGACGACACCAATGCCTTGATGGAGGCGCTGGGATTGTCCCAGACGCGGATTCGGCGCAAGATGCAGGATCAAGCGGCCGTAGCGCGTAACGACGAGAACATTTCGAGTCCCGCCGAAGGGGTGCGGCTGATGCGCGCCCTGCAGGAAGGGCGGCCCAGCCGTTCCGTGGCAGACCAGTGCATGGCCATTCTCCAAAAGCCCAACCGAGGGCCTATCGAACGCGCCGTCCCGCCCGGGACACCGGTGGCCAACAAGCCGGGCGGCATGGAACGCGTGCGGTGCGACGTGGGTATCGTAGGGCTGGAACGTCATCCCTACGCCGTGGCCGTGATGACCAAATTCGGCTTGGAGCATCCTTACGCCCAGGAAAACCGACTGGTTTCGATTATCCGTAGGGTGCACGAGTACATGGTAGCCATCGATCGATCCAGTCGATGGGGACAAGGCGTTCCGGCCGCCCTGCTGGACCGTGGACGCCAGCCCGTATCGATCCAGACCACCGAGGAAAAAGCATGACCGCGGAAACGACCATCATTCGCGCCCCCCGATTGTTCGACGCCGCCGGAACGACTTTCGAAGCGGGAGCCAGCCTGTGGATGGAAGGCGACCGCATTACGGGCGTGTACGGCCGCGAGGCGCCGACCGTGCCCGCCAATGCCCGCGTGCTCGACTACGCGGAGGCCTGTATTCTGCCCGGCCTCATCGATTCGCATACGCATCTCATGTACGGCACGGGCGAGCGGATGAAGGGCCCGCGCTCGTACGATCACGTCAACGCCGAGGACAGCGACGGCTTGATGCTGTTGCGCAGCGTCCGGAATGCCTACCAACATCTGTTGAAGGCAGGGGTCACCTCCATGCGTGATCTGGGGGCACGCAACCGCATCACCTTCGATTTGAAGGAAGGCGTCAGCGCCGACCTGTTCCGGGGCTTCCCCACCCTACAGGTCTGTGGACGTGCCGTCACGATGACCGGCGGGCATTTTCATTTCTGCCATGAAGAGGCGGACGGAGTGGAGGAGTGCCGCAAAGCGGTGCGCCGGTTGGTGAAGGAAGGCGCCGATTTCATCAAGATCATGGGGTCGGGCGGCGGCACCTACATCACGGACAACCGGCGGGCGTCCTATACCGTTCCGGAATTGCAGGCTATCGCCGACGAAGCGCATCGCCACGGCAAGGCCTGTACCGTCCATGCCATCGCCACGGAATCCATCGCCAACGCGGTGGCGGCCGGGATCGACTGTATCGAACATTACGAGTTTGTGGAGATGAACTACGCGCGCAAGCTGGATCCGACGATCGCGGAACAGATGATTGCCCACGACATCTGGCTCAGCCCCACGATCCAGACGGGCTATCGCCGCATGGAACAGATGCTGCAGTTGCAAGCACAACGGCCCCTGACGCCGCACGAGGCGGAGGATCTGGCGTATTTGCAGTGGAAACAGGAAGGTCAACTCTATGTGACGGGCGCTTTGTACGAGATGGGGGCCCAACGGTTTCTCATGGGCACCGACGCCATCTCGGAGTTCGGCGACTATGCCGTCGGCTTGCGGTTGATGGCGGAGGCCGGCCTTCCCAACGCCGAAGTACTGCACGCCGCGACCCGGAATTGCGCGGAAGCCATGGGCCTTTTGGATCAAGTCGGCACCTTGGAAGTGGGCAAAATGGCGGACGTCACCGTGGTGGCCGGCGATCCCCTGGCCGATATCCGGGCCGTAGAAAATGTATTGCAGGTCGTCAAGGCAGGCTATGTATTGCCCATGGACAGCCTGGAACTGTTTCCGGAAGGCGACGGGGCCGCCCAGCCTCCTAGTACCCGCCGGCCGTCCAATCCCCAGGTAATCCGACTGCCTCGTGCGCATTCCCACCCTCATCCTCATGTATGAGGGACATGCTCTCCGCAGACGGTCCGCCGGCGGGTTTGCCCGACCCAGTCCGGAGCCGTCGGCCGCCTGCGTCCGGGTTGGGCGCATTCCCCGCGTCCTCTACGGCATCGGGGGCCCTGTCGCATGGTTCTGCACAGGACGGAAAGGAACGAGCAGACGGCTTGGGGTAGGGTCTCCGGTCCCCGCAAAAAAAGAGGGCCTCCGGTCTGGAGACCCCCTCGAGATCATCGACGGAGACCGTCAATTATTCGTTCACGGCCCATTCGTGGATGTTGCCGTACCAAAGGGTGAAGGGACGCAGTTCGAAATTCTGGATGCGCGTGCTTACGCCGTAATGCCGCCCCGTGGCGAACAGGTACAAAGCATAGGCGTCTTCATGCATGAGGCGTTGGGCCTCCATGATGAGGCGCGTCCGTTCAGCGTCGTCGAACTCGGTTTGCGCGGCCAACAGCAGGGCATCCACCTCCGGATTGCAGTAGCGATGCCACTGCGAGCCTCCGGGATTTGCTTCCGAGGCAATCTCGGCGCACAGGAATCGATTCGAGATTTCCGGATCCGGGACTCGGAGACCGTGGCTCCAGCCGCCCATCTCGTAATCGCCATGCGACCATGTGCCGTTCTGGTCCCAAGTGCCGAACAGTTCGGCCGTCCGCCGATTCTCTATGACCATTTCCGCGCCGATTTCCTTGAACATTTGTTGGACCAGGAGCTGCACCTGTTCCCGCTGTAGAACGCCGGAAGTGGTACGGTGCGTGAAACTCAGGCGCGTACCGTCGTCGATCCCGGTTACGCCGTAGGCTTCGCGGACGCCGTCGCCGTCTTCGTCACGCCAGCCGTTCGTTTCCAGGAGATTGCGGGCACCCTCGGGGTCGTAGTCGTAAGGGACCAGTTCCCGGTTCTGCCAAGGGGTCCCATGCCATTCGGTCCCCACGTTGACTTCTGCCTGTCCATGTAGGATGTTGTCGACCAGCAGCTGTTTGTCGACGGCATGTTGCAGCGCCACGCGCACGGTGGGGTCGGCGAAGAGAGGAGCCTGCGTATCGTCTCCGTTCATGACGTACCGCTCACCGCCGGCCGGCGGCGCGTTGACCAGCGAGATGATGCCTTGACTTTGCAGGTCGAGCAAAGTGGGCACGTTGGCCGCGCGGAGACCCCAGGCAATGTCGACCTCGCCTACTTCGAGCGCGGCGAGCAAGGCTTCCGTGCTGGGATAGAACACGATGAAAAACTTGTCGACGGCGGGACGGCCTTGCCAGTAGTCGTCGAATGCTTCGTACTCCACGAATTCGCCGGGCTTCCACGCCAGGATTCTGAAGGGTCCGAAGCCGACGGGCGTACGCATGGCGAGCGACTCGTCCAAGCCCGGCGAATTGGCCTCGATGACCTCTTCAGGCAGCACGAAGTCGAACAGAATTTTCCACGAGGCAAAGGGCTCGGCGAAGTTCACCACCACGGTGAGGTCGTCGGGAGTGTCGATCGATCCGATTTTTTCGTACCCCAGGCGGGTGATGGGCGTGTTGTCGGGATTCATGATGGCGTCCCACGTGGCCTTGACGTCCGAGGCAGTCACGGGCGTGCCGTCGTGGAAGGTGATGCCTTCCCGCAGGCGGTAAGTGACTTGCGTGCCGTCCGCCGAGACCATGCCGTTGGCCACGCTGGGCACTTCGGTGGCCAGTTCGCCCACCCAGTTGCCCTGTGCGTCCAGGAACAGCAGGCCCCGTTGCGCGGTTTTGGACGCTTGCAGGGAATTGCCGCCTTGGGTGTACATTACGTTCAGGAACTCCAGTTCCTGGTTCATGCCGAGGCGCACTACCGCCGGTTCCGGCGCGGTCATGTCGTCGGAGGCGCCCGGGGCTGTGGTGGCGGGCGCACATCCGAGCGCGATCACGACCGAAAACAGCAACAAACAAAATCGTAAAATCTGATTCATTTCGTAAAGTCTCCCCGACGTGCAAAAAGGGTGAGCTGCAATTTCTCATGATAGCATGCAGACTCGAACGCGCAACGGCGGAGCTGTGCCCCTCAGGAACAAAGGAGTATCGGCTATGACGGCTGCACCGTTGGGGCAACTTGCCCGTCACATCCAGACCCGGGAGCCGACGTTGCGCACCGCCATGTTGGCTAGGGCGGCGGATCTGGAAGACGTCATCGCCTTGGGACGCGGCGATCCGGATTTCCACCCCCCTGAGCATATCGGCGCGGCGGCCCACAGGGCCATCGCCGAGCATCGCCATCGCTATACGGAGGTGGCGGGGCTGGCGGCACTCCGCTCCGCCATCGCGGCCATGTTGCGGCAGGATCATCGTCTTTCCTATACGCCGGACGAAATTGTCGTCACCAACGGGGTCGAAGAGGCGCTCATGACCTGCATGGTCAGTCTGCTGAATCCCGGCGACGAGGTCCTGATGGGGCTGCCGCGGTTCACCAACTACGACAAAGCCGTGAATCTGTGTCATGGCACAGTGGTGTCTGTGCCGACCCGGGAAGCCGACGGCTTTGTCCTGCAGCCCGAGGACGTGGAAGCCAGAATCACGAATCGTTCTCGGATCCTGGTCTTGGTGTCGCCGGACAATCCGACGGGGGCCGTAATTCCGCCCGCTACCGTCCAAGCGTTGGCCGACGTGGTGAAACGGCATGATCTCGTCCTGATCAGCGACGAAATCTATGCGCGCATTCTGTACGGCGACGCCCGCCATCTTTCTCCCGCGTCGTTGGCGGATATGCATGACCGCACCATTACCTTGAACGGTTTCTCCAAGGCGTATGCCATGACCGGGTGGCGGATTGGTTACCTGGCCGGTCCCGCCCAATTCGTGCGTCAGGTGTTGGAGGTCAGACACACGCTCAGCATTTGCGCCAACGCCATCGCGCAATATGCGGCTCTGGCCGCGCTCGCCACGCCGCGCGCCGACTGGTGGAGACCTATTCAAGCGGATTTGGAGAGGCGCCGCGCGCTGGTGATGTCGTCCCTGGACGCCTTGGGCTTTACGTACGGCCGGCCCAACGGAGGCTATTTCCTATTTCCCAACGTGTCCCGTCTGGAGATTTCGTCCGCGCAACTGTGTTGGACGCTGCTGCAAGAAGGGAGAGTGCTGGTGTTTCCGGGCAACCAGACGGCCGACGAACTGGAGGGAGAGTACATTCGCATGAGTTATCTGCAGCCGTTGCCACGGTTGGAAGAGGCCTTGCATCGCATGCGACGCGTAGTGGATGCTCTCCCGACCCAACGCCATCGGCTCCCCTCCGGAGGTCCTGCCGGCAGTCCGCGTGACGGCGGCGGGTATCCCAAGGACATGGCATGTTTCACGTGAAGCACGGCATCGCGCGGAACGGCGCGGACTTGGCCCCTGCGGGGCCGACCATCGTGCTTTGTCCGTGATCGTCTGGGATTGTGCCCGCCCGGGGGAGTAGGCGCGGCCGGGGAATTCTGGACCTCGGCCGTCTCCGGCATGCTGGACGCATGCAACAGAGCAAAGACCCAGGCGCCGCGCGGCGCTCGGGCATGCAGGGGCGCCCAAGGGACATACAGAGTGGGGAGGCCGGGGTTGCTACTCTATACTTTAGACGGGCGTGGACGCGCGCCGGTCGATGGCAGGAAGCAGTAAGGGGTTGATGGACGGAGTACAAGGCAGCGGTCGGTCGCCGGCCGGCCGGCGAGTCGTGTTTACCGGCCTGGGTATGGTCTCGGCTTTGGGCTTGGACGTGGAAACTTCCTGGGGTCACATGCTGGAAGGCCGGTCGGGTACGCGGCTGGTGGAGCACTTCGCGGATTTCAAAGACTTGCCCCGCTGCACGGCCGCATGGATCGATTGGGAACCCCGCAGCCACATCGATCGCCGGGATGTGCGGCGCACTTCGCGGGCTACGCAGTTCGCCTGGAAGGCCACGCAGGAAGCATTGGCGCACGCAGAGCTGGACATGACGCAAGCAGACGGCAGCCGAGTCGCCGTCGAGATCGGCAATGCGTTTGGGGGCTGGGATCTGATTGAAAGCCAGGCGTGGCTGTTTGCCGATCAAGGCTTTCGCAAAGTAAATCCGGCCATGTGCATCGGGGCTCTGATCAGCGGTACGCCGACCTTTATCGGCATGCGCTTGGGCGTCACCGGAGTAGCCCACAGTTCGGTGACCGCGTGCGCCACCGGCATCAGCTCCATCGGGGAAGGGGCCCGGCGCATCCAGGCCGGCGAAGCCGACGTGGTCCTGGCCGGGGGCAGCGACGGCTATGTCACGCCGATGACCGTCACCATGTTCATGCGGATGGGCGCCATGACCCGAGAGACCGAGAATCCGGCGGGAGCTTGTGCGCCCTTCAGCGGCAATCGGGACGGCATGGTGGTGGGCGAAGGCGCCGGCGTAGTCGTCTTGGAGGCCCTCGAACATGCCCAAGCCCGCAATGCCCCCATTCTGGCCGAATACGGCGGATATGCCTTGTGCCTGGATCCCAACGACTTCACCTGTCCGGATCCCGAAGGCAAGGCGGCTTCGTATGCCATGCAATGCGCCTTGGCGAATGCGGACCTGTCGCCGGAGGACGTAGACTGGATCGTGGCCCACGGGACTGCCACTATCGCCAACGACAAAATGGAAACCAGAGCCATGCGCGCCGCCTTGGGAGACCGCGCGGACAGTTGCCCGGTAACGGGCCTGAAAGGTATGCTGGGACACGCCATGGGGGGAGCCGGCGCGCACAGCATCGTCGCCATCGTCAAAGCCGTCCAGGAAGGCATGATCCCGCCCACCATCAACTATCGGGAGCCCGATCCGGACTGCGACATGGATTACGTGCCGAACACGGCCCGTACCCACCACATCGATGCGGCCTTGGCCAACGGCATCGGCATGGGAGGCCAGTCCGCCTCTCTGGCCGTCAAACGCTTTGCCGCTTGATTCCCACCGTCCAGGAGCCATCATGAAGCTGGAAAATCCCTTTCGCCGCGTGGAACGCCTCAAACGCGTCACCAATGTCCCGGAGAAGGAGGCCAACGCCCGCACCCCACCCGGACAGTTCCTGACCAGCAAGTTCCCGGTTCTGACCTATGGGCCGTCGCCGGTGATCAGGGATTTGGACCGCTACACGCTCAAGGTGTGGGGCGAAGTGGAGCAAGCGGTGGAAATTTCCTGGCAGGAGTTGCTGGCCATGGAGGCCCATACGCAGACCGTGGACATACACTGCGTCACGCGCTGGAGCAAACTGGACACGACGTGGAAGGGCGTGCCGTGGCGGCATTTCCTGCCGCAGGTCAAGCCGCTGGCTACCGCTACGCATGTGATGGCCCATTGCGTGGGAGGATATACCACGAACATCAGTTTGGACGTATTGGACGACGAAGACACCATGCTGGCGTACGAGTACGAGGGTCGGCCCATAGAGCCGGCGCACGGGTATCCGCTGCGCCTGCTGGTGCCCAAGTATTATTTTTGGAAAAGCGCCAAATGGCTCAACGGCTTGCAGTTCATGTCCCAAGACAAGCCCGGTTTCTGGGAAGAGCATGGATACCACATGCGGGGCGACCCTTGGACCGAAGAACGTTTCGGCTGAACCGTACCCCCGGTCCTCTCGTGCCGTGACCATGCCTGCGGCGAGGACAGGATGGTCCCTGCGGCTGCCGGGCGGCGGGCAGCCACGTCCGTGAAGGGCATCGTCATGGCTGGCGGGCAGGGCACCCGCCTGCGGCCTCTCACCGTGGCGGTGAACAAGCACCTGCTGCCCATCTTCGACAAGCCCCTGATCTATTATCCGCTGTCTGTCCTGATGTTCGCCGGTATTCGGGACGTGGCCGTGATGTGCGCGCCGCAATACCGGCCGCAGTTCGAGAGAGTGCTGGGGGACGGCCGCCAGTGGGGCATGGCTTTCACCTATTTGGAGCAGACCGAAGCCCGCGGCGTAGGCGAAGTCTTCCTGCTGGGCAGAGACTTCATCGCGCAGGAACCGGTCTGCGTCGTTCTGGGAGACAACGTCTTTTACGGCCACGGCCTCCCCCGGCAGCTGCAGGCTGCCTGCGCCCACCCGACCGGCGCGCAGCTTTTCGCGTATCCCGTGGCCGATCCCCAGGCCTTCGGCGTAGTGGAGTTCGATGCCGGCGGCCAGGTGGTGAGCTTGGAGGAAAAGCCGTCCCGGCCCAAGTCCCGCTATGCGGTGACCGGACTGTATTTCTACGATACGCAGGTCTGCGACCTGGCCCGGGACCTGGCGCCGTCGGCCCGCGGCGAACTGGAGATTACCGATGTGAACCACAGCTACCTGCGTCTAGGCCAGCTGCAGGTGACGGAACTCGGCCGCGGGACTTTCTGGTTGGACGCCGGCACTCATCAGTCCATGCTGGAAGCCAGTCAGTTCGTACAGACTTTGCAGGAGCGGCAGGGTACGATGATTTCCGCCCCGGAGGAAATCGCCTGGCGGCAGGGCTTCATCTCCACGGAACAGCTGATGAAATTGGGCGCGGCCATGGCCGAGAACCGGTACGGCCAATATTTGTGCGCCTTGGCACAGCGGACCGGGCAAACGGCCTGATCCTTTGAAAATTTTAGGGCGGTCTGCCGTTATAATGGCGATTCTGGATTTACTTCGGGCCGGCAGCGGCGACTTCCCTGATTATGACTGCAGATTCTTCCGATGCGCGCCCGCCACTGGTCACTCCGTACCAGGGCGACCTGGTGGATTTGATGGTACCCGCCGCCGAAAAGGCGGACTGGAAAGACTATGCCAACCGGCTGCCTTCCTTCCAGTTGCACGAACGCGCCGTCTGCGATCTGGAATTGCTGGCGACCGGGGGGTTTTCCCCCCTGGCTACGTTCATGGGCCAGAAAGACTACGAACGCGTCTTGGCCGAAATGCGGTTGGAGAACGGCACGCTGTTCCCCATTCCCGTGACGCTGCCCTTGGCCCCGAGCCCGGAACTGCGCGTGGGGCAGGACATCACGCTGCGGGATGCCATGAACAATATCCTGGCCGTGCTGTCGGTCCGGGAAATCTGGGAATGGGACCTGCACCATGAGGCCCAACACGTAATCGGCTCCACCAACGTGCGCCATCCGCTCACGGCGGAAATGAATCGCTGGGGCTCCGTATACGTGTCCGGTCGTCTGCAGGTACTGGAACTGCCGGCGCACTTCGACTTCGTGAGGTACCGGCACACCCCGCGCGAAATCCGCGCGGCATTGGCCCAAAGTGGTCACGCCAACGTGGTCGCGTTTCAGACCCGCAACCCGCTGCACCGTGTCCACGAGGAACTGACCAAGCGCGCCATGGCCCGGGTGGACGGCGCCTTTCTGCTGCATCCGGTCGTCGGCATGACCCGTCCGGGAGACGTGGACCATTACACCCGGGTCCGCACCTATCTGGCTCTGCTCGACAATTATTACCCGCAGGAAGCCGTACACCTGTCCCTGCTGCCCCTGGCCATGCGCATGGCGGGCCCGCGGGAAGCTCTCTGGCATATGCTGATCCGGCGCAACTGCGGGGCCAACCACATGATCGTGGGCCGCGACCACGCCGGTCCCGGTCTGGACTCCGAGGGCAAGCCCTTTTATGGTCCCTACGAGGCCCAGCAGCTGGCGGAAGAGTACAGCGATGAACTGGGAGTCCAGGTGGTGCCCTTTGCCAACCTGGTCTACCTGGTGGACGAGGAGCGCTACGAAGAAGAAAGCAAAGTCACGGGCAATCCCCGGACCTATGCCATTTCCGGCACCACGGTCCGCGAACAATATCTGGACAACGGCCACCTGCTGCCGGAGTGGTACACGCGCCCCGAAGTGGCGGAAATCCTGAAAGACAGCTATCCGGCTCTGCACCGCCAGGGCTTCTGCATCTGGTTTACCGGTCTGAGCGGATCCGGCAAGTCCACCACCGCCAACATCCTGATTCCGCTGCTCATGGAAAACGGCCGGCGCGTCACCCTGCTGGATGGCGACGTGGTCCGCACCCACCTCTCCCGCGGGTTGGGGTTCAGCAAGGAGGATCGGGATCTCAACGTGCGGCGCATCGGTTTCGTGAGCGCCGAAATCGTGCGTCACGGCGGCGTGGTCGTGGCCTCGGCCGTCAGTCCTTTCCGCTCCACGCGCAACGACGTGCGCAATCTGGTGGGACCGGACAATTACATCGAAGTGTTCGTGAACACGCCGCTGGCCGTCTGCGAAGCGCGCGACACCAAGGGCATGTACAAGAGGGCCCGGCGGGGCGAAATCAAGCAGTTCACCGGGGTGGACGATCCGTATGAAGAGCCGTACAATCCGGAAATCACGCTGAACACGGTGGATCACACGCCGCGTGAAAACGCGCAGTACATCATGGAGCTGCTGCAGCAGCGGGGCTTCATAACCTGAAGTCCGGTCCGCGGTCCAGTGGAAATTCATGGATCAGGTTGCTCCCGACAAGCCTCTGGGCTCCGACGCGGACGCGGGCGGAGTCGATCCCCGCATAGAGGACGTGCCGCCCCTGGAGCTGCTCAAACCGCTGTTTTGGGAACTGGTGGCCGTCATTGCGCCGGCCGTGATTCTGGCTTTCGTCATACATCAGTTCGTGGCGGAGACGACGGTGGTGTTTGGGCAAAGCATGGAACCGCAGCTGCTGCCGCGGCAGCGGCTGGTGGTGGAGAAAGTGACCTACCGCTTTCGGTCGCCGCGCCGCGGCCAGCTGGTGGTGGTGGAAATCGCGGAAAGCGGAGCCAACCTGATCAAACGCGTCGTGGGCGAACCCGGCGAGACCGTGGAGGTCGCAGACGGCACCGTCCTGGTCGACGGGAAGCCGCTGGCGGAACCCTATGTGCTCTTGCCGTCCCGAGACAACACGCTGCCGTTCACCTTGGGACCGACGGAGTATTTTGTGCTGGGGGACAACCGGCCCCACAGTCGCGACAGTCGCCAATTCGGTCCGGTGGACCGCCAGGACATCGTGGGTCGAGCCTGGCTGCGGTACTGGCCGCTGCCCACGTTCCAATACTTTCCGGACTGAGCGCCATGGTTCCCGGCTCCTATTGGCCGACCGCGGCCAAGATTACGGTAGGCGCCCTCCTGGGCCTGCTGGCTCTGGGGTCTTTCGTGATTTTCCGCGAGATGATCGCGCCTACGGTGGTGGCCGGGCTCGTGGTCTTCATCCTCAACATTCCGATCAATCGGCTGGAAGACCGGGACCTGCCGCGGGGTCTGGCCGTGGTGGTCGTCTATGTGCTGCTGATTGGGTTGCTGGCCCTGCTGTGGTTGGTGCTGGGACCGGGGCTGCAGGGCTTCCTGTTCAATATTCAACAGGATTTGGAAGAGCTGGTGCGCAGCCTGGATCAGTCCTCCTTGCCGTTTCTGCAGGATCTGACGCTGCCGGTGATCGGACGGGTGGAGCTGGCCGAGGTAGATCTCTTTGGTCAGTTCAACGAAGAACTGCGCACGATCGTGATCAACGGTCTGACCAGCCTGACGTCCTATGTCGGCGGCTTGACTTCGGGCCTGCTGAGTTTCATCTACGTACTGGTACTGAGTTTCTGGACGCTGAAGGACTGGAACCGCCTGAAGGCGGTCCTCGCCAACACCATTCCGGAACCCTACCTGGCGGAAATGCGGGAGCTGATGGAGGAGCTGAACCGCATCTGGAGCGCTTTTCTGCGCGGCCAGGTGCTGCTGGGGCTCGTAGTCGGCAGCACGGTGTTTATCGTGATGTTGATCGTAGGACTGCCCAATGCCCGCGCCTTGGCCGTCATCGCGGGCACGATGGAATTTCTGCCCATTGTCGGGCCCATCATCAGCGGCATCATCGGGGTGAGCGTGGCGCTCATTTCCGGTTCCTACTGGCTGCCCGTCAGCAATCTCTGGTTTGCCGGCTTGGTGGCTTTGCTGTACGTGGTGATCGGCCAGGTGGAAAGCGTGTACTTCATTCCCCGCTTCATCGGGCGGCGGGTACATCTGCATCCGGCCGTGACTTTCGCGGTCATCATCCTGGCGGCGTTGGAATTCGGAGTCATCGGCGTACTGTTGGCGGCTCCCACCTTCGCCAGCATCGTGGTGGTGGTCCGCTACGTTTGGAACAAGTTGTGGGACAAGCCGGGGGTGCCGCGCATCACCGAGGAACCGGCAGATCCCAATATCGCCTGGCGGCGCCTGCACGAAGCCCGGGTGGAAGCCGTGATCTTCGTCTTGGACGGGACCTTGACCCACTTCAACGAACGTTTTTTGCGGCGCCTGCTGGGTCTGCTCAACTGGTTTTTGCGCGGGCAGCGGTGGTCTCAGGAAAATCGGCAGCGCGCCGTCTGGCAGCTGCTGGGCAGTCTGGAGGGTTTCACGTCCCGGTTGTACAACTTGCTGCTGCGCCTGCGCATGGACGATCGACGATTGCAACGGCTGCTGTATCCTTGGCTGGGTCTGGCGACCCCTGTGGATCTGCAGCTGCGGGAGGATACGGTCACCGTGTTGCATTGGCTGCAGCGCCAAGGCTACCAGTTGGGCCTGATCACGATTCGGTCGCGGAACGTGCTGCAATCGCAGCTCCGTACGGCCGGGCTGCCCGCCGACGTCTTTGATGCGGTAGTCACCCGGGAAGATCTGCGCCGCCTGCCGCCGCAGCGGGATGCCGTGCGCCGGCTCCTGCAGCATTTCGCCTGCCCGGCCAACCACATCCTGCTGGTGGGCTGTTCGGAGGTACATCTCCGACCGGGTCGCCTGGAGAACATGAATACGGCCGCGGTGGTGCGGGAAACCCGCTCTTCGGCTGGTTTGCAGGTAGAGAATCTGCTGCTGCAGAATCTGTCCGAACTGGTGGAGAAGCTGGACTGACCATGCCCTGGCTCTCCTCCCCTGCGCCGCGCTGGTGGGTGCTGTGTCGCTTTGTGCTGTTGCATGTGGGCACGTCTTTGACGGTGGTGCCGGTGACCAGCGCCCTGAACCGGATCATGATTGCGGAAATGCAACTCGCCAGCGCGTTGGTGGCCTTCCTGGTGACCCTGCCCTACTGGCTGGCTCCGCTGCAGATCTGGCTGGGCAGCGTGATGGACCGCCAAGTGCAGGCCGGCAGGCAACGGACGGGCTGGATCCTGTTGGGCGGGGCGCTGGCCGCCGGCGGATGTGCCCTCACCGCGCCGGCGGCATTTCTCATCCCCGCCTATCCCGTGTGGGGGCTGGTAGTTACCGGCGGCATTTTCACTCTCTGGGGGGTGGGCATCAATATCGCTTCGGTCAGTTATTTGGCTTTGCTCTCGGCGCAGGAGGATCGCGAGCAGCGCAACCGCACCGTAGGCATCATGTTCGTCTGCATGATCGGGGCCAGCATCACCACGGGTCTCTTTTTGGCACAACAACTGCAAGTTTATTCCCCCACGCAAGTGACGATTGCCTTCGGCCTGGTGGCGCTGGTGGCGCTGGCGGCCATCTGGGTCGGCGCCTGGCGTATGGAAAGTCCGGCCGCCCAGTCGCTGCCGCGCCGGCCGGCGGGTACTGGGGCGTCCTCCTTCCAGGCGCTGACCCAGAATCCGGTGGCTCTGCGCTTCTTCCTCTACCTCTTGATCATTCTGATCAGCATTCACGCCCAAGACATTCTGTTGGAGCCTTACGGGGCCGAGGTGATGGGCATGAGCGTCTCCGCCACGTCCCGGCTGGTTTCCTACTGGGGCACAGGGTTCCTGATCACGATGCTGGTCTCCATCCTGCTGGTGCGGCGCTGGGGCGAGAGGCGAGCGGCAGTGCTGGGCACATGGATAGCGACGACGGCTTTTGTGCTAATCTGCGGGGCAGGTTTCCTGCAATCCGTGCCGGCGTTTGCCGGGTCTGTGGTCTTGCTCGGCGTAGGCTCCGGGTTTATGACCCAGAGCAACTTGGTGTTGATGTTGCGCATGACCATACCCCAAGCGCGCACGCTTTACATCGGCACTTGGAGCGCCGCCAATTTCATGGGTCAAGCCCTGATTGTGTTGCCGGTGTCCTTGGGGGAAGCGCTCGGGGCGCTGACCCGGAGCGTATGGCTGGGGTATGCTGCCGTGTTCCTGCTGGAGGCCGCCGGCTTATGGGTGGCTTTGCTGCTGCTGCGTACGCTGCGGGTGGAAGATTTCCGGGCTCGGGCCCTACAGACGAGCCCTGTGCGCAAAATCCAAGAGACAGAGACAAGGTATGGAGATGAGTCCCTATCGCCTGATTATCACTTTTGACGAGTTGGCTGGCCGCGAGGGAGCCAGCCAGCGGTATTTCAGTCAACGCATCGCTCCGTTCTTCAACGATCTGGAGCAACTCTACGTCGGCGAGGTATGGTGGATCCTCTGGGGCGACCGCCCCCAGTTTCTAGGCGGCATCGTCGTGGAAAGCGTGGAAGCCTTACGAGAGCTGCTGACCTCCGAACGTTGGCAAGACGCCTTGTCCGAGTTCAAGGAAATGGTGACGAACCTGGAAGTCAAACTGGTCCGGGAAATCGTCTGAAGGCCGGCCGCCGCGCGTCCCGACCGAGCTGTCTGCCTATACCCGCGCGCCCGGCGCCGCCCGCTACGGTCGGGTACCGCTCCCGCGGGGCGCAGGCCCGCCTCCTGTGCTCCCTGCATACGGGACAAGCCGCGGACCGGCGGGACGAGCGCGTTCCGCTAGGGGGTGAGGGTATCGAGCCACTGCGCGGGCGAGTCGGCGAAGTAGACGAGGGAAATCACCAGCCAAACGACGCCTAGCAGGATCAAGACCGCGCGCACGGCTCCGCCGACGGAGAGTGTGGGCATCCGCGCGTTGCCGCGGTCCGGGGCGCCTGCGAACGGGTCGGGGGTCAGAGACGGCTCGTTCCGAATCTGCGGTTGCGAGACGGCCGGAGGCGGATCCACGGGGACCGGCTCCGGATAAGGGAATTCCGCCTCGCCGGCGGGGTTCTGGGCGACCTCTCGACGTGCCGGCTCCGGATACGGACGTTCCGGCTCTTCCCCGGTCCGGGGCGGTGTCTGACTGTACGGATTCGAAGGCGGGGGAGCCGGGATCACGGGATTCGGCGGCGGGGGCTGCGCCGGTTCTGCGGCCGCCACGCCAGCGTTGGCGACTTGCCACAGGTTGCTGCCGAAACGCGGGATCTCGGCCACCAAGCGCATGACGGACGCGTAAGGCAATGTGATCAGGCGCACGTCGGTGGAGGCGGACACGGTATCCCGACAAGGGGTCTGGGACATCAACGCGAACAGGTCCAGCACGGTTCCCGGTTGTACGTAGCGCGGCATGGTGCGGTCGTTCGGAGCCAGCATGACCGCGCCTTTTTGCAGCAGGTACATGCGATCCAGGATTTCGCCGGCCTGATAGATGTGTTCCTGAGGATAGAAGGTGGCCACGTCGAATTCCGACGGAAACCGGGCCAGTTCCGTACCGGTCAGACCTGCGAAGATGTTGAACATCGACATATCGCCCAAGGCGGCGACCGGCTGCGTCGCCGCTTGATCGGTCTGCAGACCGGCCGCCAGCCATTGCGCGACCACAGGCTGGATCTGTCCCAGTTTCTGCAGTTCGTCCCGGGAGACGAGGCGCAGACGGGTGTCCTGGGTCGCCGCCGCTTGTTTGGTACGCGGTGTACCTTGGAGCAGGCTTTCCAAGCCGAAGACGCCGCCCACGGTCACGCGGTCCAATTCCTGATTCACGCCTGTCGCCGAAGCCGTGGTCAGTTCGATTTCGCCGGACAGGACCAGGTAGAAGACGTTGCTGGGATCGCCCATGCGGTATACTGTTTCCCCTTCCATGGCCATGTGGCTCGAGGAGCGGGAGGCCATGCCTTCCCAGACGTCTTGGCCCAGGGTGGCCAGTGCGGGGACCTGGCCCAACAGCTCCACAATCTGCGGATCGGCGGGCTGCAACGGCGGCAGACTGTGGTCTTGGGCCCGGGTCAGAGCCCGCAGCAGCAAGGGGTGGGTCGTATTCAGGTGCTGAAAGTCACGTCGGGACAGGGACCAGTACATCACCTGATCCTGGGCCACGACGCCGTGATCGTACGTGCTGTCGGTAGATATCTGATCCACCCCCAGCAGGGTGCCCGGAGCTATCTCGCCGCTCAGGACGTCGGCGCCGTGCAGACGTACCAACTGGCCGCGTTCCACGAGGAACAAGCCCTGGGCGGCGTCGCCCTGATTGTAGAGACGGTCTCCGGCCAGCAGGATTTGCGCCTTGAACAAGAGGGCCATGTCGGCCAGCACTTCGGCGGACACGTTTTCCAGAGCCGGCACTCGGGCCAATTGCGCCTGCAGGTACGGCACCATCTGGACTATGGGTTCATCGGCAATCCGCACGCCGAGGCTCGGGCGGGCCTGCAAGACCTTCTGGAAGGTCTCGGCGGTCATCTCCCAACAGGTGGTTTCGCTTTCCGCCCGGGAGGTCAGCGCAAACGGATCGCCGCGAAAGAACTCTTTCTCGCCCAGGACATTGCCGGCGGTCATGGTGTAGAGGGGCCGGGCATCGTCGTCGGCCAAGGAAATGCGCCCGGACTTGATGACGTAAAAGGCTCGGCTGTCGTCCCCCTTGCGGTACAAGGTCTGATACTGGGGAATTACCTTGGCCGCCATGTGATGGGCCAACAACTCCAGATCCTCGCGGTTCAGGTGGGGGAAACCCTCTTGCAGATAAGAGACGATCTTGTCCATGGTGCGTTGAGGAAAAGACTCGCCAGACAACAAAATCCGTGCGACTACGAGAAATTGTACTCTACGGCCGGTGAGGAATTAAAGGATCGCCGCCCAAGGGAAAGATCCTCTCCGCATGCAGAACGAATCCCCGCCGTGTAAACGATCTATGCTCCGACCAGTATACCCTTTGCGAAGCGGGTGACCGCCGAGCGCCGTTCGGACAGGTAGTTTCGGCGGCGGCCGTGTGCTACACTGAATCGGGATGTTCGCGATGTTTACTGTTCCGATCCAGTGAATCGCGCGGCATGAAGAAGATCCTGTGCATTCTGCCCCATATACATGATCCCACAATAATTGGGCGTCTCGGGATGCTGCAGGAGGGCGGTTTCCGGATCGAGGCCCTCGCTTTCGCTGTCCGCTACTTCCCAGGACGGATCCCGAATTGTCCGCTGGCATTGTTGGGCCGGCTGCGTTTCCGAGCGTACTTCTTGCGGATCTTCGAGATTCTCCTGCGCCTGCCTCGGATTCGTGCCGCGAGCCGGCACAGCGATATCGTCTACGCCTTCAATCTGGAACTGGGCTTGGCGGCGATGGTGGCGTGCACCGGCTTGGGGAAACCGGTCGTGCTGGAAATCCACGACATCAAGCGGCACCAGGTTGCCGGCGGGCCGAAAGGCTGGCTTGTCCGACGGGTCGACCGCTTCGTAACCCAGGCGTGCAGTCTCCTCGTGATTACGACTACCGGGTACTACCCGTACTATCGGAACTGGTTGAAAGTGAAGACGCCTGACCTGGTTATCGAGAACAAGCTCGACGGGGCATTCGCTGCCGCGATCCAAGCGAAGGGGATACCCGGCGCAACCGGTGAACCGCCCGCAGCCCGACCCCTACGGATTGGATATTTCGGAGTCCTGGTGGACGAGTGGTCCATCCGTGTGCTCGAGGCGCTGACTGCATCCGCACCCGAAAAATTTCAAGTCGTCTTGGCGGGAACCTCCAACCAGATTGCAAACCTTACGCTACGCGCAGCGCAAAATGCGCACATGGAGTACCAGGGGACGTACCGAGAGCCTGAGGACTTGGAAAACTTGTATACCGGGGTGGACATGGTGTTGGCGTGCTACGCCCCGACGATTCCGTATTGCTGGTCCGAGGCCACGCGGTTCTACAAAGCCTGCCTCTTTCGACGCCCTCTGATCGTGCGCGCGGGAACGGGGAGCGCCGCGGCCGTGGACCGCTATCAGATTGGATTGGTCGTCACGGACGACGACGTGGGCGCCGCAGCCGCGGCGATCCGCGGTATCACGCGCGCCCGCTGGCGCCGCTGGCGGACGAACATGGCACAAGTGCCCCGGGAGGTATACGTCTATACCCACGAAGCGGATGCCTTAGGCCGCGCGCTGAGAGAGACGGCCGGCAGCGCCGCTCCCGCTAGGGAGACGGCCGGTTGAACGGGCGTCGCACCGGACCGGAACTCCGCGGCCACCGTGTCGTTTTCTCCAGCCGAACAGCCCGCGTCTAGCCTGTGCAAAGGAGCCTAGGATGAAGATTCTCGTAACCGGGGGAGCCGGATTTCAGGGGAGTCACCTGGTGGATCGATGGATCGAAGACGGGCACCAGGTAACCGTTCTGAACACCTACTCCGACGCCGGCAGAGCGAACCTCGCCCGCGCTGTCGAGCGCGGTTGTACCGTAGTCTGGGGGAGCGTAACCGATCCGGAAATCGTCGGCAAGACCGTGCGCAGTCAGGACGTCGTCGTCCACTTGGCGGCGCGCGTCAACGTCGACGAGTCCTTGCGGGATCCCCGTGCCTTTGCGCATGTGAACATCGAGGGGACCCTCAACGTGCTCGAGGCGGTAAGGGCCAACGGCAACCGCATGATCTACGCCAGCACTTGCGAAGTCTATGGTGCCTCTACCCAGGCGGTCACCAACGAGGCAGCAGAAATGCGTCCGGCGAGTCCGTATGGGGCATCCAAGGCGGCGGCCGACCGTCTCTGCTCCGCCTATCACACCAGCTTTGCTACCAATGTGACCATCCTACGTCCGTGCAACGTATACGGCGAACGCCAGAAGACAGGGGTGGAGAAGGGGGCGGTGATTCCGATATTTGCGGAGCTGGCCGCCGCCGGGAAACCGTTGACCGTGTACGGCGACGGCAGACAGCAGCGCGAGTACATTCATGTCGAGGACTTGGTACGGGTCTATGACTTGGTGCTTCGGCGTGAGGATCTGGCCGGTCGCGTCTTCAACGTAAGCACCGGGAAATCCGTAAGCATCCTCTCCATCGCCCATTTTGTAAGCGAACGGTTCCAAGTTCCAATAGTCCATCAGCCTGCCCGTTCCGGCGAGGTGGTCGGGTTTCACCTGGACTCTTCCCAGATCATGAACCTCGGTTTTCGTCCCCAAATCTCTTTCTGGACAGGCCTCGAGGCCTACTTGACCGGGTTACGGGAGGGTTCTCTACCGCCTGATCATGTGGGGGGGGGGAGCCGCAGAGACAGACAGTACTGTAGCAGGGCCAGAGATAACCGTGACGAACGAAGGGAGGTGTCCGCCGCGTGCGGGGAAGACGCGCGCCATAGACGGCGTGGCCATTCCGTCCGCACCGTCAAGGGCATCGCGGCCGAGGTGGGGAGCATCGGTGGCCGAAGTTGAACCAGACCACTTCGCAGAAGGATCGAGAGTCCCCGTGCCGCCGGAGCGCCTGCGGGAGGCCTTGTCGCGCGTCGCGCTGCCTGCAGTGCGGGGCGCGCGGGCGTTCCGCGAGGAGAGCGGGTGCCGCTGTGATGTCGTTGGGGCCTGGACACGGGCCGCGGAGCATCGAGCTGCGTCCCGAAGGCGGTATGTACGAAGAACGGCAGACGTCCGCTGGAGTACAGAATAGGACGGGTATCGTGCGCCGCGGTGGTGTGTCGGGCGACGATGTCCAGACTTCTGCTGTTCGGACAGGGCAAATGCCACATCGGCCGTATCTTGTTCTCCGCCGGCTTCTGCTCCGGAGACGACTTGGTCGGAGAACGAAATCCGGGACAGGCCGGGCCATCCCCACCATTGGTTAGAATAACTGGATTCCTATTCCCCACGCAGGAAGAGCGGGTATGTCCGAAACAACAGATGCCAGAAGTTTGTGGATACGCGTCAGGTTGTATTCCTCCATAGTGATCGTGTGCCTTTCCATGCTGGTGATGGGGGCTCTGCCCAAATTCGTGCCTGGGACCTTGCCGGGCGGGGTGGACATGGCGACCCAGTGGGTGGAACTGTACAACTTGCCGTTGTGGTTCATGCCCGTAACCGGCGTGATCGAACTGGGGGCTGGTCTGCTGGTGCTCCATTATCGGACGCGCCTGCTGGGCGGCCTGCTCGCGGCGGCCACCATGCTGGGGGCCGCCTTGGTCAATGTCTTGGCGGGGGAGTTCGCCGCGCTGGGCGTCAATGTCTTCATTCTGGTGGCGGCTCTGATCGTGATCGGGTCCCGCAAGGCTCAGCTCTCGGCTCTGCTGGGACGTACGTAACTCGAGACCTTTCTCACACAGGAGGCAGACGACGCATGGACATCGCCCCTGCGCCTTTGAATATCGTGATGGTGGTGGCCGACACATTGCGTACCCGATATTTGGCTCCCTACGGCAACGCGTGGATACACACGCCCCGTCTGGCGCGCTTTGCGGCCGAAAGTCTGCTCTTCGAACAGGCCCATCCCGAGGTTCTGCCTACTATTCCCGTGCGGCGTACTCTGCACTCCGGACGTCGGGTCTATCCTTTTCGGGAATACAACCCGGTCCCCTGGGACAACGTCTATCTTCCGGGCTGGCAACCTATGGACGCGCACGAGGCCACGGTGGCCGAGGCCCTGGCCCAAGCGGGGTACCATACCGGTTTCTATTCGGACGTGCCTCATTACATGGTGCCGGGCATGAACTTCACGCGCGGATTTCGGCAGTGGGAATTCATTCGCGGGCAAGCGGAAGATCGCTATCGTGCTACCGTGACGGCGGACCCGGCTCTGTTGCGGAGATACCGGGGCCACGCGGATCGGATCAAGGCCCACCTGGTCAATGTCCGACCCGGACAGGCGGAGGAGGAATGGCACACCGCCCGCACTTTTCGCAGCGCCATGCGCTTCCTGCAGGAAAATCGGCAGAACGAACCCTTCTATCTCTACGTAGACAGCTTTGCGCCCCATGAGACCTGGGAAGCTCCGCTCCATTACTTCGACCTCTACGGGGACCGCGCCCGGCGGGAACCGCTGTGGATCACCCTGCCCTACGGCCCCCTGCTGGAGGACAATCCGGAGTTGGCCGCAGGCTTGGAAAGTCTGAAAGCCAACTACGCGGGACTGGTGACGTTGGTGGACACCTGGTTCGGGAAGCTGCTGGACACGTTGGACGCGGTAGGTCTGCGGGACAACACGTTGGTGATCTTCATGTCCGACCACGGTACCAACTTCGCGGACAACATGGAGCGAGTCGTGGGCAAGCCGGCCAGCTACATGTATCCCGGGACGATGGACATTCCCCTCATGGTGCGCCATCCGCAGGGCCTGGGCAGCGGGCAGCGGCGGTCTGAACTGGTCTCTACCGTGGATGTACCGGCGACTCTGATGGCAGCCAGCGGAGCCGCGCCCCACGGGCCGCTGGATGGCCGAGATCTCTTGGCCCTGGTCCGCGGAGACGGCCGGTTCGAGACCCGGGAATATCTGACCTGTCGCTATGGCGACTCGGTGTGGTACAAGGATGCCCGCACCTGGTTTTTCAGTACTCTGGAATTCGCGGAGCCGCGGGTCTTCGACTTGGAAACGGACCCGGACTGTACGGTCGACATCGCCGACCAGGCGGCGGATCGCATCGCTTTGGCCCGCAACCGCATCTTGGCCGATGCGGCCGGGGAACTCAAACGCTTTGCCAGACCGGACTGGACCGATGCGATTGGCCGAGCCAATTAATGCGGGAAAACTGCCGGGGGCCGGCGGCCGTCATGCCGGGGGTGGGACTCGAACCCACACGGGTGTAACCCCACACGAGTTTGAGTCGTGCGCGTCTACCAATTTCGCCACCCCGGCCGAAGGCTCTCGACCCTAAGTATAGAATCGCAAACGGCTCGCGGTCAAAGGTTGGCCGAAATCCCGCTTGGGGGCAGGCCTTCCCGTACAGTACCTTCTCGTTCGGGATGGGCTGCCACGGCACGGGTTCCGCACAGCCGATGCACGTTGCGCCTCAGGCGTCGGCCGCCAGCACGATCTTGCACACGGCTTCGTCGCCCAGACGGTAGGTCCCGTTCAACGCCTGAAACCCGGCGTCCGCCTGCTCCAGCGGCAGTACGTGACTGACCATGTCGCCGAAGGGAATGTCCCCCCTTTCCAAGATAGGCAGAGCCTGTTCGAAGTGCGCGGTGGTGGACGCCCAGATGGCCTCCAGAGTGAGGTTCTTGACCATCAGCAGCTGGTTGATGTTGAAGTCGATGGAACCCATGTCGACGAAGTGTCCCACCTCCACGAAAGTACCGCTCTTGCGACAGTAGCCCAGTCCTTCGGGCGTGGCGGCCAGGAATCCGGAACATTCGAAGACGACGTCCGCCCCCTGACCCTGCGCAGTTTCGGCCAACACCAGTTCCGTACGATCCGCGGCCGCGGGAACTTCTTCGATGTCGATACACACGTCGGCGCCGAACTTGCGCCCTAGTTCCAGTCTGCCGGCGGGGCCGCCCACGAGAATGATTTTCCCGGCCCCGGACAGACGGGCGGCAATCAGGGTGACCAGACCTATGGCTCCGGAGCCCTGCACCACTACGGTGTCGCCGATGTGCATACGCGCCCGGTCCGCGGCATGGACGCCGATGGTGAAAGGCTCCGTGAGGACACCGACTTCGGCCGACATGTCGGTCCGCCACCAGCACGTACCCGGAAGATCCAGGTACATGTATTCGGCAAAGCCGCCGTACAGACCGGGCGGCTTCTGAAAACCGTAGCCGTAGCCGGTCGGAATTCCGGGTTGCAGCACCACGCGGTCGCCTTCCTTGACGGGACGCCCCCGCGAGTCGTGGGTTACGCCCTGGCCGAGAGCGGCTACGATGCCCACGTTCTCGTGACCCAGAATGACCTGTCGGTCGAAACCCTGCTGCCAGAAGTGCAGATCGGTACCGCAGATGCCGGCCAGCTCCTGCTTCAGCAACACGGTCCCCGGCGCAGGATCCGGAACCTCGAATTCCTGCACCGTGAATTCCTGGCCTTCTACGACTACGGCTCGGGCTGTCTGCGTCATGATGTCCTCCCGGGATGGCTGGCTACGGATAATCAACGCCACGGGCGGATGTCGAGCCCATGGCCGCGAGACGGTCAGGGAGACGGCTCCGCGTACCGCCCTACGCGGGCGGACAGCGGATATGCCGGGTACGGATCCGTCTGGCCGGCAGCCTGATACCAATAGGCTACCGCGTCGTACAGGCAGACGTTGCGGCCGGAGTCGCCCCAGCGGTTGCCTTTGTACTTTTCGATGCAGCCTTCGAAGGAAGACTGAAAAGGGATGTCGTCGCAGATGTGGAAGCGGTTGACCGAGGTATGCCCGTTGCCGTCGATGGGCGTGTAGGATTGGCAAGCGAAGGGGCTCTCGAACAGGGCAAAGGGAGGCTCCGCGGCCCAGGCGTACCCTATGTAGTCCTCGGACCCGGTACCGAAGGAAGACGGGAATTTCTCTCCGTCCACGAAGAACTTTTCGTCGCCTTCGCCCCACCACCAGTCGATGGTTTTGTGCCCGCCTTGGCCATACCACCAGGAGTCCGGCGGCTCCGCGGGAATTGCCCAACGATTCCAGACGTGCAGATGCACGCCGCAGAAGCGCCCCCGGCCCTGCACGTGGAGAATGGGCCAGTCGATGTCCCGGCCGCCGCCCTGGGATTGTTCCAGAAAGGCGTCCGGATGCCATTTGGCATGAAACCGCAGCAGCTCGTGGGCATCCTGGCGCAGCGGCTTGTGTACCGTCTCGAAGCGCAGCCGGCGAGTCCGCGGGCCGTCGTTCTGCAACAGCACCCTGGCTCCGTCGGCGAAAGGCATGAACCATTGACTGTACAGGCAACCAGGAGTCATGCCTACCGGCAGGGCGCGGAAATGCTGGATGCCGGGCATGCCGCCGAAAAAGTCTCCGAGCGGAGACCACACGCTGGGTGCCCG
This sequence comes from Anaerolineales bacterium, assembly GCA_034421855.1. Lineage (GTDB taxonomy): Bacteria > Chloroflexota > Anaerolineae > Caldilineales > Caldilineaceae > Bin34. Next base: position 45,914 of record DAOUKB010000012.1, read on the forward strand.
CTCCCCGTCCCAATGGATGGCCAAGGCCATTTCGCGCAACCCCGCCTCCGCGTCCGCGATGAGGTCCGCATCCGGCACGACCCGCAGCCCGGTGATGGCCCGATTGCCGGCCAAGTCGGCTACGCACAGCGCACCGCCCGGAGAAAGACTGACTTCGGTCGCCAGCATCTCGGCGGCTGCGTCCTGGGCAAAGCGCCGGCCCCGGAAGGCCAGTTCACGGTCCTTTTCGGCCAGCGCTATCTCTTCCGCGGGAGAAAGCGCGCCCGTGAACTCCGGCAGCGTGGTGCCCGCCGGAAAAGTACTGAAGGTGAAGTGGTAAAACCGGCCCCAGCCCGGAGCCAGGAGGATACGACAGGGGCGGTTGTAGGGAATGGGGATGTAGCGGTTGTGTCCCCGAGAGAGTACCGCGGCCAGCTCCGGCAAATTGGCATCCTGCAAGCCTACGCCTCCGAAGAGATCGCGGAAAGGCATGTCGACGACGGGGGCCGGATGGTCGTCGATATAGATCTTCACGTGCCCTTGCTGGGGCCAGGCCGACCAGATCCGCCAGATGCAGCCCGGGCCCTCGGCTTCGAAGACTACCTTGCAGTCTCCTTCGTCCCGGATGTAGCCCTCGCCGTCGCGGTTGGCGTTCCAATCCACATACAGACCCTGCGCCGCGTCGTATCGGGATCGGCGATCGTAACTGGACCAGGTGCCGCAGGTTTCGCCGGGCAGAGGCGGTTGCGCCAGCCGTTCCAAGTCGGAGAGCCGCGCTACCAAATCGGCGTAGCTGAGAGCAGACATGCGAGTAGGGCGTTGCGCCTGGGCCGGGCCGGATCGGCTACATGAACTGGCGCAGGAAGCGGCCCGCCTGGTCCACGGACTGCTTGCGTCTGGCCAGGCTGCCCTCGTAGGCCCGATCCTCCACTTCTATGCAGACGGGACCGTCATAGCCGGCATCCGTCAGCACGGAATAGAAAAGTCCCCAGTCCACCTGTCCCAACCCGGGCAGCTTGGGCGTGTGATATTCCAACGGCGTAGCCAGAATGCCTACTTCGTCCAGCCTGTGCTTGTCCACCCGCACATCCTTGGCATGTACGTGCACGAACCGGTCCGCGAAATTGCGGATGGCCGCCGCGTAATCCATCTGCTGCCAGACGAGATGGGAGGGATCGAAGTTCAAGCCGAAGTGGGAACTGGGAATAATTTCGAACATGCGGCGCCACACCGCCGGGGAAAAAGCCAGATTTTGGCCTCCGGGCCACTCGTCCTCCGTAAACAGCATGGGACAGTTCTCGATGCCTACCTTGACGTCGAGAGTCTCGGCCAGCCGAATGATGTCCGGCCATACCTGGGCGAACTCCTGCAGATTGGCTTCCAGACTGCGGGTTTGATCCCGGCCGACGAAAGTGTTGGCTACATTCACCTCCAGCAGGGCGGAGGCCTTGATCAGTTCCCGGATATGGTCCACATAGGCGCCGCGGGCGGCCGGGTCCGCCACCAGCGGATTGGGATAGTAGCCCAATCCGGAGATCTGAACCCCGTACGTGGCGACCAGAGCCTGGATCTCATGGGCCGCCGTCTGGTCGAAACCGGCCACGTCGATATGGGTCACGCCGGCATAGCGGCGTTCGGCCTTGCCTTGCGGCCAACACATGACCTCGACACAGTCGAAGCCGGTTTCGGCGGCAAAGGCCAAGACTTCCTCCAACGACAGTTCCGGCAGAATGGCGCTGACAAATCCCAGTTGCATGCTGTTTTCTCTTGCTGTTGCGGGCAGTGGCGGACACGACCGCGGCCTACGTTCCTGCAGGTCCGCGGCAGTTCTTCAGATTATACGGGTTGCGGCCTAGGATGTTTTCGCTCAGGCGATATGCATCATGGGTTCGCCCAGCACCTCCAGGCGCGGTTCGACGCCCAGCCCCGGCGCGTCGCCGGCGGCCATGCGTCCGTGCCGTCTCCGCGGCGCTCCCGCCGCGATGCTGCGCGTGACGTAGCTGTTGAAGTCGGTCGCCGTAAACAGAAATTCCGGCGGCGTGCTGTGGGCCAACGCGGCGATGGCGGCAGTTACGATGTCGCCGCCCCAGCTGTCTTCGATGGTCATGGCTACCCCCAGATTCAGGCACAGATCCCGCATCTGGCGCGTACGGGTGATGCCCCCGAACTTGCTGATCTTGAGATTCACCACGTCCAGGGCTCCGTCCGACGTGGCCCGCACCAACATGTTCACGCTGTCCATGACCTCGTCCAAGATAAAGGGGTGTTCTATCTGGCGGCGCACGTCGAGACATTCCTCATAGCTGGCGCAAGGCTGCTCGACGTAGACGTCCACGTCTTTGACGCCGCGGGCTACGCGTATGGCCTCATGGCGCAGCCAGCCGGTGTTGGCGTCCGCGATCAAAATGTCCGCCGGGTCCAAGATCCGGCGCACGTCCCGAATGCGCGCCATGTCTTCTTCCACCCCGGCTCCCACTTTGAGTTGAAACCGCGTGTACCCTTCGGCCTTGTAGGCGGCCACCTTGGCCGCCATCTGCGCCGGATCCTCCTGCGAAATGGCGCGGTAGAGCACGAAGTCTTCGGCCTGGAAGCCGCCTAGGAGCCGACACACGGGCTGGTCCGTGATCTTGCCCAGCAGGTCCCAGCAGGCCATGTCCACGCCGGATTTGACGTACGGATGGCCTTTCAGGACCCGGTCCATATGGCCGTTGAGCATATCCAGTTCCCGCGGATCCCAGCCCAGTAGACTGGGTCCGAGCTGCTGCAGTCCGGCGCGCACGCCCGTCGCGTAGGCCGGCAGGTAGTAAGGGCCCAGCGGACAGACTTCGCCCCATCCGGTCACGTCCGCGTCGGTGTGCACCGCGACGACGGTGCTGTCGAACACCGCGACCGATTTGCCGCCGGACCAGTTGTAGCTGCCTTCATGCAGGGGCAGATCCACCCCGTAGACGGAAATACCGGTGATCTTCATGGGACTGTACGCGGCAGAACCGCCTTTGCGAATGTAGAGGCGCCGCAGGCCGGAACTGCCGGAGCAGGCGTGATGCCGTTAGGCGGATTTCCCATTATAATCAGGAGCGGCAAAGCCTTTGTTGTTCAAGGAGACGCAGGCCGCGTTCGTAGGGCCTCGCCATGTCGTCTCACTTTTTTCTCTTGCGCATCGAGATCATGCGTTCTCAGCCCAAGATCTGGCGGCGCGTCTTCGTGCCGGCAGACATCTCGCTGGCCACCTTGCACAACGTGTTGCAGACGGCCATGGGTTGGTACGGCAAGGCCCGTTGGCATTTTGCCTTTCGCCAGCAGATCATTTACGACGAGGCCGCCGCCGAACAGCCTCCCCCCTCGGAAATTCCGCTCTGCAGCCAGGTGCATCGGCGCGGTATGACCTTCCAATACGTCTGCCGCTTCGACGACACCTGGAAACACCGCATCACGCTTTCCAATTCCCACTTCGACGCCAGCAAATACGACGCGGCGATCGCCTGCGTCGCCGGGGAACAAGCCTGTCCTCCCGTCAATGTGGGAGGCATCGAAGGCTACTATGCCTTCCTGCAGGCCATCGCGGACCCCGAACATCCGGACTACTACGACATGATGGACTGGGTCGGGGAAGACTTCGACCGGGACGTCTTTCATCCCGAACAGGTCAACGCGGACCTGGCCCGCCTGTGGCCGCCCGCGGAGGCCGTCTAGCGCGGTTTCCAGCTGGACATGACGAAAAGTTGGAAAACCAAAACATGTCTAGAATCAATAGAGCAGAAAGAACTGCTCTTTATGGTCTGGTACTTGCATTGACACTGGTTTTAGGATGGACCCAGTGGCGCATCTACAACGTCCGATCCTCATGGACGATGGATGAAGTACCACCGTTGCTTATCGGACAGAATTTGGAGTATGTAGCCCATCGCCCTTTTCAGACACACACTGGTGATACGGTCACCATTGACGATCTGATCCGGACTAAAGATTCAGGAATGCTGGTTTTTCTCGATCCTGAGTGTGAATATTGCTACTTGGATGTACCCCTTTGGCGGTTGTTGACGCAAAAGACCATGGTGATTGGTATTACTGAAGAAACGGATCAGGAGAAAGTAAAGAGCTTTGCCCTGGAAAATAGAATCGAGTTCCCGATTATTATCGATATCAACAGCGAGCTGATCAGCAGTCTGGATTTGATAGAAACACCCACGAAACTGGCGATATCTTCTGATCTTCGTGTCTTGCAGGTATGGTACGGATGGACTACTCAGCGCAGTGCTCAATCGGAAATTGGCAGCTTGTTGTTCATGTACGGAATTGAACCTGATGAGTTGCCTGAATTCGTTCCTGAACTGGCAAGTGGAGTACCGCCAGGTTGCTCAATCACGAGTGAGGATTCCGGTTGTAAGAGATGCGGTGTTTTGTGGCGAAACGAGAAGACGTATCAAAAAATCAGATACCGTTGCTCAGATGGCTCGAGAGGCTCTCATGACCATTATGGCAGTTGTGGCAGTTGCTGATTGATGTCTATTTTTCTGGAACTCCCAGGTCGGCCGTCAAGTTGATGGTCTGACCTGGGAGACCCTATTCGGGATCCGATTTCGAGTGAACCTGTGGGCGACGCGGCATCCGCTAGGGTGGCGCACCTATATTCATTGGCGGATTGGCCGACGTTATCTCGGCTGGCCGGTGGGTCTGACGGCGATGGCGCTGCTTTTGAATATCCAAAGACTGGGTACTGTGCTCGCATTCGGCGACACGGCGTTGCTGTATGGAATGTTTCTGATGCCGTTGATGGCGATTTGGGTAGTGCCGCGCTTGTTCCCCTCACACAGCGAGATGGGATGGCAGATCACCTCCAAGATTCCGCGGTGGCGGCTGATATTGGAACATGGCCTGCTGGGTTTGGGGCTCTTCGGGTTGCTGTGGGCGTTGTTGCTGTGTTTCGCTTGGGGGGTCCATGCCGTCTTTGTCACGCAAGTCGGCACTGCCGACTCGACGGCTACTCCAGCTTTTACGGGGTGGCTGTGGCTGCAGGGGTTGCTCAGTCTCGTGTTTTTCACAGGCCTTGCAGTGTTGGGCAGCCAGCTGTGGAATGCCGAGGCAGCAGGTTTCCTGGCGACAGGTCTCTGGATCGGCAGCCTCTTGCTGGCGCGCGTGGATGAAGGGTTCGGCTACCTCCTACCCTTCGGCGCCTACTACCGATTGGCGAAGTCGGAAATCAATCTGCAGGCGCCGGAGCTGGAGATACACACGGGATTGCTGTTCCTGGCTTCGCTGGCAGTGTGGGCGGTGGGCATTGGGTCTTCCTCGGCCTATCGAACCCGTGCGCCCAGGCGGAAGAACCAGTCGCATCGGCCCGTTCGGAACCTGTTCACGCGCCCCCTGGCTTGGGGACTGCGCGGCCCGTTCTGGTTGCGACTGGTTTGGCAAGAATTGCAGTGGGCAAGCCGACGGCGATTTCTATGGGTGTATTGGATCGCCCCCATAGGGGTAATTATCGTGATCGCGAGTCTCTATCGCAACCTCGGGATCACGGACTTCGTTCCCCTCATGATGTCCAACCTGCTTTTCTTCACTCCCCCGCTGTTCGCCGTATTCCTGGTACCCGCGCTGACGCGCAATGTGTCGTCGGGCCGTGACTGGTTCTGGTCTACGCCGCTGGTATGGACCCAGACGGCGTCGGCACAGTTGCTGTCTTGCTGCGTCCTGGCCGCGGTCACAGCGCTCATTTGGGGTACTGCGCTGTTTACGTGGGGGCTCGTGCAGGAGGCTTGGTCCTGGCAGCAGGCCCTTACCTTGGCGGGTCCATTGGGACGCTTGTGGTTGCCCATGGCCCTGGCGCAAGCCTGTCTGATTTGCGGCCTAGCCCTGTTGTTGCGACAGGCCATGGTAGCGGTCGCCTTGACGTGCGTAATTACGGTGGGATTGTGGTTGACGACGGATATCCTGACCCTCGTCTCGCCACAGGATATCTCACTCGTTTCGCTGCGTTTCAATGCCGTCGCCGGGGCTGGGCCGGAGCAGATACTGGCAGAATCCTGGGTGTTCGCTTGTCTGGCCGTAGGCATGGGGATCTGGCTGATTGCTCTGGCGGGTTTCCCCGTGCAGGAACGCCGTGCTACCTGGACTCGGCCCGCGCAGTTCGTAACTTGGTGCTTGGTCCTGGCCGGACTCGGTATGAGTGGGCTGGCCGGTTGGAATTACACCCACCGGGCTCGAGCCGCGACGGTACCCGCTACGACGGTATCCGAAACTCCAGTTTGGAATGTGACGCAAGCCAGCCATAACGCCCAAATCGGCGACGGTGTTCTCGCCGTGGAATCCAGCCTGACTCTCGTTGTCCCTCCAGGCGTCACCGCACCCGGGCTGTCGCTTCAACTGAATCCGGGCCTCGATCTGGAGACTGTGGAGTGGGAGAGGCGGGCGGTCCACTGGGAGCGGACAGGCGAAGTAGTGCAGATAGTATTGCCTGAACCGGAAGCCCAAATCGCGTCTGAGCGACCTGTAGAGCTGATTCTGCGCTATTCCGGTTGGCCGGTTCTGCTACGCGAAGACTATGCTCCGACCTCGACGGGCAGTATCTGGAGTAACCGGGTCGTCAGTAACTACCCGCGTGCCAGCGTCAGTTATGCTCGAGCCCCGTTTCTGCAGTGGTTCAGGGACAGCGACTGGACAGTCTGGCCCCTTGCGAGCGGTCCTCACGTAGCCGTGCAGGCGAACTCGTGGACCATCGCATTGCCCCATGGAACTTATCCGGTCATCGCGGCACCTGGAAGCACATCGCGCGCGGTTGCCGACCGGACGTTCTACACCTGGCAGGAAACACCTCCTTCGATCCTCCTGCTGGCGGGATCTCTGGACCCTCCTGCACCGGGCGAGCCGCCCGTGTGGTTGGGGCCGTGGCAACGTGCCTCCGACCGTGAGCGCATCCAGCTCGTCGTGGAGATGTACCAGCGCCTGGCAGATTGGAGCGGCGAGGGAGCTGCACCTATGCACGCCGCCTACTTCCCGTATGGACAACGGTTCCATTTTGCCGATGCCTGGGTGCTGGTTCCTGTCATGGCCGACGTTCGCGAAATCCAATCTGATCGCGAACGTCTGGATCTGGCCGTACGGGTGGCGGAGGACTGGCTGCAGGAACAACTGCGGTGGCGACGTCCTGCGTACTCCACGCAAGGCTTGCATGCGCAATATGCCCTCAACTGCGAAATTCCAGAAGACCGGCATCAGCTCTGTTTCCTGGCCGACGACCAATACCAGGTCAATCCTCAGGCACCCCAAGGCCGTAACCTGGATACGGACTACTGTCTGTATCCTTCCAACCAGAAATGCGGGAGACTTTCGCTCCTGAAACGTGCTTGGGCTATCGTCTTGGGCTATTACATCGTGGCAGAGCCTGCGTGGCTGCAGGATGAATGGGCCGAGTGGTACCGGACGGCCCAGACTCTGGAACGGTCAAGTACTCCCCACGACTTGGCGGGCACGTTAAGGAGTTTCCATAACGTGTGTCTGCTGTCCAGCTACGTGCTGACTATCCACGAACTGGTGGAACAGCACGGCCAGGATTTCTTGCGAGACTGGTTCGCTGTGATGCGGGAACTCCACCCCCCGGGTTCCGTGACGCCGGTAGACGGGGAAGTATGGAATTTGGCGGCCACCATCACGGGAGAGCCGCAGTCCGATCTTTATCCCACCGTATGCATGGAAGTGGTGCTGGCTTCCTAGAGGTTGTGCATGGAGATAGCGGCAAACAACTTGGCCAAGCAATATCCCAATGGCGTGGTGGCCCTTAACCACATCGATTTGTTCCAGCAGGCCGGCGAAGTGCATGGGTTGCTGGGGCCCAACGGCGCGGGCAAGAGCACATTCCTGAGGCTATGTGCCACACTGGAACAGCCGACGTCGGGAACGTTGCAGATCAATACTTGGGATGTGCAGTCCCGATCCGAGCGCCGTCATATTCGACGTCACCTGGGTTATCTGCCCCAAACTTTCCGGCTCTACGAAGAGCTGACTCCAGTCGAGTTCCTGGCTTACGTCTGTACCCTCAAAGAAGTGACGACCCCGGCGGCCAAGGAGATTGCCCGCGTACTGGAAGCGGTGCATCTAACCGATGAGGCACATCGCCGCATCGGCACGTTTTCCGGTGGCATGAAACAGCGTGTCGGCATTGCCCAAGCCCTGTTGGGCGACCCCCGGGTACTGATCCTGGACGAGCCGACGGCAGGACTGGATCCGCAGGAGAGAAGTCGCTTGCGCAACTTGCTGGCCTCCTTGGCCGATTCCTGCCTCGTACTCCTTTCCACCCACATCGTCGACGACATCAACCAGCTTTGTGCCAAAGTCGCCGTGATTTATCAAGGCGACCTGTGTTTTCATGACGCCCCCGAGGCCTTGGCGGCCCGTGCCCACGGGCATTTGTGGGAGTTGGAAACCAACGAAACCCTGACGCTGCTCGGTGGTGAAGCCACCATATTGGGTAGCGTGCCGACGCTGCATGGCACGCGTTACCGGGTGGAAGCGGCAACGCGCCCCCATGACGAAGCCCGACTGGTAGAAGACCCTTCGCTGGAGGACGGTTACTTGTTTCTTTGTGCACAAGCACAGGCACAGGCCGACGCTCGGCATCAATCGCCATGAATAATGCCTGGCCGCAGAATTTGCAGTCCGAAAACTGCAATTACCGAAGACGGCCCCGAGCTTGGTGGAAGCAATAAGGGAAAAGCCGCAGCTGCTGCAGTCTCGAGGGGACGCCCACCATCCATCGCCCTTTCTCCCGAGGGGTGGTGATGGAGCTTGGCACGCAGCGGACACTGCGCTGAGCAGTTTCATCGCCACAGACCCCGGACGGACGCTGTGGAGCAAAGTCTGCGTGGTATAGCTCCCGCATATCCGCCCTCCGGCCGACCAGCGTCCGCCTGCAGCAACACCAGGGCGCGCTTGACCTTGACCTTGCGGGCCGGGTCGCGTCCTTCTACCCGATCGCCTCGCACAGGGGCCGTTCCGACTCGGTCGACTGCATCCTTGTACTCGAATGCCGGAAGCTCTGCGGTTCTCCGCCTGAATCCGCACCTGCCCCTACCTCGGTTTCTTGTGTGTCGAGCACAGACGGAATCGAGATGGGTTTCAGTACGCTTGACAGCGGGGGCAGAAATGGGTGCTGCGCTGGGCCACGATCACTTTTGCTATGGGAGTGCCGCAGCGAGTGCAAGGCTTGCCGGTGCGCCGAAATACTTGATGCTCCAGCTGAAACCGGCCCGGTGCACCGCTGGGCGGGCGGTACGTACCGACGAAACTGCCTCGGAGTTCGATCCCGGTCCGCAATACTCGACGCACGGCGCGGCACAGCCGCCGGCACTCCTGGGGCGTGGCTGAGCGGGCAGGCCTTTGTGGATGCAGGCGCGCATAAAACAGAGCTTCGTCTGCATAAATATTGCCTACCCCGGCCGCCACTTTCTGATCCAGCAACACGGCCTTCAGAGCGGCGGCGCGGCGGTGCAGTTGCCGCTGCAGATACCGGCCGGTGAATTGCCGAGACAAAGGTTCGGGGCCCAGCCCGGCCAGCACAGGCCGAGGATCCTGGACCAGCCACATGCGTCCAAATTTCCGCTGATCCAGAAAGTGCAGGGATTCGCTGCCCTGCAGCTGCATATTGACCCGCACATGCGGATGGGGCTCCGCGCTCCGAGGCACCAGGCGGAAGGTACCGGTCATGCGCAGATGCACTATCAGGCACCAAGAGTCGTCCAAATACAGGAGCATGTACTTGGCCCGACGGGCGAAGCTGCGAAAGGTCTGGCCGACCAGTAGGGCGCAGAAGCGGTCCAAGTCGGGCACCACCACGGTTTTGGGCCAAGAGACCTCCACGCCTTCCAGCGTACGGTCCTGCAGCAGGTCCTGCATCTCCAGGATGTGAGTTTCTACCTCAGGCAGTTCCGGCATAGGCGTGTATGGCTCCGACCGCTACAGTTGCAGTGCATCCACGGTACTCGGGAGGTGTCGCAGGTATCTCGATCTGCACCGTGCACAGCCGTAGATTGTCCCATACGGGCGATCCGACGCAACCCCGAGGAGCGTGGAAGTCTCGCCTCCCGCTTCGAAATTCGGAAGCGGGAGCATGGTGGCCGCCCTCGCCCCTGGGTCCGACCGGGAAGGCCGTCGCCGGTGATCTGGTCGACCGCGTTCCCTGGGGACGGCTTTTGTCGGATCGGCGCCGGACAGAACCAAGACCACGGAAATCTCATAGAGGCTTCGAGCAGAGTGGCGCAGGCGCCAGGCAGGATCCGACGGGCAAGCAGACCGTCGAGCCGGGACGGCAGGCAAGGGAGGCGCGGCTTATCGGCTTGTGAGAGAATTCGCCTTGCCACACGACAGCTCGGAATCGGGTGTAGACGTCGCCGATCGATATGTTTGTATTGTGGAGGACTTCGGATCATGTACAACCGGCAGACGCCCGCAACGTTCCCGTCGTCTGACGTCTACCTTAAGCGATCATGATCCGATACGCTTTCGCGGGTACGCAACAGGTCTGCAAAACGCCAACCAAGGACACCTTATGCATGTGAAGACTACGGACAGTCGTCACGTCCGGTTGCGCACGCTGGGCGTAGCGCACGCCCGTATTCAAGGCGGCTTCTGGGCGGAGAGGCAACAGGTAAATCTGACCTGCAGCTTGATGCATGCATTCGACAAGCTGGAAGCTGCGGGCAATTTCAACAATCTCCGTTTGGCCCAAGGCAAAGGCGCAGGGAAGTACCGCGAGCCTTTGTTCATGGATTCGGATATCTACAAGTGGTTGGAAGCCGTCGGCTATGCTCTGGCCCGCAGCCCCAATGCAGAACTGCGGGCAAAGGCCGACTATGCCGTCCGAATGCTGGCACAGACACAGCAGGAGGATGGATATCTGAATTCCTACTATCAGGCGTTGCATCCCGAACGCTTCTGGCAAGACTTGGCCCATGGCCATGAGCTCTACTGTGCCGGCCACCTCTTTGAAGCCGCCGTAGCCTTCCGGCGCGGCACCCGTGACGACAGTCTGTTGGAGATTGCGGTCAAGTGCGCCGATCTGATAGACCGCGAATTTGGTCCGAACAGCCGCCAGAGTCCTCCCGGACATCCCGAAATCGAATTGGCCTTGGTCGAGCTCGCGCGCGAAACCGGCGAGATACGCTATCTGAAACTGGCCGACTTCTTCCTTGCACAGCGGGGCCGGGGCGTCCTGATCGGATCCCGACGTTTTCGGGATTCCTATTACCAGGACCGCGTTCCCGTGGGCGAGGCCACCGTGCTCGAGGGTCATGCGGTACGCCAACTGTATCTCGCATCGGGCATGACCGACGTGTACCTGGAAACCGGCGACCCGCGGCTTTGGCAGGCGCTGGAACGCCTCTGGCGGGACCTGGCCACGCGCAAGCTGCACATCACCGGTGGGGTCGGGGCGCGGCGTTTCGGGGAAGCTTTTGGAAAGGCCTACGAATTGCCCAACGATACGACGTATTGCGAAACCTGTGCCGCCATTGCCAACGTCATGTGGAATTGGCGCATGTTGCTGGCGACAGGCGAAGCCCGCTACGCGGAAATGATGGAGAGATCGCTTTACAATTGCGTGCTCGCCGGGATTTCTCTGGACGGCACGCGGTATTTCTACGAGAATCCGCTGTCGAGTCCAGGCGGCCTGGAACGACCCTCCTGGTACGGCTGTGCCTGCTGCCCACCCAATCTCATGCGGCTGGTCGCACTGATCGCCCATCATTGCGTTACCTTCGACGCGCATGCCATCCAAATCCATCAGTTCATGGACGGCATGTTTCGCATCGACGGCGCATTCGGCGCCTGTGTCCTGCGGATGGAAACCGAATATCCTCACCAAGGCGAGGTGGACGTCACGTTCGCAGAAACGCCCGCGCGGCCGGTCGCTTTGGCCGTGCGCGTGCCGTCGTGGACCCGAGCGACCATGCGCTTTGGGATGGCCGGATCCGATGTAGGTACCCGGGACGAGACCAAAGGCTACCACTGGATCCGCCGTGCCTGGCAGCCGGGAGACCGCATCACGATCTCGATGGATCTGGAACCCCGACTGACCGTGGCCAATCCCCGGGTAGATGCCACACGCGGTGCGCTGGCGATTGAAAGGGGTCCCCTGGTGTATTGCCTGGAGGCAACAGACAACGCGGAGGCCGAGCATCTGGCGGACCTGAGAATCGATCCGCATGCTCCGTTGACCGAAAAATTTGATGCGGGCCTACCGGGGGGCGTGCACGTAATTACGGCTCAAGGTTGGCGGACCAGCACCGCCGCGTGGAATGCATGCTTGTACCGACCCTATCCCGCGCCCGATACCGGACAAACTGCGACTCTGTCGGCGGTTCCCTATTACGCTTGGGCCAATCGCGGAGCCGGCGCTATGCAAGTTTGGATTCCCTGGGGACAGCAGCCGTGAGAGGCATGGGCACAGCGCTACGGGTGAATGATTCGTTTTGCGGCTTCTAGACCTCCGCGAGAGCCTTGGAAACCATATAGGGGAGGTCTCCATACATATATATTATGTGTGTGTATCCCCGCGCCGGACGGAATCGACGTTTTGGCAATCTCGCCGCCGATTTCGAACTCCTCACGAAATCGAGTCCCGCCGCAATCCCGGCCTGTCGTTTGCCCGGCCGCGTGACTTTGGCCGGCGCTGCCGGACACCACCAGGATTCGTCCAACCCGGAAAATGCGGGATGGAGAATCCCCTCCAGGGGTACGGCGACCTCCCTGCACCGCTGTTCCCGCGCTGGTCGAGTTGGCTTTCGGCAAGGGTTCAATCGCCGGTACTGCTGTTCCGAGAGAGGGCGTCGTTCTGCAGGCGATGCGGCGAAACAGTCGAGTGTGGCCGGGATGCAGTGTCCAGGCCCAGAAAACCGGCGGGCTATACATCATGGACAATCCGACGCACCAGGAGGTTATAGCGGGTATCGCATATGATTAGACGTTGGAAGGCTGAGAACGCCGACTCTCGCATTGCCAAGGAAGTTGGATATGGACGCTTGTACTGCTGATTGTGCCCCCGGAGAACTTTGCAGTCTCTACTCCCAAGCCAACGGAGAGGACCCGATTGGTACCGCGACGCCTTTTGAACGGTGTCTGATCGTAGAGCTGCAACCGCCGTGGGACCGGGACGTATGGCGGACTTCAGACTTGACCAAAGCCGTCAAGCGGGCCGTGATGCAGTCCCGAGGCTCGGGTCCAGCCGTCCGGCTGTTGGCGGTGCAACCGGATCCGGAGGGCTATGTAGCCGAAGACCAAGATCCGGATTGGGCACGCGTCTTTTGGTTTACGCGCCCCCTGCAACAACGCTTCCGCCAGTATGCGTATCGGCATTTTCATGTGCCTGTGGTCCACCTGCCGGAATTGGCGGCTACGCTGGCGCGGGGCGGGGAACCTCAGGGCGCCTCCCGCGAAGTCGAGCAACAGGAGCTGCGTCGGGAGTTGTTTCTGTGCACCCACAATACCCGGGACGCCTGTTGTGGTCGATTCGGGCAGGAAATGTATGACCGGCTGCGACGGACCCAGTCCGCGCAAGGCGATCAAGGCTGGCGCGTGTGGCGTACCAGTCACCTGGGCGGCCATCGGCTGGCGCCGACTCTGATGGATATGAACGCGGGCCGCAGCTACGGTCACCTGACTCCCGCGGCGGTGCACGCTTTGCTGTTCCCGGAGCAGGGAACCCTGGACGAGTTGCTGAATTGCTACCGGGGATGGAGCGGCCTGCAGATGTACGAGCAGATTGTGGAACGGGAAATCTGGCGGCGCGAGGGTTGGGCTTGGACGCGCCGACAGTGTGCGGGACGGACTCTGGAAGTCCGGAAAGACAAGTCGGCGCGTGTGGAAATTTCCTGCAGTACCGGCGACGGCGCAGCCACGTACACGGCCGAAGTGCAGGTGCGGGATCAGGTACATACCCTCAACAGTTCCTACACCGACAAGTATTTTTATGCTACCCGGTTTACGGTTTCGGATTTGGCGCAGAGTCCAGCCTAGCGGACCGCCGGACTCCAGACGGTTCCCTCTCGGCCGAAGTTGTCGAGCGAAGCAACGAAGGACCAATCTCTACTGCGAATTGGGGATACCTGGACACGCCGACCCACAATCTGCTGATCCGGACATGCTTTTCCGGGACGGCGTATCTCTCGAGATTGCCCTCTGGCCCGGTGGAGGTGTTGCCGGAGAGGGTCGAATGCGGTTCTGGGGAAGCGGCGGCCGACCTTCGTCCGCCGCCGATGCCGGAAATGATCTCGGCGAGAGCACAGGAAGTGGGTGCGGCCACCCAATACGATATCCAGCGGCTGACGGAAATCACGGCATACGGGTCGTACGACCTGATGGACCATGGCGGGGACCGCCTGCGTGCGGCTGGCAGCTGCCAGGCAGGAAGTGCACTTCCAGTCGGACCTATCCCCGGTACCGTGACAGGCGTCGAAACGCCGTCGTACGTACCCTATATGGTGCTGAAAACGCCGCCTGGGGATAGGAAGACGGCCTCGAGCTGCGCTTGCGGCACCCCCAGCAGGACGGAGGGCGCCAGTCGGACGCGGCAGAACCGCACCACGCTGCGGCACGTGCGGAACAGGCGGCAGATCGGGTCGCTCGGAACCTTGCCGCAACGGTTCGGCTGCGCGCACTATCGGATTGGTGCGCAGACCGCGCCGCAGCTTCCGGGATCCGCAGATCCGACTTGCGGCACGAATCCAAAGAGGAGCCTGCGCCGCTTCTGCACTCTTGGGCCGCGTCTTGCCGCCGTCACAAGGTGCACTGCGGGTCCTTTTCTGAGATTGCAGGCGGTGGCAACCAAGCCCGGACAGGGAACAATCTCCCTACTGGACGGGAGATTGTGCCGATAGAAAGCCGGCCATGGCGCTGGCGCTTGTGCGGATTGCATCGGACAACCCTGTCCTGCAGCGCCGTACGCGTGTCGCCTGACCTCTGAATGCCAGGCTCCGGGTGTTCAGAACCGGAGGGGCACCCGCGCCGAGATTGCAAATGGGGCCGCGGATCCCGGCGGGCTTTGCCGGCCGGCCGGCGCGAGCGCCGTCAGCCTTTGACCCCGGTGAAACTGATGCCTTCGATAAAGGTGCGCTGCGCCACGAAGAAGACCAGCACCATGGGCAACGTGAACATGGTGGCGGCTGCCATCAACAGACCCCACTCCGCGCCGTACTGCGAGAAATAGAGACGCAAGCCCACGGACAGGGTGAATTTGTCCGGATCCCGTAGGAAAACCAGCGGGTTGATGTAGTCGTGCCACCCCCACATGAAGTCGAAGATGGCGATGGTGATGATGGCCGGGCGGGACAGGGGAGCCACGATCCGCCAGAAGATCTGCAGCTCGTGCGCGCCGTCTACCCGGGCCGCGTCGTCCAAGTCCTTGGGAAAGGTGAGCATGAATTGGCGCACCAAGAAGATGAAGAAGGCGTTGCCGAAGAAGCCCGGCACAATCAGCGGGGCGAACGTCTCCAGCCATCCCCAGTTGCTGTAGAGAATAAAGAGCGGAATGAAGCGCACCTGGGAAGGCAGCATCATGGTGGCAATGACGACGATGAAGATCACGTCCCGGCCGGGCCATTCGATACGCGCGAATCCGTACCCGATGAAGACGTTGGAAAGCACCGCGCCGATCGTGAGCCCGAGAGCATAGATGAAGGTGTTGCCCAGATAGCGCAGGAAGCGAATGGCGGATATGGCGTCCGGATAGTTGCTGAAGACGAACGTCTTGGGAATCAGCCGTACGGGAATGTCGAAGATGTCCGCGTTGGGTTTCAGGGACGAGCTGACCATCCACAGGAACGGCAGCATGAAGATCAAGCCGAAGAGGATCAGGGCCGTGTGCGCGGCTCCCCGTTGCAGGAGGCGACTGTAATCGAGAGGGCGGCGGGTCGGCATGCCGCCGGCAACCAGACTGCGCATGGCGCGGGCGACCTACCGTTCGTAATGCACCCAGTTGCGGGAGCCGTAGAACATGATCAGCGTCAGGGCCAGAATCACCAGAAAAAGCAACCAGGCCATGGCGGAGGCGAACCCCATTTTCAGGTTTTCGAAAGCCACCCGGTACAGCAGATAGCCGAACAACAAGGTGGATTTGTTGGGACCGCCGCCCGTCATGATTTCCGGAGCCGCGATGGACTGGAAGGAGAAGATGGTCATGGTGATGATGTTGAAGAGCATCTGCGGCGTCAGCAGGGGCAACGTAATGGCCCACATCTTGCGCCAGGCATTGGCTCCATCGATGTCTGCCGCTTCATAGAGGTGCACGGGAATCTCTTTCAAGCCGGCCAGATAGATCAGCACGGCCCGGCCGCTGCCCCATACGGCCACGAACACCAGCGACAGCAGCGCGGTGCGTTGGGAGGCCAACCAGGCGGGCCCTTCGATGCCGACGCGATCCAGGAGACCGTTCACCAGTCCGTAGTTGGGATTCAACACCCACACCCAAGTCAGGGAAGCCGCGACCACGGGCACCATGACCGGCAGATAGAAGACGGTGCGATAAATCGAGAGCGCGCGCACCTTCATGTTCAGAAGCATGGCGACGATCACGTCGAAGACGGTGGCCAGGGCTACCAACATGCCTACGTAGCGTAGGGTGATCCGCAGGGATTTCCAGGTGTCGTACCGGCCTTCGATCAAGTCCGCGTAGTTGTCCCATCCCACCATGTGCGGGGTGCGGTTGATGATGTTGTAATCCGTGAAACTGTAGAAGAGCGACGCGAAGACGGGATAGGCCGTAAAGGCACAGAACCCGATCAGCCAAGGGGAAATGAAGAACAGACCCCAGAAAAGGCGCCGGCGCACCACCGGCGACAGGTCCCCCCAAGCAAAGCGGGAGCGGACCGCGCCGCGCTCCAGGCTGGGCATCATGGACATATCGGTACCTCGGTGCAAGTTGTGCCGGTGTACGCGGCACAATCAGGGGGCGCGGCCGGCCGCGCCCCCTGAACACGGACGGAGGGAAAGCAGAATCAGGCGGAGGCCAGTTTGTCGTCGACCTCTTGCTGGACTCGCTCCTGCACGCCGGCCAACGCCTCTTCGGGACTGATGCCGTCGTACGCCATGGCATCCACTGCTTCGGCCAGCTGGCGGCCCATGAAGCCTACGCCAGGCATGGAGGGCACGGCCCAGGCGGTGGGCAGAATCTCATCCCGAGCGAAGGGCAGCCAATCGGCGGACGCGGCTTCCACTTCGGCATCCGTCGCGTTGCTGATGCGCGACGGCGTCACCGAGTCGGGCACGGCCTTGTTCAAGGCCACCCATTGGGAGCTGCTCATGAAACTGCTGAAGGCATAGCCGCCCTCCACGTTCGCGGCCCCGGAAGGCACCAGGTAGAGGTTGGCTTGCAGCTTGCCGGGCCTGCCGTTCGTGGCCGCGGCGGGCGAGGGTACCTTGGTCACGGCAAAATTGAGGTCCGGTCCGTACTCGCCCACGTCGTTGTACAGCCAGCTCCCGATCTGCCAGATCGCCAGCTGTCCCGTGTAGTAAACGCCTTCCGGCGAATTGCGTCCGAAGCCGTTGCCGCCGTACGCGGTATGGAAAGCCGCAATGTTTTCGATGCCGTATTCCTGGCTGTAGCCGTCGTACCATTCCAGCAAGGAAAGCACTTCCGGGATTTCCAGGTTCACGGTGGCCGACTCGTCGTCCCATATGTCCGCGCCGAACGCTCCCAGCCAGTTGTGGGGATCCAGGTTGGGAATATGCGGGATGAAACCCACCCGTTCAATTTGGCCGTTGGCCGCGACTTCGGTCGTGGCGCGTCCTATTTCCTCCCATTCTTCGAGGGAAGCCGGCGCCACCTCGGGATCATGGCCGGCTTCCGCGATGCGATCCTTGTTGTAGAACCACAGCTGCACGATGGTAGAGATGCTCATCGCGTAGAAACGGCCCCGGTACTGCATCTGCTTCCAGGTGGCGGGCCAGTAGTCGTCCTCGGGTACCCCTTCCGCCTGCACGTAGTCCGTGATGTCGGTCAAGGCCCCGATGGGGGCGTCTTCCGCCACGATCCAGGCCCAACCGCGATAGGAATCCGGGGGCGTACCGGCCGCGGTGTTGGTGATCACGTTGTTGTGTATTTCCCCCCACGGCACGATCACGTGCTCGGGCGTAAACTGCGGGTTCTCTTCGCCGAAGCGATCCACGGCTCCCTGCATGGCATCTGCCATGCGTCCCTGGCCAAAGCCGGTCCAAATCACCACGCCGGTCGGTTCCGACATGGCGCCCTCGGTCGTCTCCGCGGGCGGCGTGGTTACGCAGGCGGCCAGGGCCAGGCCTGCGGCTAGGCCGGAGGCCTGTAGAAAGCTTCTCCGCGACAACCTGCCCATGTGCTTCCGTTCCATCATCGAATCTCCTTCCCGTGCGAATACCACGCGCCGACGGTGCAGTTCTCGGCACCGTCAATCCCGCGCAACTACGCATATCGGCTCTAAAAGTACAGGCAAGGCATTATACAAGCCGGTCCGCGTAGGCGGGAGCGGTGCTGTGGGCCTCATCTGCTGGCCATCCAGGCTGCGAGATCCCGGCCGACGACATGCACCAAGGGGAACGGATCCGGTACCAGCGCCCATTGGTGCGACAGCCGGTGGGTCACGTCGCGGCCCCTTTCCAGCAGCCGGAAGACCTGTCCGGCCCAGTCCGTACCGGCAGACGCGTCGGGAAACGGATGCACGTCCGGGGGGCTCCCGGCGTCGGTCAGCCACGCGTCGACTCCGGACAGCTCGTATATGGCCATCCGTGTCGGATCGCCGCAGTCCTGGCCCGTCGCGGCGATGAATTCCAGACGCACCAACAGGGCGATCGAGTGACGGATGCCGGTCCAAATCACCAAATCCTGACGGCGGGCCATGCCGCGCCGATGCTTGTGCATCGTTATCCAGTAGCGGAACACCAGCCGCGCCACCTCGTCCGGGCGAATGGGCTGCGGTGTCCAGGTCTTGGGGTGGCGGGCAACGACCGCGGGCGGAGAAGTCATGTCTGCCGGCAGGGAAACCCAGAGGCGCGTCTCTGCCGCCGACAATTCCGTGCGACACAGAAGGTCCACGAACGTGCCGTTTGCCAGGATCAGGTGGTGCATCCACCCATCCGCTCCCAGCTTGAAACGCTCCAAGGCTACGGGGGGATCGCCGGTTACCGCCTGAATCTGGGCGTCGTCCAGAAAATCGCTGAAACTGCGGTCCACGTGGACCTGCAGATCCAGATCGCTCCATTCGTCTCCCTCGCCGCGCCCCAGACTGCCGGCCAGAAAAACCGCTCGCACCGGGGACAGATCGTACAGATTGCGTACCAGCGTCGGCAACTCGGCCCACTGAGGCAGACGGCGGGGAGCAGGGACGTCCATGACAGGCTCGGACAGGGCGCAACGGCAACAGGGTGTGCGTCTACGATCTTCCGGCCGGATTATAGGCCATCCGGCGCTCCCGGTCTCGGACGGCAAGCTCCAGTCGATGCAGGCCGTTTTTGCTACCGGTTCCACTCCGACAGGACTGGCCGCACCCTGGAATCGGCTGTCCCGAGCTCTGGATCGGCAGCGTAACCCGGTCTAGGCCAGGGTACCGTCGGCGACGATATCTCATCTCTGGTAGGCCTATCCGTAGCCATGCCGATTGCCGTATCGGAGAACGACCGCGTGGACCTGTGCGGTAGTCGGCACAGGGCCGAGTTGCCGGAGTTTCGACTGGAAAGGAGACAAGGGCTCTGGACGTAGCCTCCGACGAATCGATCTGTTGCCATTTCGGCTCCCGGCCCCGCTCCGACACATTCTGCGTATCGGGCCTTTGGCGCCTTCGCCAAAGCGCCTCGGCCGACACCATCCCCTATCCGGCACCAGGGCGAAGCCTACGCCGGTCGTCCGCGTTTTCCCTCGACCTCCGCGGAAGCCCCAAAGGCCCGATCTTACATGCCCCGATACCATTCCGCACACGTGCTATAATGCAAATGTTCGTACCTTCCCGCACCGTCTCATGTCGCCGCTTAACGTCCCGGTCGCCTTGCCGCATCCTGCCCTGCGGCCCCGTCCGGTTGCGGCAGAGGAGCAAACAGTCGCCCTGCGGCGCATACGCGCTCTGTCGCATTATCGGCCGGACTACGACTATCGCCCCGACCGCTACCAATATACGGAAATACACACTACGGATCCGCATTACGTGGTGGAGGGGGTACGGATGATGATGTCGCCCTCGCATGATCACGGGGAATCTCTCGTGCACATGTGTAACGCCCTCACGATTCTCGGACAATCTCTGGTCCCGGAAGTTCACGTCAGCATGGCGGTGAACATCACCGGAATTCCAGGGGCTTTCTTTGGATCCGCACCGCATACCGCCACCTTGCAGCCGGACTTGTCGTTGTGGACCGGTCCGGCTCCCACTCCCGATCGGCCCCTCTTGTCCTATCGGTACGACCGGGATGGAGCACCTTTGCTGGTAGTCGAAGTAGTCTCCCATTCGAACCGCGAGCTGCGCGACAACGACTGGCGGCACAAGATGGCCGTCTACGCCCACATGAGGATCCGGGAATACTGGCTGGTGGACAAGCTCCAACCATATCCTCTCAACGGCTTCACGCTGGATGCCGTAGACGGCATTCCGCTTTGCCTGCCGCAGTATCGGCCTATCGACGCAGATGCAGACGGAGGTATGGACAGTCTGGTGCTGAGCGTGTCTCTACGTTGGGCAGACGGAGATCTCCAGTACTGGCAGGAAGGCTCGGAGAGCTGGGTCCGCGTCGAGGATATTCCGGTCGTGCAGGCCAGACTTGAATCCAAAGCCGAGGGCAAGCTGGAGGGGGCTCTGGAGTTGTGTGGTCCTCTACTGCACTCTCTCCTAGATGCGACGAACCCGGGCGCTGCAGACCTGATACTGCAAACCTGGGCCGAGACTCCCCCGCTCACCTGGCCGAACCAGGACACATGGACCCGGCTGGCCACCTCACCCGGATCGTGGCGGAGCTTGTTGTTGGAAGAGGTCTCCCCGGAAGACGCCGCGGCCTGATTCGCAGCGGTGCCCGCCGGCCTCCTTGCCGTTTGGCGGTTTGCGCCGAAGCGGAGCGCGATTTTCCCTGTTGCCGGCCGCGCACAGATTTGCCTCGGCGGCGAGTGCTTCCGGTCCAAGGGAGTGGAGCGGGAGCCGCAGCGGGCCGTCCGTGTTCAAGTCCGGCTGTGCATCCTCTGGCCCCGCGCGGGGCAGCTCTGTCGGCATCTGAGACTCGAGAAGATCGATTACGGCCTTCCGGTCCGGCTTGGTTCCGAGTTCTTCCCTACTCGCCTCGTGCAGAAACTGGCGGGGAACCAGATCCAGTACTCTCTCCGTCTCCGGTTCGACCTGGTCCCGCATGCCGAATTTTGTTCCTAAGGGGGTATGGACACGCTGTTCAAGGACGTCTGCCGGATTCGAAAGGCCAACTCCGTCCGGCCGCCGGGATCGGCATGGGGCCTGTCTTTTCTGTTGGGACAAACATCGTCTATTTCCCGCCGAGGCCACGGCGGACCCGAGAACCGGATCTGTGATTGGGGTCGAGCGCGGACAAGCTGCACACGAACAGTGCTGCACCGGGAAAAGAATTCGAGGCAGGTAATAGGCGCCCGCGGCCAATTAATGGCTATCGGACCGACCTGTCGTACTGCCTCAAGGGCAACATCGGCAGGTCTGCGTGCTCGGCACGGCAGCAGGACGTACATGCGAGGAAAGTTCAACGATAGTGGGGAATCCAGTCGGGATTCCGGGTAGCCCGCTGGGCTCCATAGGGATCGAGGCGGACGCAGAGAGCGCTATCGATACCAGGGAGGCGCGATGGCTTCTTGGTGCCTCCTGCATAGAGCTTCCAGCCTCTAGGCGGCTCAACGCGCCGACTGTAAAGCACGTCGCAGCAACCCGCTCCAGACTGGTTCTCTATCGAGAACGAAGGCAAAGGGATCAGGGCCGAGGGGACTGGGCGCACAAACCGCGTCGATCGCGTCCGCGGCAACACCAGGGCTTGCTATTCCGTCCTCGTACCACTCCGCATGCGTGATGTCGTGATATACTGTTAAATGTTCGTATTCTCTGGCCCGTCTCGTCCCATGCCGCAGCTTGACGTCCCTGTCGCTCTGCCTCGTCCCATCCTTCGGCCGCGCCCGGATGCGGGCGAGGGGATCTCGACAGATGCTCTACAGCACCTGTGTGCCTTGTGGCATTACCGACCGGACTACGACTATCGGCCGGATCGGTACCAATACACCGAAACGGACACTACGGATCCGGATTATGTAGTATTCGGAGTAGCGTTGATGTCTCCTACGCACGATCACGGAGCATCCCTGATACGTTTGTGCAATGCTCTGGAAATCCTCACACGGTCGTTTGATCCGGTGGTACACGTCAGTCTAGAGGTGGATATCGCCGGCATTCCAGGGCGCTTCTTTGCCTCGGCGCGGCATACATCTACCCTGCGGCCGGATCTCGCCTTGTGGGCCGGCCCGCCGCCGGACAATCCCCACTCGATCTATCGGTACGATCGGGACGGCGCGCCCCTGCTGGCAATCGAAGTGGTCTCCCCGGCGGGCCGGGACCAGCGTGACAACGACTGGCGCCGCAAGATGGTCGCCTACGCCCGCATGGGCATCCGGGAGTACTGGATCCTGGACAAACAGCTGCAGGATCCTCTCAGCGGCTTCACGTTGGATGCCGCAGACGGCACACCGCACAGCCTGCAGGAGTATCGCCCCATGGAGGCGGACGCAGACGGGGGCATGGACAGCCTGGTGTTGAACGCGTCTCTGCGCTGGTTCGAGGAAGACATCCAGTGTTGGCAGGAAGGTCAGGAACAATGGGGCCGTGTAGCGGATATACCTGTCATGCAGGCCGAACTGAAGGGGGAGCTGAAGATCTGGGGGCGCGTGCTGCACCGGATCTTGGATGCGGCGGCACCGGGTGCAGCCGATCAGGTGCTGCAGCATTGGGCGGAGACGGCTCCACCGGCCTGGCCGAGCGACGAAACCCTGGAGCGGCTGGAAGCTGCTCCTGGAGAATGGCGGAACTTGTTGCTGGGAGAGTCCTCCCGAGCCGACAGTACTGCCTGATTTGCAGCAGAGGTACCCGTCGTCCCCTCCATTTGGGGGCTTGCACTAAGACGGAGCGGGGTGCGCACGACACACGGCGGCCGGTGACCAACGGTCGTCGAGGCTGTGCCAGGTATCCACATCCAGCCTGGATTTGAGATTGGTATCGTCTTCTCGAACCGACGCTCGGGGAGTTTGACGTTTCGCCCGACACCGTCGGCGCGTCCTGCCTGCACCTGGGCAGGGGTTTCTTGAGGACTCAATCCAACTGTCCAAAGATATCAGGTCGGTCTCTGACCTGATCTGCGAAGGGACGGTCGTAGCGAATGACGACCACTCCGCATCCCCGGTTGCGCAGTTCGGTGCGGAGCTGTGCATCGCGAGCGCGGTGTTCCGGAGCATCGTGAACGGGACCGTCCACAAAGATACAGACCCCCGGCAACTGTGGATTCTGGACATGCCGATAATAGAAGTCCGGCTGCACATATACGTCGGGAACGGGCCGATTCTGAGCTGCATCGGGCAGTCGAAGCCGCTTTGCATGGAGAAAGTGCAGGAATTCTTGCTCAAGGGTGGAATCCGCCAGGGCCAGCAGACGCCGGAAACGAGTGTCTCGTTCCTCCCGCATATCTGCAGGCGCCAAGCTCGATGCCGTCAACGCGCTCAGGTATTCCGGGAGCAACTTGCGATCCAAAAGTCGGTGTTCTCTCTGGTTGCCGTAGGCCAGCAGGCATCGGTAGCAAGCCGCGGCGCAGGGCTTGCCCTCCAGAGTTGCATCGTCTTGACCCGTATCGGGATCGAAGTGACAAAGAGACAGGGCCTGTTTCGCGATTTCCGCCAAGGCCTTCGGTTCGGCGACGAGCCGATGCCAGACTCCGGTGCCCCCCTCGGCCGCTTCCCAGTACAACAGCTGCAAGTGATCTCCCTGGCCGATCAACTCCGCCTCGATTTCCTGCTCCTCCATGTGATACACGAACTGGATGGCACGTTTGAGGGCATAGAGCAGCGAAAGCAAGAACGACCGCGAAAGTTTGTCGCCCACGGGGTGCAGCATGAGCAGGTTGCGCATATCCTGGACATACGGCCTGACACCGGTTACCGTTCTGCGCTCGCCGGGATCCTGCCGATCGGCATCGGTCTTGCGATCCCAACGCCCTGTCACAGGATCGACGCTGAATCCTTCACGTTTGCTTCCCCGCCAGCCATGATTGATCTTCCATAGGCGAGCCGTCGGGGCAAAGATGGCTTCCATCACGGTCCGACCGTGCGGATCCTGCAAATTGAACCGGCTGCCGGCGTTTCCTTCCAGACTGAAGTGAGTGGTCGTGACGTATCCCCTGCGCACTCTTTCTTCCTCTTCGGACGAAATTCTTTCCACCGGGCGAGAGCGCATCATCGGCTGGTCCAACAGTCTCTGAGGATAGTCGGTATGGGCTTGGTCCAAGGGCGAGGCACAAAACAGACAAACGTCTTTCTCGGTATGTTCCTGCTCATGGAGATAACCGCAGACGTTGCAGATACGGGCCCGTTGGAAAGCTTCGTCGATGCCTCCCGGTGGCAACACGAGGGAGTCGACGCGATGCTTGCGACCCTCGTGATAGATTCGGTTACCAGGGCCGAATTCCGTGAGCCCAATGAAACGCGGGCGATCGATGACTTGAGCCTTGTCGCGCATGGCGACCGAAGTACGTACCGGCAGGCGGGGAAAGTTGTATCCGGGAAGAAAGCCTGCCGTGGCCAGATAGCGATAGGGATAGAAGTCGGAATCTTCGTGACTCCGGGTTTGGTTGAGCAGCAGTTCGATCTCGCGCCGGGCCGTCCGCAGCTGATGCTCTGCCTCGTCCCGGTCCGTCTTGGCCGCATAGGGATCGTCCTGCCGGCGGCGGGCCGCCTCTCGAAAGGCCACGGTCGAGCGATACAACTCCCGCCAGTGATCGAATGCCCTGTCGAAGTTCTGGGGGGCCTGACGCAGAATCTCTTCCACCCGGTCCAGGTCGAAAACGGGCAGGTCTGCGTGCGATCGGGTGCGAGACGCGATGTAGCGACAGCGACCGAAGGCCTCCTTGTAGATGCGCTCCCTGTTGCGTCCCGCCAACCGCGCGCCGAACTCGGGCTTGAGCGGAAGTTCCGGCACGCCGAGATCCAGAATATCGGCTATGCTGCGTCCTAGCGCCAAGCCGGTGCAGGCCAGCCAGGTGGAATGCAGGTGGGCCGTGACCAAAGGCTCGTTCTGGAGATCCATGCGCGCCGGCGAGACGGCTCCGGCAATCATGTCGTTGCGGCGGCCAAAGTAATATTGGTCGTGCGCGTTGCCCTGCGCAGCAAAGGTCACGATCAACGCCGGTTGTCCGTTGCGCCCCGCCCGGCCGCTGCGCTGGGCATAGTTGGCCGGCGTAGGCGGTACGTTGCGCAGGTGGACCATGTGCAGATCCTGGATGTCCACGCCTAGTTCCATGGTCGGGGAGCAGAACAGGACCGGCAAGGCGCCCTCCCTGAATCTCCTCTCGCGCTCAATGCGGTTGTCCCGAGCAATCTGGCCGGTGTGCTCCGCGGCTTGCATGCCTCGCAAGTGGCGGCCGCGATCTCGGTACAAGGCAGTGAAATATGGATTGCCCGCTTGGACTGTTCCCGCCTCTTTGCGCAGGTGCAAAGAGGGGGTGCGGATGGGATCCGGAGGCGGGACCCGCCCGTCGCCCGGTATCCACTGGAGGGCCCCGGCCAACACTCTGATACCTCTGTTCTGGCCGTGTTCGTTCCGGTATACGGACAGAAGATGCCCCTTCAGGGCATCGACGATGCCTAGGATGAGCTCTTCGCAGGCTGGGGCAGTCAAATGCTCGGACGAGCCCCAGATTCTCTTTGATCGCAGATACTTGCCCACTGCAGAACGGAAACTCAGCCCCAAAGTGTTGCGGATATACTGTTCGGCACGCGTGGACTTGACATCGGGCAGGAAGGCCAGACTCTGGGTACGTAGCCGATCGTGTTCTTCCAGACGCCAAGGATCGGCCAGCCACTGACCGGTCTCACGTACGAGCTGCCGGGCGGCGTTCTCGGTCAATCTCTCGGCGTCCACGGCCAGATTCCGGCGCAGGTGATCCAGAAAGGCGCAGAGCACATTTTGCCGAATGTCGGGCGCGACCGCTCCTATGGCCGGTAACCCGCGCCATAGGTCTTCCTGGGCGGCGAGTTCCTCCAAGCCGATATACCGAATCCGCAGCAGACCGGTCGTTTCCAGATCCGGCTGCGTAATCCGCCAATCACGGGCCAGATCCTCAAGGGCCCGGTGCTCGAGGAGATCGATCATGGCCTTCCGGCCTTGCCTGGCCCCGGGTCCTTCTGCGACTGCCTCGCGCAGAAACTGGTGAGGAGCCAACTCCAGCGATTCGAAGATCGCCGTGCCCAGTGCGCTGAACCTCAGCGATTCCCTCTGGCGTACGGCCGCGAACAGCCCGGCGCGGAGCAGCGCTACCTGCACGAAGTCGTTCAGGTGCCCTGCTTGTAAAGAAGCATCCTGTCGATTGTCGGTGAAGCTCAGAACTTTGGCTTCCTCTTGGGAGAGTTGCTGCATCGCCATGCTCGCCACCGCGGCATCCGCGCCAATGGTCGTGGCTGTCGAGCGGCCGATTTGGCTCAGGAGCGAAAGCTTGCCGTAATCGGACTGTCGGCGGTAGTGAACAGCGCGACAACGTAGGCAAAACAGAAACGGAACGGGCTGAAACCAGCCACTGGTACGCTCTGGACCTTCTGCTCCCAGACTTCCGTCGGCAGCGGCCCAAAGCCGACAGGGCCGATGAGGGGCGTATTTCTTCTGTACCGATCGACCCGAAGGAGTCAGCCACGTTTCCGGCAAATGGGCTACGTCGTCCTGCCAGAGGTCGCCACTTTCCAGAGCGAAGAAGCCTGCTTGCTGGCCCTCGATTTCATCTGGAGCGCTCACTGTGGGATAGCGGGGCAACAGATGGGAGTCGCTCTCGTCTTCCGACCGAGCGACCAGGTAGTATTCCTGACCGCACTCCCGACAAAAGGCCAAGGGATATAAGACTCTCTCCGCGTCCAGTTTGACTTGGCCCTCCATACTGAAGGCTCTGGTCTCGAGAGCCTCGAGGGTAGCGTAGACGCTGCTGCCCGCGGACAACCACTGATGAAGACGAAAGGCCAATACAGGCTGTTCGTCGGCATCACGGGCCGCGTTGCCGGCCTCCAGCACGCTGCGCAGCCGGGATCGGCATTGGTCCTGCGACAATCCGCTTCCTCGGGACAGGTCGGAGACGGCAGACGCGAGCGTTTTCGGCCGCCGGCGAATCAACCTGTCGTCCTCGGTGGCTAGACCAAAGGCGTCTTCGACCCACGATACGAGAGGATGACGGCGTACGGCTTCGGCGGTCGGCGCCGGCGGAGGAGCCTCGACGGCGCGGCGCAGTTCCACGGAACTGATGGGTACAGGCACTTGGGCGACCCTTTGCAATGTCTCGTCGACGACATTGGATGGCGGGATTTCCTGTCCGAAGAAGCGCGAAGCGAGTTGGGCTACGATCTGCTTGCGTTCCTGTCTCGAATTCCCCGTGGCCATGGTGGCGCTGGTAGCCACCGCTTGCAGGTTTGGTCCTGCCCGTTCCTGCAGGCGGCGGGTAAGCATGGCTACGTCGGCACCCTGCCTGCCGCGATAGAAATGAAGTTCGTCCATGACCAGGGTCCGGAGATCGCGGGTGGCCGTATTCAGGAGGGGGCGCTCTGCGGGACGGACCAGAAGGTAGTCCGCCATCACGTAGTTGGTCAACAGAATGTGGGGCGGATCCGCCAATATCCGATTCCGGTCTTCGTTGCTTTCCTGACCGGTATAGCGCGCGAAACGGACGGGAGAGTCCGGGAAGTTGCACCGAAACGCCTCGAGGGCATCCAGTTGGCTGTTGATGAGGGCATTCATGGGATACACGAGGATGGCCCGCACCGAGTGATCCGCGGCGGCGTTGCGGATCACCGCGTCGAAAATGGGAAGAAGATACGTGAGACTCTTGCCCGAGCCGGTACCCGTAGTCACGACGTAGGACTGGCCTCGAAGGCCGATTTCCAAGGCTTCCCGCTGGTGCCGATATAGGCGAAGATCCCTGCCGAAGAAGCGGGCCGTCTCGGGCGTGAGCACATTGGCGTCGGCCAACTCTCCCAACGTGGAATCCGGCTCGAAGGCGGGATTGAGCTGGAGAACGGCCTCGGGCCACAACTCTCCCGCTTCCAGTTCCTGTTTTACATAGCGTTCGACGCGGGCGTCTCGAATCCGGACGAAACTGCTGACGTAGTCTCGGTACTCGGATACGACATCCTCGCGCAGTCGGAAGACATCGAGGGTCATATCAGGCGCCTATCCTGCTTCCCCCGAGACGTCGGGCTCCGCGCCGGCGGCGAGCTGGTCATATGCCTGCAGCACCAGTCGTTGCGTTCGGTATTCGCCGAATTCCTGCTCTTCGTTCTTCTTGAGGGTGGAAAAGGAGATACTGGGCGGCAACGGGTCCAAAATCCACTTCAGATCCTCGCGATCCAGACGATACATGTGGGCGTAGATGGCATCCAGCTCGCTTTGGAGACCATGCCGGCGTTCCTCGTTCCAAACAAAGGGAAAACCCTCGTATCCGAGCGCGCGGGCAAAGGGTTCCAAGTCATGGGCTGTGTACGTGAGTTCCAAGACCCTCTCGGCGACCAGTTCCGCGAAGTTGCGGCTTACGCAAGCCGTCTCCAAATACGTCTCGGGCGGGAGTATAGGGAGTTGCCTAACTATGAAGAAGCCTAGGTTCATTCCTCCCACCGAGCCTCGGGCCGCCCAGTCCAGGGGCAGGCTGTTCATGTTGGCAGTCAACAGAGCGGAAGCCACTGCGACGGGTCCGCCCTCGTTTCCTACCACGATGGAGTTGTCGCCCAGCGGTTTGTCGGGCACGCAGCTTGTGATCAAGGTGCGGCGGTCCGTGGCGCGGGTGTGTCTACGCAATGCCTGAATCCAATTTTTCCCCTGCAGCTGCACAGTGGGGGCTTTGTTGTTCATGGCGGTTCTGGGGACGATGGCCACGATGGCGGTTCTTCGGTCCGTGGCGCGGGTGACGTCTCGAAATGCGACGAGCCAGGGTGAAGAACCATGGCCGAATGGCCTACGGCGCCACCTACGGGAAGGGTTGCCACCATCACTGTCCTCTCGTCTGTGGGGCGGGCGATTTGGCGGCAAACCAGGAGCGTACGACGGCGGCCAAGGTCTCGATCGAGTTCCCGAGTTCCCGAGTTCCCGAGTTCCCGAGTTCCCGAGTTCCCGAGTTCCCGAGTTCCCGAGTTCCCGAGTTCCCGAGTTATTTTCAATTTCATTCACAGCAAGTGCGGCCTTGTCAAATTCTGCCCTAACGTTTTCTTCATGAATCCAATACCGCGGTACTGCGACAAAGTCGGGATCTTCTTTCTCCCGTGCATCCACGGAACGGGCCTTTCCCTTCTTTCTGTCCTGTATAGCGACGTTCGCGAAAGTGGAAAACCTATGATCGAACTGCCCAAAGAGTTTGGCCTCGTAGAGCGGTAAATAGCGTTCCGCGCCCTTGACGAATTCATTTCCCTGCAACGTCCAACCTGCTGACTCCAGATCCTCCCGCGTCCAGAAAAGAGAGGAATCGTTGGACATATGAAACATGGTACTGAGCCTAATTCCCCAGGGATTCACCGCTGGTTCGTCTCCCTGCGCCTCCTTCCAGAGCACGCCGGCCCGCCGGTACATCTTGCGCGCGATCTCCAGGTCCCGCCGCGTGCGGAACATGGGGCAATTGCGCGTGTTGGGGTTGAAGAGCGCGAAGTCCGCCGCCGACAGCGCAAACCGACGCTCCGGCTCCCGCAGCTGCGCCGTCTGGTGCAGGAAAAAGGCGAACTCCGCCTGCCGAGAGGGACGCGCGGTCCCCGTCAGCGTGAGCAGACAGAACTTGTAGGAGCGGTGGACATCTGGGAATACGGCCTCTCGATTCTCGAAGTCGTAGAGGCTGACCAACCGTCGGCCTTGGATCAGGCTGGCGAAAAACTCCTTGTTGGTGTTGTCCATGGCAATGCCGGTGGGTACTATGACCCCGGCTTGGCCCGATGGATTGAGGAGGGCGGCGACAGTTTCCGCAAAGATGGAGTATGTATTGACGTCGCCTTTGCCGGTCAGCGGGTTTCGTCCGCTCGTGCGTACAAAAAGACTGATCCCGTCGGATCGCCGTACCGCTGCCGCAAATTCGGCGCTCAGTGC
>DAOUKB010000013.1:0-7574 GCA_034421855.1 Anaerolineales bacterium
GCCACGTACACCGTACGCCGCGTGGCGGCTCACGGCGTGGCCGTGGAACGCACGTACCCGCTGCACAGCGCCAATGTGTCGAAAGTGGACGTAGTGCGCAAATCCAAGGTCCGCAGGGCACAGCTGTACTACCTGCGCCAAAGACAGGGCAAGTCCTCCCGCCTCAAGGAAAGAGTCGTTCCCCAAAAGTAGGAATTCCCCGTGGCGCTCCCTGCCGGCAAAACCCCGCCGGATTTTCGGGTCGAGCGCAAGTATTGGGCGCAACAGCGCTTGGTCGCGGGCGTAGACGAAGCAGGCCGAGGTTGTGTGG
The DNA here is from genome assembly GCA_034421855.1 of Anaerolineales bacterium. GTDB lineage: Bacteria > Chloroflexota > Anaerolineae > Caldilineales > Caldilineaceae > Bin34. The sequence goes on from DAOUKB010000013.1 coordinate 311, forward strand.
CAGGCCCCATCGTGGCTGCTGCAGTCGTCGTCTCTCCTGATTCCCGTCGGGCTGGATTTTGGCGGCAAGTCGACGACAGCAAACGGCTCGGCCCCCGTAAGCGTCGGCAGCTGGTGGCAGCCGTCACGCAGGCGGCCTTGGGCTACGCCGTAGGCTGGGTATCCGCCGGTACGGTGGACGAACTGGGCATAGACCGCGCCAATCAGTTGGTGATGGAGAAGGCCGTGCTGGGTCTGCCTGTGCAAGTCGACCGCATTCTGGCTGACTGGATAGCGGCTTGGCCGCTGCGGTTGCCCGACTTTGAACAAGAGCGAGTGGTCAAAGGGGACGGGAAGAGTCTTTCCATCGCGGCGGCCTCCATCTTGGCCAAGGTGCAGCGGGACGCTTACATGGTCGCGGCCGCAGACCGGTTTCCGCAATACGGGTTTGGGCGACATAAGGGGTACTTGACTCGGTATCACGCGCAGGCCCTGCGCCATTTCGGGCCCTGTCCGGAACATCGGCGCAGTTTTCGGCCCTTGGCCGGAGTAGGGGATCGCATCGCTCGTGCCGCAGACTGACGATCTGCCGGCGTATCTGGTCGGTTCCGTACTGGTGCTGGTGGGGCCTACGGGCGTGGGCAAGACCCACTTGGCGCTGGCGCTGGCCCAGCGCTTGCCGGTCGAGATCGTCAACGCGGACAGCCGCCAGGTATATCGCTCCATGGACATCGGTACGGCGAAGCCTACCCTGGGCCAGCGGGCTGCGGTGACCCACCATCTGTTCGACATCCGAGACCCGGACCAGGTCCTGACGGCCGCGGAATATCAGAGATTGGCTTCGCTGGCAATTGAAACGGTGCTGGCCCAGGGCCGTATCCCCGTGCTGACGGGCGGGACACCATTGTACGTGCGTTCCATTGTGCACAATTTGCGTTTTCCCGAGGTGGCGCCGGACCCGCAACTTCGGGCTCAGTTGGAAAGAGACTTGGCAAGCCGGGGGGTAGCCCGTCTCTTCCAGAGGCTGGCGGATCTGGATCCCGAGACCGCGGCCGTGACGGATCCCCGCAATGGTCGCCGCATCGTACGGGCTCTCGAAATCTTTCTCAAAACCGGCAAATCCAAACGACGTCTGGAAGGCAAACGATCTCCGGTCTGGCCGTTGTACGTACTGGGGCTGACCTGTCCCCGTAGGCAGCTGCACCAGCGGGTGGACGCTCGCTTGGACGCCATGATGGCGGAGGGCCTATGCGCGGAAGTGCAGCGGCTGCTCGACAAGAATTACGATCCGGCCTTGCCCGCCTTGCAAGCCTTGGGATATCGCTCCCTGATTCGGCATCTGCAGGGGCAACTCGGCTTGAGTGAGGCAGTACAGCAGGCCAAGCACCAGACTCACCGCTATATTCGGCATCAATACACGGGATTTCGGCGGCTGGAAGAGGTCGTCTGGTTCGATGTCTCGCGAATTTCCGCCGGCGCACTGGCGGCTCGTCTTGCCGTCTCATGGCCGGCGGGCCCCTCTGGGGATGCCTGGGAGCCGCGGCCGGCGAGCATAGGGGGCTCCCCCGACGAGACGGGACATGCAGACGCGTACAAAGCATAGACTATACTCAGAGAGCCGCCGGGCGCAATGCGAAGCACAGGTTTCGGCCGACTGCTGCAATCCACGGGATCCCGGTTGTCGGTGGTCCCACAGAGCGTGAAAAGGTAGTTAGGAATTGGCTGTCGAACAGATCGCGGCAAGGCCTCAGGGAGGCGTGCCCGCAGAGGCCCTTTCCGTCCCACGCCGGTCGCAACCGGCAGCGGCTCCCGTAACGGCCGGACGATCGGAAGATGCCGGCTTCTATGCTTTTCTGGTCGAGGCGGACCGCGGAGCCGACAGTCACGGTGTCGGTTTCCTCTTCCTGAGCGAATCTCCACTGCCTACCGACCTGCAGGATTGTCTCCGGGCGGCCGGGCCGTTCCCGGTACCCGGTACGGCCCGGCCTGCAGACCCCTTCGAAGTGGAATTGAACGCGGTCGTTCTCGAGCCGCTGCTGACCTTTCTGCAAGCCCTACGCGGCATCGTGTCCGCAGAAGAAAAGAGGCTGGTCGTACGGGCCTTCGTCATCGCCCACCTCTTTCACGAAGGGGTGACCCGCAAGTCCGGGGAACCCTATATTCTGCATCCGCTGGCCGTGGCCTCGATTCTCCTGGATCTGGGCATGGACGCGCCGGCCCTCTGTGCCGCCTTGCTGCACGACGTGGTCGAGGACTCGGAATGTTCCCTGCAACTCTTGAAAGACAGCATGGGCGCCGAAATCATGCATCTGGTAGATGGGGTCACCAAGCTGCAGCGCATCGACAATCTAGGCAAGATCGAGGATACGCAGACCTCCAAACGCAAAGCCGAGTCTTTGCGCAAGATGTTCGTCGCTATGGTCGACGACACGCGCGTGGTCATCGTCAAATTGGCGGATCGGGTTCACAACATGCGGACTCTCGACGGTCTGCCCCCTTTGAAACGCAAAACGGTGGCCCATGAGACGTTGCAGATATTCGCTCCGCTGGCCAACCGTCTGGGTATCGGCCAATTCAAGTGGGAACTGGAAGACCTGAGCCTGCGCCACCTGGACCGGGAGGTCTACGACGAGATCTCGCGGGCCATGGCCCAGAAACGGCGTGTACGGGAACAATGGGCCATCCGCACGCGCGACCTGATCAAGACGAAACTGGCGGAAGTGCCGATCGAGGCCGAAGTCACAGGCCGCCCCAAGCACATCTACAGCGTCTACCGCAAGATGGAGCGGAAGGGCATTCCGTTCAACGAGATCTACGACATTCAGGGATTTCGTATCGTCACGGGCTCCGTCTCGGACTGTTACGCCAGTCTGGGCGTCATACACGGCCTGTGGCGTCCTATTCCCGGGGAATTCGACGACTACATCGCCAACCCCAAGGAAAACATGTACCAGTCGTTGCACACTGCCGTGATCGGGCCGGACGGCACTTCCATGGAAGTGCAGATACGAACGCGGGAGATGGACGAAGTCGCGGAACTGGGCGTGGCCGCCCACTGGCACTACAAGGAACAAGGCAGTTCCGTGGTGCCCAATCTCTCGGACAAGGTAGTGCTCCTGCGGTCTTTGATGGACTGGCAACAGGACGACGTGGATGCCGAAGAGTTTATGCAGAGTCTGCAGTCCGACGTCTTTCAAGACCGCGTATACGTCTTTACGCCGCAAGGCGACGTCATTGATTTGCCCGGCGGGGCCACGCCCATCGACTTTGCCTACCATATCCACTCGGAACTGGGCGAGCGGTGCCGGGGGGCCAAGGTGAACGGCGCCATGGTACCCCTCAACCGCAAGCTGGAAAATGGCGATCAGGTCGCCGTGATCGCGGCCAAACGGGGCGGTCCGAGTCGTGACTGGCTGAATCAGGATGCCGGGTACATTCGCACCCAACGCGCCCGCAGCAAAATTCTCTCTTATTTTCGCCGCCAAGGCCGGGAATCCTCCAGCGCCGACGGCCGTCTGATTGTCGACCGCGAATTGAAGCGGCATTCCGTCAAGTACGGTTTCGAAGAGCTGGCGGCCATGTGCGGCTACAAGGATGTGGACGACTTTCTGGTCGCCGTGGGCTATTCGGACATCAGCGTGCACAGTCTGGCCCAGAAAATTCTGGAGCGAGAGCGGCGGGAACGGGCGGAAGAGAAGCAGATCAGCTTGCCCGGGTCGGTTTCGGCAGAGCCGCAGCAGGTTTCTTCGGTGGAGATACAGGGCCAGACGGGACTGTTTACCCAACTGGCGGGCTGCTGCAAACCCCTGCCCGGGGACAAGGTGCTGGGATACATTACGCGCGGGAAAGGCGTCACGGTCCACAAGGACAACTGCTCCAATCTGAAGGCGCGGCAGCGGGATCCGGAAGAGGCGTTGCGCATTGTGGAAGTGCAGTGGGGACAGGACGCCGACAACCAGGATCGTTTCGATGTTACGATTGAAGTACAGGCCTACGACCGGGCCGGCTTGCTGCGAGACATCACGGCGGTGGTAGCAGACGAAAAGCTGAATCTGCGGAGTGCGGACGCGCAGGTCGACGAAAAGGACAACGTGGCCACGGTGCACGTCAATTTGGAATTGGAGGATGCGCGTCAATTCTCCCGCGTCATGTCGCAACTGGACCGTCTGCCCAACGTGAAGCAGGTACGCCGCGTCACGCATTGAAGAATTGCCCTGCGCCCCGCGCGGCCGGAACTGCCCTTGGGTCCAGGGCAGTGTCCGGTGCCGCTTAGGACCGCATCTTCGCCCGCGTGCCCGATGACGTGCGATGAGGGCAGGCTTGGACGGCGCATACTCTCATGTCTGCCTCGATCGCAAAATTCCGACCTGTTGCCATAGCGTGGGACCGCTGGTTCCCGGTGGTCTGCATTCTGCTGGCTTTCGGCCGCCTGTCCTTCGATCTGGACGCCAAGACCGTCTGGTGGGACGAGAGCCTGAGCTTGCAGCGCTCTGAGCAGAACTGGGGCGATCTCTGGACCGGCAAGCTGGTGCTCTGGGACAGCGAACGAGAGCGCGTTACGTGGGATCAGCATCCGGCGGCCTTTTATGTGGCTCTGGGGTTGCTGCTGCGAGCCAGTACGGACAGTCCCTTCGTGTTGCGGTTCGTTTCCTTGTGTGCGGCCACTCTGTTCGTACCCGTGATCTGGGGATTTGCCCGTTTCCTGGCCCGCAAGCGGCTTGTGCCGCAAGGCACGCGGTTCTGGGCGGCCGCCTTGGCCACGCTGAATCCGTTTATCCTCTGGTACGGACAGGAAGCGCGGCCTTACGCCTTGTGGATGTTGGTCTCGCTGCTGGCCGTCTGGGCGCTGTGGGAGTGGGCGGATACATGGTCTTACGTATCGGAACGCTTCCACCACAACGGCAAGTGGGCGCTTCTCTATTTGGTCGCTCTGCTCCTGTCCCTGGGTACCCATTACTACTCGTTGATGCTGTTGCCGCTGCATGGCCTTTTGGTCGCCGTGTATCTCTTGCGCGTGGATCGTAAGTTCGCCATCGAAGTGATGACCTTCGTGTTGGTGCTGACCGGCACCTTGGTCTTCGTGGTGTATCGGTTCATCATGTCTCAACCTGGGGCCGGTTCCAACTTCGCCCCGGTGGGAATCGGGACCGTGGGGCGGGAACTGGTGCATGCCTTCGGTATCGGCCTCAGCACGCGCCTGGACCAGGTCGGCTGGCTGAATACCGTTTTGATCGCGCTGGGCGCCTACGGCATCTACTATGCAGTACGCTCCAAGGAGGTCCGCCGGATTCAAGGCTGGTTTCTGGGGCTCTATCTGCTGCTCCCGATCGCGGCTCTCTTTGCTTTGTCCTTCGTGCAGCCCAACTACATGGCGGCGCGCCACCATGCGCAACTGATCGGCATTTTTCTGGTTCTGGTAGCCTCTGGACTGGCTGCCCTTGCTGCTCGTCACACACGGGCGACATGGGTCTGTAGTCTGCTCCTGTTCGGCGGCACCGCCTACAGCTCTTGGCACTACTACGCTTCCCCGTACTACGGCAAGGCTCCAGACTACGCCTTGGTGGGCCGGATTCTGGAGGATCAGATCAGGGAAGGGGATTTAGTGGTGTTCAAGGGACCCAACAGCTGGCGCCTCTTCCGCTATTACTTTCCCATGGAAGAAATCGAAGCCGCCCAGGCGGCCGGCTTTCACGTGAATTGGGAGGCCATGCCGCCCGTGCGCGCCGGACGCTGGCTACTCAATACCCCGGAGCATCTGGCAGACACGGTTACCGACTATGCCCGCATCTGGATGCTCGAAGACAGGACCCTGCCCTACGAGGATCCAGACCATGAAGTGTTGTCGTGGTTGCGCGACAACATGCACCCACATAAGGATTGGGGATTTTTCCACCCCAATTCCAGCTTGGCCTTGTTTTTGTTCTTGCCGGAAAATCCCAACCCCGTGCCGGAAATTCCGCTCGCCGCCGCCGTGCACGTCGGAGCCACCTTTCACGAGACGTTCAGGCTGGAAGCAATCGAGATAGGCCAAAGGCTGTGGGATGCCGGTCAGCTCCCCTTGACTCTCTATTGGCAGGTCCAAGCAGCGCCGCGCGCCCGATATCGATATATCGCTTGGCTGCACGAAGTTTTGCCGGACGGGACACAAGTCAAACTGCCCCACACGGAACAGTTCGGCACGTTTCCCGCCTCGCCGACTCCGCGAGGACAATTTCACTTGGACTTTACCAACGTGGAAGCCCCGGCCGCCTGGCAGGAGAGCCACCGCTATCTGTTGCACGTGATGATCTATGATATCCACACCGGAGCCAAACTGCCTATATCCGAAACAGCAGGGCTGGCGCAGAAGGACGACGAACCCGCCTTGATTATTCCCCTGCCGCTGACGGCGTCGGATTTGAGTTGAGGATGCGGCGTCGAAGTTCCAACCCGGACGGAAGGAGGCTGGGTCTAGGCGCTGAGCGCAGCAGGTCCGGCGTCGGGCCACATCGTCGCCGTATTTCAAGTACGGGGGCTCCAGCGCACCGTATCTGCTACATGGCTTAGGCAAAACCAGGATGCGGCCTTCCCGCGGCCCCGCGGAATCCGAGTCGGGCTGCATGGCGCGTACATGGCCGCTCCCAGCGCAAGCGTGCAGAAGCAGCGGCCGGGCGATGCCGACCCATGGATTGCCGCAAGCGCTCCGGCTCCTCCATCTCCGCGGCTCTGCAGGGTCGCTGCGCACTCTGGGGGTCACCTCCGGCGAACATCGCCCAAACCTAATCACAACCAGGCGCCTTGCCGTGCTCAAGTCTCGGCGGTCGGCGGCTTGGTCTAGGCAATGGTGTCGGACGATATCCGGAGCATACGCGCTGCCGTTCAGGACGCGCCGGGCCCTCTCCAACGTTCCAGGCCGCGCCGTGCGGAGCGTCGAGTGGGAATCGGCGATCTGCGCACACAGGCCCGCACGCTCGGAAAACTCCGGACCAAGGCCCAAGCCGCCTGCGCTACTTTGTATGCGTCCCTTCTGCAGTTCCCCGACGACCGGGGTACAGGCCCGCCGAAGGCCTTAGGGGGTGTCGTCAACATCAGGGAGGTCCCAGGACCCCAGCCCGGATCGGGCAGAGCACCCGCAACGCAGTAGCGTGCGGGGCCTACCGGGTGGACCCGCCCCGCCCTCGGGGGACGACCCGCCCTCCTAGGGGATCCCTCGGTTCACTGTCATGACGGCCCCCACGTCACTTCTGACTCCCTTGCCTTGGAGGGCCTTTGCGTGGCAGCGTGTGAGGGTGCCCGGCGTTCCGGTG
>DAOUKB010000014.1:0-53925 GCA_034421855.1 Anaerolineales bacterium
CCATCACCTACGCCAGCACGGGGAGGAGGCTGCAGACCATCTATCGCCACCTGCAACCCCGACAACGTGACATCCCCAAAACGGCGGAGGGCGTCGTCCAGGCACTGGCTCAAGGCCGGCAGGGCTCCCACGGGGTCGGGGGCATCATGGTGCATGCCGACCTGCACCCAGCCGATCCGGGAGGAAGTGCTCCTAGTGGTCAACTCCTCAGCGTCATTCATGTCCCAGAGCAACGGGCGGCGGATAGTGGACATGGTGGACCAGTGCATCAATTCTGCCCGGGCGCGGAAAACGCTGTAGAGGTCTTCCTCCGCGGCATCAACGACCGCCGTGTGCGGTGCCAGCTGGCCGAACGCCTCCAGAAACAGGGTAGTGTGCATGATCACGGCTCCGTCGCCACCAGCCAGAGATAGGGACGGCGGAGTCTCTCAGATACTGTACATGCGTTTCCCGATCTCAATCGGGGTAGCAGTCGATAGCTATTTCCTTGTAGGCCCTGAAGGGTCGATCCCAAGTGCCGACGAGGTCCACATCCACCACGTTGAGCCATGACACTTCGCGACCGTCCCTCGTGCAGCTTTGCCGGGCCGGCCCGCGCGACCCCTCCCCTCCGCGTACCGCCGCCTCCGGCAGGAGCTAGTATATTCATATAATTCCATGCCAGATACTTAGTTTCGGCTCTCCATCACAAGGGTATCATCGTGGACAGGGACTTGGGCACAGGCAGGGTCTCGTGAAGCAACTGACCTGACTCCGTGAATCCGGTACGATCATGACAACGACACAGGAAAACGCTCCTCTGGCGTAGCAGGAATAGCCATGTCATATGTGCCGCTTGCCACCATTGTGGGTCGGGGTACGGCGTGGGGAAGCAGCCCGATCTTCGCTGTCTCCCCTGTTATCGCCGTGCCCTGTCCGTCGCGGGGATGCTGTAGATCAGCGGTCTGGCAATGCCACCGGAACCAGCGTGGGTTGCCCACCTGTCTGACAGGCTCCGCACCACGTCAAGTCCCGTGCGGACATCTTGCCGCCAAAATGGGTGGTGGGCGTACCGCCAAGTCTGTCTGAATTGTCAGGCAACCGGGGACTGTGCCCGAGGCTGGGTTCAGAGGCCAACAGTTCGTTCCGGTTGCGGTGGATTTGCTTCGTGCCGGATTCCGGGTCTGCTTCCCTGTTCAACTTGGTCGGCATCTCCCCGCATACGGAGTTGAGGGCGGTGGTTTCTGCAGCGGTCCAGGAATATATGCTCTCTGTATGGACAGACCCTGTATTGTTGCTCCGGCCACTGCCGGGCCGAGTCTAAAAATCTGGCGTGGAATTATGATGATACGAAATTCTGCTGGATCTGGCGTGGCTCTCTTGGCTCAGATGGGGGAAACGGGAGTATATCCCAAGTGAACGCAAGAGGACAATCTAGCGCAACCAGATAAATTTCCATGCCAAGTGCTTAGCTCGACTTTGTACAAACTGTACCAAGCCAGACTGAAGCCTTTTCCTTTGTCCCGTTTTCTCTGGAGGCATTGGGAAAGATTTATCGATGGTCGCAGTCCAGCATCAATAGTCCGTAATTGCGGCACAGTGCAACGGGCACGCAAGAGAGATGAACGGCGGCTGATCTGCCTTTGCGCAAGGGTAGTGGCAGGACCCGGATCTGCCCGTTTCCCACCGGAAGGCCATATCTGTACCCTAGGCTCTGGCAGGGGATTGGAAATGGCGTTCTCTCCAGGTTGCACATGGGATGTGGCGGACGCGGCCTGCCGCATACTTTGCCTGCCCCGTCTACCCTTGTTGGCAGTTGTGGTACCGGGATGAAAAGTACTCGTACGCATTCATGACCGGCTGCGTGACCTTGCACGATCCAGTACAGTAAAGGATGCGCAGGATCGATTTCCGACCGTGGGGGTGTGCCCGCCGACATCCAGGACCGCGCGGGGCCAAGTGGAAGCTCCTGTATCGGATGGCGGAATGGTTTCCAGATTTGCAGTGGCGGTAGACCGAGAGAAAATCCGCTAGGACACGGAAGATTTGGATAGCCGATCTCAGACCCGTGGCGCCGACCGCCATATCATGTGCCAGAGCCCATAGACTTCAGGCCTTGCGATCCTTGCTCCAACGCTACACTCGCCGATCCGGAATCACCCGGGACGGAAAAATCTCTTCTGATTGCCGCTTTGTGACGAAGACCGAAATTCTCGATGCTCCTGGATTGCCGGCCAATACGCTTCCGATCAGATTTCAGCACGAGGTGATGGAGAATATCCAGCAGGCTTCGCAGTACCGAAGGTAACTATGGTCAGGATGATGAGAACTACCCCATCATCCGGCCGCCGGTACTTTCAGACTGTCCCGTGGATCCGGCAAAAATTATTCGGCGGACAGAGCAGAGCAAGGTGCCGTTTCCCGCTCAACTGTGTCACGATCGCGCCGGGTTCCGATTTTTTTCGGAATTCCAAGCCAGATTAAGCCGATGTTGGCTCGAACACGTTACAATCGACATGAGCAATACTCACTGGTTCGATGCAGACATGTGCGCTCTGCTGGGCGCGCTTCTCTATCGATTGGAGCAAAACATCAATACGGTGCACTTGACAGGCATTCGAAGTGAAATCAAGATCATACTAGCCAAGAATGGATTTCCTTGCCAATTTCGGTAAACCTTTGTGGATCTAGGAGTAGGGATACCGCACAATGTTCGCTCTATATTGAACTATTTTATCTCGTCCTCTCGAGCAATAGATTGGTCGACTCGAGAACACAATACGACTCGTCACGAAGGTATTCCTGGTGGAGCCGGTTTGCACCTCTTATGCAAATTCTTGGATCTTAATCAAGGTAGTATCCAGATACTATCGGGTACCGGTTATTGGCAAAGGTGCCAGAAACGTACGAAGCTCAAGGATTTCGAGCATCCATTTCCTGGGACTACTGTGTGCATAGAAATAAACACCAGTGACCCTAAGTCCTATATCCTTTCAAGTGAACGGAAATAGAAATAGAGAGGAGAGTACAGACCATGCGAGACCCACTACTCTTGAGGATTTATGGCATTGTCGGCAAGACTATTTGTGCTGCATCCCGCGATGGACAGAAGGTATACGAAAGGTTGGAAAAGGCGTTTGCGGCAAATCAACCCGTCATGCTGTCGTTTCAGAACGTTTCCATTATGACGACTGCCTTTTTGAATGTAGCCATAGGTCAACTGTATGGAAAGTACGCAGAAGACAAGATTCACGACTTACTGTCCTTTGAAGACATCGCAGACGACGATTTGGAGCTTGTGCACACGGTCGTTGCTTCGGCCAAGCGGTACTTTCAGGATCCGGACCGATACAGGAAGATCTTGAGCGAGGAACTAGGCGAGTAGATAGGCAGCGATGAAACCAGATGTCAAGGACGTAGCAGACTACGTCTTTACCCAAAGCGACAAGCTTTTCTTGGATGCCAACATCTGGATTTACGTTTACTTTTCCATCCGTCCTGGATGGAAAGAAAGAGTAAGGAATTTCGAGATAGTCCTGCCTTTACGTCGGTGGGCCCGGGACATTTTGCTATTGGTGGGAAAGGTTTTGAGTTCTTGCCATGTCGTCGAAAGTGGTTTTTCCCGATTGGATCGAGAATGTTTGCTGGAAGAGTTCAGCAGGGGTGGATATGATTTCAACGATCAGGTCATTGGCGAACTGTGCAAGTCGGCAGGACTTACACTCGTCACCGACGATTTTGACTTCAAGTGGCTGAATACACCGATCCTCACAGCAAACAAACGCCTTTTGAATTCGGTCGAGCGACCGCCCAATCCGATGTCGGCTTCTTGGTCGGGAAAGCCCCGTGTTAGATGACTGGAGGTCTCCTCATGGGTGCCGGTTGGGCTGGCAGACGGACCCGATGGAAGCGAGATTTCCGGTTGTTGCAGCCCCGCTCCGGATTGTGATTCTACGAGCGTGGCCAATCGAGCATAGGAAATCTGGTTCGTTGTACTCGCTTTTCTTTTCTCGAGTACGTTTGGTCAACCGGCAACATCCTCAGTTGCTTCGCTCTGTCGAGTTCGCCATATTCAGTTACCCTCGGAGAATTTTCCTTGCCCATGTTTAAGGCTTGGGCACGTATCGCACGACAATTCGGGTAGTACCTTTCGACGGCATCGCGGGTTGCGACTGAAAAATGGTTTCTCGACTCTGTTGCAAAGTAGTCGCTGTCTCGTACTGAGCGTGGACGAGACAGGCTGCTTTGAAGAAGGACATGGAGGAGGCTTGGATGGCAGCAACCGTCTCTTGCCCGGTAGTCGGCCGCGACCGGGTGAAGGCTGCGGCTGGAACAGGTAACCCCCAGGCATAACCTGTGTGGTTTTACGCCGTGGTGGGGGGAGCCTACTTCTGTGGTGTACTGAGGTACCTACTGAGTGCCCCGGTGGAGCTGTTTGTGAGTTAAACAGCAATTTGCCATAATGGCTTGCCGGCTCTTACCTCCTTCACCGGCACAGGGGAAGAGAGGTGCTTGAAGGGGAGGCAAGACTTCCTGACCATTGCAAAACGGATGGGTGTGCTATGCAGACAAGTATGTTGTCTCGACGCGATTTTCTGATCGTCGTATCTGGAGCCGGCGCCGCCGCGGCCCTGACGGCCTGCATGCCCGCAGTGCCTGCAGCGTCTCCGGCCGACGCCGCGGCCCCGGCCGATCAAGCCGTGGTCGAGGTCCTGATGTTTGATCGCAACGTCGTGCAGGATCTGGAATATCGCAAAGAGTTGGCCACCCGTTTCAACGAGGAAAACGGCGATATCCACGTCACGGTAGACGTGATTCCCCAAGGCTATGATCAAACGATCATGGCCCGTATTGCCGGCGGCACGGCGGGAGACGCCTTCCGTCATGCCTCGCACTTCGGTATGAGCAAGTTCACCACGCGGGGCCTCTTGCAGGAACTCGACGACTTCGTAGACCTCGACGGGTACGATCTGTCGGTGTTTATCGAGGGTCCCCTCAGTTCCAACCGGATCGGCGGCAAGCTGTACGCCTTGCCTGTCAATGGCCATGCCGGCCATGCCGGGCTGTATTTTGCGCCGGAGATATTCGATGCCGCCGGCGTGGATTGGCCCACCGAAGAGTGGACCTACGACGATTTCCGGGACGCCGCAGCCAAACTGACGCAAGATACCGACGGCGACGGCAAGAGCGACATCTGGGGAACTTGGTTCGGCGCTTGGTACCAAGCCAATCTGACCCTCATATCGGCGCATGACGGCTGGCCGCTGAACGACGACGGGTCGCAGGCCACTTGGGGAGAGCCGGGAGCCATTGCCGGCATGCAGTGGATCCAGGACATGTACCATGAGGTGGAGGCGCTGCCCGTCATGGCGGACTCGGCCGTCAAGCAGCAACTCTGGTCCTCGGGCAAGCTGGCTTCCGCGTTGTCGGGGGTATGGGAAGGCGCATATTTGGGGGACATCACCCCCGAGAACCTGACGTTCAGCTTGGTGCCCGGCCCCAAAGGCCCCACGGGTCTGCGCGGCGGCTTTGCGGGCTGCAACAATTTTCCCATCTGGAGTTCCAGCGAACATCCCTATGAAACGTTTCAATGGATCAAGTATCTTTCGAGTCGGGAAGTAGGCATCGAGGGCATCGGCCGGATCGGCGAACCCGGATTGCGTTACGACGTTTTCGAGGATCCCAGGGTGGCCAACGACCCTTTGATCATTCCTCACTTCCAGGTCCTGAAGGACGTCAAGCCTTTTCCGACACCGCACAACGGTCGGGATTCGGAGGTGATCCAGGCCACCGCCCCTCTGCTGGAGGGCATGTATCTCAATGAATTGAGTGCCGAAGAAGGTTGTGGAAGACTGCAGGAAGCCGTCCAGGCAATCTTGGACATGCCCCCGGTAGAAGCCGCCTGATCCGGGGACGATGCCGGGGGAGCCGCTTTCCCCGTTCGTCTAGTTGGGTACGGTCCCGCCCTTGGCGGATTTCCCAGGCATGAAAGTCGACGCCGCGACCGGTGCCCAGGCGCGCAGCCGCGTCGCGCGCGTCGAGGAGATCTGGGGCTATCTGCTGATTTCGCCTTGGATTCTGGGATTCGTGTTGTTCACGGCGGGACCCATGCTGGTCTCGCTGTATTTCAGTTTTACCGAATACGCATTTCCCCTGCGCCCGCGGTGGTTGGGGCTGGCCAATTACGTCAAAGCCTTGAGCGACGACGCCTTGTTCGGTCTTTCGCTCTGGAACACTTTGTATTACGTGGGCGTGGCTGTGCCCTTGGGGATCGCCTTGTCGCTCATGTTGGCCCTCCTCCTAGACCGCAGGATAGTGGGGCGAGCAGTGTGGCGCACCATTTACTATTTGCCTTCCATCGTGCCGGTAGTTTCCGCCACTTTCCTGTTTCTGTACATTTTCCAACCGGATTACGGTCTGATCAACGGCTGGCTCTGGAAACTGTTTGCGATAGACGGACCGGGCTGGTTCAATTCCCGCGTCTGGGTCAAGCCCACCTTCATTATTTTGGCTCTGTGGAGCGCGGGCGGGCCGACCATGATCATCCTGCTGGCGGGTCTCCAGAACGTGCCGGACGAGATGTACGACGCCGCCAAGGTGGACGGCGCGGGACGATGGCGCAGATTTGCGCACGTCACGTTGCCGCTGCTCAGTCCCACCCTGTTCTTCGTGCTCATCACCGGACTGATTGCCGCCTTCAAAATCTTCGGCGCCGTATACGTCTCTACCCAGGGCGGTCCCTTTTACGGCAGCTACTTCTATGTCCTGCACCTCTTTACGCAGGCGTTTACCCATTGGCAGCTGGGATATGCTTCGGCCTTGGCGTGGATCCTGTTCGTCATCGTGTTGGTGTTCACGTTGATCCAGTTTCGCCTTGGGGGCAGCTGGGTGTATTACGAAGGCGAACCGGAAACGGACGCGTCATGACGACACCGGAGGCGCCGGCGTTCCGGAGACTGCAGCGCAAATTCGCGCCGTGGAGCATCTTCACAGGCTGCTTGACGGTATTCTTGGCCCTGGTTTTTGGATTCCCGTTGTTCTGGGCGGTGTCGAGCGCCTTGAAACTGCCTATCGAACTCAACGTCATTCCGCCGCTCTGGTTCCCGCCTGCACCCCGGTGGAGAAATTTCATCGAGGTCAACGAAGTGCTGCCTTTCTTCCGCTTCATGGGCAACACGGCGGTGGTGACCTTGGCCACGACCGTAGGCGGCGTCATCACGGCTTCGATCGTGGCTTACGGATTTTCCCATTTTCGATTTCGCGGACGCCACGCCATTTTTCTGCTCATGCTCTCCACCATGATGCTGCCCATGGAGGTCACGCTCATCCCCACCTACCTGATCTTCAATGAAATCCGGCTGGTGGATACGTTCTGGCCGCTCTTTTTGCCCGCCTGGTTTGGAGGCGGGCCCTTCGCCATTTTCCTGTTTCGCCAGTTCTTCCTGAGCATTCCCCGCGATCTGAACGACGCGGCCAAGATCGACGGTTGCCATGTCCTCCGGTTCTACCGCAGCATCCTGGTGCCTTTGTCGGTACCCGTCATGATCACCCTTTCCATCCTGTTCTTCCAACAGTCCTGGAACGAACTGATGCGACCCTTGATCTACTTGACCAGCATGACCAACTATACGGTCTCGGTAGGTCTGATGTTCCTGCGTACCCAAATTCTGGCCAACGTGGCCCAGCGCGGCGAACCCACCGAACACCTGTTGATGGCGGGTTCCGTCATCTCCATGCTGCCGTCGCTGATCCTGTTCTTCATTCTGCAGCGTTACTTCATTCGCGGCGTGATCATGTCCGGCATCAAGGGCTGATGCGGCCTCTGGCACACGGTGTTCCTGCCCGTCCCCGGCGGACGTGGGCGGCTGTCCGGCCGGGTCGTGGTCTCTTGTTTGCGCGGTCCGCGTGCGGGGCTCGTGGGTCAGGGAAGAAGACCGGAGCAGGCGTGGTCGGCATGCCGACGCCGGACTCGGGCACTGCGCATAGCCGCCATTTCGGCCGCCCCTGTCGCCCTGCATAGCGGCGGCTTTCCTGCCGCCCGGTGCCGCGCGGATTAAGCAAGAGGGGCAGGATTACGACGTATGCGCCCCCGCTGCGGCGCGTAGCGGAGGCATCGGCCGTCCGTCGCTTACCGCACGCAGCCCGGAAAAGTGCGACCTTGCACGGGGAAGTAGACAGGTCCGTCGCCGTCGCCGGTGTACTGGGCCCGGGCGGACATGTAGGACAGAGCGATGGCCCGGCGCCAGCGGGCAGATCGGTTGGGGGCCGTGTAATGGGGCAAAAGGGAGTGGAAGAACAACCCGTCTCCTGCTTGCATGGGCAACATCACCATGTCGTCCGCATCGTAGCTGGCCGTATCGACCACGTAGTCGTCCTGCACGTGCACATGCGGTAGGGGACCCCGCTTGTGACCGCCCACCAGTACGGCCATGCATCCGTTCTCGAGCGTGGCGTCGTCCAGCGGAAACCAGCAGGAACAGAGCTCCATGGGTCGTATGGGCCAGTACGGCGAGTCCTGATGCATGCCCTTGGCGGATCCCACCGCGGGCGGCTTGAGCAGCAAGGCGTTGCGAAACATCTTGATGTCCGGCCCCAGAATCGACGTCAGGATGCCGCGAATGTTGGGATGCAGACCCAGCTCTCGAAAGCGATCGTCTCCTTCCACCAAGCCGTCGATCTTGCGGATGCCGTCGCCCGGATGTGCCACCGTCAGTTCGCCCCGTTGAATGCGCGGTTCCACCTGGACTCTCAACGCGACCTGCGATTTGCCGCCATGGGTGTACTCCCGCAGGCGGCGCCCCAAGGCTTCCACCGCCTCTGGGTCCACCAGATTTTGCACCAGCAGAAAGCCCTCTTCTTCGTACTGCGCCAGTTCACTGGCCGAGATCGACATGGCCATGTCTGCCTCCTTCCGGTGTGCACTCGTCGGTTGGCCGGGATTCAATGATAGCCTAGGGGCAGTAGGAAGCCGACGGGCGATCGCCCGGCTTGCGTTCCAGGGTCGACTCGACGAGAATCAGATCGGAACTGGGGCGGGGCCAGCCACTTTCAGGAAAGAGACGCGGTATGACGCAAAAGGTGGTCGACACTCATATTCACTACTGGGATCCCGAGCTGCTCTCCTATCCTTGGCTGGAGGCTGTCCCCGACATCGCCGCCCGGCATGGTCCCGCAGAATTGCAGGCGCAGGAAGCGGAGACCGACCGCTTCGTACTGGACAAGATCGTCTTCATGCAAGCCGGCAGCATCGACGCCCATGCCCTGCGGGAAGTCGAGTGGGTGGATGCACTGGCCCGCACCGTGGATGCCCGCATAGTCGGGATCGTCGCCGATGCGCCGGTAGAGAAGGGAGCCGCAGTGGCGACGGACTTGGAGGCCCTGCAGGCCGTCCCTCGGGTGAAAGGCGTACGGCGCCTGATCCAGGGACAGCCCCCAGGGTACGGAGACAGTCGGAACTTCATCCAGGGCGTCAAGCAGTTGGCGGCCTTCGGGTACACCTTCGACATTTGCATTCATCATCCGCAGCTGGGCGAAGCCATCCGCCTGGTACGGGCCTGTCCCGACGTACATTTTGTGCTGGACCACATCGCGAAGCCGGACATCAAAGGCCGGCTCTTCGAACCCTGGAAGTCGCAATTGCAGTCGCTGGCGGCCCTGCCCAACGTGGTCTGCAAGATTTCCGGCATGGTCACGGAGGCGGATCTCGCACAGTGGACGCCTGCTGATTTGCAGCCCTACGTAGACCATGTCGTCGAGTGCTTCGGCATCGACCGCGTGCTGTACGGGGGGGACTGGCCGGTCAGTCTGCGCGGGGTCCGGAGCTGGGGTCACTGGGTGGACACCTTGGGAGATCTCACCTACTGGTTGTCTGCCCCCGAAAGACACAAACTCTTTCACGCCAACGCCCGGCGCGTATACCGCGTGTAGTTTGATTTCAATTCTGTGCAAGAGAGGCGAGAGTCGTGCAGATTACGCGTGTCGTCACGGAACATTTTCGCTGGCCCCGGCGCAAACCGATTGCCAATGGGTTGCATACCTACACGCATTCCAGCCTGGGGTTGGTGCGCGTGGAGACCGACGCGGGAGTCACGGGCCTAGGTTTGGGCAGTCTCGGCTCCGCCGTGGAAGCCTCGATCGAGCGTTTCGGCTCAGAAATCCGAGGCCGAGATCCTCTGGACGTGGAGCGTCTCTGGCACGACATGTGGGTACCCAAGCTGGTGGGCCGGCGGGGTCTGACTACGCGGGCGATCAGCGCTATCGACATTGCCTTGTGGGATCTCAGAGCCAAAGTGGCCGGAATGCCGCTGTACAAGCTGCTCGGGGGATTCCGGGATCGGGTACCGACTTACATCGCCGGCGGCTACTACGAAGAAGGCAAGGGATTGGCCGAATTGGCCCAGGAGATGCAGGCCAATGTGGAAATGGGGGCGCGGGCCGTCAAGATGAAGGTAGGGGCTTTGCCCCTGCGCCAGGACGCGGAGCGAGTCCGCGTGGTGCGAGAGGCCGTAGGGCCGGACGTACAGGTCATGGTGGACGCCAATTGCGCATACAAGGCCCATACGGCCATCCAGCTGGCCCGTCTGATCGAGGACTACGACGTCTTTTGGTTCGAAGAACCGCTGACGCCGGACAATTTGCGCGGATATCGACGCCTGGCCCAGGCTACGTCTATCCCCATAGCGACGGGGGAGAACGAATACACGCGCTACGGCTTTCGAGATCTGATTGAACATGAGGCGGCGGCCATTTTCAATGCGGACGCCTTGATCATGGGCGGGGTAACGGAGTTCATGAAGGTGGCGGCCCTCGCCCAAGCATACGATCTGATGCTGGCCCCGCACGGGCCCCAGGAACTGCATGTGCATCTGGTGGCTGCCATTTCCAACGGATTGATTCTGGAGTTCTACCGGGACACCGTGGATCCTATGTGGGGCAAAATCTACAAGCACACGTTGACCCTGAACTCGGACGGTACCGTCAGTCCGCCGGAGACGCCTGGCATCGGCCTGGACCTCGACTACGCGGCTCTGGAACCGTTTCGGATTTCCTGATTCCCCGCCGCCGGCGGGGTTCCGCGCCTCATCCCAGGAGAAGCTTCATGGATACCGTGCCCGACAGGCCCAACATCGTCTACATCATGGCCGACGATATGGGCTGGGGCGATGTGACCTGTTTCAACCCCGCATCCCGCATTCCCACCCCGCACATGGATCGGTTGGCCCGACAGGGCCGCCGGTTTACGGATGCGCATGCTCCGTCGGCCGTCTGTACGCCGACCCGCTACGGCGTATTGACAGGTCGTTTCTGCTGGCGGTCGCACCTCCGGGCCAATGTGCTGTATGGTTACGAACCTCCGTTGATCGAGCCCGCCCGCCGCACTGTGGCCGACCTGCTGCAAGCTGCGGGGTATCACACCGCGGCCATCGGCAAGTGGCATCTGGGTCTGGGCTACAGCGTGAAGCCGGGCTGCTTCTACGACTTCAACCGGGCTCTGCCTTGGGGGAACGCTACCCGCGCCTTGGAAGAGATCGTCGACTTCACCCGGCCCCTGCTGGGAGGTCCCAACGACTTGGGATTCGACTATTTCTACGGCTCGTCCGGCTGTCCTACCTGTCAACCGCCCTACGGCTTCATCGAGGACCGTCGCTTCGCGACCATACCCTCCGTCTATCACGAGCAGCCTTCGTTCACCAGCCGCCGCGGCATGATGGCCCCCGGGTGGGAACATGCCGAGGCGGATCCGCGTTTCGCGGCGAAGGCAGTCCAGTACATCCGGGAGCGGGCGACCGAGAATGCGCCTTTCTTTCTCTATCTGAACGCGGACGCCCCGCACGAGCCCTGTACCCGGCCCGATGTGCCGGAGTTTGCCCGCGATCAGTCCGGCGCCGGACCCCGCGGCGACCTGGTCTGGCTTTTCGACTGGATGGTAGGCCAGGTGATGCAGGCTTTGGACGAGACGGGGCAGGCGGACAACACGCTGGTGTGGGTCACCAGCGACAACGGGGCCTTGCCGGGGGACAGGCTGCAGGGCCAAACCGGCCCCATGCCGTATGCCACATACGGACACAAATCGTCCGCGGACTGGCGCGGGTACAAAGCCCACATCTGGGAAGGCGGTCACCGTGAGCCGTTGATAGTCCGCTGGCCCGGGGTAGTGGAGCCGGGTACCGTGAGCGATGCCCTGGTCTCGCTGGTGGACTTCATGGCCACATGCGCAGACATTACGGGACAACCGCTGGAGCCGCATATGGGCGAGGACAGCACCAGTCTGCTCCCGGCGCTGCAGGCTCCCAAGGGCACGGCCGCAGGACGTGACGATTTGATCCACCATTCGCAGATGGGGGTGTTTTCGCTGCGTTCCGGAGACTGGAAGGCCATATTTGAAACGCGTACGTCCGGAGGCTGGGCTCCGCCGCGGGGCCAGGCACCCGAACCGCACGCACCCGGGCAGCTGTACAACCTGCGGGAGGATCCCGGCGAAGAACACAATCTCTGGGATACGGAAAACGCCGTCGTGGCGGATCTGGGAGCCCGTATGGTGACGTTGCGGCACCGGGGGCGGTCCGTACCGGCATAATCGAAGGAGGAAGTTGCATGTATCGGGCCAACTGGGAATCCTTGCGGGCCTACCGAGTTCCGGAATGGTTCAAGGACGCCAAACTGGGGATCTTCGTCCACTGGGGAGTCTATGCCGTGCCGGCCTGGGACAACGAGTGGTACCCGCGCTTCATGTATCGCGACGAAGTGTCTCGCAAGGGCGTCAACTACTTTCGGCATCACTGCGAAACATGGGGGCATCCGGGCGAATTCGGGTACAAGGATTTCATCCCGATGTTCAAAGGGGAGAACTGGGATCCGGAAGCCTGGGTCGATCTCTTTGCCCAGGCCGGCGCCCGGTACGTCGTGCCGGTAGGCGAGCATCACGACGGGTTTCCCATGTACAAATCCGCATACACCCCGTGGAATGCCGCCGCAATGGGCCCTCGTCGGGACGTGGTGGCCGAATTGGGCGCGGCAGTGCGGCGCCGCGGTCTGAAGTTCGGAGTCTCGTCTCACCGGGCATTCAACTGGCGGTATTACACCTACCAGGACGATTTCGACACTGCCGACCCGGCCCATGCCGGTCTGTATGCCCCGCGCCATCCGGAAGACACGCCGGCACCCCCGGAATGGGTGGAAGACTGGTTCCGGCGCACCAAGGAGATGATCGATCGCTTCGAGCCGGATGTGCTCTGGTTCGATTTCGGCTGGCACGAAGAGGAATTTGCAGCCTATCGGCCGCAAGTCTGCGCCTATTTCTACAACCAGGCGTTGCGCTGGGGCAAGGAAGTAGTGCTGCAGTACAAGGACAAGCTGCCGGACGGCGTGGCAGTCTACGACGTGGAACGGGGCAAGTTGGACGACATCCGGCGGGATTATTGGCAGACGGACACGGCGGTGTCGTACAAGTCCTGGAGTTATATCGAGAACGACGAGTTCAAGTCCGTCACCACCTTGGTGCACGACCTGGTGGACATAGTCAGCAAGAACGGCAACCTGCTCTTGAACGTGGGGCCGCGGGCGGACGGCGTGATTCCGGACGAAGCCGCCGATCTGCTGCGGGGCTTGGGAGACTGGTTGCAAGTGAACGGGGAAGCCGTCTACGATACTCGCCATTGGACCCGCTTCGGCGAAGGCCCGACCGGCGTGACCGTGGGCCATCTGTCCGAACGCTCCAATGCGGCTATGACGGCGCAGGACGTCCGATTTACCCAGTCGGACCAGGCTTTGTACGCCACGCTGCTGGGCTAGCCCGGAGCGGAATGCACGATAACGGCTCTGACGCCCGAAGCCTTCAACGGCTCCCGGGTGTCCGCCGTATCCCTGCTGGGCATGGCCGGTGCGCTGGCCTGGCAGCAAAGCGAGGCAGGTCTTTCCGTCACGTTGCCGGCGGTACCGCCGGACTGCGGCCACGCCTACGTGTTGAAATTCGCGCTGACCGCGCCTTGAGGGAATTGGATCGGGGATTGGCGACTGGGGGCACGGCAACGGCTCCCGCACACACAGGGAGAAGTTCCAGAGCATGGCCGCCGCTGTGCTGACGGCCGCCTACATTCGGGAGGCGGCCTATCGGCTGGGTTTCGACTTCTGCCGCACGGCTACCGTGCGGCCCGAGCATGTCCATGCCGCATACCTACGCCAATGGCTGGCGGCGGGCTGCCATGGAGACATGGGATACTTGGCGCGTAACGCCTGGTTGCGAACCCATCCCGAGCAACTGACGGATGCGGACGGCCGCCCCATCCGCTCCGTCGTGGTGCTGGGCGTCGACTACCATCAGGGAGACCTGGCGCGGGAAATCCAGACCGACCCGTCCCGCGGTCTGATTGCGCGCTATGCGTGGCAGCCGGATTACCACGAAATCCTGAAGCCTCGCGTATACGCTCTGGATCGGGAAATACGCCGTTGCAGCGGACGTCGGAGTCGGGCCAAAGGCTGGGTGGATACCGGCCCGGTCGTGGAACGGGACTGGGCCCTGGCCGCCGGCCTGACCTTCACCGGCAAGAACTGTTGTGCCATTCATCCTCGGCGGGGCAGCTGGTTGCTGCTGGCCGTGCTGTGCATCCCGGAAGACGGATTGGGGGAGCTGCCGGTCCAGGCACAGATTGCTGCCCAGCCGCCTGTCGGGGTCTTGGCAGGCCTGCCCCGAGACTTGGATTTGGGGATCTGGACGCTGCCCATGGACGACGCAACTACGGCTCGAGGCACTTGCGGCCGCTGTACCCGTTGTCTGACCGCCTGCCCTACCGATGCCTTCCGAGGGCCTCTGATGCTGGATGCGCGCAAGTGCATCAGCTACTGGACGATCGAGGCGAAGGGCGCGGCGCCACGGGCGTTACGCGGCCAGTTCGGCAATCGCATTTTCGGCTGCGACATCTGTCAGGAAGTCTGTCCCTGGAACCGAGATCTGGAGCCCCCGCCCTCCCCCCGGATTCCCGAGCTGGCGGCGCAGTCGCGGTGGACGGCTCCCCCGCTGCTGGAAGGGTTCCGGGCCGACTTCCCCTATTGGCTTGCCGACGAGGCCTTTCGCGAGCGCTTCCGCAAGTCCCCGGTGAAACGGGCCAAGCGGGTCGGCATGCTGCGGAACGTGTGTACGGCCTTGGGCAATTGGGGCAGCGTAGAGGCGGTACCGGCCCTCGGCCAGGCTCTGCGGGATTCCGCGGCGGCAGTCCGACAACACGCGGTTTGGGCCCTGGGTCAAGTCTGGGTCCGCAGCGGCACCGCGGCGGCCCGCCACCTGTTGCAACAATGTGCCGCGCGGGAAGAAGATGCCGAGGTGCGGCGCGAATTGACCTTGGCTCTCGCATCCGCCCCGCGGCGCTGATTTCCGCCTTGGCGAGACGCAGGAGGCCCTTGGCGGCCTAGATGGAGCAGGCTCTCCGCGGGGATGGGGCTTCTGGGCTCGAAAGAGAACGCCGCATACCCATCCGACGGCGGCGGTTCCGGCGCGTTTCGGCAGGAGCATAGAGATCTGCGCTCCATGCAATACCGACGTCCTGGGACTTCGACGAGCTTGGGGTAGCATGGACCCAGAGCCGACAGCCGCTGGGAGCAGACATGAAGAAGAACGACGGCAACTTGCTCATTCAAACCGATTTAGGCGCCAAAGTACTTGAATTCGACTTCTTTTCGTTCCGCATCGGGATCGCCGAATATCCGGACGGCCCCACCGGGGTGACCGTACTTCACTTCCCCCACGGCGTATCGGCGGCCATGGACATCCGGGGCGGAGTGCCGGGCTTCGTCGGTGACTACGAATTCGTAGACGCCATTGCGCTGGCCGGAGGTTCCCTGTTCGGATTGGAAGCGGCCAGCGGCGTCGCCGCCGCGATCTTGGCGTGCAGAGGCTACCAAACCGATTGGGGCGCCATTCCACTGGTGAGCGGCGGCATCGTGTACGACTTCGGCGGACGGGAGAACAGCATCTATCCGGATCGGAATTTAGGGATTGCCGCCCTGCGCAGCGCGCGGATGGGACAATTTGCCCTTGGCGCCCGCGGTGCCGGCGTGTCGACGACCGTAGGCAAGGGATGGACCTCCCTGCAGGCGGAAAGAGCAGGACAAGGAGCGGCCTTTCGGGAAGTCGGGGGCATCAAATTCTTTGCCTGCGTGGTAGTCAACGCCATGGGTGCCGTGTATGACCGCAGTGGCCAAGTCGTGCGCGGCAACCTGGATCCGGCCACAGGCAAACGGCTGAGCGTCCTGGCGGAACTGGATCGCAAGGCTGACCTGCTGAACCCCGATTCGGGAACCCAGACGGGCAACACGACGCTTACGGTCCTCGTCACCGACCAAGTGGTGCAGGGGCACGCCTTGACCCAACTGGGCCGCCAGGTGCACAGTTCCATGGCACGGGCTATTCAACCCTTCCATACGAGCGCAGACGGCGATATTCTCTGGACCATTTCGACCGGCGAAGTCGACAATGCAAAATGGTCTACCACCATGCTCGGCGTCGTCGCGTCGGAGGTCGTCTGGGACGCCGTGTTGGCGGCACATCCCTGAACGGACATGGCCTGGCGCTGACGTCGTGGGTGGGGAGGCAGGGCTTACGCAGCGCGTAGGTGCCCCTGTTTCGGGAGAAGGCGGCAGGAGACAAGCATCCGGCACGTGCCGCTCGGGGGTCTCCCGCTTCCGGGAGTTGCGGCAAGGGGCGCACAGGACACAGATCCGGCGGTCCCGCGGATGCTTGCGCGCGGAGCGAGAAGCACGCTGCGACCGGCGGTCGCTCCAAGGCACGGCCGAGCGCTGGGCCGAAGGGGCAGGGGCCAGCCAGTATCCGCCCGCGGCCGTGTATGACGTCCGTCCGCTGCGCGCCCAGTGCGCGGCTGTGGGCCCCAGGCGCAGCACCGTCCTACAGCACCGACTTCACGCCTGACAAGCGGTCTTCCGCTCGGCTCGAGACCTAATACAACGCTTGCATGGCACGGGCCGTGAGACGTCTGGGTCTCAGCAAACCAGGCCGATCTTGCCTGCGGGACCGTGCTTGATCGGCGTCTTGCCGATCCAGCGTTCGTCGATGGGCTCCGAAGCGGGTTGATATCGCGTATCGGTCGACAGCCGGAAGCGGTTGGTCTGGTTGTCCATGCTGGCATGCATGGTGTACATGCCGAAAACGAGCAGATCTCCGGCCCGGTAATCCGTGGTGAGCCACCGGCCGCCCAGCACGGATCGAGTTTTTACCGCGTCGGTATGGAAGGCGCCGAGATTGACCCAGTCCTGCCATTGCTTGCTGCCTTCTGCAATATCGGTCGCATCCGCGTGATTCGTACAGTATTTGTCCACGTCCAGCCGCCCATAGGTAGACTTGATGTGCTCCAGGCGATGAGAACCCTCGAGGACCATGAGCCCGCCCATGGCAATGGGAATGTCCCCCAAAGGAGTCCAGCTCGTGCACAATCGCCGCGATCCCCTGCCCATGAAGACGATATCGCAATGGGGGGGACTCGCGGATTCGGTGCTGGCGGTCTTGGCGCGGTGCCAGGTATAGTCGAAATGACGTACCGCTTCGCCGAAAAAAGCCTCGTAGAAATCGATCATGGCGCCGGCGTAGAGCACCTGCGTCAGAGCGGGATTGCGCCGCGCCGAGTTGTCCAGTTCGGGTTCGGCGTAGGGATTTGCCGCCTGGGTCCGATACTGCGCGTTCACTATGCCGTCCCTAATCGGGTATGCCGGATCCAAATACCCCAGCCGCGCGAACTTTTCGAGTTCGCCTAGGCGGGCTTCCAGCACCAGCTCGCGATCCAGAAACCCCGGCAGATAGAGGTATCCGTCTGCCTGGAAACGATTGCGTAACGCGTCCATGTCGTCCGCGATGTCCACGGAAGAGCGCAGCGTCCCCAAAGCCTGCACGGACATGTCCAGGGCGAGGCCTCGATGGTGCATCGACAGGTCTGTTCCCATAGCGTTACCCTCCTACGGTTTTGTCGTGCTCTCTATGCAGCCAGATGCCGGAAGCATAGCAGAAGTTCGATGTCCGCCGCAGTCGGTCTGCATCCTGGTTTCTGCAGGCAGGTCCGTCCGCCCGAGCGCATGACTCCAGTACCGTATCCATGATACGAGGTCCTGTCGCTCCGCCTGCCGTCGGCCATGGAGCTGCCAGGCGAGGACGCCGCCCACCCGGCGCGTGCATTCGGGAGTCTGCCATGCAAGTCGAGCGTGTCTGAAAGCCGTCCTGCGTGCGTTGGTCGTCCGTCGCGGCGCTTCACCGGGATGCAGTCTGCCGCACGATATCCAAGAACAGTTTGTGCCAGCGCAAATCCCCGGTCAGCTCCGGATGAAAGGCGGTACCCAGAATCTGGGCTTGCCGTACGGCCACCGTCACTTCCGGATACTGTCCCGCCGGCAGAGCCGCCAGCGACGTCACGCTCGGACCTAGTTCCAGGATGGCCGGAGCCCGAATAAAGACGGCATGGGCCGCTTCGGTCCAGCCCCGTACCTGCAGCCAGGTTTCGAAGCTGTCCTTCTGACTGCCGAAGTAATTGCGGTTTACCAACACGTCCAAGCCGCCGACCAATGGCTGGCCGCTTTCCTTCTGCTCCACGGCCCGGTCCGCGAGCAATATCAGGCCGGCGCAAGTTCCCCAGACGGGTTTGCCCGCGCGTACCCATGCCTGCAGCGGTGCCACCAGCTGCCAGCGTTCCGCGATCAAGCCGATGGCCGTGCTTTCGCCACCCGGAAGAATGAGGCCGTCGACGGCTTCCAGTTGCGCGGCCGTGCGCACGGCCGCGGCCGCTACGCCCAAGGACTGCAGTTTCTGCAGATGTTCGCGGAAGCCCCCTTGGAGAGCCAGCACCCCGATAGTGAGGGCCGAAGTGCGTTCAGACACCTCTGTACGCCATCTTCTCCTGTTCGGTCAGAGTGTCGATGTTGATGCCGACCATGGGCGCGCCCAAGTCTTCGCTGACCTCGGCCAACACGTCCGGATCCTCGAAGTGCGTTACGGCCTGCACGATGGCATGGGCTCTCCGTTCCGGGTTGCTGCTCTTGAAGATGCCGGAGCCGACAAATACGCCGTCCAGTCCCAGCTGCATCATGAGAGCCGCATCCGCGGGCGTAGCCACGCCGCCCGCGGCGAAGTTGATGACCGGCAAGGTGCCGAGACGTGCCGTTTCCTGTACCAGATACAAGGGAGCCCGAATATCCCGCGCATAGGCATGGAGTTCATCTTGACGCAGACATTGAATGTGTCGAATGGCTCCGAGCACGCTGCGGGCGTGGCGTACCGCTTCCACGACGTTCCCGGTACCGGCTTCCCCCTTGGTGCGGATCATAGCCGCCCCCTCGCCGATGCGGCGCAGGGCTTCCCCCAGGTTACGGCAGCCACAGACGAAGGGTACCTGGAACCGGGTCTTGTCGATGTGGTTGTTTTCGTCCGCCGGAGTCAGCACTTCGCTCTCGTCGATGTAGTCGATGCCCAACGCTTCGAGTATCTGTGCTTCCACAAAGTGACCTATGCGGGCCTTGGCCATGACCGGAATGGTGACCGCCGCCTTGATCTCTCGAATGATTTTGGGGTCGCTCATGCGGGATACTCCGCCTTCCTGCCGGATGTCTGCCGGGACCCGTTCCAGAGCCATGACCGCACAGGCTCCGGCTTCTTCCGCAATGCGGGCTTGATCGGCGGTGACCACATCCATGATGACTCCGCCCTTCAACATCTGCGCGAGGCCGGCTTTGACGGCAAATGTTCCCGTCTCGGGCCCCGATCCGTTTTGTGTCGCTGTAGCCATGGCGGTTTTCCCTACCTCGTCTTCCTCATCTTGCCTTGCCGACACAGGCATTCTAAACCACCGCGCCTAGCCGTTCAAGTAGCCGGAGCACGGAGGAATCCCGGTTTCAGATGGGCCCGAGACCCATGCGCGGGAGCACGATCAGCACTCCCACGATCACCGTGGTGCTCGCCGCCAGCAATACGGCCCCGGCGGCCATGTCTTTGAGCAGTCCGATACGTTCGTCTTCCGTCTCCGCCACCACATCCGCCAACCGTTCCAAGGCGCTGTTGAAAAGTTCGCTGGCCAGCACCCCGCCGATGCAAAGGAAAACCAGCAACCACTCCCAACGGGCGAAGCCGAGAAAATAGCCGCTGCACAGCACCAGGACGGCTACGGCCAGTTCAATTTGGAAATTGCGTTCCTGTCGGGCAGCCTGCGAGACGCCGCGCCAGGCATGAGTCACGCTGCGCAAAAATCTATCCATCCGGCATGGTCCCTTCCGGCGGCCAAGTCCGCCGAGGTCGGTACCCCATGGCGCGCAAGAGGCGATCCTGCAACGTAAACATGGCCCGGGTCCGTTCCGGCGTGTCGTGGTCCCAGCCTAAGAGATGCAGCAGACCATGGACAAAGCAGAGCAAAAATTCCGCCGCTAGGCTGGTGCCCGCTTTGCAGGCGTAGCGCTCAATGTAAGGTAGCGACAGAATCAGATCTCCCAATTCTTGCTGCAGATCGGGAATGTCGGGATCCGCGGAGAGGCCATCTTCCCCATGACTGAAACTGAGGACGTCGGTAGTCTGGTTCTCGCCCCTGTATCTGAGATTGAGCTGCTGGACTTCTGCATCGTCCGTGACGCGCAGCGTCAGAGTCTGGCGGGCTGTCGGCAGACGGTGGGCGGCGCCGGCCGCAGCCAGGACCGTCTCGATTGCGGTTTGCAACTGCGGTTTGCCTACCGGCAGAGGCAATACGGCTTGAATTTCGAGGATCAGAGGCATGAAGGCAGAAGCCGCAGCCAGCGGGAATCGTTAGGATGTGGACGACACGGAGTATGGAAGTCGGTCGCGGGGCGATAGGAAATTATCGCGTAGGCGTGCCGGGTCGGGCACGCCCGTGTGGCTCTTGGCATTGGATGGGGAACTCTGGGGACACCACGGAGACCTGTCGTCCTGTTCTCGATCGGGAGACTGCGTCTCCGGGTCGTCGCGAGCCCCGCCGCGACGACTTCCGAGCGCGGCTGGAACTCGTCCGCCGGCGACGAGCCTCCGTGCCGCCCTGCATCTCGCATTGAATCCGTCAACGTGTACCGATCCGCGTCCCTGGGGGCGGCAGATCCTGATCCTGTTTCGGATGCTGACGCTACGAGCCAGGCCGCTGCGGACCATGTAGGCGAGTTCGGTCCGGACTTGCAATAATTTTCGCTGCAGGGTAATTTCCCTAAGCGCATCGAAGAATTTCGTCCTGGTAACGTGCTGCAAGCGCGTTGCGGCCCTGCCGCCTTCCGGCGTTGGCCCAGACCGGCGCCACGGCCATGGTGGATTTCAGGGCAATGTCGAGGAGTTTTCTACATCCCACAAATCTATTCTTCCATGCAGAGCTGCGAAATCGGGGAACGCGGATGGCCATCTTCAGCCGGCCGCAGCCGTGCCGGCAAAGCGTACGGCGGGGCTTGTCCGTTACACTATGGGGAGGCCTGTCGGTCGTCTTGCGTGTAAGGGGACGATCCGGCAGCGCACCTGCGGGACTGTCTTGCCTATTCGTCTTGTCTCCGTCTGTACGTCGTCATGTTCTTTGATCGCGCCAAGATTTTTGTGGCCGGGGGGGCCGGCGGGGACGGCATTGTGGCCTTTCGCCGCGAAAAACACACGCCTAGAGGAGGTCCCGCCGGCGGCAATGGGGGCCGCGGCGGTCATGTGCTGGCCGAAGTTGCTCCCGAACTGAATACCTTGTCGCACTTGCGCCGACATGTACATTTTCGGGCCGGCAAGGGCGGGCGCGGAGGCGGCGCCGGCAAACAGGGAGCCCAAGGCGCCGACGTGATCGTGGCAGTGCCGCAAGGCACCCTGATCCGGGACGCCGAAGACGGCTCTCTGCTGGACGATCTGGCGGTTCCGGGCCGACGGTGTCGTCTGGCCCGGGGCGGGCGCGGCGGCAAGGGCAATGCGGCGTTTCGCAGTTCCCGCCATCAGGCTCCGCGGCTGGCGGAAAACGGAGAGCCCGGAGAATCTCGCTGGCTGGCGCTGGAATTGAAACTGGTGGCCGAAGTGGGCATCATCGGGGTACCCAATGCCGGCAAGTCCACCCTCATCAGCCGCATCAGCGCCGCCAAGCCGGAGATTGCGGACTATCCGTTTACCACCACGGTTCCCCATTTGGGGGTGGCGGAAATAGACCACCGGCAGCGGGTCTTTGTGGATGTGCCGGGCTTGGTGGGCGGAGCGCACAAGGGTACCGGCCTGGGCATCGAGTTTCTGCGCCATGTAGAGCGTACCCGAGTCCTGCTGCATCTGCTGGATGGAGCGGCGGAAGATCTGCTGGCCGAATTGCGTATGGTGGAGCGGGAGTTGCAGCTCTACAGTCCCGCCCTGCTGTTGCGGCCGCGCATCGTAGTACTCAACAAAATGGATCTCCCGCAGGCACAGGCACGGGAATCCGAGGTGGCCGCCTACTGCGCCCGACGGGAACTGCCGTTCCACGCCGTCAGCGCTGCGACCGGTCGACAAGTCCAGCCGTTGCTCTATGCCGTAGACGGCATACTCCGGGAATTGCCGAACGACGCTGCAGCCGCTCCGCTCGAAATGCCGGAGATAGCGCCGCAGGTGACGGATCGCGCCTTTACGATCGAGCAGCTCGGTCCCGGCGCTTGGCGCGTACGCAGTCCCGGCTTGGAACGGGCCGCCCAGATGACGAACTGGGATTACTTTGAAAGCGCCATGCGTTTCCAGCACATGATGACTGCATGGGGCATCCGGGATGCGCTGCAGCAACGCGGCGTGACGGAAGGAGATACTGTTTTCATGGGCACACTGGAACTGATTTGGGGCTACGACAATGTCGTTTCCTGAACCGGCCGTAGCCGCCGTCCGCACATGGCCGGAACTGGATCGGGAGCTCGAAGTCCACGGAGCCGCCAGCCCGCCGCAGCCGCTGCCGAGGCCGCCGCGCCTCGGCGTATTGGGCGGCACCTTCGACCCTATCCATATCGGGCATCTGCTGCTGGCGCAGGAAGCAGCGAATATTATGAGGTTGGACCGAGTATACTTCGTACCGGCGGGCCAACCGCCGCACAAACCGGACCAGCCCGTTACGGCCGCGCGACATCGAGTGGCCATGGCCCAGTTGGCAACGCGGTCGAATCCCCTTTTCGGCGTCAGCGAACTGGACGCGGCAGAAGATGCTCCCAGTTTTACGGTAGAGTTGATGCAGCGGCTGCAGAGCCGCCTCCCGCCCCGGACCGACGTCTATTTCTTGATGGGACTGGACAGTCTGCACGACCTGCCTACCTGGCACAATCCGGCCTGGCTGTTGGAGAACTGCAAATTGGTGGCTTTGTTTCGGCCGGACGTGCAGATCGACTGGTCGGTCCTGCAGCAGACCTTGCCGAATGTACGGGAGAGGGTGCGGATTCTGGAGATGCCCGGCCTGGAAGTGTCCGGCCTCGACGTGCGGGCCAGATTCATGGACGGCCAGCCGGTACGGTACCTGTTGACCCCGGAAGTGATCGCTTATATTCGGAAACATCATTTATACGAGCATGGAGCCGACGGGTAGTCGAGAGCGGCTGTCGGCCGATGCGACCCTATGGTTGTCTGTATGGAAGAAAGCAAGACTCGTCTGACGCAGCTCGCGACCTGTGCGGGCTGAGCATCCAAACTCCCGCCTGGGGAACTGTCGCAGGTCGTGCGACAACTGGCGCGTACATTCGGCCACGCCGCGGACGAGCGGTTGTTGGTAGGGCTGCAGAGTCCTGACGATGCCGCCGTCTTTCGCCTGTCTGCCGACCAGGCGTTGATTCAAACCACGGACTTCTTTACGCCGGTCGTCGACGATCCCTATACCTACGGGGCGATAGCCGCCGCCAACGCGCTGAGCGACGTGTATGCCATGGGCGGCGAAGTCCTGTTTGCCCTCAACGTCGCAGGCAAGCCGGAGGCGTTGCCCACCGCGGCGCTGGCTGCTGTGCTGGCCGGAGGGGCCGCCAAAGTCCAAGAAGCCGGAGCTGTCGTGGCGGGCGGTCATACCATCACCAGTCCTGAACTCTTCTACGGGTTGTCGGTAACGGGGCAAGCCCATCCCGAGCGCCTGTTTCGGAAGGGGGAGCTGCAGGCCGGAGATCACCTGTTTCTGAGCAAACCGTTGGGCACGGGCCTGATTACCTCGGCAGACATAGTGGACTCCTTCTCCTTGGTCGCGGAAGCCGACCTGCAGGCGGCCATCCACTCCATGCTGCAGCTGAATGCGCCCGTAGCCGGGCTGGCGCGTCGTTTTGGCGTGCAGACCGCCACCGACATCAGCGGCTTCGGACTGCTGGGCCATAGTCAGGAGATGCTGCAGAATCCGAGGGACGCTGCCGCGGTCGGGATACACATAGCCGCGTCGCGGGTGCCCTTGCTGCCTCATGTCCGAGACTATGTGGCCGCCGGCGTGGCCACGCGGGCCGGCAAAACCAATCAGAGCCATTTCGGCTCTGCCGTGACAATCGAGGAAGGCGTGGAATCGTCCGTACTGGCGGCTCTATGGGAAGCCGAGACCAGCGGCGGCCTGCTGGTGGCCGTGCCTGCGGACCAAGCCTCGGACTTCAGTCAAGCCTGCCACGACGAAGGAACCGCCGTCTGGTACGTGGGCTTGGCCGTGGCCGGCCGCGGCGTGACTGTCGTGCAGGACATCGACGGTCCCTAAGTCGAGACGGCCCGGCGGCTGGGGTCAGGGATCCCACACGAGATCTCGGGACGCGACGGGGCCGACTGTCGCCCCCAGACTGCCATGCCGAGGGTCTGCCATCTGCTGTAAGCTGTAGGGAGCAGCGCGCGCCGGAGCCTCTCGGCTCGCAAGGCAGACTCGATTCCCCGCTCCGCGGCCTTGAGCGGACCGGTGTCCCGGGATCGGAGACTGGAATGCCGGGATACGGCAGGGCAAGCCGTTCGGCATACCGGTCCAGTTCTCCTAGGGACAGGCGGGGAACGCCGCGCGCCACAGGCTGCAAGCCCTTGTCGGCGGATCTGTCCGGCTTGCCTACTACAATGTACGGCACGCACCCGCGGCACCCGCCTTCTTTGAAATCATAAGGACCTCCGCTGCGGTTCGCTCACTCAGGAGATCGAGGTTGCATGACGCCGACCCTACCGCTACCCGTTTTGAAAATGATGCGACGCATTCGCCAGGAAGGACTCATTGCGATCGTGCGTGGCGGTTTCGGTCTTGCCGAAATCATCACGGTCGGCGACGCCATGCTGGCCGCTCCGCTGCCTCTGCTGGAGGTCACGCTCAATACGGCCGGGGCCTTGCACGCCATCGAAGCGCTCCGCAACCGCTTCGGGGATCACATGGTCATAGGCGCCGGTACGGTGCGGGAAGCCGCGCAAGCCCGGGAAGCCATAGCGGCCGGCGCGCAGTTTCTGGTGGCTCCCAATCTGGATCTGCCTACGGTCGAAGAAGCGCTGGCCCGGGATACGCTCATGTTGCCCGGCGTCTTTACGCCTACGGAAGTGCAGCGGGCCGTACAGGCGGGTTGCGGTATGGTGAAGCTCTTTCCCTGTCCGGATACATCGTACTTGAAGGCAGTCCGTGCTCCTCTGAGCGATGTGGAATTCATTCCCACGGGCGGTATCGATGCAGGCAACATCGGAGCATTCCGGCAGGCCGGAGCTGTCGCCGTGGGCATCGGCAGCTCTCTCGTGGGTGCCGGAGCCGTCGATCAAGGAGACTTGATAACCAAGGCCCGTACGCTCAAGCGCAACTGGGAAGCCGCGGGTTGCGGCGGCTAGGTCACGCGGGCGCTCCCGGCAAAACGACCCGCGCCGTCCGGCGACGCGCTGCACGGCGAAGCGCATGGGTCGGGACTATGCAGCATCTGCGGCGCATCGGAGACCCGGCGTCGCGATCATCGGCAGTATCTCACGGGCAGCGGTCGTGCGATTGCGCCTCCGCATCGTCGTTGGGCGGCTCTAGGCGTGGCCGGGTCGGGGAACCGCGTCAGCGTTCCTCCCGGTCGTCGGCGTCAGGGTCTATTTCCTGGTCCGGCATTACCACGTCCTGTACATCGCCGTGATAGTCGATCACGATGCGAAAGCCCATCAGGGCCAGCATGTCCTTGTGTTCCGGGGCTATGGCCAACGCCTCGGCAGAGCCGATATTGTCGATGGCGGCCTCGTACGCCGCCAACGTGAAGGGATCTTCCACGCCCATCGCGGCCAGAGCCGCGGGCAAATGATCTTCTTTGGCTTTTTGAAAATGCGTCCGCAGCGTATTCCAGACGGCGGTATCGACTTTGGCGGCCGCGATGTGATAATCGAAACCGTCTTCCACCACCACGTAAAAGTCGTTGCCGCCAATTTTCTTGACGGACACCGACTCGCCCTCCGGATCGTAGATCAGATGCTCGAAGGCGGCAGGTTTGGCAGACCCGGTGTCCATGTCGGCAGTCGTGCTCAAGCCTGCAGCTGGGCCGCGATGAAGTCGTAGCTGCGGGTGATGCTGTGCACGTGTCCCTTGGGCATGTCGTGTTCCACGATGTACCACTGGACGCCGGCGGCCTGGGCTTGCGGCACGATGGCGGCCCAGTCGAGCGTGCCGTACCCCACGTCCTCCAGGCCCATGTGCTCCTCGTTCTGGCCCGGCGGCGCCAAGTCCTTCATGTGCACGCAGGGACAACGGCCCGCGTACTTCTGCAACAGATCGACCGGATTCCGACCGCCTTTGGTAATCCAGGCGCAGTCGGGTTCGAAGCCGACATGGGCCGGGTCTGTCTCCGCCAACAGAATGTCGATGGCCAACTGGCCGTCGTAGGCCACCATTTCCTGCCAATGATTGTGATACAGCAGAGCCAAGCCGGCCGCGTGGCAGGCCGCTCCGATTTCTTCCACCTGGCGCCCGAAGTTGCGCCAGTCGGCGGCCGTAGGTTCGCCGGCCCACAACTTGCGGCCGGGAATGGGGATGGCTACGATCTCGGTACCCAGATCCTTGTACATCGCAATGGTGCCGTCCAGGTCCGCTTGGAACGCTTCGGTGGGAACGTGGCCGCACACGGCGGACAACCCGTGGTTTCCCAGCATCTCCTTCCAAGCCCGGCCCGAGAGTTCCGTCTGGTGGATGGTCTCGACGTACTGATAGCCGGCGGCGGCGGTGGCGGCCAGCATCTCGTCGGGCGTGGCGTCCATGTCACGCAAAGTGTACAGCTGTAACGCAATCGGCAAGGCTTGACGGGACATGGTACGTTCCTCTGAGCATGGGAATTGAATAGACCGGCCCAAGGCGGCAGGGCGGTGCAGGCGACAGGCTCAACCGACTTGGGCTTTGAGGCTGTTGTACAGGCCGGAATAGCGGTGTCCTACTTTGGCGTTTTGCACGGCCCGATCCAAGGCTTGCCGCTGGCCCACAACCACTACCAGTTGTTTGGCACGAGTGAGCGCAGTATACAACAGATTCCGCTGCAGCATGACCCAGTGCGCCGTCATCAAAGGCACGACTACGGCCGGATATTCGCTGCCTTGACTCTTGTGTATGGTGACGGCGTAGGCCAGAGTGACATGCGCCAATTCGGCGGCAGTATACGGAAGTACCCGATCGTCGAAGGCGATCAAGACGTCCTCGGCCCCGGCCCGCATCTGCACCAAGGTGCCGAGATCGCCGTTGAAGACCATTTTTTCGTAGTCGTTGCGCAGCTGCATCACAGGATCTCCGACCCGCAGCGCCATGTCTCCCTGGGTCCACGCCTCGGCGCCTGGAGCGGGCGGATTGAGGCTCTGTTGCAATGCCTGGTTCAACGCCGCCACGCCCGCCTGCCCTTTGCGTATGGGGCTGAGCACCATGACGTCCCGCTGCGCAAAGCCGTAATAGTTCGGTAGACGGGTCTTGACCAGATCCACGCAGATCCGCTGCGCTCGGGTCTGGTCGTCGACCTGCATAAAGAAGAAATCCTTGTCCTGGGCGTTGTCGATGAGCGGCGGTTGCCCGCGACGGATCCGGTGGGCGTTGGTGACGATGGCGCTCCCTCGACTCTGGCGATGAATCTCGTGCAGGCGGACGATGCGGGGCCCGGCGCCCTGGGCGGGATGAGCCAAGTCGCCGTCTTCGATGCGGCGGATAATGTCCTGCAGCACGTTCCCCGGACTCACGCTGGGCAACTGATCCACGTCTCCGACCAGCATTACGTGCATGGTAGGCGCAACGGCTTTGCTCAAGTGGTAGGCCATGCGCAGGTCCAGCATCGAAACTTCGTCCACGATCAGCAGATCGCCGTCCAAATGATTGGTTTCGTTGCGATCGAAAGCCATGACGCCCTGCGTCATGTTGACTTCCAGCAGACGATGTAGGGTGCGGGCAGGCAGACCCGTGGTCTCCTGCATGCGCTTGGCCGCCCGGCCGGTGGGGGCCGCGAGTTCTACGGAGAGCCGCTGCTGCCGGCACAGTTCGATTAGGGAATGAATCGTGGTGGTCTTGCCGGTGCCCGGACCCCCCGTCAGCACCGAGAAAGGCGAGAGCACGGCAGCCTGCACTGCTGCTTTTTGGCCGGCGGTGAGCAGAAAATCGGCAGAGCGGGTCCGCCAAAACGCGTTCCAGTCAAATCCCCCCATGCGCCGCGAGACCCGCGTGTCCCGCTGCATCAGCGCTGCCAGGTTTTCCGCCAATCCCGTTTCGCAATGGGCCATCCACTTCAGGTATACGGCCAAGGGAGCGACCGTTTGCACCGCATCGGGCGGGCGGTCCTGTGCAGCCTCGGCAACGGCGGCGGGCTGTCGAGGTCGCCGCCGGCCCGAGGCAGGGTCTGCAGCTGCAGGGACGATGGTCTCGGTGATCTGCCACTGGGGTAGGAAGGGCTCGCCGCCCGGGCCGAGCATGGCTACCAATTTGCCGGTGCTCAGCACCTGGATCAGGCTGTCCGCGACTTTCTCCGGCCGGGCTCCGGTCAAGGCGCTGGTGGCCGTCACCAGCTCGGGGCCCGGCAGGTAGGAATGACCGTCGTTGAGAGAATTGTCCATGACGTACAGCAGGGCGGCTTCGACGCGCGCGAACTGGTCGCCCTTGATGCCCAGGCGAAAGGCGATGGTGTCGGCGGTCTTGAAGCCTACCTGCGAGAGCCGGCAGAGCAGATAGGGGTTCTCGCGCAGGCGAGCCACCGCGCCCGGCCCCATCTCTTCATGAATACGCTGTGCCATGGTGGGCGTAACCCCGAACTCCTGCAGGAGCAGAGTCAGATTGCGCCGAGATTTGTGGTGTTCCCAGCCGGCCCGAATTTTCTGGACGGTACCGTGACCCAGCCGCGGGATCTCCGTCAGACGGTCGAGATCCTGATCCAGCACCGTCAGGGTTTCCACCCCCCAGGCCTGCACCAGCTTCTGAGCCGTGGCCGGTCCGACGCCCTTGATCAAGCCGCTGCCCAGGAAGCGGACGATACCTTCTTCGGTGACAGGCAATTCGACGCGGCAGTCGACGACCCGCAGTTGATATCCGTACTGCTTGTGCCGCTGCAGATCGCCTTCCAGCGACACGTATTCGCCCACGTGGAGAGGGGGCAGATTGCCGACGAAAGTGAGTTCGTGTCGGCACTGTGCGGACAACCCCCGGCTCTGGTCCACGTCCAGAGTAGCCACCGTATAGCCCGTCTCTGGGCTATAATACGTAACGCCGCGGACCGTACCTTTTGCTTCGGCCATGACATGCGAGTATAGCATTCGGTTTCCGTACTTTCGATTCCCCTCGCCGCCCTGCGTTGCGCGCATCTCTCCCTCGTAAACTACTCAATCTGGATCTAGAGGCAACTCGGTTGTGAGTGCGCGCTTTTACGGCGGCCAAGCCATTTTGGAAGGGGTAATGATGCGCGGGGCCAAGACCTTCGCGGTGGCCGTGCGGACCGCCTCGGGGGACATCAAGCTGCACCACGAGCCCCTTACCGCCTGGATCTATACCAGTCGGCTGGGCAAGCTGCCCTTCGTACGCGGGTTGGGTCTGCTGTGGGAAGCCTTGGGTCTGGGTATCCGCGCCATTATCTGGAGTGCGGACATTGCCGCGCAGGACGAGGCTGCGGAAGAGGGCGCCGGGGAGGAAGTGCGCTTTCAGGGGCCGGTGGCATGGTCTACGGTCGGTCTCAGTTTCGTACTGGGCATAGGTCTCTTTTTTCTGATGCCTACCCTCGTCAGTCGCTGGGTGGCGGAATTCTTTGCCGGCAACGCTTTTCTGGATGCGTCTGTGGAAGGCGGGATACGGGTGCTGCTGTTCGGCCTGTATTTCGTCGCTATCAGCTTTATGAAAGACATCCGGCGGATGTTCGGTTTTCACGGGGCCGAGCACAAGGCCATCAATGCCTTTGAAGACGGCTCTACGCTGCAGGTAGAGGATGTGCAGAAGTACAGCGTGCAGCATGTGCGCTGCGGCACCAGTTTCATACTCTTCGTGGTCGTGATCAGCGTCGTTCTCTTCGCGCCTCTCTCTTTCCACCGCGTGGAGCCGGAATGGCTGGCGCTGGCTTTGCGGTTTGCGACTCGCCTCGCGCTGCTGCCCGTGGTAGCCGGCATTGCCTACGAGTTGATCCGTTTCAGCGCGAACCACGCCGACAATCCCGCTTTGCGCTTCTTCATCGTGCCGGGACTGTGGCTCCAGAAGGTGACCACGCGGCCTCCCGACGACGAGATGGTGAAGACGGCTGTCGCCGCTCTGATTCCGGTACTGGAATCCGATGGCGTGCCGGTCAGCGAGGAGAGCAAGGCCCTGGTATGGGACCGCGTGATTCCGACGACCATGTCTTCAACCTAGCGGCATCGGCGCGCTCGCTACGCCGGATCGAATTCGACCCGTAGCAGGACCCCGTCACATTCCACGGTATCGCCGTGATACAGCTTGCGCCCGCGCCGCCGCTCCGTGGCGCCGTCGACCTTTATCTCTCCGTTCTGAATAGACCACTTGGCGGCTCCGCCGGAAG
Organism: Anaerolineales bacterium; assembly: GCA_034421855.1. Classification (GTDB taxonomy): domain Bacteria; phylum Chloroflexota; class Anaerolineae; order Caldilineales; family Caldilineaceae; genus Bin34. The sequence continues at coordinate 30,862 of DAOUKB010000014.1, forward strand.
AGCGCAGATTGTGGGCTTTGAGAAACTGGTCGAGGCGTATGAATTCGCGCGGAGGTCGACCGGGAGCCGATGCGGTCTGGGGCATGGTCGTGAGGAACCCGGAGGCGTGGGAAATCAGGAATCCGAAGAGACGGCGATAGATGGCAAGCAGCGAATCGCAGGCTGCGCTTAGGATATCATCCTGTCGCGGGACACAGATTGGACCTACATACGCGGGATCTGGGCATAGGCGAGCGTCCCGTAGTTTCCGTCCAATCCGCATGCCCAGCCGCTCACCTGGCCGATACGCTGAACGACCTTGTACCGCATCGACATCGACTTGCCTCTGGGCAGCTTTTGATCAGGCGCCTTCGGCCCGCCCTCTGGGCGTCTCCGTAACCTCTCTTTGGACCGTTCCGCATCATCCTGTCGGTGTTTGACGACTATCCGCTGCAGCCGAGCGGGGAGAGGCTCGTTCGTGGCCGGAAATTCCGTTTCGTGTGCACCCCGAGGTGCGGCGTTGACGGCTTGTCCATGAGAAGCAGCAGGGAGCCGAGCCCGGTTCCGCAGCAACCGAGGGCACGCCAGGGGGCTGTATGTCGAAACGGGGCACCGTCTACATCATGCCCATAACGGCAGGAGCGTTCATCCCGAAGCCGACAGCATCCCAGCACCGGGCGGAAGCGCGTAAGGGATGCGCAAGAGCAGGCAGCGTACTGCCGAGTCTATGGGAGATGGGGAGAAGAAACGTACGGCCGTCGCCCCGCACATATGGCTGATGGAACGTATTTCTACAAACGATGCTGATCTGCGATATGGTATTGGCCGAACCGGTGCCGGCTTGCAACGGCTGCGTCGTCCGCGACGGAGCCGCGGATCGGAAATCGGACATGGGCGAGGCGGCTTGGGTCGGGATGTCCGCCGGTCTGGAGAATTTTACATAAACTTAATCGAGCGGGTGGACTTGTCCCGAGACGCCTGGCCTTGAGCAGTGCTGGGCCCGCCTGTCTTTTTCCCACCTGCGCATTTGCGTCGTTGCCGGCAGCGGGGAACCCCGCCGGCCGTGGCCTGTACCGTTGCGCCGTCTTCCCGATTTGCTTGGCCCGTCGACATCATGGCAACCCCTGTATCCGCTCCCGACCCGCTCTTGCTTGGGCTGGATCTCGGTACCTCTCACCTGAAGGCCCATGCCTTTACCCTTGCCGGACGGGAGGTGGCGGCCTGTCGGCGCCCTACTCCCATCTCTCACCCTCGTCCAGGCTGGGGCGAGACGGAGCCGGAGCAACTTTGGCGGACTTGCGCGGCGTTGCTCCGGGATTTGGCGCAACAGATTGCGCATCAGGGCCCACCTGTGGCCATAGCCGTAACCAGTGTGGGAGAAGCCGGCGTACCTTTGGATGCGCAGGGAGAGCCCGTTTTTGCATCCATCGCCTGGTACGATACGCGGGCGCAGGCCCAGAAAGAGCATTTGGAGGAACGGTTCGGGACGGAGGCGGTGTTTGGGGCTACGGGACAGGCCCTGCATCCGATTTTCGGCCTATGCAAGTTGCTGTGGCTGCGCGACGAGGAACCCGCAGTCTTTGCCCGCGCTCGGCACTGGTTGAGCTGGGCGGGATACATCGGCTGGCGGTTGAGCGGGGTCATGGCCATGGAATACTCGCTGGCGGCCCGCACGATGGCTTTGGACGTGGCGCGCGACCGTTGGGCCGACGCTTTTCTTTCCGAATTAGGGATGTCGGTCGACCTGTTCCCGCCCCTGGTGGCGGCAGGAGAGCCTTTGGGACCTGTGCAGCCGGAGATTGCCGAGGCGCTCAATCTGCCGGACAACCTGCTGGTGGTCGCCGGGGGACACGATCACGTGGTGGCGGCCCTGGCCTTGGGGGTAACCAGGCCCGATACGCTGCTGGATTCGATGGGCAGCGCCGAAGGGCTGTTTCTGCCTCTTTCTGCACCGGCTACGGCCCAGGCCCTAGGCAGACATGGCATCTCGCAAGGCCGGCATGTAGCCGGCGGTTATTATCTGATGGCCGGCTTATATACTTCGGGAGTAGTGGTGGATTGGTTCCGTAGCCGCTTCGCTCCTGGCCGAGACTACCGCGAAATGACGGCCGCGGCTCGTCGAGTGCCCGTCGGCAGTCGAGGCGTACTGTTTCTGCCGCACCTGCGCTTGGCCAATCCCGGCTACCGAGAACGGCATTCTCGGGGCAGCTATATCGGCTTGACCATCGACACCTCTGTGGAGGTGATGTTCAGAGCTACCTTGGAGAGTCTGGCGATGGAGGCGCGCTATTCCGTGGACCAGATGTTGCGCCTGTGTGGAAGGCCCCACCCTCGGCACATCGTACTGACCGGAGGCGGCACACGCAACAGACTATGGCTGGAGATCAAGGCGGCGGTCATGAACCGCAGGCTCCAGGTGGCACACAGGAAGGAGGCCACGGCCTTGGGAGCCGCTCTGCTGGCTGGAGTGGGGGCCGGGCTCTTCGCCACGCCGCGGGCTGCGGCCGCCGCCGTCGACCTGCAGGTCGACGGCTTGACGCCCCGGGCGGAGGATGCGCGCGTGTACGAACCACTGTATACAGAGGTATACCGGCACTTCTGCGCCACGCTGATGCCGTTGCACGAGGCCTTGTATCAACTGCAGGAAGCGGCAATTATCTCGCACTCTGGCCCCAGAGACCAGAAGCCCTAGATCCACAGCCACATGCGGTGGAAGGGGGGCGGCACGTAGTTTCCCCAAGGCCGTCGTAGGCAAATTAGCGTATCGCTTTCCAGGCCAGAATGCAGTCCGACCCAGATCCGCCCCGCTTCCCGCGCAGACAGCGCGGGGCAGAGAACGCGCGCATGTGAGTCCAGCGCCGTACCTGACGGCAGACGGAATTTTGCGAAGTCGACTCCTCAACACCGGGGGTAGCCGACGCGGCCGAGGAATTCCCGTCGGCAACGTGCCAAGACCTATTGGGGCGTATCGTAGGCTTTGCCGATGCGGTAGCGGGACGGGGGTCAGTGAACGTGCATCGTCGTGGTCGCGATGATCGCGCTCGGCGATTGCCGCGGGGTACGGACGCCGTGTGCCTTGCCGCACTGGCCCGAAATCGGCGACAGGACAGCATGGGTTACGTACATTCGAGGCACAAAAATCGCTTCGTCCCGAAACCGTGGACGCGCGTAGGACATGAATGGCGGTCGTCGTCGCGGATTTCGCTATGCCCCGCGGGCGACCAGAAGCGCAGCAGCGATAGCCTCCACCTGATCCCGGGCCGGAACAAAGTACACTTGGCGGTCGGTCGCGACAGGACCGGCGCCGGCGTAGGCGCGCCATTGCCGCTCGTCCAGCGTGAAATAGTCATGCACCTGTTGGCGCCCTCCCAGGTCGAACGAGGCGGTCGCATGCTGCTCCATGCGGTCGAGCATCGCCTCCAAGTCCTGCCTGTCGAACGGAGTCGCAGTCCCCATCATGAGAGAGTGACTGCTGCCGGTATACCAGAGCGTGGCATGCGGAAACGATGCTTGGAAGGTGCGCAGAATCGTCCGAAAATCGGCTTCCGTCATGCTGTGGAAAGGCAGCCATTGGAAGAAGATCCCCGTGGGGGTCATACGGGCTTGGGCGCTTTCGTAGAACTCGCGGGTGAACAAGGCCCAGCTGCTCGTGTTGGACGGGTGGGTCGCGTCCACAGTGACGATGTCGTATTGCCGTGTCGTTTGCAGCAGAAAGTTGCGTCCGTCTTCGACATACAGGCCCAAACGGGGACTGCGGAGCACATTGTAGTTTTCCTCCCAATACAACTCGGCGGCCTGCATCATCTCGCGGGACAGATCCACGGCGTCTATGTGGGGAATGCCGTGGGTGTCGAGCGAACCCGTGGCGACGCCGTTGCCGAAGCTGAGCATCAGGGCGCGCTGGGCGTCCGGATGCACCAAGGGCGGTAGATGCCCCAAGGCGCGGAAGGCGCGCATACTCACCGCGTCCGTAGGTACCTCGATGCGCCCGTCGACGAATGAAACCTTGAAGTCTTGCGATACGACATGGAAGACGGCTACCGTGGTTTCCACGCCTTCCTCGTAAAAGACCAGATGCTCGCTCGGGTCCTGGCGAAATCCGAGATAGACGGGCGGCGGCCGAAACCAGAATCCCAGTACGAGACATGCCGCCACGGCAGTGGGCCGGAACCAAATCGAAAGCCCCGGGGCTTTCGATTTCCTGCGCATAGTCCACAGGGCCAGCAGCCCCAGACCGAAACTGCCTCCGGCCAGGAGCCATAGCGAGCCTTGCAAACCGACCCAGGGCACTAGGCCGAAAGTGGTCCCCAGAATGCCGACTATGGCCCCGGCCGTATTGGCTCCGCTGACTCTGCCGGCCGCGCCGCCCAGCTGCCGGTCGTCGGCCTTGACCAGATGTACGGTGACCGGAAACAGATACCCCATTACGCTGGTGGGCAAGAGGAGGATCAGGATTCCGAGCAGAAATTCAAACAGGACGGCGCGGCTCAGCGTGTAATACCCGAAGACGGCTTCAAAGGAAATCAAGGGCAATGCATAGAAGAGCCAGATGGTCAAGAGCCCGCCCAGCGCCAGCAGGAATTGCAAGCGCGCAAATGTGTCGAGGGTGGGCGCGTTCCGCCGCAAGTATCGTGCCGCCAAAGCGCTGCCGAGCGCCAGACCCATCAGGAACGTGGTCAAGACGATGGCAAACGAAAAGACGGCGTCCAACGTGAAGATGGCGAGTATGCGGGCCCAGACCATCTGGCAACCCAGCGCGATGAATCCCGACCCGGCATACAGCAGCAAGATTCCCGTGGGGGACGAACGGTGGGGGAGAGCGGTACCTGTCCCCATCGCCGCGGGGGATGATTGCCGGGAAGACGCAGAGTCGTTGGACCTCCGACGGTATTCCCGGCTTTGGACCAGCCAGAAAATGACGGCCGCCCACAGACTTGTCCCCACGGCGGCATACATGGAAACCGAGGATGGCCAGTACCGCAGCAACCACAGAGCTGCCGTGATGCAGCCTACCGCGGCGCCCAGAGTTTCCAGGGCATAGAAACAGCCTAACTGCGCAGTGCGGGCAGAGTGCGGATTTCGGGCCAGCCAACGGCCCAGGGCGGGTACCGTACCGCCCATCAGAATCGCGGTGGGGGTCAATATCAACGCGGCCAGGAGACAGCGCCACAGAAACACCGGCGTTGTCCCCAGCGGCAATTCACGGGCAACCAGAGCGTAGAGATGCCGCAGGTTCGGGAGAATCAGCCAGGTCAGCAGGGCCAGGCCTGCTGCTCCGCTCTGCAGGAAAGCGATAAGGCGCAAAGGCCGTTCGATGCGATCCACGATCCGGCCGAACCACCAGTTCCCGAGGGCTCCCCCGCCTAGGAAGGCCGTTACCACTGCGGCATAGGCATATACGCTGACTCCCAGAATCAGGACGGTTTGCCGGATCCAGACGATTTCGAAGACGAGCGCGGCGAAACCCGTCAGACTAAAGGCACAGGCTGCCAGGACCTGCGATGTTTTGGTCAAGACATCGATCCCGAGAACAAGGCGGCCCGCCCGCCAGGTCGAGGGCCGCCATGTACGACTACAAGGCTTGCGCGGCACGCGCCGGCGCAGCCCTTTTCTTGCACCATGCGGAACCGATGCATTGCTGTCGGCTCCGCGCTTGGGCTAGGCCGAGGTCTTCTTGGCCCTGCCGTCTAAGGGGAACGGCTGCGAGATCTCCCTTTCAGCCATTCAGGTAGGTTGCAAACCACTCCAGCGATTGTTGCCAGGCATCCTGTGCCGCTTCTGCATGGTAGGAGGCGCGGGTGTCGTTGAAGAAGGAGTGACCTGCACCTTCGTACACCAGCCGTCGGTTGGGCACGCCGGCCTTCGTCAAGGCCTGCTCCAGTTCCTCGGTACGCGGGAGGGGATAGGCGAAGTCGTCAGTTCCCCAAATAGTGAGGAGAGCACCATGTACTTGGGCCGCTTCGGCATCGGAAATAGGCGATCCATAGAAGGAAACGGCAGCTCCGTTCAGGGCATTGTGAGCCGCAAAAGACTGCGCAAGACCGCCGCCCATGCAGAATCCCACGACGCCCACCTTCTGCCCCGTCGTGGTGTCCAAATCCAAGAGATACCGGGCTGCCGTATCCAGTTCGGCTAGGGCCGTGTCTCGGTCCAAGGCCATGGCCAGCTTGCGCGCTTCGGTGGGTTCCGTAGCCACCTCGCCATGATACAGATCGGGAGCCAGCGCCACGAACCCGGCCTGTGCCACGCGATTGGCCACATCTTTGATGTGGGGATTGAGTCCCCACCATTCCTGCAGCACCAGCACGGCGGGAGCCGGTGTCGAGGCGGGTATCGCCAGATGTCCTGTCAGCGGCTGTTGCGCAGGGTCTCCGTAGGTGACCATCGCGGTTTCCAAGCCGGTAGCCGAGGCATGCTCGGACCCCACGGCGCCTACGCCCTCAGGGGCGGCCGGCGCCTCCGGCGGCGGGATTACGCAGGCGGCCAAGAGCGCAGATGCGGCGCCTACGCCCACCAGGGAGGTAACGCCGTGTACAAAACGACGGCGCGTAATGACGCCGCTTTCGAATTGGTCGATGGCGTTCAGGAGCAGTTTTCGCTTCCGCAGGCCTATGTCCCGGGGCAAATCGGCAGGCGCAGAATCGGGAGTTTCGGGAACAGCATTGCACATGGGATCATTCCTTGGAGAGTATTTTTCCGTTTCCGGCGTGGAGTTCCCTAGTATAGGGGATTCGTGTGCCCGTATTATGTGCACGGCCAATGCCGTCACGGCACATGCCTGGCGGCCCTGTCGCATTTCGCTTGGCAGATTATGCCGAATCCCCGGGATGTTCGTATCGGGCGAGACAGGCTTGGGTCACGGTGTGGCAAGGGTCGAACTACGATATGATCCTCTACCTGGCCGGTCTGCAAGGAGTATCGGGGCCTTTTCACGCGGTGGGCCGAAATCGTCGGCGCCAATGCACTGGCCCGGTTTTTGCGCATCATCGTTCCGCGCTTGACGCCGACGATTTTCCTTGTCCGGATCGCCAGCATGACGGGAACGTTCCAAACGTTCGGCCTGCTCTGCGGCATGACCAACGGCGATCCCGTCAATTCGTCGAACGTCTCTATCTGCCGGCTGTGGCAGCCGGTATGCGGCAACGCCAAAATGGGATATGCGTCGGCGACGGCCTGGCTTCCGGGCTCGGATCATCTTTGCCGTCCCCATGATGCTGGTCCGGTGCGCGAGCATCTGGGTGCATTACTTAGGTCACGGGCTACGGATCATGCCCGCGGCGACCCAAGCTATGGACCGCCTGGTCATGCACGAGCTGCGCGCAGCGTTGGCGCCGGCGGCCCTGGCTCCTTTGGGGTGGATGGCGGCTACCTCTTTCGCGACCGAATGCGCAGCGTTGCAATCCCGCCTACCTGGTGGTGCCCGAGGAACCGACCCTTGTTGCGTATCGGGATCGGTTCCCGTAGCCCTGCGGCCTCTTTTTCCTGAACCGCAAGCGTCTGTGTACGGTCCAGCCGGGAACGGCACCGACGCTGTACTAGTCGGCTCCAGCGCACGGCCGGTTCCGTGCCGGTCGCGTTGCCGGTACGGGTGACTTTTCTGTCGTGGCGACGCTACTTCGTGCGGGACATTGCGCCGGGCATCAAGGGCTCTGGCCGTTGCGTGAGTTTGCCTCTTTCCATACGCAGGGAGACAGATTGCGCCAAGCGGCCGACAGACTGGACGAAAAGGGCCGGCTACCCCTTGATCCCTGTAATCACAATACCCTGAATGAAGCGGGCTTGGGCAATATAGAAAACTACCAATACCGGTATCAGAGCCACCACGGTCATGGCCATGGTCAACGCCATCCGCTGCGACTGCTGGGATTCGAAGAGGCGCAAGCCGATGGCGATAGTGTATTTTTGAGGTTCGTTGATGTAAATCAGAGGGTAGAGGAAATTGTTCCAGTTCCACGTAAACGCCATGATCGCCAATACGCCCAAGGCCGGTTTGGAGAGCGGCATCAAGATGCGAGCGTAGATCTTGAACCAGCCGGCTCCGTCCATGCGGGCCGCATCGTCCAACTCGAGGTTGATGCTCATGAAGAATTGGCGCAGCAGGAATACATTGAAGGCGTTGGTCAGAAATTCCGGGATGATCAGAGGCCAATAGGTGTTGACGAAGCCCAGGCGGGCCCAGAAGACGTAAATGGGGATCAAAGTGACTTGCTGCGGCAGCATCATGGTGGAAAGCAGGATCAGGAAGATCCAGTTGCGGCCCCAGAATTTGATACGGGCGAAACCGAACGCCACCAGCGAACTGGACAGCAACAGTCCAAAGATGTTGACGACAGTGAGATAGAAAGTATTGAGGTAGAAACGCGGAAAATCCAGGTAATTCCAGCCGTCTATGTAATTCCGAAACACGAATTGTTCCGGAATCCACTCGATGGGGACCGTATAGACTTGATGTTCCGGTTTGAAGGAAGTGGACAACATCCACACCAGCGGTCCCATGAAGACGGCGGCGCCCACTGCCAACACGACATAGAGCAGCCCTTTCCCGGCGTAGCGGCGCCACCAGAGCCAACTCCGCGCGGGAACCGCGATCTCCCGGTCTGCCGCGATGCCCCGTACGCTAATTGTTGGTGTCTCCTTCGTAATGGACCCAGGTGCTGGACGTGCGGACTACCAGCACGGCGAAGAGGAAAGTGACGAAAAAGAGGGACCAAGCCAAGGCGGAAGCATACCCGAACTGGAAATTCTGGAAGCCTTCACGGTAAAGCAGCAACACCATGGTCAGGGTGGCGTTGTTGGGACCGCCCGCCGTCAAGATCAGCGCTTGGGTGAAGACTTGGAACGACGCAATGATGCTGATCAGCACATTGAAGTAGATGGTGGGGGTAAGCATCGGAATGGTGACGGCCACGAACTTGCGGATCGGACCCGCGCCGTCCAGTTCCGCCGCCTCGTACAGATGCGTAGGGATCCCTTGCAGCCCCGCCAGATACAGCAACATGGCCCCGCCGGCTCCCCACAGCCCCATTAGAATGAAGCCCGGCACGGCCCACTCTTCGGAATACAGCCAGCGGGGCGGATCGTCCCAGCCCAGCCAAATCAGGCCTTGATTGAGCAGCCCGAAGCGGGGATTCAGGACATAGCCCCACAGTATGGCTACGGCTACGCCCTGCACGACCGAGGGCAGGTAGTAGATCATGCGCCAGATGCCTACGCCCTGCACCTTCTGATTCATGAGTACCGCGATGAAGAGGGCCAGCAGCACGTTGGCCGGCACCAACACGAAAGTGTAGTACGAAGTGACCCGCAGCGACTTCCAAAACAGCGGATCTTCGAACATGTCCAGCCAGTTGCGGAACCCGACGAATTCGAAACCCGTCAGCAGATCGGTCTTGAAGAGACTGATCCCCAAGGAAAATCCCATCGCGGCCGCGATCAACACCAGAAAGTGAAACAGCCAGGGAGCTATGAAGAGAAATCCCGCCAGGTTGTCCCGGGCTTGGATAGACAAACGAGAGCCCCGAACGGGAGCTGCGGAAGTCATGACGCCGGATCGCAAAAACCCGAATGGGTCTGGTTCAGGGGGTACGAGACCCCGCTGCGAGCGGGGTCTCGACAAAGGAATGGACGGATGCTACACGCCTTGCGCTTCCGTAATCTGCGCGGCGATGTCGATCAAGTACTCGGGGCCTACGTCTCCGACGATGTACACCTTTTCCAAGGCCGGCACCAGGAGTTCGCTGGCGGCGTTGGAGTCCTTGAACCAGAACGAATCTTCCGCGTAGCCCCAATCCAGAATCTCGGCAATCGTCTCGAGGCGCACATTCTCGAGACTGGGACGCTGCAGCCGGACTTCCTGGATAAAGGACTCGATCAGAGACTTCCTGACGGGAATGATGCCTTCGACACCGACTACGATCTTGCTCTGGAAGTAGTCTCCGGCCAGATAGTTCAGCACGTCCCAGGCGGCATCGGGCACTTGCGATTGTTTGGTGATGGACCAGGCGTCGGAGGTGCCCAGCACCTTGCGAATGCCGGTGGGGCCCATGGGCACATGGCGCATATCCCAGCTGAAGTTTTCTCCCAGATTGGTATCCGTGGGTCCCGGATAGGTGCCGCTCTCGGCCATCGCCACAAAGCCGGGATTCATGACGTTGTGGAACCACTGATTCTCTACCTGGCCGGGCTGGGCAAACGTATTGTCCTTCCACATGCGGTCCCAAGACCACTGCAGACCCGCTTGGGATGCCTCCGAGTCGAGCGTGCAGACGGTGCCGTACTTCTGGTCCACGACGGCTCCGCCGAACATGTCGATCCGATACCAAAAGCGATCCCAATTCCAAGCCGGATACCAGGCGCCCCAGAAATTCTCGTTCCCCTGGGCCCGCGCCGCATCCGTCAACTGGGCGGCGGTCGCGGCGTAATCCTCGTGATTCCAATTGCCGTCTTCCGGCGGCAGCGCCACGTCCAGTTCCGCAAACAGGTCTTTGTTGACCGTCACGGTCATCAGGTTGATGTACTTCGGCAATCCGGCCCGGATTCCCAGAATCTCGAGGCCTTGCCATTGGAATTCGTTGAAGTCGTCGATGTCTTCGGCAGACATGAAAGCATCCACGAAGGGCTGCACGTCCAGAATCAGATCGCGTTCCGTCCAATTGAAGAAAATGTTGCCCCAGGCTTGGAAGAGGTCGGGAGCCGTGCCCGCCACCATTTGGGTCAACAACAAATCGATCCAGCCTTCGGGCGCGGGTTCCACCTGTACTTCGATATCCGGGAATTCCGCGCGGAACTCGTTGGACATCGTATCCTGATAGGCGCCCAGATTGGGGCCGGATCGGGACATAAAGCGCACTACGGTAGTCTCCATCGTTTCGGCGGCGTCTCCGGCCGGCGCCCCCATGGGCATCGCACAGGCGGCCAAGACGGTCGAGGCTCCCAGCAACCCCGTAGTCTTCAGAAAATGTCTTCGCGATAAATTCATTTTGGGTATTCCTAGCTGACATCGACAAGAAAGCCATTGCCTCCGACTCGGCGAAAGCCGACAGTCCCAAACTGTATTCTTTTGCTATGGATGGACATGAATTCGGAGAAGCCACCGTATGATAACACGGGGAATAGGAATTTGGGAGGCGGCCGGCATGTCCGGGGGATGCACCGGCGGTACCGCTTCTGGGGTACCCGAGAGGCGGCCGTCCAGCTCCGGCAGGGGACCGCGATACCGCCTCCAGCCGTTGGGCAATTTATTCCTTCACGGCGCCCAACGTGAGGCCGCGCACCAGATACTTCTCCGCAATGAACACGAACACCACGGTGGGAATGAACATCAGTACGCCGGCCGCTGTCAGCGGACCCCAGGCCACGCCATACTCCAACACGAATTTGGTCAGCCCCAACGCCACCATTTCGGTATCGATCGTGTTCGAGAGCACCAGCGTCACCAACAGATCGTTCCAAGTGGCCAGAAAAGCCAGCACGGCCGTGGCGGCCAAGCCGGGCTTGATCAAGGGAATTACGATACGTACGATGACGCGCAGCGGCGATGCGCCGTCCACCCGGGCCGAGTCGTCCAGCTCCCGCGGCAAATCCGCGATGAAGGCGCGCAACAGCCAGATGGTAACCGGCAGCTTGAAAGCCGTGTGCGCCACGATGAGGGCGGTGTAGGAGTTCAGCATGCGCAGTGTGCTGAAAATGATGAATAGGGGCAGGACGACTGCCACCAGGGGGATCATGCGCATGAACACGAGCCCGAAAAACACCACTTTTTCGCCGCGGAACTGGTAGCGGGAGATGGCATAGGCGGCCGGGGGCCCGATCACCAGATTGGACACGATGACGCCGCCGCACACGATGAGGGTGTTCCGGAGATAGGCGGACATCTCGTAATCCCTGAACACGGCCAGATAATTGTCCAGCACCAAGCGCCGCGGCACTAGGATCAGGCGTGTGGACGCGATTTCCACCAGGGGGCGGATGGAGGTCAGAATGAGCCAGAGAATCGGCGTCATCATGATCAAGAGCACCAAGGTGAGGGCCAGGTAGGTGCTCCCGTCCTCGACGATTTTGCGCCAGGACAGCCGCGGGGCCCGGGAGGCCTGTGCGGTCATCAGTTCAGTTTCTCGCTTTCCGCGCCGGAACGCTCGTTCAGAAACAAGGGAATCAACAGCACGATCGTGATGAACACCGTGATCCAGGAAAGGGCGGACGCCAAGCCGAATTGCGACTGACTGAAAGCGGCCCGGTATATGTAGAAGGGCAGCAACTCCGTGGCATGACCCGGCCCACCGAGCGTCATGATGTAGATGACGTCGAAAACCCGGAACAGATCGATGATGCGCAAGGCCAAGGCGACCGCAATCACGGGGCGCATCAACGGCATAGTCAGCAGGGCGAACCGTTGCCATGCCGTGGCCCCGTCCACGGTGGCGGCCTCGAAAGGCGTCTGCGGCAATGCCTGCAGACCCGCCAACAGCAAAATCATGACAAAGGGAATACCTTGCCAAACGGTGGCGATCACGATGGCTAGGCGGGCCAGATTGGGGTCCACCAGCCATCCCTGCGGCGGCAGGCCGACGGCGATGAAAATCTGGTTCATCAGCCCAAAGCGATCATTGAAGATCCAACGCCAATTGAAACCCGCCAACACGGGCGCGGTCAGCATGGGCAACAACAGAAACACGCGATACAGGGCCCGGCCGCGGAACTTGCGGTGCAACAGCAAGGCGGTACCCATCGCGATGGTGAATTCCACCCCGATGCATACCACGGCAAAAATGATGTTCTGCGCCAGCACGGCCCCAAAGGACGCGCTGGTGACGGCTTCTACGTAGTTGCCCAATCCCACGAAGGGACGGGCGCTGCGCGCCAGTTTGTAGTCGAGGACACTGATATAGAGCGCGTGCCCCAAAGGATACAGCAGGACGGCACCGATGACGGCGACCGCGGGCAGGAGCAGCCAGTAGGGCGCGTAGCGGGTCTGCAGCGCATCCCAGCGGGAACGCAGGGCGAGACGCTCCCGCCCGCCTTCGCTCTTCCGGGCTTGCCGTGTCACGGCATCCGCCGTCCGAGATCAGTGCGCAGCCCCTTTAGTACAGGCCGGCATTCCGCATGATCTTGTCGGCTTCCTGGGCGGCGAAGTCCAATCCTTCCTGCGGGGACTTCTGATTGGACAAGACTTTTTCGATCTCGCCCCACAGAATGGGCTGGATTTCCGAAAATTCCGGGAACAGGGGCCATGTGTAGCCGTTGGCCGCGCCCGCCAGCGAGGCTTCCAGATTCAACGCGCTGATGCCTTCCGCGGTTTCGATCGCTTCGTTCAATGCGCCCAGATGGGCCGGCCGCGCGCCGACGCTGTCGTGCAAATCCACCATGACGGGATGCGAGGTCAAATACTTGACGAATTCCCAAGCCGCTTCCACCTGCGCGGAATGGAGATTGATGGCACGCCCGTGGCATACGGCCGTGGTGATGTTCGTCTTGTTGCCGACCAAGGGGGCGATGCTGAAATGGTCCACGATGACGGACTGATCCGGATCCAAGGAGCCTCCGGGTCCCCACTGCTTGCTCATGGCGGCCTGCCCCGCGGTCCAGAGCTGACCGTTTTCTTCCCATCCGTAGCTGGGCGTACCGGTGGGCACGATTTCGTGGGTGTAAATCAAGTCGTACCACCATTGCAGAGCTTCCACGCCGGCGGGCTGATTCCAGGCCGGCGGCGAGGGTTCCAGGCCGTTCTCCAGAAAATCGCCGCCGTTCTCCCACAGCAGATCGCTGTACTCCCGCAACGCGGGATCGCCCTTGCCGACGATCAAGTATCCGTAGAGATCCGGAGGGTCGTTCAAGACCATGGCCGTGGCCACCAGTTCGTCCCATGTGGTGGGGGGCGCGTCGACGCCGGCGGCGGCAAACAGGTCGGTACGGTAGTACAAAGCCCGTAGATCGAAAGTGTAGGGAATAGCCAGCAGATTGCCGTTACCGGTGAATGCGTCGAACGAACCCTCTACGTAATCCGAGGCCATGATGTCGTCTTGGGCGACGAAATCGTTCAACGGGAACAGAGCCTCGACAAAACGACCAATCTGTGCATAGTGCGTACCGAAGACGTCCACGTCGGCGCTGCCCGCGGCGACCAAAGTCAATTGTTTGTCCATCAACTGCACAAAAGGCAACGTACTGTACCGGAGTTCAATGCCGGTCTGGGCCTTGAAATCCTCCGCTACCCCGTCCAGATACTCGCCCCACAGGGGCCCGCCGCTGGGGTACAGCGCGTTCAGCACGATGGGTTCGGCCTCGGCCGCTCCGGGTTCCGGGGCGGTCGGCGCTACGCAGCGGGAGAGGGCCAGACCGGTCGTGCCCAGGACGAGCGACTTCAAAAACGTGCGTCGTGCAATGTTGTCCAGCCTCATGTCGTCCATCCTCGCGTGAATTTCGGCCATCAGAGCGTAGCCTAAGGATCAATTGTACGGGATCCGGTTCAGGTGTCCGGACTGGGTCCCGCGGCTCCTTCGATGCGTATGGCTTCCATGCACATGCCGACGACGTGGTAGTCCAGTTTGACTTCGTTGCCCTTGGGTTGCGCGGCAGGGGAAACGCCCGGCTCCCGGCTCATATACCAGCCGCCGTGTGCGTGATCCAGAAACTCGGTTTGGACGAAGGCGAGAGTCTGCTGCAAGGGCTCCCACAGGTCCGCGCGGGCATGGCGGTCGACGAACCGCAGCAAAGCCCTGATCGTTTCACATTGCTCCCACCAGCCTTTCCGCCGGCTGCTGCGACTGCCGTCAGGAGCCACCGGCGAAAAGATGCCCCCCTGTTCTCTGTCGTAGCCCAGGCGCATGCCGTAGGCCAGGAAGTTTTCCGCGGCGTGTAGGTACGTGTCCGACAGCCCGCGCGCCGCGGCGTCCGACATCAGGAAAGCCCATTCGAAGGCATGGCCGATGTCGATCCGGCCCGCGCGGGCGGCCGGCAAAGGACGCCATGTCGGCGAGTACACTTCCGGCAAGACTCCGGCGTTGGCCTGCACCAGCCGTTGCAGCACGAATTCGGCCAGCCCGACGGCTTCCTGGTGGAATGCGCGCAGGCCCGCAATATCCCCGGCCGCAAGCAGAGCTTCGAAGAGATGCATGAGCGGATTTTGGGAACGCAACGGATCGGTCTGCCGGAAATCGCGGCTCATGAAATACCTGTATCCGCCCTGGGGTTCCCGGAACCGGGCAGTCAGTACCGCCCATGTTTCCTGCAAGGCTGCCCGGTACCGAGGATTGTCCGTCGTCGCATAGGCATGGGCCAAGCCGAACAATGCGAAGGCGTGTCCATAACAGTCCTTGCCGTCGTCGACAACGGCGCCCGTGGGACTGCAGGCCTTGATCCAACCTCCGTATTCGGCATCCCAGAAGTTCTCCACCAGAAACCGCGCGCCGGCGTCCACCGCCTCCCCCAACGCCGGATCGCCGGTCAGAGCATACCCTTGGGCGAAGTTGTAGATCAGACGGCTTTGCGATACGAGGGTGCCGAACCCCCTGTCTACCCGCCGCCAAGCAGCATCGAAATGACAGGCGAAATAGCCCGTATCCGTGATCGCGCTTCTCCAGAGCGGCAGAATTTCTTCCATGAGATGACGCCGAAACCACGGCAGTTCGGGCCGGCGGCCGATATCGGCCTTGGTCATGCGGATTGTGCCTCCCGGGCGTTCGTAGGAACAGGGACGTAGGGTGCGACGCATCCCCCTGTGCGCAGGGCAGGGAGCCGCTGTCAGGACGTCTGCCGGCCACAGGGGCCGCTGTTGGCGCGTGCAGTTCCGGACGCGTCGATCTGCAGCGCAGGAGGCGGCCGCAATCGCAGAACTGCAGTTGCGCCAGCGGGGTGTCGAGTCGAGCGCCCGGCGGGCCCAAAAAAAGCGGCCCCTTCGCAAAGGGGCCGCCGTCCGGAGCACTGCAGAGCCTACGGATTATTCGAAGGTGTGACCTTCTTCTTCCGCAATCCGGAGCAGCACTTCCGTCAACGCTTCTTCCACTCCCGGCAGTATGTCCTCCGCTCTGGCGTCGGCATTGTTCCAGAGTTCGCCCAACAGGTTGTCCCAGGTCGAGTTGATTTCGTCGAAACCCACCATCAGGTGATTGCTGGATTCCAAACCGTTGGTGAACGCACCCTGATACACGGTCTTCACGTCCTCCGGATTCATGCAGCCGAACTGTTGATACCACTCGTCCAGCAGCTTGTGCTGGGTGGGCGGCGTATTGGTGGCTTGCATGTATTCACGGGCTGCATCTTCCGAAATCAGATACTTGACGAAAGCCCAGGCGTCTTCCAGTTCCTGTCCTTCCAGTCCGCGGGTGATGACCCAAGGATCGGTGAATATGACGGCCCGGGTGGGGGCGTTGGTGTCGCCGTAAGGCAGAGGGGCCACGCCCCAGCAGAACCCGCCTTCCACGTCCGGGGTGACCGGACTGTAGACCCACCAACCCCAGCCGCCGGTGGTTTTCATGGCCACTTTTCCGCTCTGGAAATCGCCGCCCAAAGCGTTCAGTCCTTCGACGGCGGCGGCGTCCGGAGCCACTTTGTGCAGATAGGTCAGGTCGTGTCGGCTCTGAAACGCCTTGACGGCGTTTTCGGACGTAAAGTCGATGGACTGGGCAAACCCGGTGTCAAAGGCGTCTTCGGGCCAGGGATAGGCGTCGAACAGCCAGGTCACGGCTTCGACCGGCCACATGCCTTCCACCCAGCCGTAGGTCGCATTCATGGGGTCGTCCACACTGGCCGTCAGCTGCTGGGCGATCTCCAGGGCTCGATCCCAGGTCCAGGTTTGATCGTCCCAGGATACCGGCGGATAGTCCAGGCCGGCGGCATCGAAGAGATCCATGTTGTAAAACGTGTAGCTGCCCGTAGTCAGAAAGGGGAATCCGTACTGACTGCCTTGATTCTCGTAAATAGCCAGCACTTCGGGGATAAATACGCCGACATCCACATTGTCCCGCTCGATCAGCGGCGTGAGGTCCATGAGCAAACCCCGCACGCGATCGCTGGCGAAGCCGTTGCCGCCCCAATTGGGCGACCAGACGTGCAGCGGTTCGCCGGCGGCAATCATGGCTTCCCGTTTCACGGCGATATCGGCCTGATCCACGATCAGGAGATTCACGGTGATATCGGGATTGGCCGCTTCGAAAGCCGGAATGGCCACCTCTTGCTCCCAAGGATTCTCCACCACGTTGGTGCGCGCCATCCACACGATTTCACGCTGTTCCGCGACTTCCGCCATGTCCCCCCCGCCGGGAGCCGCGGGGGCGGCACAAGCCGACAGCGTCAAGGCCAGCACTACCATCAGCATGGTCGACCACAATACAGTCCATCTTTTCATTGGTTCATCCTCCTACGAAAAATTGCATCGGCTACGGCAACGGGCCACGAAACTCGTCCCCCCATGTCGGGGGCGCGCAACTCAGCCTTTGACCCCACTAATGACGATCCCCTGAATGAAATAGCGCTGCGCCACAAAAAACACCACGATACAGGGCGCAATCACAGACAACGAGGCCGCCATATACCAGTGCTGAGGCGTCCCGCCAAAGGGCGTACGAAACATGGAGAGGCCCAGGGACACGGGAAACTTGGCATTGTCGTTGATGTAGATGAGAGGTCCCTGGAAGGTATTCCAATGGAAGATGAAGGACATGATGCCGACGGCGCCCAAAGCCGGCTTGGACAGAGGCAGAACGATCCGCCACCATATGCCCAGACGGCTGGCGCCTTCGATGTGGGCCGCCTCGTCGTACTCACGCGGAATGCCCAAGTAAAACTGGCGCAACAGGAATATCAGGTAGGCGCTGCCGAACCACGCCGGCACGATCAGCGGATTGTAGCTGTTGAGCCAATTGCCGGGCAGCTTGGAAAACAAAATGTAGGTCGGGATGATCGTGACCTCGGCGGGCACCATCAGGGTAGCCAGGACCATGACGAACAAAACGTTGCGGCCCGGAGCCCGCAACCGGGCGAAGCCGTAGGCAATGAACGAATTGGACGCCATCTCGCCGATCACCACCATGCCGGCGAAATAGAGGGTGTTGCCGAAATAGGCGGCAAACGGATTGAAGGTCAAGGCATCGCGGTAGTTGTGCCATTGGGCCTTGACCGGGAACCAGTTGGGCGGAATCTTCAGCGCCTCGATTTCTTCCTTCAAACTGGTGGAAAGCATCCAGAAGAGCGGAAACAGCACCACCGTAAGCCCCATCAGCAGGACTACGGTGGAAATGGTCGCCATCAACCGCTCTTGTCCGCGGATGGTCAGGCGGCGCACCTGTGCCTGCCCCGTTTCCGCAGCGATCGGAGGAGAAAAGCTCTGTTCCGTCATGGGCGACGTCGGTAAGGGGCGTAGATGCTCAAA
Organism: Anaerolineales bacterium; assembly: GCA_034421855.1. Taxonomy (GTDB): domain Bacteria; phylum Chloroflexota; class Anaerolineae; order Caldilineales; family Caldilineaceae; genus Bin34. The sequence goes on from DAOUKB010000014.1 coordinate 49,205, forward strand.
TCAGATTCTCGTCCCCGGGAGCTTCATAGTACACGGCGCGGCGCGACACGCGCAAAGCGATAATGGTCAGAATCAAAATGAGGAGGAAAAGGAACCAGGCTTGGGTCGAGGCATAACCGAAGCGATAGCGGCGGAAGGCGTTCAGATACAAATACAACACGTAAAACATGGAAGCGTAGGCCGGGCCGCCCACGCCCCCGCTGACGATGTATGCGGGCGTGAACACTTGAAACGAACCGATCATCCCCGTAATGAACGTAAAAAGTATGACGGGGGAGATCATGGGCAAGGTCACGTTGAGCAGGCGTCTGAACGCTCCGGCGCCATCGATGCGCGCCGCTTCGTAGAGGGCGGTGGGTACGCCTTGCAAGCCGGCCAGATAGATCAGCATGGAAGCCCCGAAGCCCCAGAGACTCATCAACACGAAGGAAGGCACTACCCAGTTGGGATCGAAAAACCACCGGGGCCCCTTGATCCCCAGCGGAATCAGACCTTCGTCCCCGGCAAACCAGGCGATGAGGTAATTGAGAATGCCAAAACTGGGGTTGAGCAGCCATTGAAAGAGGAACGCCACGGCGACACTGCCGGCGATCAAGGCGGGAATGTAGTACAAGGTGCGGAAGATCCCCAGAAAAGGCACGCCTTTCTGATTGAGCATCAAGGCCATGACGAGCGACACCACAATCCCCAAGGGCACGGCCATCAGGGTGTAGAGACCGGACACGCGCAAGGACTTGTAGAAAATGTCGTCGGTCAGCAGGCGGGCATAGTTTTCGACGTTGATCCAGGCCGGAGGATCGGCTACGTTGTATTCCGTGAAACTCAGGAAGAGCGAACCGAGAATGGGTCCTCCGCGGAACAGGATCAGTCCGATCATCCACGGGGTGATGAAGAACCAAAACCACAGCGCCTCGGTACGCGCGATCTTCTGGCGGGGCAGGATACGCAACATAAGTGTCTGAACCGAATCAGCCCGTACCGGGAGCAGGACGGGCCGCGAACCCGACTATAGTACCACTTTCGGATCGCACGTAGACCTGTCCGTCGGCGACGACGGGCGCACTGCGCGCCAGGTTCATGGGATCCGAACGCCATACTTCCTCGCCCGAATGCAGCTCCAGCGCTACGACCTGGCTGGCAGGACCCAGGCGGATGATCGTGTACAGATAATCGCCGGAGATACAGGGCAAGGAAACGAAATTCAGGGCAGTATAGCGCCACAGGGGGGTGCCGTCCTGCATGTCGTAGGCAGTCAGTTCATGGGTGGACTTGCCGAATGCCATGTCGTCGGTGGCCCCGCCGGGCACCATCGCGGCGGCGCCTATGCCCGTGCGCCACAATACAGCCCCCGTGTTGGCGTCCAAGGCTACGAGTTCGGTGCCGCGGCCAATCAGGACGCGGCCGTTATGCACTACGGGAGCGAAGAACAGAGTGAGTTCCTGACCGCTGAAACGCCATTGTTCTTCGCCGGTCGCGATGTCTACGGCATAGGTGTGGGTAAAGTCGGAAATGTAGGCCAGACCCTCTCCGGCGGCCGCCGAGGAAGACACGGGCTCGACCAAGGGTAGTGTCCACTCGATCTGCCCTGTCTCGGGATCCAAGGCATAGAAGACGCGTGCGCTGGCGACCAGCAACTTGCCCTCCGCCAGGACGGGCGAGGTGACATGCCCGCCGATATTCTGATGTTCGCTCCCGACTTGGGGAAACTGGAATTGCCACTGTTTGGCCCCGCTGCGCGCGTCCAAGGCGAAGAGAAATCCTTTCCCTCCCGATTCCGCGCGTACAAAGACGCTGTCCCCGCTGATCAGGGGGGACAGAAAGTAGCCGGGCAGTTGGATTTCCCAGGCGGCTTCTCGGGATGCCCGGGCAAACACATGCAAGCTGGCTTCCCCATCGGCATAGACCCGCCCGTCCGCATAGGAAATGGGGCTGACGAATTCGCCGCTTTGCGCAATGGGGATCTCGCTCGCCAAGCGGAGCGGCGGCGTAATTTGGGCCTCTGCCTGCCGCGTTCTCCCAGCGTCGCCCCCTTCCAAGGGCCAATTGGTTGCGAGCTCGGGCACGGCAGGCGTATGTGTCGTGCAACCGACCAGCAGCCACGTATGCAACAGCAGTACGCTCAGACCGACGATGGCCGGAGCGTACCGGGCGTCAGACTTCATACGCAGGACTCATGAGCAGCATGCCCAAGTCCAACGGGTGGCCAGCGGCGGATGCGGCTTGCGGTGTTGCCCAGGAGAGCCTTGCAGGGACCGGTTGCTACTTGCTGCGGTCATCTTCGCGGTCCGTTGCCATGGGAGGCACATAGGAGAGAGCAGAGATTTCGTTCCACATGTCGGCATCCATGGCCAAGTCTACAGCCTGCAGCGAATCCTCCAGCTGCATCGTGTCCCGGGCGCCGATGATGGGCGCCGTGACCCCGGGGTGATGCAGAACCCAGGCTACCGCCAGAGTGGCCGGCGTCTGCCCCGATTTCCGGGCCCACTGCGCAAACCGACCGGCGATTTCGAAGTAGGCCTTGTCGGCATAACGAGCCTGGTACATGGTGTTGACGGCCAATCGGGATGCGGGCGGTCTCTCCTCGAAAGTGTATTTTCCGGAAAGCAACCCGCCCGCCATCGGGCTGTAGGGGACGACGCCGAGACCCTGGGCTTGGGCCAAGGGCAGAATCTCGACTTCGGCCTGTCTCTTCAGCAGGCTGTACATGGGCTGAATGCATTCAAAGCGGGACAGAGCCTCCTGCGCGCTTACGCCCAAGGCCAGGGCTATCTGCCAGGCGGCCCAATTGCTCACGCCCAAGTACAGGACCTTTCCCTCTTGCACCAAACCGTGCAGTCCGCGCATGACTTCCGAAATGGGCGTGTGGGGATCGAAGTGATGTACGAAATACAAGTCGATACGGTCCGTATCCAGACGCCGCAAGGAATTCTCTACCTGCATGCGCACATGGCGGCGGGACAACCCTTTGTCGTTGCCCTGGCCGCCTACCGGAGAGCAGACCTTGGTGGTCAGGACGATTTCGTCCCGTACGGGCTTGATCAACCGCCCCAGAATTTCTTCGGACCGACCTCCGGCGTAGGTGTTGGCACAGTCGAAGAAATTGATGCCGAATTCCCGGCAGCGGTGAAACATGCGGGCCGACATCTCCGCGTCGGCGATGTCGCCGAACGACATGGTGCCGAAGCAGAGTTCCGAGACATGTACGCCGGTACGGCCCAGTATCTTGTAATTCATGGAAGGTGTTCCTGCGGAAGTGGGAGGTAAGGCTAGCGCAAGTATCGCAGAGAGTGGAACGTGCCGACAAAGGTCGGGCACCGACGGCAGCGGGTTCCCCGGGGCGTTACCGGGTCGGGAACGATTACAGCCACCGTCTTGCCGGCGCAGGGCGTGGGGACGCCGGGCGGCCAGTGCCGGGACGCTGCGTCCAAGACGGCGGTTGGCGAATGCCCTCTTCCCCACGTACAATCGATCGATCCCGTTCGGGACCGACGCGTTGTCGGTCTCCAGACCAGAGCCGGACCATGCAAGAAGACACGGATCTGACGTACAAAATCTCGGCGACTCCCTTGTGCGATACGCATGAACACTTGTTTCGCCACCAGCAATTCAGACCGGAAAGGCTGGACGTCTTGGGCGCGCTTTTCGAAAACTACGTCGCGGCCGACTTGGTGGTGGCGGGTGCGGCGCCAGACGTCGTGGCGGCTCTGACGGATCCCGCGGGCGGTTCCGTCGCCGACCGTTTTCACGCGGTCGAGACCGCGTGGCGACACTGTCGCCATACCGGATACGGCGAAGCCGTACGGCTTGCTGCGGCGTATTTTTACGAATTGGCCGAGTTGACTCCGGATGCCCTGGCCGCAGCGCAGGACCGGCATGCGCGTCTGATGGCAACCCGCACCCGACGACAAATTCTGCAACAGGATGCACTGCTGGACCATGTGCAAATCGACGACTTCACCATGAGCGTCACGCCTGACGAGGAAGATGCCGACTTCTTTCTCTACGACATCTCGCTCCATAAGCTGGTCTCCGGCGTCCCGAATCTGGACGAGCTCGCCGGTCTGACCGGCGGGGAAGTCCACGACTTGAATTCTCTGCAGGCCGCCGTCGAGGCTGTATTCGCGATGCATGCAGACCAAGCCGTGGCTTGCAAAACCCAACATGCCTACGATCGCACGCTCGCCTGGTATCCACGGGATCGATCCGATGCCGCCGCCGTGTTCGCGCAGTACCTGAACGCTCCCTCCGAGATGTCCACGGCAGACAAGCTGCTGCTGGGCGATTGGTGCCTCGATCTGTGTGCCGCCCTGGCTCATGAGTATGGCCTGCCCATCAAGATCCACACCGGATACTACGCCGGGCACAGCCGGATGCCGCTCGAGTTCGTCGCCTGCAAGCACCTGTGCGGATTGTTGGCCGCCCATCTGGATACCGATTTTGTCTTGATGCACAATTCGTATCCCTATTCCGAGGAGATGGTCGCTCTGGCGAAGCATTACCCCAACGTGTACGTCGACATGTGCTGGGCTTGGAGCATCAATCCCTTCGAGGCCGCCCGCTTCCTGCGCAGCGCGCTTCATGCGGCGCCCGTCAACAAGCTGTTTGTTTTCGGGGCCGACACCTCGTGGCCGTTCGCGACGTATGCCTACGCCATGCAGACCCGCCGGTGGTTGACGCACGCCCTGCAGCTGGAGATCCAAGACGGCCATATGACCGAGACC
>DAOUKB010000015.1:0-13869 GCA_034421855.1 Anaerolineales bacterium
ATTTACCGCACGGTCGGCTACGACCAGATGGTGAGTTGGGAACGCGATTGGTCCGGTGTACGGCCCAACGTAGCCAAGGGCTGGGACGTGTCCGACGACGGCACCACCTACACCTTCCATCTACGCGAAGGCATGAAGTGGTCCGACGGCGAACCCTTCACGGCGAACGATGTAGTGTGGTGGTATGACAACGTGATCCTGAACGAGGAAATTACCACTGCAGTCCCCACCTGGCTGCGGTCCGGTGATGTACCCGCCACGGTCACCATGTCCGACGACTATACCGTCGTGGTCACCTATCCCGAAGCCAATGGCCTCCTGACGCTGCGGTTGGCCTCGCCCTCCGGACCGCCCATGACCAGTTATCCGGCCCATTACATGGAACAGTTCCATGTGGACTTCAACCCCGACGCGGTCGCGGATGCCGAAGCCGCCGGCTTCGAGACCTGGGTAGACAACTTCCTGGACCACAACGGCGGCGGTTGCTGCGGATACTACCGCGACGCGGACCTGCCGGTCCTGTGGGCTTGGTATCTGACCACGCCGTACGGCGAAAACACCACCGTCATCCGCGCGGAACGGAATCCCTATTACTGGAAGGTCGATACGGAAGGCAATCAGTTACCCTACATCGACAGCGTAGTCTTCAACGTAGGCAGCGATCCCGAGACTCTGGTCCTGCAGGCGTTGGCCGGCGAAATCGACTACCAAGACCGACACATCGCCACTCTGGGCAACAAGTCCACTTTCTTCGACGCTCAGGAGACTGCCGGGATCCAGTTGACCAATCGCCTCTCCTCCAACAGCAACGTCATGGAGATTTCCCTGAACCTGAATCACCCGGATCCGGTCAAGCATGAAATCTTCAACAACAAGGATTTTCGGATCGGGCTCTCCTATGCCATTAACCGGCAGGAGCTGATCGACGTAGTGCTGGTGGGACAGGGCGAGCCTTGGCAAGCCGCGCCCATGGAGTCTTCTCCCTATTACAATGAACGGCTGGCCACGCAGTACACGGAGTACAGCCCCGAACTGGCCAATCAGCATCTGGATGCGGCCGGCTACACCGAGCGGGATGCCGACGGCTGGCGTCTCGGTCCGGACGGCAATCCCATTGCGTTCACGGTCGACATCATCACGGTGGCCCCCGATCAGATCGACATGATGAATCTGATTGCCCAGTATTGGGCCGACGTGGGCATCAGGATGACGCCCAACGTACTGGACCGTTCCCTCGGCCAGCAACGGCTGGAAGTCATGGAGCACGACGCCAATACGTGGGGCGCGCCGGGCGGCGTGGGATACAGTACGCTGTTGGATCCGCGCAATTTCCTGCCCATGCACGGTCATTCCCGATACGGCTACGGCTGGTACCTCTGGTATGTGAACCCGGACAACGAAGTGGCGGTAGAACCCCCTGACATCGTGAAGCAGCAGCTGGCGCTGTACGATCAGGTCGGAGCCACCGCGGACCCGGTGGAGCAGACCGCGCTGATGAACCAGATTTTGGACATCGCCGCCGACCAGTTTTATTTGATCGGCATTTCCAAGCCGGCTCCCGCCTACGGCGTAGCCAACCAGAACATGCGTAACATCATGGACTGGATGCCGGCCGCTTGGCAGTACCCGACCCCGGGTCCAGCCGACACGTTCCAGTTCTACTACGAATAATTCTTGCGAGTCTCCGCAGGGGATGCTCGGCATCCCCTGCGGCCACCCTGACGCTGCTTGTGGGTCCGCGCCGGCACACTGGCTTCACGCTACTCTTTCCGCTGCATACATAGTCGGTCATGCTGCAGTACATCAGCCGTCGGATCATGATCATGATCCCGACCTTGTTCGTCATCTCCCTGCTTTCCTTCGGCATCATCCAGTTGCCGCCCGGCGACTACCTCACCTTCTACGTGGCGGAACTGGCGGCCCAAGGGGAAAACATCAGCCAGGAGCGGCTGGCCCAGCTGGAAAGACAATATGGGCTGGGACGGCCTTGGTACGTGCAGTATTTCCTGTGGATTTCCAACATCCTGACCGAGGGGAACTTCGGGCGTTCCTTCACTTGGAACAAGCCGGTGAACGAGCTGATTTGGGATCGCTTGGGATTCACCATGCTGATCACGGGCTTGACCGTCGTCTTCGTCTGGATCGTAGCTCTCTTCATCGGCAAGTTCGCCGCTACCCACCAGTATTCCCTGGGGGATTACGTAACGACGTTCATCGGCTTCATCGGGCTGGCGGTCCCGAATTTCCTGCTGGCCTTGGTGATGCTCTATTACGCCTTGACGCTCTTCGGGTTGAGTCCGGCGGGCCTCTTCTCACCCGAATACCAGGACGCCCCTTGGACGTGGGGCAAGTGGAAGGACTTTCTGGCCCATCTGTGGATCCCCATCGTGATTCTCGGCACCGCCGGCACCGCCGGCGGCATCCGGATCATGCGGGCCAATCTGCTCGACGAACTGCACAAGCCGTACGTCACTACGGCCCGCGCCAAAGGCGTCAAGGAAAGCACCTTGATCTGGCGGTATCCCGTACGCGTGGCTTTGAACCCCTTCATAAGCACCATCGGCTGGACACTGCCGGAACTGGTGTCCGGCTCCATCATCGTCTCGGTAGTGCTCAACCTGCCCACGACCGGACCGCTGCTGCTGGGCTCCCTGCTGCAGCAGGACATGTTCCTAGCCGGGGCCTTCATTATGCTGATCAGCGTGTTGACGGTCGTCGGCACCTTGATTTCCGACATTCTGCTGGCCTGGCTCGATCCTCGGATTCGCGTTACCTGACGGGGGCCGTATGACGATCCAGACCCAGCAACCGGCCATGGGCCCCCTGCCCGCGGCTCCGGGAGACGACATCGACCGGGAAGAAATCCGCACCCAGGTGGCCAATCAATGGCAACTGATGTGGTGGCGCTTCCGCAAGCACCAAGTCGCCATGCTGGCCACGGTCGTCACCATCCTGATCTACCTGGTAGCCGTGTTCGCCGAATTTCTGGCCCCGGTGCCGCGCAACCACTACGCGGCGGACTATACGTTCGCCCCGCCCCAGCGCCTGCGTTTCATACATAAAGACGCGGCCGGGCAGCGCTCCTTCCTGCCGCATGTCTACGGGTATACCGTAGAGATCGAGCCGCAAGCCCTGCGCCGGGTCTTTACCCCCGACGCAGAGGACATCATTCCGCTGGGCTTTTTCGTCAAGGGCCGCGAACCCTACAAGATTCTGGGGTTCATTCCGGCCGATCGGCATTTGGTCGGCCCCCGAGATCCCACCCAACCCTTCTATTTGCTGGGAGCCGATCGGCTGGGGCAGGACCTGTTCAGTCGGCTGATCTACGGTACGCGGATTTCCATGACCATCGGACTTTTGGGAGTCGCCGTAAGCTTGATATTGGGGATTCTCCTCGGCGGGATATCCGGCTATTTCGGCGGCGTATTCGACAACATCATTCAACGTTCGATCGAATTCCTCCGGTCTATTCCCAGCATTCCGTTGTGGATGGGGCTGAGTGCGGCGCTGCCGGACGACTGGGATGCCATCAAGCGGTATTTCGCCATTACGGTCATTCTCAGCATCGTCGGCTGGACGGGGCTGGCCCGCGTCGTGCGCGGCAAATTCCTGTCTCTGCGCGAAGAGGATTTCATCACCTCGGCGCAGCTGGACGGGGTCTCGGAGATAGGCTTGATCTTCCGCTACATGTTGCCTTCCTTTACGAGCCACATCATTGCCAGCGTAACGCTGAGCATTCCCGGCATGATCATTGCCGAAACCTCTCTGAGTTTCCTGGGGCTGGGTTTGCGCCCGCCCGTAGTGAGCTGGGGGGTATTGTTGCGGGATGCCCAAAAAGTGCAGACCCTGGCCAACGCCCCGTGGCTGCTGATGGCGGCCGTGCCGGTAATCGTAGCCGTCCTGAGCCTCAATTACGTAGGGGACGGTCTGCGCGACGCGATGGACCCCTATGGCCGCTGAGCCGACGCCCGACACGACGACACGCCGGCAGGGAGACCAAGGGCCTCTGCTGGAGGTGAAAGGGCTCAAGACCTATTTCCTGCTGGATGAGGGGACCGTGCGGGCCGTGGACGGCGTGGACATTACGGTACCCCGCGGCGCCACCCTGGGCGTGGTCGGCGAAAGCGGCTGCGGCAAGAGCGTAACGGCCTTTTCGATTCTGCAACTGGTACAGGCGCCGGGACGGATTCTGGAAGGCGAGATTCTGCTGCACGGTACGCATCACACTCCGGAGATCGTGGATATCGCCGCGCTGCCCTACGAGAGCGAGCAGCTGCGCCAGATCCGAGGTCAGGACATCGCGATGATCTTCCAGGAACCCATGACCTCCATGAGCATGATGTATACGGTAGGGTTCCAGATTTCGGAAGCCATCCGCCTGCATATGGAGTTGGACAAGGAGGAAGCCCGCGCCCGGGCCGTGGAGATGTTGGGGTTGGTAGGTATTCCGGACCCCGAGGAGAGGTACGATGCCTACCCCTACGAATTGTCCGGAGGCATGCGTCAACGGGTCATGATTGCCATGGCCCTGAGCTGTGATCCGCAACTGCTGATCGCCGACGAACCGACGACGGCTCTGGACGTCACCACGCAGGCCCAGATTCTGGAACTGATGCAACGGCTCCAGGACGAGCTGGGCATGGCCATCATGCTCATCACCCACGACCTGGGAGTGGTGGCCGAAATGTGCAGCGAAGTGGTCGTGATGTATCTGGGAGAGGTGGTGGAGCACGCGGACGTGGATTCCATCTTTCATGATCCCCAGCATCCGTACACCCAATCTCTGCTGCAATCCATTCCCCGCCTGGGACACAGCAGGCAAGGCCGCCTCAATCCCATCCACGGGTCGGTGCCGGATCCCTATCACCGGCCTACCGGCTGTCCCTTCCACCCGCGGTGCGAAAAGGTGATTGCGGGCCGGTGCAACGTCGAACATCCGCAGCTGACGGTATTGTCGGACGGTCGTCTGGTACGCTGTCTCCTGTACGAAGACTAGCCATGGATACGGTGCCCGGCACGCCCAACGGTACTACGGAATCTCTGTATTCCGTCCAGAATTTGAAGATGCACTTCCCCGTGCGGAAGGGATTCTTGCAGCGCGTGGTGGGGCATGTGCGGGCCGTGGACGATGTTTCCTTCGACATCCTGCCCGGAGAAACGCTGGCCATCGTGGGGGAATCCGGCTGCGGCAAGACCACGGCGGGCCGCTGTATGGTACGCGCCTACGACCCCACGGCCGGCAACCTGATGTACCGCAACAAGGCGGGGGACACCGTCAATCTCAGCCACCTGGAACTTTCGGTACTCAAGCCGTACCGGCGCGAACTGCGCATGATTTTCCAGGATCCCTTCTCCAGTCTGAATCCGCGCATGACGGTGCTGGACCTGGTGGGCGATCCCTTGCGGGTGCATCAGATCGCCTACGGTTCGGAATTGGAAGACCGGGTCGCCGCCATGCTGAAGAGCGTGGGCTTACGGCCCGAATACATGCGCCGTTACCCACATGCCTTCAGCGGCGGCCAGCGACAACGCATCGGCATCGCCAAGGCCTTGATCTTGGAACCGCAGTTGGTCGTCGCCGACGAAGCCGTTTCGGCGCTGGACGTGTCCGTGCAGGCCCAAATCCTGAATCTGCTGCAGGATCTGCAGTCCGAATTCGATCTGACCTACGTCTTCATCGCCCACGACTTGAGCGTGGTGGAATACATTGCCGACCGCGTCTCGGTCATGTATGTGGGCAAAATGGTGGAACAGGGGGTTACCGCAGACCTCTACCACAATCCCCGGCACCCTTACACCGAGGCGTTGTTGTCCGCCGTGCCGCGCCCCGACCCCCGGGAACGGTCCCAACGGATCGTGCTGGAAGGCGACGTGCCGGATCCGGCCAGTCCGCCCGCCGGCTGTTATTTTCACCCGCGGTGTCAATACGTAGTGGATCGCTGTCGGACCGAGACGCCGGAATTGAGGATGTTGGCCGGAGGCCATCGCGTGGCGTGTCACCGGGCGGAAGACTTGGATCTGCGCGGCATCGGGGAACTGGTGCCCCGGACGGCAGCCCGCTGACCCGGCCACGACGCCCGCGCCTCGGCATTGAGGCCGGTTCCTGATTTTTCCGCCTCCAGGCTTCGAGGATCCATGTCTACCCCAGCTCCCTATCCGCCGCTCATCGATGGTCACAACGACACCTTGCTGCGGCTGCATCGCAGTCGTGAGCAGCCCGACGGGCAATTCGCCGTACGGTCCGCCACAGGTCATCTGGATTTGCCCCGGATGCAGGCCGGCGGATTGGCGGGAGGTTTCTTCGCCATGTACGTGCCCAGTCCGGCGCGGGCCGCTGCGGACGGCCCGATTGTGGCCAGCCGCGGACTGGGCGCCGAGATAGAACAGACGTATGCGCTGGATTACGTCCTGCACCTGTTTGCCTTGCTGCGCGCCTTGGATCGTACCCTGGCGGACTTCCGCATGGTGTGCGACGGAGCCCAGCTGCAGGCCGCGCTCGAAGCACAGACCTGCTTCGCCATACCCCACATCGAGGATGCGGTCCCCATCGATGCCGACCTGGATCTGCTGCCGCTTTTCTACGACCTGGGCTTGCGTTCCTTGGGTCTGGTGCACAGCCGGCCCAACGTCTTTGGCTGCGGCGTCCCCTTCGCGTTTCCCAGCAGTCCGGATACAGGGCCCGGTCTCAGCCCCCAAGGCAAGGCCTTGGTGCGGGCTTGCAACGAATTGGGGATTCTGATCGATCTGTCGCACTTGAACGAAAGGGGATTCTGGGATGTGGCCGATTTGACCGAGACCCCCTTGGTGGCGACGCATAGTTGCGCCCACGCCTTGTGTCGAGCCTCCCGCAACCTGACGGACAAGCAACTGGATGCCGTGCGCGAAAGCCGGGGGGTCGTGGGCATCAATTTCCACGTCGGGTTCCTACGGACAGACGGACGCTCCGACGTTTCTACCTCCTGCGCCGAGATAGTACGGCACGCCGTCTACATGGTGGAGCACATGGGTATAGAGCATGTGGCTCTGGGATCGGATTTCGACGGGGCAGTCATGCCTACCGATCTGTCCAGCGCCGCCCAGCTGCCCCACCTGCTGGACGAATTCAAAAAGGCGGGCTTCTCCGACGACGAGCTGGAGCACATTGGATATCGGAATTGGGTGCGGGTCCTGGGAGAGACTTGGAAGTAGCCCCTGCGCCGCGTGCGCCACGGCCCGTCGGGAATACGCCGGGGAGGACGTTCATGCAGGGCAAAGCCGCTGCCAGAGGAGGCAGCCGCCTTCGGGATATCGACGCCCCGCCGTATAGTCAAGGGTCAGGCCGCTCTCGAGAAGAAAGTCGGTAATGGAATGTCCTTCTTGTCGCGACGGAGGTCTGCGGTCATTCATGCCTGAACTTCCCAGGACTCTCTGTCTTCGTGCTCCTGAACCTACGACGTATCCGAGGCGGAACCTCCACTACAAGTCTTGTCATGGAGCTATGCTTCGTTGCGGAATTTCGATTTACACCCCTGGCTTGCCGTAAGGCGGCCCGCTGCGCGCGGGAAGCGCCCTGCCGCATCCAGGGCGTAGTCCGCACAGACTTGCCGGAGAGGGTCGGGGCTCTGGGATAATGACGGCAGACCGCAGTGCTGCCCCGGGCAGCATTGGGCAGCCAAGCGGAGAAATGCGGGAGCATCATGCGTACTGTCGATCAATTGCTGCAAGATCTGGACAACGTCATCGCTATTCCGGTCGTACCGTTTCGCGACGGCGCCGTCGACCGGGACGGACATCAACGGAACGTCCAGTACCTCATGCGCCGGAATCGCCTCGAGGGCAATCGGCCGCGGGTGATCTCCGTGGCGGGAACGAGCCTCCTGCACCATCTGAGCGGCGAAGACCAGGTCCAGATATTCGACGATACGGGTCGGATCATGGGCAGCGAGGGTATTCTCATGACGGCCGTCGTGCCCAACCCGCTGGCCGACGTGCGGACCGTACTGGAAAGGCATTTGGCCTTGTCCCGCGCCCCGGACGTGATTTTGATCATGCCGTTGTCAGGCACCTTTTCGCCGGCAGGCCTGTACGACGGCCTCATGGCCCTAGGGGAAGAATTCGGGCCGGCGGGCGCTCGATTTCTCTACTACCTGCGCGCCCGCCGCGACATGGGAGCCGTCTTGCGCCTGCTCGCGGATTCTCCGCATTTCATCGGCGTGAAGGTAGGCACGGGTCTGGAAGACGTGCCGCCGCTGGTGCGGCAGGCGCCGGCCGGCAACATCGTCATCTGGGGCATAGGCGACCGTAGTACCGACGCGGCCCGATTGGGCACCCGGGGCCACACCTCGGGTACCGCCGTGGTGGCTACGGCCCCCTGCGACAACATCAACAACGCCCAACGGCGGCAGGACTGGGCCACTGCCTACGCCTGGGAATCCAAGCTGGCCGCGCTGGAGGAAATACGATTTCGCAATGGTCGGGCCTACAACTACAGCGCGGTGGTCGAGGCCCTGAACCAACTGGGAAACGACGTCTGCGGCGGAGAAGGCGGCCCCTTCAATCCACGGGCCGACGCGCAGCTGCAGGCCGAAGTACGGGCCGCGCTGGCCGAAATCCGAGATTTGCATTGACGAAGAACCTATTTTCCGTATTGGAAAACAGCAAGATCGCACCAAGCACACCAGACAGGCAGGCCTGAGCAAGGAGGACCTATGACCGATGCCGGAAGATTGGCGGGCCAGTCGGCCTGGGTGACGGGGGCCGCTTCGGGCATGGGAGCCGCGGTGGCCCGCCTGTTTGCGCGGGAAGGAGCCAGGGTCGCCCTCGTAGACATCCAGACCGTCATGGGCGAGGCGGTAGCCGCAGACATACGCGCCGCGGGCGGATCGGCCACCTATCACGACTGCGACGTGACGCAAGAGGACGCGGTACAGGCCTCCCTCGACCGCGCCGCGGCCGAACAAGGCGGACTGAGCCATATCGTCAATTGCGCCGGGATCGTGCATGTGGCTCCCCTAGACGAGTATGCGGTCGAAGACTGGGATCGGCTCATGGGCGTCAACCTCAAGTCCATCTTTCTGTCCCTCAAGCACGGCATCCCGCATCTGCGACGCCAACGGCGCAGCTACATGGTCAATATCGCCTCCGTAGGCAGCTTTATCGCGCAGGGGAACACGCCGGCCTACATCGCCTCCAAGTACGCCGTGTTGGGATTGAGCAACAACATCGCAGTGGACTACGCCAAGGACGGACTGCGTTGCAACAGCGTGTGCCCTGGCATCGTGGATACGCCGATGCTGCAGTTTCACATGCGCACCACGCCCGATCCGGCAGAGACTCTACGGAAGCGGCTCCAGCGGGTGCCCATGGGCATCATCCTCACGCCGGAGGACATCGCCAAGTCGGTTCTGTACCTCAGTTGCGAAGACTCGAGCGGCATCACCGGCACCTCCCTGGTGGTGGACGGCGGCTTCATCGCCCCGGCGGAATGGGAAACGGACACCACGCGGTTCATGGACGAGGAGTAACTCCACATGCAGACTCGACTGGCGTGTGCCGATTTCACTTTCCCGCTGCTGTCGCACCAGGCTTCTCTGCAGCTGATTCAGGCCATGGAATTCCAGGGCGTCGACATTGGCCTCTTTGAAAACCGTTCCCACCTGCAGCCTTCGCAGGAATTCCGGTATCCCGAGAAGGCAGGCCGGGCCTTACGCGCACGCCTGGAAGACCTGGGCCTGGCGGCGGCGGACATATTCTTGCAAATGGATCTGGACTTCGTGCCGTTTGCCCTGAATCACGTCGAACCCGCCCGCCGAGCCAAAGCCCGGGACTGGTTTCTGCGCTGTCTGGACTACACGGAAGCCAGCGGCAGTCGACACGTTACGACGCTGCCAGGCGTACATTTTCCGGCAGAAAGCCGCGCCGCTTCGCTCGCCCGCACGGAGGAGGAATTGGCCTGGCGGCTAGCGCAGGCCCAGCCGCGAGGCCTTATGTTCAGCATCGAGGCCCATGTCGGTTCCATCGTGCCGTCTCCGCAGACGGCTCTGAGCCTGCTGGAAAGCGTGACGGACCTGACCCTGACGTTGGACTACACACACTTCACGCGGCAGGGGGTAGCCGATGCCGACATCGAGGTCCTCGTGCCCTATGCCAGCCACTTTCATTTCCGCGGCGCGCGGCGCGACCGCCTGCAGGCCTCATGGGCCGAAAACACCATCGACTATGGGCGGGTCCTGGATCTGATGGCGCAATGCGGATACCCGGGCTGGCATGCCGTGGAATACGTGTGGAGCGACTGGGAACATTGCAACGAATGCGACAACGTCTCCGAAACCATCCTGTTTCGGGACTTCATTCGGAGTCGTAACCGGAACTGAGTACCGGGGCATGGCTCTCCGGGACCGACGGCATCGATTCCGACGAGTTCGGCGGGTCAAGTCGCCTGTCGGCGGCGAATACGGGCCGGCACGGCGTCGTGCTGCACGTCCCGGGACCACATGGTCAAAGTGCGGTCGGCCAGGGGCAGATCCGTCCGGCGCCCCCCTCGGAAATGAGACTCCCGCAACGCCAGAGCCACCTCCAGAGCCTCCCGGCCGTTGGTGCCGGCACAGCGGGGACTGTCTCCGGTCTCGATGCAGTGCACCAGATCCGCCACGATGATTTCCCCCATGCTGCGCATATAGGCCGGCCACGGATAGGGCACGCGAACCGGCAGTTTGCCCCCGCGGATGCCGCCCGGAATCATTTTGTAGTATGCAAAGTCTTGGCCGTGCGCGGACGAGCGAATACGGCCTTCCGTGCCGATCACTTCGAAGTCCCAGGAGGCGGCTCCGCAAGGCATCCCTCGCAGAAAGCCGCGTACGCCGTTGTCGTACGCCAGGTAGCCGTTCCCTTCGGGATCCGTGTATGGGCCTCCGTCTTTTTCCGCATTCACCTCCCCCCATACCCAGAGGACCGTGCCGCCGGCCAGAAAGCCGAGGGTATCGATGAGATGGCTGCCGTTATGGGACAGCCCGCACTGCCCATACCCGGTAACATGCAGAATATCCCCCAGATCTCCCTGGGTCGCGAGCCGATGGGCCTGATCGAAGAGGGGATGCCAACGCCGAGAGCAATTGATGGCCAGCACGGTGCCGGTTTCGGCACACGTCTGTACCATTTCGTCCGCTTCGACCAGACTGGGAGCCATAGGTTTCTCGGCCCAGATGGCCTTCACGCCCGCTCGGGCGCAATCCACCACAATCTGGGGCCGCACCCGCGCCGAAGTGCAAACGCTGACGATGTCCAGTTGGGCCCGGTCCAGCATCTCCCGATAGTCCGCGTATACGTGCTGGGGGTCCAGATTCCAGCGTTCCGCATAGGCGTCTCTCTGTCCGGCGTGGATGTCCGCGCCCGCCACCAGCTGGGTCAAGTCCGACTTGACGTAGCTGGGCGAGTGACAATAAGGTAGAAAAAACACTCCGCCCCGATCGATTTCTTCGTCGAAGGTGCTGCCGATCCGGCCCAGACCGATCACACCTGCCCGCAGCTGCGCCATGCCCATTCCGTCCTTGATGATGCAGGGAAAGCGACTCCAATACCGGGTCGCACTCTCCCGAATCGTAACAGTCAGGAAAAATTGCTCCAACGGCGGCTATCCGATACCGAGACGGCCATATTCGGCGCGGGCCGTCTCGGTCCACCGGAAGGCAGAGACATCCTGCAATCTGTGAGGCAGCGGGCAATGAAGTGGCTTGGCTTGCCTATCAGCGCATCGAGCGGCATGGGCAAAGGACCGATCTGACTTTAGGGGGTGTCGTCAACATCATTGAGTCCCCAGTCCCCTAGCCCGGATCGGGCAGATCGCCCGAAACGCAGCGGCGTTCTGAGCCTACCGGGGGCCACGCCCCGCCATGGCGGGAAGGCTCGGCAGGCGTTCTCCCCCCGATGCCGCCACGGGTACCGCGCTGGGTCATCGGTGCGGGGTGGCCGGCGATGGCGGCGGGACGGGATCCCCGGGACCCGCCCCTGCGCCCAGGCGGCGGCCCCGCCCGGATCGCGGTCATCGCCTCGGCCCGCCATCCGGCCCACGGCCTGTATACAGTCTGCTCGAGTCCCCGGGGTCAGTCCCAGCCGGACGGGCCGGCGCGTCCGCGCCCCGATGCCTCTGGGCATGCCGCCCCCTTGGGTGCGCGCCAGCGGCGGATGGCCGCCCTGCGCGCCGGCGGCCTGGGGAGGGACCCGGATAGGGCGGGCTTCGATCCTCCACGCCGCGCAGTCCGTTGCGTCCCTCACTGCCGTCCACCGGGCGGCCCCCACGCCCCGCTCGCGCCTACGGCGGAAGCGGCGAGAGGGATGCTGCCCGGTGCCGGAGTCGGGGGGCCGGTCATGCCAAGGTACCTCGGTGCGCAGAATCCCAAACCCGGCATGCCGAAACCGGTGGTGGTCCGCGGCGGGGCGACCCACCGGGCCCGGACCGCCCGGCCGATGGGGTTCCCTACCCTATGTCACTGATCCGCGCCTCGTCATGAGGGAGTACACGCCCGCGAGCTTCGGAAACGCCTTCACCGTTGCGCCAAGCTGGTCTATATTATTAATTGTGCTGTTTCAGCGATGTCGGGGCCCTAGGATCTCGGTATGAAAACATAATTGCAAGGAGGCAAGACGATGAGATCCAAGAGAGGCATGGCCATGCAGCGGCGTGGACCGGGAGGCTCGGCCTCGGCGTAGCGGCGGCTCTGCTGACGCTATGGGGCCTAGCCACCGCCGTATCGGCACAGGAAGCACACCCGAGTGTCCGAGTCACCCACATAGGGTGGGCCGCAGACAGAACTCTCAGCGCCGACGAGAGCCGAGACCTCGGCCGGGCCTTCGGCGTAGTGGGCTCCTCTCCCCTCCGCACCAATTGGGACTGTGGCGATTTCCGCTGCCATTATGTGCGCGTCGATTTCAGCGGCATCGAGCCGAAGCCCGATCTCGAGAAGGCCGACGGCGCCGTCGACGGTCCCGGCTGGATTCTCACCGTCACCCGGTGGCACCCGGCGGGCCGGACAATAACGGGCCTGACCAAGCACATCGGCGTAGACGAGGCGGGCGGGGGAAACGGCCCGTATACGTACTACGCGGCCGTGCCCTGGAACGATGAACGCGTACGCGTTTCGATCGAGGGCGTGACCGGACGTACGACTAACACTTCGGTAATTATCCCGGCCCACGTCCCGGCGGCTTTCCACGCCAGGACGCCACTGGCGGCCTCGACGCTGGTGCATTGGGAGGAGAACACATCGAGTCTCCCCATGCTGGTTACCGTCTTTCCGAAAGTTGCCGGTGCCACCCATTACGAACTGCAATACATCTTCCGCGGCGACTTGCACCAGGGTTCCGGGAATTATTCGCAGGTGGTGACGACCCGCGCGGTTACAGCCTCCCAAAAACGCGGCCTCTACGAGAGGCTTGGCGCCGACTGGTCCCGCCACGCGCAGCGGGAGACCCTGAGTGCTCTGACCAACGACGACTTCGACGGCGAAGACGCAGGGTGGATCTTTGTGACCACCCCCCTGCCCAAGCTGGTCCGAGGCGCGGAAGGCTGGCCGCACAGGGAGATCGACGAGGACGACATCACGGCCGCCTTGGCAGCCGGCAGGGGCAAAGCGCGGATTGGAGTCCGGGTGCAACCCATCCTGGACTGCAGCCTGGCCGATTCTTTCGCTCCCGATCTGACGGAGTTCTGCTCGGCAGGTACCTACGCTCTGGATACCCTGCCGCTGCGGGGAAGGAAGAGCCAAGTATCCTACAAGACGGTTCGAATCCGCGACCTTAGTGATTGGGGTGAGCACCTCCCACGAGTAGTAGCCCCCTCGGCATCGGCCAGGCCGGTGTCCCCAGGAGAGCGGAAGACCCGCGGACGTATAGTGC
>DAOUKB010000016.1:0-14882 GCA_034421855.1 Anaerolineales bacterium
TCGTTCGGCAGGATTCTATATTCAATGCGTCACCGGGTACGTCGGTATTCTCGTCAAACCCAGTTTCCGGTACACCCAGGCCAAGGCGCGTCCCGGTCCGGGAGTGGGGTGAGGGCCAGGCGCACCGGCACGAAAATGTCGGGCCCCTCCCGGAGGCGGGGCAGATGCCGCTAGGGCTGGAGGACCACGTATGAGCCGCAACGACTGCAGGCGGGCACAGAAAAATCGAGGTCGAATCTGCTATCCGGCATTGCGAGACAGTATCTTGTTATGCATAAGCTCACATGCAACCCTGTAGTACAATGGCCGCGACCCATGAATGGGGGGCTTGCGAGGCGGCGAGGGGCGTTGGCAACGGACTACCCTAACGGCCCGTGCACAGCCTACGCTGTGCAGGAGTTTGGGTACAACAAGTCCCAAGCGTTAGAATGCGGGTACGCTGGGAGAGGTCGCATAGTCTGGCTTAGTGCGCGGGCCTGGAAAGCTCGTAGGGCAAAACCCTCGAGGGTTCAAATCCCTCCCTCTCCGCTCTCCTGATTGCCGGCTGCCGTCGCTGCGCCGCCTTTGGGTCCCATACAGCGGTGCCCCGTGAACCCCGTCAGGGCCGAGAGGCAGCAGCGGTAAGCGGTCCGTGCCGGGTGATATGGGGGTGCCTGAAGCGCGGCGTGGCGATGCCAGCCGGTGTTCGGTGCAGTTAGTTTCGGGCCACGCGTTGCCGCAGTTCATCGACTACTGCACCCATTTCGCGGCGAGCTGCTCGGTATTGGGCCAGGGAGGGTTCCGGTCCGCGTAAAGCGTCCAGAATGATGCCTTCCGCGGCGACGAATTCGTCGCCGATGTCGGCGATTTCACTGGCAATGGATACCGGGACGGTCGAGACGCCATTCACGTCGCAATGCAGCAGGTCGTTCGGCATGACGCTGATACCCCCTACCCGTACCGGCACGTTGATTTGCGGAAAGTGGCAATAGCCGTGGGCGCAGATGGTGCCGCTGGTAAAAACGGGAAAATCGAGAGCCCTGACCTGGTCCAGATCGCGTCCGGCCCCGCTGGTGATGAGGCCCACGGCCCCAAATGTCTGGTACGTCGTACACATGACTTCACCAAACGTGGCCGCCACCACCGGATCGTCCAAATCTTGAAAGACTACGATGGGCGGGCCGGAGAGGGTTGCAAAGAGTTCCACCTGGTCTTCGTTGCTGCTGTAACCGTCCGCGCCCTGAGGTGCGGCATCAGACCGGAACGTGGCGGTGGCGGCGAAGCCCACTATGGGTCCCATCTCCGGGAAAGCCGCTTTGATGCGATCGTCCATGAAGCCCACGTTGCGAGGACGCACGTTGAAGAGTTCGATGATGTTGCAGATAGTAGGCGTGTCGAAGGTAGCGAGTTTTTCCAATACGGCGGCATTCGGCATGGCCAGACCTCTTTACGGACCTGAAGAAGGCGGAACGGGCAAAGTCAGCTATCCATTTTGCGGTACGCCGGCCCTGCCGCCAAACAACGGCGGCGCTGCATTTCCATTTGACGTACAATCGGCCTTTACATGAACATGGTCGACGCCGCGGAGCTGTCCCGAGCTCGCCAGAAACCTGCCTGCCCCGCTGGCCTGCCCAAGCGAGATGCAGGCGCGGGGAAAGGCCGGGGCCGGGGAGTTGCTTCGGGTCGCGGAAGGACCCTGGCAGGTACTTTCTGCATGTCGGTTGTCGCCTCCGTCCCGCAAGGAGAACTTCATGCCTGGTAGCGCACGTGTGGCTTTAATACGCAGCCGAGATCGGCGTCTGGCTACTTATCAGGCCTTGGACTCCGTCCGCAGCGAAGTAGAACCCAAGCTCGCAGAGGAAGTCCTCGTAAAACCGAATTTTCTTTCCGATTCGATTCAGTTGGCTTCCAGCCATGTCGATTCCGTGCGCGGCGTAATGGACTTTCTGATGTCCGCGGCCCGTCCTCCGCGGCGCGTCTTGGTGGCAGAGGGAAGCGCCGGTTCCACGCAGCGCGCATTTGCCGCGTTTGGGTATCTGGACCTGCAAGCGGAATATGACGTCGAAATGGAATTCCAGGATTTGCATGCCGAGACGCGCTGGGAAGAGACCACGATCTTTACCGCGGGAGAACAACCTACGACGGTGCGCATGCCGCGTACCGTAACGGCTGCTCCCTGTACGATCAGCCTGGCGCGGGCCAAGACGCACGACGTCTGTGTCGTGACGTTGGCTCTGAAAAACATGATCATGGGTACCCTGCACCAAGAAGACCGCGTACTCATGCATGGCTTTCCGTCCCATGCCGACCGGCGCCAGCCGGTCGAGGCCAAACTGTTGAACATCAATCTGATCCGTGTGGCTCGCCATCTGGCCCCTGATATTTCGGTGGTGGACGGCATCACCGGCCTCCAAGGCAAC
Organism: Anaerolineales bacterium; assembly: GCA_034421855.1. Classification (GTDB taxonomy): domain Bacteria; phylum Chloroflexota; class Anaerolineae; order Caldilineales; family Caldilineaceae; genus Bin34. The sequence continues at coordinate 2,400 of DAOUKB010000016.1, forward strand.
GGACCCGGCGGTACCGATGCCATTGCCCTCGACGTCGTGGCGGCCGGAGTCGACGTCTTTGCCGTGGATGCCCTCATGACGTACATCATGGGATTCGATCCCGAGGCCATGGGCATTCTGCACTATGCCCGAACGTACGACTTGGGCTGTACTGCTTTGGAGGAAATCGAGGTCGTAGGGACTAGGCCCACAGAGGTACGCACCCGCTTCAAACCCCACGAATCCACGCCCCTGCAGCTCCAGTGGCAGAAGCAAAACTCAGATGTCCTGATTGGGGCCTAGGCTTCTGGCGCGTTGGCCCCGCATACAATCCCTAGCCCGAAATCGCAAGGAGCGAAAGCCATGAAATTCACAGTCCAGACGACGCTCGTCCAGTTGCTCAACGACGAGCGCGCCAAAGCCATCCTGGAAAAGCATATGCCCGGTGCGACTTCCCATCCCCGACTGCATCAAGCCTTGCACATGTCCTTGATCGAAATTTCCGGATATCCGGAAGCGAACCTGGACCAGGCGAAACTGCAGGCATTGCTGCAAGATCTGAACGCGGATACCGAGGGTCGGCCGGATTGAGCCGCCGGGTCCCCCACACTCGCCTGCGCCCTTTCCTGTCGGGTAAGAAAGGGGCTGCCACATAGCTACCGGCGGAGGCTGGAGTTTCCGCGCCGTTTGCCAGGCGCTGCCGGAACTTCCGACTCGCATCGCCAATGCGGGTCTGGATGCCGAGACGCGCATTAGGCCGCGTGTCGTCTGGCCCTTGTTGCTGCTGCCCTTGCTGCTGATTGTCCAGCTGATCGTCCCCAGCCCGATTTGGATCGGGCTGATCTGCGCCTGGGCCAGCATCTACGGCTTCTCCTACGGCTGGCTACGGCTCCAAGTGCCGCGGCTGGCGCTGCAACGCAAAGCCGTAAATCGGATCCTGCTGGTAGGCGATGTCCTGGAGGTAGAAAGTTTTTTTGCGAATTCCAGCGTCGTGCCGGTCCTGTGGTGCCGCGTGGTCGAAAAGCTGCCTGAGCACCAACGGGTATCTGCGGAACGGGTAGTCGCTTGTGCCGGCCAGACCCATACCGACTGGTCCGAGCAGCATGTGTGTCAGCGCAGGGGCCGCTTGCAGTTAGGACCTACGGAACTGGTGCTCGGAGATCCCGTCGGCCTCTTCCAAGCCGAACGCGACTTCAGCGAATCGACACAGATTCTGGTTCACCCCCGTGTTATCGTCTTGCCCGAGACCTCGTACCCTCAGAGAAGCCGTCGGGGGAACATACAACAACGAAGGCGCCTGAGAGCAGAAGCCAAGGCCCCCACGATTCGGCAGTATGCGTACTCGGACAGCCACCGCTTGATCCACTGGCCGTCCACGGCCCGTCAGGGAGAACTCATGGTCGCGGAATTGGAGAGCGAACCCGGTACCCGCCTTATGGTGGTCCTTAATCTGCATGGGCTGGATCACGTAGGCGACGGCGCTACGGGCACACTGGAATTTGCCATCTCCGTCGCCGGCAGTCTCGTGGCGCAGACGGTGCATGCCAGCGATCAGAGCCAGTGCGGTCTTTTGTGTGCGGAGACGGAGACCCACGTGACTTCTCAGGTACCGGGTCAGGGGACCGGGCATATGTGGTCCAGTCTGCGCCTGTTGGCCGGGGTGAAAGTCGGGACCTTGCCCCTGCACCGGCTCTTGGCGCGCAGCCATCTCGTGGCCCGCTCTCAGCAAGAAGACTCCTTGCTGGTGGTCACCCCTCACCCGGCGGCTGCCGCTTCCTCGGAGTCGGCTTCCCAGGAGTCAGGGGCGACCCTGCAGAAACATCGGGAGCAACGCACGATGATGTGGCTGGCCGAATTGAATTCTCAGCAACAAAGAGGTTTGGATTGCGGGATCCTGCTGGTCCGCCATCCCAGCCAGAGAGGAGCTCGTATATCGTCCCGTCTGAACGCGCGGCTGGCCGCCTTTCCGTTGACGATCCTGGAAACCGACGGCTCTTACACGCCCTTGATTACTTATCGACGTCAAAAGAAGAAATTCTTGTCGACCCCGTTCGGCGGAGTCGTGGAAGTCAAGGTAGAGGAAATTGTAGGATGATCGCCGCGGTACCGCAGGCGTAGCGTAGGTCTCCCGGGAGACTTGCATGCGCGTCTGGCTCGAAACCCTTGTCGCCAAGCTGCGGCCCCCCAAGGGATGGGTTTCCCTTGGGCTCATGGTGTCGTTGCAGTTGGCCCTGGTCGGGTCTTTGCGGCAGACCGAGTGGGTCAACTTCGAAGCCGCCCATTTGCCGTTGGCCGTCGCGCCTGTCGCGGGAATGCTGTGGCTGTGGGCGTGGCTGCGTCCCGTACGACGGGGAAGCGGCAGGAGCCTCCCCGTGCGCAATACCGTCGCCGTGGCGGGATCCGTTCTCTTGAGCGTCGGTCTCTGGCTGCAACAAGTGACGAATATGGCGGGGCGTTGGTTCCAATGGCGTCCCGCGGAATATGAAGGTCTGGATCAGTTCTTCATGCAACTGTGGAGCTTTGTAATCCAAGAAGGCGCGGTTTCGCTGACCGGGTTTTCGGCTCGGCTGTCTTTTTGGCTCGAAGGCGTGAGGGGTACAGGCGCCCAACAAGACGACCTGATCCTGATTGCCATCGGCAGCGCCGTCCTGGTGCTCTTGACTCTGCAGTCCACGTTCATGTTCCTGCAGGAACGGTCGGTACTGCTCTGCTTGACGCCGTCGCTGGCGGTGCTGGTCTACGTTCTGTACTTTAGTCAGGGGTCGAGACTGTACTTGTTGGGTTACCTGGCGCTCCTCTTTGCGCTGTTCGCGTGGAGCCACCAACTGAAGTTGGTCCAGACTTGGCAGCAGCAAGGCGTAGACTATCCGGAAGGGATCGGATTGGACCGGGCCGTCGGGGTGGGCAGCGCCTTGCTCGTCATGGGTCTGACGGCGGGCATCGTCCCTAGTATCGACATCGCCAAGTTGACCGAGTGGGTACAGGACACCCTGCAGCCCATGGATGCGGCCACCAGCGATTTGGGAGAGCGCATGTTTCCTGATCTGCAGAGTCCGGTAGGCGGTCAAAGCCGGCGCGCTGCAGGGGGACTCCCCAACGGCTTCTTGCTGGGCGATGCCCCCGATCTTTCGACCCAGGTGGTTATGCAAGTTACCGCCAACTACCCCTTTTCCGAGGACCGCGGCTTCTACATGCGGGGGACCGTCTATGAGCAATACGACGGTCGCGGATGGTCAAACCCCAATCCGGCTTTCGCGGAGATACTCGATGCCAATACCCGTTTGGCCCTGCCGCCGTATCCTTACCGGCGAGAAGTCTGGCAGGCGGTGGATGTAACCGCCGTTTCTTCTCTGGTCTACGCCATCGCCGAGCCCATTCAGTTTTCCGTGAACGTCAGGCCCGAGCTCAGCCAGGTGGGCGTACCGTTGTTTTTTCGAAATCTGAACCGAGGCTCGTACTCTGTGCTTTCGGCCATACCCATCCTGAGCGAGGTGGCTCTACGTGAAGTGTCCTGGGAATCCTATACCGAGATTCCGGCGGAAAGTCTGGCGCCCTATCTGGCCCTGCCGGCCACAGTGACCGACCGCACATTGGAGCTGGCTCGCGAATTGGGCGTCGCCGCGGCGACGCCTTACGATTTGGGATTGGCCGTAGAAACATACCTCAGGCAATATCCCTACGATCTGCAGGTCGCTCTGCCCGGAGCCGGGGTCCAGGACGTAGCCGATTACTTTCTGTTCGACTTGGGCCGCGGATATTGCGACTATTACACGACCGCGTTCGTGGTACTGATGCGCAGTCGCGGCGTTCCTGTGCGGTTTGCCACTGGATATGCCCCCGGTTATCTCACGCAATATACGGAAGAGTGGATTATTACCGAGGCCCAAGCCCATTCTTGGCCGGAGGTCTGGTTTCCAGGCCTGGGCTGGATACCGTTCGAACCCACGGCAGGGCGCCAGGCATTGGATCGGAGTTATTTGCCTACTTCCTTGGAAGCGTTGGAATCGACGGATATGGCCGGCGGAGCCGACATGGAGGCTCTCCGTCTTTTCGGAGTCTCTACCGCAACGGATTTTCCTTGGCGGCCCGTCCTCGGCGGAAGTGCATTTCTCTTGACGCTCGTGATTGCGCTCCTCTTCCTGCGCCGGCGCCCTGCGGCGCGCGACCCTTGGACTTCACTGCTGACTTGGGGACGCCGTCTAGGCCGAGGGAAGTGGGCATGGGAAACTGAATCCGAGTTCGCCGACAGGTTTTTTGCCTTCCTGGCCGCCAAGCGCAAAGTCGAGGAACACGATGCCAGGGCCATGTACCGGCAGATCACCCTGATCACAGAAACTACGGTGCGGATCCGATATGCTCCCGAGGCGGACCCGGACGATGCTCGAGAGCCGGCAGAAAGGCAATGGCGGAATCTGCAGAGGCGTCTCCGCCGCATTTACTTTCTGCGTTACTGACCGCGGGCCTTGACTCCTGCTCCGCCGGCTCGAGACGATTGTCGAGGACGGAAATGCAACGAGACAGCCGGCATCTTCGGCGGCGGCGCCGGATGGAAAAACCATAGGGGCAGAGCCGGATTGTCGTAGTCTGGTCCAGTGAAGGAGAATTCCGGATGGGAAGATTTCTGGATGCCTATGTACCGGCAAGATACCGCGTAGCGGTCGTTTTCCTGCTGTGGCTGGTGGCTCTGTGGCTGGCGGCGGCAACGATCCATTGGCTGTTCAACGAAGAATAATTCCCAGAGAAGTATCCAAGAGAGGTATTGGTCGCGTCGGCAGGCCCCTAGTCACACGCGACGTCTGCTGCCAATGCCCCCGTCTCGGCAATGCGTACGCCTGCTGATTTGACATAACCGACTGCTGCGCTCTAGAGGTATGGTTCCTGCGCGTCGGCAAGGTCCTCGACATCCTGATAGACGAAGTCGATCAGCCGGACTGCGAAGGCGGTGGGATTTTCCACCATGGGAGCATGGCCCGTGCCCTTGATGACTTCCAGATTGTTGGCTCCCCGGATGGCCAGCAAAGTCTGCAGCGTCATGGCATGCGGGGCAATCACGTCGTTTTCGCCCCTGACCAACAGCAGGGGCACCCGCAGCGCATTGATTCTGTCCCCACAGTCCCACTGCTCCAGATTGCGCGTAAAACTGTCCAGCGCCTTGGGCGACATTCCTCGAAACTCCTCCGTCAGCTGCTCCATGAAGGTCCTGTCGGCCTTTTGGCTGGGATTCAAGTGGGGCAAGAGCGCTGCCATCAGATCCTGCGCGAGGCTGCGATTCCGAAGCGCCTGCTGAAAGTGTCTGTAGGCTTCAGGGGGCGTGGCTATGCCTGTCAGGGGCGGGCAGCCCACTAGGACCAGGCAATGCAACAGATACCCGAAGCGGAGGGCGAATTCTATGGCCAGCGGGCAGCTCGTCGAGTGCGCCACCAATGCGAGGGAAGACAGCTTCAGTCCTTTGACGAAGCAGTCCAAGTCTCCTACCAAGGCGGGCAGACTGAAATCCGGGCTGGCCGTTTGCGTGGCGCCGCAGCCGCGCAAGTCCGGGGCCAAGAGATACATTTCGTCGGGCAAGATGTCGAAGAGGGGCTGCCACCAACTCTTGGTACCCATATTTCCATGCAGGAACAAGAGAGCCGGTCGAGCACTGGAGTCTCCTTGCAACAGATAGGAAATCGTCAGATCCGTGTGGGGGAAAGAAATTCTCTGGTGACCAGTCATGGCAATGGGGACGGCGGGATCCCCTCAGCGGAAAATCGGCATCCGGTTCATTCGGCGCTTTTGCCCGTAATGCCCGCGTAGCTCCAGGCCAAGATCAAAATGATGGAGCCGTACACCACCTGCTGGATGTCCTGGCCCACGTTGAGGAAAGTAAGCAAGGAATTCAATACACTGAGAATCAACGTGCCTATGATGGTGCCCGTGTAGCCGCCCACGCCCCCGAAGATGGAGGTACCGCCGATGACGGCCGCCGCGACCGAGGGCAAGAGGAAAGCGTTCGCCAACTGCAAATCCACCGCACCGGTCCGCCCCGCCAATAAAATGCCTGCGATGGAACCCAGCACTCCAGCCACCATGTAGGCCACGATCCGCACCTGCCACACCTTGACGCCGGCAAATCGGACGGCCACCTCGTTGTCGCCCACGGCAAACAGCAATCGGCCCCAACCCGTGCGTTTTAGGAGCCAAGAAATGCCGAGGGCCATACACGTCCATACGACGACGCTGAAGGGAATCTGGTTGTTCAGAAAGGAACCGGCTCCCAAAGTCTTGATAAAGGGATGTACTTGAGTCGACCCTTGCAGGATGGTCTGGGCCCATGCCGTGAAGAGACCCAACAGAATGCCGGACATCGCCAGGGTCATGATCAGCGGGTTGACCCGAAAGACGGCTACGCCGGTACCGTTGACCGTCCCTACGATCAACCCCACCAGTAGACCCAACACAATGGCGATGGCAGCCCCTTGCGGGGACTGGTTGGCGGCCACGTAGGCGGAGCCCGTAGCGATCATGGTGACCGACAGGTCGATGCCCCCGGTAAGCATGAGGATGGTTTGCGCTCCGGCCAGGATGCCCAAGGGAGCTGCTTGGAGCAGGGAACTCCGCGCGCCGTTAATGGAAAGATAGTTGGGTTCGATGGCTCCTGTGGCCAGAATCAGGAGCAGCAAAACTCCGCCGAGGATCAGGGCAGGCTGTTCCGTGACCTGGGTGCGCAACCAGCCGCTGGCAGAGGAGCGGCGGGCAGTCGATGCTTGTTCACCCACGACGCCGCATCACCTCGAAACGGAGACGCTGCATGACGTTCCGACTTGCTTCGGTGCCGTAGGCTCCGATCATCATGACCCCGGCGATCATCACTCCCTGGATAATCTGCACGTTGTTGGGATTGATGCCCATCGCGCTCAGGATAGGGTTGAGCATGATCAGGATTACGCCGGCGGGTACGACTCCGGGCACGGATCCGGAACCGCCTACCAAGGCCACCCCGCCCAATACCACCGCCGCTATGCTGTTCAGCGTGGCAATGGCTCCCACGCTGAAGCGGGGATCGCCGGTGCCTGTGATGGCAATCGTGGCCAGACCGGCCAAGGCGGCCATGCTGCCTCCTATGCCGTAGGAGGCGACTTTGGCCTGTCGCACGTCCAGACCTGCGAGGCGAGACGCTTCCCGATTGCTGCCCAGAGCATACATGGACAACCCCAGATGACTGTGCCGGGATATGAGGAAAACCGCGGCCGCAGGGATCAGCATCATCAACAGCGGCATGACGTAGGTACCGCCGATGCCGGAAGGAGAGCCGGTGAAGAGCCACCGGAATTCAGGGGCTGTGCCGCCCCCCGGGGAAGGCAGAATCCAGAGAGCCAGTCCGGACCAGACGTAGCTGGTAGCCAAAGTCACCACAATGTCGGGAACCCCGGAAGTATGGACGATCAGACCGACCACGGCGTTCAGCAAGCCGAGGCCCAAAATCAATGCGCAGCCTATACCCAAAACCACGGCCAAGCTTTGCTCGTCCATGTACTTGGCCGCCAGCGCATTGGTCAGAATCAACAGGGAACCCAACGAGAGATCGATGCCGCCGGCGATCACGATTATGGCCTGGCCTATGGCCAGATACACCAACGGGAGGCTGTTCTTGCTGATGGAGGTGATTTGAAAAGTCCCGAACGACGGGATCAGCGATCCGTACCAGACGATGAGGACGACCAACAGCAGCCATACGCCCAGAACCCAGCCGTTCCGCCCCAGCTCCCGCCCCCAGGCCCTCTGATCCGGTCGTGGCGTCGTCACGGTCATGCCAGCGCTTCCAACCCGTGGGCAGCCGTCAGGAGGGTGGCTTCAGTCGCCGTGGCGGCATCTTGCTCGTCTACGATGCGCCCGCCGTGCATGACGAGCACGCGGTCGCAAACCAGGGGAATCTCGGCCAGCTCGCTAGTGTAAAGGAGAACGGCGGCTCCGCTCGCCGCCAGTTCACGCAGCAGAATGTAGATCTCGCGCTTGGTTTGAATGTCGATGCCCCGCGTAGGGTCGAAACAGAGCAGCGTCTTGAAACCCGCCACCAACCACCTGCCGATGGCTACTTTCTGCTGATTACCCCCCGACAATCTGCGCACCTGGGAAGCGGCCCGGATGTCGATGGCAAGGCGGCTCACCGCTTTGTCCACTGCCGCCTCTTCATGCCGCGGCAGGGTCAGCCATTGCGCGGGACGGTTGAAGAGCGACACGGCAAGATTTTGATGTACGGGCAGGCTGGGCAACAACGCCTGCTGGCGATCGCCGGGTACCAAGACGACTCCCTGTTTGACGGCATCGGCCGGCGAGCGAAACCGGCGGACTTGGCCCTCGACGACGATAGCGCCCGCCGTGGGTCTGCTTTCTCCGGCGAGCAAATCGAAAAGCAATTCTTGTCCCTGCCCCTCCAACGCCACCAACCCCAGGACTTCGCCGGCGTGAACGGCAAAGGAAACGTTCTGTATGCTCTGCTCGAACCCCAGTTGCCTGACCTCGAAGCGGGCCGGGCCCGGCTGCCGCTGCGCGGCGGCTGGTTCCCGGAGCGAGGGTTCGCGTATCTGTCGGGCCGAACCCAGCATCGCGGCGACCAAGGTGTGCTCGTTCAAGTCTTCCGCATCGTCGTTGGCTGTCGGGGTGCGCCGCGTATCCAACTGGGAGACGTTTTGCCCATCTCGCAAAATAGTGGCACGGTCGCAGATGCGCAGAACTTCCGCCAGGCGGTGGGTGATCAAGACTGCCGACTTGTCCTGCTGCTTCCAGTGGGCGAGAAAGGCAAAGACTCTTTCCGCTTGTTCCGCGGTGAGAGCAGCCGTGATTTCGTCCAAGAGCAGGACATGGGGATTCCCGGCAATGGCGCGCGCCAAGTCGATAATCCGCAGGACCTCCAGCGGCAGCTCTTTGACTAAATCCGAAAACCGGAGCTGTGTCAGCTCAAACCAAGCCAGCCACTTTTTGAAGACAGTAGGGTCGGTACGACTGAGGCGTAGATTTTGGCCGACCGTCAGATCGGGCAGCAGCGCCGGATCCTGAAAAACGGTGGCAATGCCTGCTTGCAAGGCATCTGACGGTACCTTGCAGATCAAAGGGTGGCCGTTTACATAAAGAGAGCCGGATTCCACCTCGTGAACTCCGGCCAAAGCCTTGACCAAAGTACTCTTGCCGGCGCCGTTGGCGCCGAGCAGAGCGTGGATTTCGCCGCGGCTTACAGCGAAATCCACGCCCCTGAGAGCCGCTACGGATCCGTAGGCTTTGGATACATGGGCAGCGGCCAGGACAGGAGTCGAGTTTGCCGCATGGTTCGCTGCCGGGCCTGTAGCCCGCCGGAATCTACTCGCCCGGCGCCTTGCAGGCCGAAACATCCGCGCTGCCGTCGTAGCTGGTGTACGGCTCAATATTTACATAAGTGCTCCAACCTACTTGCTCGTCGGGCGCGTACATGGCTGCCAATTCCTCAGTGTCCGCCGTCGTATATACGTTAGGGGTAAGCGTAGTCACGAGATCCGGATTCTGGCCGGTCAAAGCATCGATCGCGATAGCCATGCCCACGGCTCCGATGGCGGGGGGGTTGGTTACCGCCGCGCCGACTAACCCGTCGTCGGCCAGATTGAGGAGCTGTTCGACAAACCCGTTGTTGTCGGCACCGACGATCGGTACGTAATCCACATTGGCGACCTGGAACTGTTCCACGACCGGATAGTCGATACCCGAAGTCCAAATGCCGTCAATTTCCTGCGTGGTAATCAGGTCCAAGGCCTGCTGGGCGCCCGTAGAAGGGTCCCAACCCGTAAAGGGGGCCGCTATCACTTCGATGTTCGGATATTGGGCCAATGCGGCTTCGAACCCAACGTGGCGATCGCTGTCTGCAGGCACACCGTCGATGCCGCGCATTTCCACTACCTTGCCCGAGCCCCCCAGAATTTCGAAGAGCCACTCGGCACCCAGGCGCGCGTAGGCAGTCTGGTCGTTGGTGACTACGTAGGCTCCTTCGGCGGTCACGGCTTGATCGACTGCGACCACCACAATGCCCTGGGCAATCGCCGATTCGATGACGGCATTGAGCCCGTCGCGGTCGGTGGGATTGAGAATAATGGCGTCTACGCCTTGGGAAATCAATCCTTCCAGATCCGCAATTTGCTCCGTGGGACCGCCGTTGCGATTGACCACGATGACCTTGTCTACTTGGCCGCTGGCCGTAGCCTCGGCCTTGATGGCGCAGATCATCTGCTCCCGCCAACCATTACCCACCAAGGTGTTGCTGACGCCTACGACAAAGCCGGACATTTCGGCTTCGGGTTCGGACATCTCGGTGGTGGGGGTCGCCGGCGGTGCGGTCACGCAGGCGCTCGTCGCCAGAGCCACCAGCAGGATCAGCGGCCATAACCATTTGATGTTCGCGTTCATCTCTACTTTCTCCTCGAAAAAACAAGACCTGCGTCATGTGCGCCGGGGCACTCTACCGGGACCTTGCATCATGCCGTCCCCTCTAGTGTTCCCCGACATTTGTTTGACATAACACGAGAAAACTTCTGGGCTTCGCTGGAGGTTTCAAACAATGGCCTGCTGCTCGCTGCAGGGTACTGCGATCCCCGATCCGAAGCGAAAGCGAAACTTTCAGGTGGGCCGACAAACAAAACCTGTCGCGCGCACATCTTACCACTTACCCCTCGCTCTTGATCAGACAGTGGGTTTCGATTTCCCTAGGCCGGCACCAACCTGGAAGGTGTGCTCCGTGTCGGCGTGTACCCGGACGATCGATCTCGCCCGTCGGAAGCATCACCAATAATCGATCTCGCTCGTCGGAACCAGCGGTGGCCACGCGTCACGAGATTATGGATCCCGTCCCTTGTCTCGCCGCGGGGAGCATGGCATAGGCATAGAATGCGGGAAGCTGTTCCCGGCCGCACTCTTTGCGGCTGCCTGGTTTATGACAAGTAGGCGTCTCTGGGCCGCCGCGTACCGCCGTAGAAATAGCTTTGTATAATAACTATTATACATATCGTAAACTCAACCCAAACCAGGGGCGCTGTCCCGCCCCGCCGGTGTCGCTTCGATTATCCTTTGAGACCGCTCAACGATACGCCCTGGATGATATACCGTTGACCCAAGAGGAAGACGAGAAAGGTCGGCAGGAATCCCAAGACGGCGCCGGCCATGTCCAAGCCGGCATCGCCCCCGGAGCGGGCCACCGTGCCCAAACCCACAGGCAGGGTCCTCATATCCGCCTTGGTGGTGACGATCAGGGGATACAGGAAGGAATTCCAATTGCCCATGAACCGCAATATGGCCAGCGTCACCAACGCGGGTACCAGCTGCGGCAGCAGTACGCGCCAGAAAATCTGAAACAGATTGGCGCCGTCGATGTGAGCAGCATCGTCGTAGTCCCGCGGGATGCCGAGAAACTGCTGGCGCATGAGAAAAGTTCCGAAGATCGAGGCAAACCAAGGCCCAATCAAGGCGGTGTACGAGTTGACCAAGCCCAGGTTGGACAAGAGGATGTACTGGGGAATGATCAGAGCCGTATCCGGCATGATCAGGATGCCGATGAAGATGTAGAAGAGGAATTCCTTGCCGATGAAGTTGCCCCGGGCGAAAGCGTAGCCGGCCATGGCGGAGGTGACGACTCCGCCCAGGGTCGAAATCGAGGCCACCACGAAGCTGTTGTACAGCCACCGCGCCGCCAGCGTACGCGCAAAGAGAAGGCCAAAGTTTTCCAGGGTCAAGGGGCGTGGAATCAAATCGACGGGAAAGAGCAGGAAGCGGATGTCCTGCGTCAGGGAGACCGACAGCATGACGACGAAGGGTCCCACGGTGGAGATCCCCACGACGGCCATCAGCAAATACGTCAGGAGGGTCTTGACCTCCTGACCGGGTTGGTAGCCGATCCACGCCCGAATCTGGCCCGAAGGCCCCGGCCCGGGTTCCCGGCGGACTGTACTCATCGAGCCGTCAGTACACTTCTTCGTCGAATTTCAGGTATCGGCTCTGGGCCCAGGCGATGACCAGAATGAGGGCGAAGAGCAGAATGGAGAGGGCATTGGCGTAGCCGAACCGCGTGAAATTGAAAGCTTGCGAATAGATATGGTAGACCGCGGTGGTCGTGGCATAGACCGGCCCCCCGCCCGTCAAAATGTAAATGGCCCCGAACTCCTGCAAAGCCCCAATGGTCGTGATGACCACGACGAATGCCGCCGTCGGGCGCAGGAGCGGAATGGTCACATGCCTATGCAACCGCCAACCATAGGCTCCGTCCACCATACCGGCATCGTAGAGGGGCTGGGGAATGGCCTGCAGGGCCGCCACCCAAATCACCATGAAAAAGCCGAAAGACTGCCAAACGCCGACTGCGGCAATGGAAGCCAAGGCTTGGTGAATGTCGAGCAAAAACTTCTGCGCCGGAATTCCTACCAAGCCCAGCATGTAGTTGATGGGGGCATCCTCCCGGGGCGACAGAAAGCGCCGGAAGACCAGGGCCAGTACGGCGATGTTGGTGACGTTCGGCAG
>DAOUKB010000017.1:0-90907 GCA_034421855.1 Anaerolineales bacterium
AGAGTGCCGCCGCACCTGGGCAAGCGAAGGCGCGCGGTATTCGTACGCGGAGTTGGATGCGCTGAGTCGCCAGACGGCAAGAGCGGTCGCCATCGTGGATCCCGACCACGACAGCTTCCTGGCGCCCGGCGAGATGCCCCGGCGGATCCGACAATATTGCCAGGCGACCGGCCAGCCGGTGCCCGACGGCAGGGCGGAAATTCTGCGCTGCATCCACGACAGTTTGGCTTTGAAGTACAGATGGGTGCTGACCCGCATGGAGGAGACCTTGGCACGTGTCCTGGCTCCGATCCATATCGTGGGCGGGGGCTCTCAAAACACAGATCTCAATCAGACTACCGCGGACGCGAGCGACCGTCTGGTGATAGCGGGCCCCGCCGAGGCCACCGCGACCGGCAACATTATGGTGCAAGCCGTGGCCAGCGGCGAGATCGCATCCTTTCAGGAAATTGGAGCCGTCGTGCGCGGCTCCGTAGCGACGCGGGAATTCGAACCGACGGCGGATCGGTCCGCGCGGGCGTATTGGGACGAACGTTTCCGGCTCTTGCAATCTCTGATGGCGCACCCGCCTACCTTGACATAAGATCTCCATGTCGCCGTCGTGCCTTTGTCCGCCTCGCTGAAAGATAAGGAATGGGTCTTGAGTACGAACAACGCCGCCTATCAGTTGCTGGTCGAGGATCTGCAGGAGCGCGGATTCGACGTGGAAGCCGTCAAGGCGCGCATCAAGCAGCATCACGTCGAAACTCCCAGCTGGGGCTATGCCAACAGCGGTTCCCGCTTCAAGGCTTTTCCCTGGCCCGGGGCGGCGACGACCACGCCCCAGAAGCTGGACGATGCCGCCATGGTGCACAAGATGACCGGCATTGCTTCGACGGTCGCTTTGCATATTCCTTGGGACAAGCCCGTAGACGACGATTACGATGCCGTCAAACAATATGCCCGCGAGCGCGGCATTGCGATAGGGGCCATCAATCCCAACGTCTTTCAGGAAGATCAATACCGCTTGGGTTCTCTCGGCAACCCGGACCCGGGCACGCAGGAACTGGCCTTGGACCACATTCTCGAGTGTTGCGAAATCATGCGGCGGACCGACAGCGATCTGTTGAGTCTGTGGTTTGCGGACGGCACCAATTATGCGGGCCAAGATTCTCTCTGGGGACGCAAGCGGCGGTTTGAGCAGCATTTGCAGACCGTGTACCGGCATTTGCCCGCCGACAGTCGCATGCTGATCGAGTACAAGTTCTTTGAACCGGCCTTCTACAGTACCGACATCCCGGATTGGGGTACGGCCTACGCGTGGTCCGTGAAACTCGGGGCGCAGGCCCAAGTGCTGGTGGATCTGGGCCATCACGCCCAAGGGGTCAACATCGAACAGATCGTGACCTTTCTCCTAGACGAAGGTAAGCTGGGCGGTTTCCATTTCAACAATCGCAAGTATGCCGACGACGACCTCATCGTGGGTTCCGTAAATCCTCTGGAGCTGTTTCTCATTTACAACGAATTGGTCGCGGCCGAGGACAGTCCGGAGGCACACATGCGCCGCGGAGCCCGCCATGTGGCCTACATGATCGATCAGGCCCATAACGTAGAGGGCAAGTTGGCCCCCATGATCATGTCGGTCCTCAACTGCCAAGAAGCCTTTGCCAAAGCCTTGTTGGTGCCCCGCGCGGAACTGCAAGCATTGCAGGCGGAGGGCGAGGTTCTGTTGGCCCATAAGCTGCTGGTAGATGCCAACCGCACGGACGTCAGACCTTTGCTGGAACAGGTGCGGCGGGAACTGGATGTGCCTGCGGATCCCATAGCGGCGTACCGAGCGAGCGGTTACGAAGACCGGATTCGCGCGGAGCGCGGGTCGACGGCGACGTCCGGCGGCTATCAGTAACTCCGCATTCACTGTAGTTGCCTGCAGGAGTCCTCTGCCGATGTCACTGCTTCGCTATGGCGACGACGCCACGGAAACCCAATTGCGGGAGGCGATCGTGGAAGTCGGTCGCATTGGATATGCCAAGGGGTTCTTGACCGCCAACAACGGCAACATATCCGTCCGTCTGGCCAACGGCGACGTTCTGATTACGCCGTCGGGTCTGTGCAAGGGACGCCTGACGACCGCCGATCTGTTTGTGCTCAAACCCGACGGTACCACGGTATCTCCTGCCGCCGATCCGGACCTGCGCACTTCCTCGGAAACCCCTATGCATTTGGAAGCCCTGGCCGTCAGGCCCGACGTGCGGGCCGTCTTGCATGCCCATCCCCCCTGCAGCATCGCGCTCAGCGTGGCGGAGAAGCCTTTGCAGCCTTTGATGGTGCCGGAAGTGGCGGTGGCCTTGGGCGACGTCCCGACCAGCGCCTTCGGGATGCCCTCCTCGGCCGACGACGCCCGCATCATCCGGGAACTGATCGAAGACCACGACGCCTTGATATTGCGCAATCACGGCAGTCTGACGGTGGGCCGGCATCTCGACGAGGCCCTGATCAATCTGGAACGCATGGAGCACGCCGCCGAAGTCCAGATCTTGGCGGAGCTGCTGGGCAAGGTGACCCTGTATCCTAGTTACATGTATGCCGGACTACGCGCGTTGCGGTCCTGATTCGATGGGAGATCGACTTTCTCGGATCTCCGTCCATGATCCTGCTGGAGTAATTCATGCCTGCAAATTATTGGAATGACGCGGAGGCCGCCGCGCTGCCCGCTTTGGACGGCTTGGTGTACCGGAGCAATCTGTTGGGCCGGGATCGCAGCGTTTGCAATATTTTCGGCGGCAATACCAGCGTCAAGTTGATCGAAACCGACCATATGGGGCGGGAAGTCGAAGTGCTGTGGGTCAAGGGTTCCGGCAGCGACGTGGCGACCATCCCAGAGGCGGGCTTCGCGGGTCTGCGGCTCGCCGAAATCCTGCCGTTGATGACGCGCTCGGCCATGAGCGACGAAGACATGGTGGAATATCTGTCGCACACCACGCATGAGCTCGACCGCCCGCGTCAGTCTATCGAGACGCTGTTGCACGGTTTCACCCCTGCCAAGCACGTGGACCATACGCATCCGGACGCCGTCATCAGCCTGGCTTGTCTACCCGACGGGCAGGAGGTCTGTCGGCGCATTTGGGGAGAGCGCATGATCTGGGTCGATTACATTCGGCCCGGTTTCACCCTCAGCAAGTGGATTGGAGAAGGCCTGAGAGCCAATCCGCACGCCGAATGCGTGGTGATGGGCAAACACGGCCTGGTGACGTGGGGAGCAACCTCGGCCGCCTGCTATGCCAACACCTTGCGGATCATCCAGGAAGCCGAAGATTTCGTCGGCGCGGCGCAAGACGAGAAGAAAAACCATCTTCGGGTTCTCCGCCCCGCCTACTCGCCTGCATTCCTGTCCCGCTTGATGACCGCCGTACGAGGCATGGTCAGCGCACGCCGCCCCGCCGTTCTGAAGCTGGATCAAAGCCGTACGGTCCTGGATTTCCTGGCTCAGAAGGACATTGCCGCATCCACGCAGATCGGGGCGGCTTGCCCGGACCATTTGGTGCATACCAAGCGGTTGCCGCTCTTCGTCGACTGGGATCCGCGGCAGAACGAGGCCGGGGACGTCCTGGTGGACCGCATACGGAACGGCATGGCGACGTATGTGGCGGCTTATGAAGCCTACTTCCAGGACCACGCCGCTGCAGGGGACGTGATGACCGATCCGTTCCCCCGGATCATCCTGATCCCTGGACTGGGCATGATTACCGCCGGAGCCGATGCCAACGCCGCGGACATCAGCAACCAACTGTACCACCGGGCCATTCCCGTCATCGACGGCGCCCAAGCCGTGGACGAGTTCGTCAGTCTTACGCCGGAAGAGGCGTACGGCATCGAATATTGGCCTTTGGAGCTGTACAAGCTTTCGCTCAAGCCGGCCCCCAAGGAAATGGCGGGGCGGGTCGTATGCGTAACGGGTGGCGCTTCCGGCATCGGACTCGCTATCTGCCGGCGTTTGGCCGCGGATGATGCCCATGTGGCCATCCTGGATCTCAATTACGCCGCGGCGCAAGACGCCGCCGCGGCCCTGCGTGCCGCATACGGGTCCACCAGAGCCGTGGCCATCGCCTGCGACGTGACCGATGCCGCCGCCGTGGAGGCGGCTTTTCAGGAGGTGGCCGTCTTCTACGGCGGCGTGGACGTCGTGGTCAGCAATGCGGGCATAGCGATAGCCGCCGCCCTGGCCGAAACGTCGGATCGGGACTGGGATCGCACCATGGACATTCTGGTCAAGGGCTATTTCAACGTAAGTCGGGCGGCGTTCCGCCTTTGGCAGGTACAGCAGATGGGCGGCAGCCTGGTCTATGTCGTCAGCAAGAATGCCGTGTACGCCGGCAAGAATGCAGCGGCGTACAGTGCAGCCAAGGCCGCCGAGTTGCATATGGCGCGATGTCTGGCCGAAGAAGGCGGCGCCATGGGGGTGCGTGTCAACTGCGTATTGCCGGATGCAGTCATGCAGGGCAGCGGCATCTGGGATGCGGGCTGGCGCGCGGCACGGGCTTCCAGCTATGGCATCGCTCCCGAAGAGTTGGACGAGTTCTATCGCAAGCGCACTACGTTGAAAGTCAACGTGACCCCTGCAGACGTAGCCGAAGCCGTTTCCTTCTTGGCCGGTCCCCGAGCTTCCAGAACCACCGGAGGAGCCGTCACTGTGGACGGCGGTGTAGCGGCGGCCTTCGTCAGGTAACGGCGCCCGCGGTCCGCGGCGCCGGCACAGATGTCGAAAAAGTCAACGAAAGGAGCCTGAAATGACCCGAGTCGGTTTCCTGCTGAAAGTGAAACAAGACAAGATCGAGGAATACAAACAGCATCATGTAGCGGTCTGGCCCGAAATGAAGGCGGCCCTCGCCAGGACAGGGTGGCACAACTACTCCCTCTTCATGCGGCCGGACGGGCTGCTGTTTGGTTACTTTGAAACTCCGGACACCTTCGAGACCGCCTTGGCGGGCATGAGTCGGGAGGCGATCAACAACAAATGGCAGGACCTCATGGCGCCCTACTTCGAAGGGACCGGCGGTCATGCCGACGAAATGATGGTGGAACTGGAAGAAGTCTTTCATTTGGACTGAGTCCGCCGCAATCTTGCAAAGTAGGAGCGCGCATGACCGGAAACTCCCGCAAACCCGTAAAAGTAGGGATCTTTGGGATCGGACTGGCGGCGTATTGGCCGCAATTTGCAGGTCTGAAGGAACGCCTGGAAGGGTATCAGCGATTTGTCGAGCAGCAGCTGGCTGGTCCGGGAGTCGAGATTTGCTCCGCCGGTCTGGTAGACACGGCGCCGGGCGCGCAGGCCGCGGGAGATTACTTCGCTCGGCAGAACGTGGACCTGATTCTTTGCTACGTCGGCACCTACGCGACCTCGTCGCAGGTGTTGCCGGCGGTCCAAAGGCGGCAGTGTCCGGTGCTGGTGCTGAATCTGCAACCCGTACCTACGCTGGACTATCCGCGTACCGACACCGGTGCATGGCTTGCCGGTTGCAGCGCGTGCAGCGTGCCTGAAATCTCCAACGCCTTTGCCCGCGCGGGTATCCAGTTCAATGTGGTTACCGGTCTGCTCCAACCGGTCGGATCCGAAGTCGATCGCTTTCATACAGAGGCGTTCGCGGAACTCCAGGACTATATTCTGGCGGCGGGCATCAAGCAGCAGCTTTCCTATGGCCGGATCGGATTTCTGGGTCACACTTATCCTGGCATGGTGGACATGTATTCCGACTTCGCCATGTTCCATGGGCAACTCGGCCTGCACGTCGAGATACTGGAAATGGACGATTTGCACGCCAGGGTGGCCCAGATTTCCCCGTCCCAGGTAGCCGCCAAGATCGAAGAAATTCGGGAGACTTTCGACTTCATGGCGCCGGGAGCGGATCAAATCTCCATGGAGATTACGGAAGAGGGGCTGGCTTGGTCGGCCAAAGTCGCCTGCGGGCTGGACGCGTTGGTCGCAGACTTCGATCTGCAAGGGTTGACCTACTATTACTGCGGCCTTGCCGGCAATGCCAACGAGGCGCTGGGTTCCAGCCTGATCGTGGGCAATTCGCTGCTGACGGGACGCGGGATACCGGCATCGGGCGAAGGCGATCTCAAGACTTGCGTGGCCATGTTCATCATGGACCGTTTGCGGGCCGGAGGTTCCTATACCGAGTTCTACGCCATGGACTTCACGGACGACATCCTGTTGATGGGACATGACGGACCCGGCCACATCGCCATCAGCGACGGCAAACCTACGCTGCGGGGACTGGGGCTGTTCCACGGCAAGCGCGGATACGGTCTGTCGGTCGAGTTTCAGGTCAGTTTGGGACCAGTCACCATTCTCTGTTTGACGCAGACCCGTGACGGCAGATTCAAAATGTTGGCGGCCGAAGGGGTATCGGAGGCCGGACCGACTCTGGCAATCGGCAATACCAATTCGCGCATTCGCTTTCCGCAGGGCGTAACCCGCTTCATGAACGAATGGTTGCAGGAAGGTCCCACCCATCATGTGGCGCTGGGCAAGGGGCACCAAGTGGTGCGCCTCCAGAAGTTGGCTCGACTGCTGGAAATGGAATTGGCCGTGATCTGATGCAGAAACCATCTCGAGTGGGCCGAACCAAGGTTCAGTCCAGAGGCGAGTATGGACGCGGCTGGGAGATGAAAATGCCGGCGGCCCAGCGTGCGGCATGGGAAACTGGGGGGTTGCCGCTCGGTGTAACACGCGTAACCTCTGGCCGAGATCCGCAGAGGTTGCTAGAGAAGCCAGCCTCGTGACGGCAGTTTCGGCGGTCTGCGGGAAAACCGGTTGCAGGTTGCAGGAAACGGTCTGCAGGACGTAAAGTTAGGGAAGCCCTAACTGCATTACGCGGAGCAAGACGGATGGAACATGTAACTGATTTCTGCGACTCCGAATCCGATGTGCACGATGCGGAAGTTCTCCGCCGGCGCCTGGACGAAGACGGATATCTGTTTTTCAAAGGGCGTCTTCCCCAGTCGGACGTCGAAGCCGTCTACAACGACATTTGGCAGCTGTGCATCGAGCATGGCTGGGTGGACGAGAACGGAAAGAGCCTGGCGGAGCCTCCCATCGTGGAGGGCGAAGAGCGCTTCTGGGCGGTCTATGATCCCCTCCAGAAGCTGGAGTCTTTCCATGCCTTGGCCCACCATTTCAAGATTCTGGAGCCGCTGGCCCTCGTTATGTCGGAGCCCGTTTTCGTGCATCCTCGCAACATCGGGCGCATCAGTTTTCCGCAGGCTACCGCATTTGCCACGCCGCCGCATCAGGACTTTCCTCTGATTCAGGGGGCTGCAGAGACCTATACCGGGTGGTTTCCGTTGATGGATTGCCCCAAGGAGCTCGGCGGTTTGACGGTGCTGCGAGGCTCGCACAAGCAAGGACTGTACAAGGTGCACGATGCCTTAGGCGCCGGGGGCATGGGCATCAGCACGGAAAAACTGGACTACGAGTGGGTGGCCAGCGACTACGAAGTAGGAGATCTTCTCCTATTTCATTCGCACACAGTGCACAAGGCTCTACCGAACGTGACCCAAGACCAAATCAGGATTTCCGTGGATTACCGATATTCCGCCCTGTCCCAACCCGTGGTGGCCGACGGTCTCGAACCGCACTACGGACGACTCGGTTGGGACGACATCTACGTACGATGGCAGAATCCCGACATTCAGTATTACTGGCAGCGCATGCCGATTACCATTGCGGCCCGCGACGAGGAATTGCGGACGTCGCTGGCCGAGGACGCTGCCTGACAGCACCCAATCTGCAGCACCGGTCCCATCGGCTTGCAGACCGGCTTTGCCCGTTAGTGATTTTCTCAGAATGTGTCGACTGCGACCGGGGCTATGTACGTCAGGTGACACCTGCGCCGCGGGCTTGGTACGCCCGGGCCGTCCCGTTCATACCGTTTTGCAACCTGTTCGGTTGCCGGTTGAAGCATAAGACGGTTCCTGTCTGCAGGCAGGAGCACCTGCGTGTTCTGCCCTATTTCCACCTTGTCCAAGGGGAAAAGTGCAGAGAGATTCACCCGCCTTCAAAGGCAGTTGGACTTACGGCGACACGGCACACCAGTTCCCGTTCCAAGGGCAGTCTGAACCCTCCAATGCTTAGGCGCCCAGCCTCTGGACTGCCGGGTCTAGCATCAATCATGGGGACGACTGCGCCGGTACGTCTTCTGCAAGGACAAAAGGAAACAGCCCACGGTTTGGGCGTAGTCTTCGGCGGCGCATCCAGCAAGGCAGCCGGCCCCGTAGTGGCGAGTGTAGTCTCTGATGCCGGTACTGCTCCGCCGGCGGCACACATCGGTACAGACGCTCGCAGGTCTTCCGCCCTTGCCTCCCCCTCTCGTGGCTGGCGATCGCCTGCACCGCCGGTCGAGCCGAGGCTACCGGGACATACTCCGGCCGTGTTGTGTGCAGCCTCCGCTCGGCCCCGCAGACTTTGGGGACCCAGGAGAAGACCATGCCGCAACATATCCTCGTCGTCCAGGCCCGCGCGGACAGCCTATCGCTCTTCCTCCAAGCGCGCAGTCGACAGGCCGTAGCCTCGCCTGCCGACACCGGCAGCACCCAGCAACGAGGCTGAGCGTGTCGGTCAGTACAACCGGCGAACCGGCGCGGAGTCGTTTACAATGGGGGGCGAGGCGCCGTCTCTCGGAAGACGGTGCCCAGTCAACAGATCAAGGCACGGTGCGCTTATGGCAGCGTCGACGAGCGCGATCTCTACGAAGCCGTTGTTTCTGCCCCTGACCGAAGCAGAGCTGCGGCTTTCGGAAGTGGATTGCTTTACGGACGATCCGTATTTGCTCAAGGAAGGTGTACGGTTGGTACAGGGAGACCACCACGACGAAGCCTTGCATATCATCCGGTTCCATCTGGGGGAGTATGTAGCGGAAAAGAACTTGGGCTACCGCGTCACTTCCGAGATCCTGGAAACAGGCATCCCCGAGGAACACCTGGCAGGCACCCGCTTTCGTCAAGGCAAAATAGCGTTCGACATCGGCCTGTATCCCTCCCCGCCCGCGCCGGTATTCAAACCGGGTCACAATCTCGGTTCCATCCCTTGGGACGCGTGGCAGGCGCCGCGGCTGGTGCTGGAAGTCCTCTCGGATTCGACCGAGCAGGCGGACAGAGAGGCCAAATGGAAAATCTGCCGCAGCATGGGGGTAGAGGAATTCTGGTTGTTCGACCCCAAGCAAGCAACGGGCGCGCTGGAAGGCTGGCGGCTCGACGATGCGGGAGACTACTTGCCCGTCGAGGCCGACTCCCCCGGTGTTTTCTCCAGCGCGGTCCTAGGCACCCGCTGGCGCGGTCGGGGGTACAAAGTGGAGTGGTGGGATACGGAACTCGACGATTGGTATTCGGTGCGCGGGAAGGGTTTTGTCGAGGGCCATACTCAGGGCCTGGTGGAAGGCCATACTCAGGGCCTGGTGGAAGGCCATGCCCAGGGCCTGGTGGAGGGCCTCAGGGAGGTGTTGCTCGACGTGGCGCGCGAGTACCTTGATGCCGAACGGCTGGACTATTGCCGCCGGGCGCTGCAAAGTCGCACGCGCGAAGAGTTGCCGAACGTCAGGGTCTTGATACAGGCTGCCCAGAGATCCGACACGCCTGCCGGCACGGTGGAAGCCCTCTTGCTCGCGCGGCACTGATTGCAGCTCCCGCGCAAAGACCGGAACACAACGGGAATGCATGGGGCCAGGACTGTGCGGAGATTGGCCAACACTACGCAAGTGTGGGTCGGCGTACGCCGACCGACCTGAACCCCTTTCCCTGGCCCTTGCTGGGCTGTGGCCTGGTTGTCGACCCCAGCCGTGCGGTCTCGGCAAGGACCGCAGAATATTTTCTGCAAGGCGCCGCGCGCCTCCGCGCGCGGCGCCTGTGACTTCTATGGGCCGGAGGAAAAGACGAAGTAGAAGTTGTACGGGAAGTGTGGATGTCATGTCTATATGGACCTGGAATGCCGAATGCCTGTTTCAGGGCATATAGCAGAGGGGCCTGTACCGTGCATGCTGTCTCTCCATCGCGTGTGTCGGCATCCGGACCGGGACCCACGACGTCTCCCTCGGGTCTAGAATGCGCCTGCCGCAGGAAATCTTCCTGCGCTAGGCAGGTTGCACCAGCCTGTGGGCCGCTCCGTAGTGTGGCAGAGTGAGTTTCTCTGCCCTGTATCCTCGAGGGGTTACTTCCACGTCGTAGGCATATCCAGACCGGTTGATCACGAACAGCAGTGTTTTTTCGCTGTGTTCGACGATTCGGGCCTCAACCAGCGGTCGGTATGCCGACGGCAGGCCGGCTATTTCAACATCTGGCGCCAAGTCGACCGGCAGCCATTTCCGCAGCAGTTCTCTGATGCTGTGGTGAAGGGACGAAGCGTAGGTGCGTCCCAAGGGAAACGTAGGCACCAAAAGTCGTCCTTCGGGGCCCATTTGGATCAATGCGGGCTCCCCTGTGTCTCGGTATCGAGCAAAGGCTGCGCCCGGATGTCGGCGCACTCGAATTCGTTCGTGAAAGGCAAAGCCTCCGAACTGACCATCCGCTTGGTCCATGCTCCAACCTGCGATGAAGTAGATCGGTTGTATCCACTCTTCGACCTGCAGGCCCAATTTTTCCACTGCCGCGAGAGTCCGGGATTGGTCATGCAGAGGCAGCTCTGCGATTACCCGACCTCCATTCCGTATGTAGTCTTCCAGACTTCCCCACTCATCCGGATCTAGGGCAGAGATGTTGGGTACGCACACCACGTCCAAGCGGCAATCGGCAGTCATTCGCTCTGTGAGAAAGGTGACTTCAAAGCCCAAGTCCAGGAAAAGTCCATATAGCCCGGTCGTGATTCCGTTCAGGTCGGCGTTCTGCAGTGCAGAAACCCACAGGCTCTCCCGGCTCATCAAGATGCCGATGCGGGATTCCACGTTTTCCCCATTTTGAATGAGTTCTCGGTAGGGCTTCAGACTGGCAATCACCTCTCGGGTGCGCAGTCTCTTTTCGGTGTCGTAGTCGTCGACGTCCACCATGCCGTTGATCCATGGCTCTGCCCCTGCCATGAGAGGGTCCCACCGATAGATGAACAACGCATCGACGGCGTGACTGAAAACCTGGTTTATCTCGGCCTCCAATTGAATGCCCCGCCAGAGAAAATCCTTCCGGAAGGGGCCCCCTTGGAATTCCGTGACCCAAGTCTCCTTGTCTTGGGCCAGAGCCTTGAGCAAAGACAGACTGGCTCCGGCCGAAGAGGCAGTCGTTTCCTCGGAACCTCTATAAAGACTGGTCGAGGCATACCCCAGTTGGGACGTAACCCACCAATCCTGGCCTGTGCGGTTGGGGGTCCAGGGGAACGTAAAATTGAAACTCGCCCTGGCTCTGGCATCGGTGATGTGGTCTTTGACGATTTGGATGCCTTCCAACAAAAAGTCCGACAACACCTGGGACATGAATTCCCGCCAGAAGCGCCAGTACCCAGTGGGCTCTTCATCCGGCTCGTAGGGCGGTTCGACCGTCTGAAAGCCGTCAAAAGACTGTGCAAACCGCCGATTGAAGGCGTCGATGGTGGAAAACTCCGTGCGGCAACGTCGGCGAAATTGCTCGACTGTGTACGGGTTGTAGCAAAGATAGTCGCCCGGCCCAAGGTGGGGTTCGTTGTGCACATCCCAATCCTGTACCGCGGGATGTTTGTCAAACCGGCGCGCGCAGGCGGCCAGCAGTGCATTGCGGCGCCGGCGATACTCGGGATGACTCAGACAGCATCTCTGCCACCGGTAGTCATGGACATGCAGCGGATAGGCGTCGCCGTTGCGGTCGACGGACTTGCAGTCCGGGAATTCCGCAATAAAGTCGTTGTGGACATAAAAGGTGGCGAAGCCGAACAGAACGCTGATGTCTTCCTTGCGACACAGATCGAGCAGGGTCGCCACATCGTCCAGATCGCTGTCCAGTCCGATGCGAATACGAATGCAATCGAAGCCCGTGTCCCGAATCTTCGCCAGATCCCTCTTGTAGTCTTCAGGTCCTTGGGGCAGCCACTCAGACCTCTGAGCCATGCCGCCAAAAGGATATTCGTAATGAATGCCGATGAACATGGAATCCTGTGCCGACATGCGTCTCTCCCTCGTTGTCGGGTGACCTGCTCTGGGCGAGCGAGGCCCTGTGCATTGCGGCGCCGCCTTGGGTGGACGGCGAACCAACCATACTGGGCATGACCGCGCTATTCGGTCGCTAGCCCTTGATGCCCGTCAAGGCGATGCCTTGGATGAAGGTTCGCTGGGTGAAGAAGAACAGAAAGACCACCGGCACCGTGAGTACGGTGGTCACGGCCATCATCCATCCCCAGTGTACGCCTGACGTGCTGGCGAAAACCTGAATGCCCAGCGACAGGGTGTATTTTTCCGGGTCGTTCAGATAAATCAAAGGCCCCAGGAAGTCGTTCCAGCTGTTCAGGAATTGAAACAGCGCGACGGTGGCCAGCGCCGGCTTGGCCAACGGCAGAATGATCCGCCACAGGATGCCCGCTGCCGTACAGCCGTCGATGGTGGCCGCATCATCGAGTTCCCGCGGCAATCCCAAAAAGAACTGGCGCAGCAGAAATATGAAGAAGGGCACGCCAAAGGCATGGAGGATGATGAGCGGCCACAGGGTATTCACCATTTTCAGATTTCTGAAGATGATGAAGAGCGGCACCATGGTTACCTGGTACGGCAACATCATGGTGGACAGCATCAGAAAGAAACAAAGGTTCCGGCCCGGCCACCGGAGCCGCGAAAAGCTGTAGGCCACCAGCGTGCTGGAAAAGAGCGTCAGTACCACCGCGGCGAGGGCCACCACCAGCGTGTTGCGCAGTTGATTCAAGAAAGGGAAGTATCCCAGGGCCTCCGGGTAATTCTGCCAACGTATGGGATTGGGGATCCAAATGGGAGGCAACTGAAATATCTGGCTTAATTCCTTGAAGGACGTGGAGACCAGCCAAAAGAACGGCAGGCAGAAGAACAGGCCGCCACCAAGCAGGCTCGCATGGCCCAGCAACTTGCCGAGGGCGACATGGGCGGAATGGGAGCTCGGCAACAAGGATGAAGACGTTGGGGTCATGAGACAAGCAAGGCGGGTTTCTATTTCTGGTCCTCGCCTTCGTAGTAGACGAAACGCGCCGAAGATTTAAAGACCAACAACGTCGCGGCCATTACTACCAGAAACAGAATCCAGGCCATGGCCGAGGCGTATGGCATCTTGAAATGCTCAAAGGCATTTTCGTAGAGATACAAAGCATAGAACCGCGTGGCGTCCAAGGGTCCACCCCGCGTCATGATGAAGGCTTGGGTGAATACCTGAAACCCGTTGATCAGACCAATGATGAAATTGAAGAAGATCACCGGCGAGAGCATGGGCAACGTTACATGCCTGACTCGATTGAGGGGGCCCGCCCCGTCGATCATGGCCGCTTCGTACAACTGCACGGGAATGTCTTGCAAGCCGGCCAGGAAGATGACCAGCGTGCCGCCGATGGTCCAGACCCCCATGATGATGAGAGAAGGCTTGGCCAATTCGGGCACGGCCAGCCAGCCGGGTCCATGCACGCCGAACAGGTCGAGCAGGGCATTGATCATCCCGTATTCAGGGTTGAAGACCCACAGCCATAGCACCGACGTGGCCACGACCGGCACAATAGTCGGCAGATAGAACACCGTACGATAGACGGAAACCCCTTTCAAGTTTAGATTCAGAATGAGGGCTAGGGCCAAGGCCAACAGCACATGGAAGGGAATGCCGATGGCAACCATATAAATGGTGTTGTAGAGGGATATCCAGAAGAGCGGATCTTCGAAGAGCAACTCCCTGAAATTGGCCAGACCCACCCAAGTCATAGGCTGCCCGAAGCGGGTATACACATGCAGGCTGTAGTAGAAAGACGCAATGACGGGGAAGACGGTGAATCCGCAAAAGCCCAGGATCCAGGGCAGGGCGAACGTAACCCCAATCCGTAACTGTCTTCGTTCTTGCCGGGTAAGTAGGGAAGCCATGCTGCGAATGGCCGACACGGAGCCGCGGGTCACGGGGCTCTGTCGGTCAATGGGAACAGGAGCATCCTCAGGTGGCCGGGGGCACTGCCGTGTCCCGACCACCTGAGTGCTTTGCATCAGCCGCGGGCCACGCCCGCGCACTGGGCGGGAGCTAGGCCGTCTGCGCCCTGAAATCGTTTAACTCGTCTTGCACCTTGGCCGTCATTTCAGCCAAGGCCGCGGCGGGCTCGATCTTGCCATGCACTACCTGGTCTGTGATGCGGCTCATTTCCTGCTTGTAGATGGACAGGACCGGAATTCGGGGCCAAGCCCGGCCGCTGTCTTCCGTCAATTCCACAAACAGTTCGTTGTAGGGCAGCGAGTCGAGGAATTCCGGATCCCGGGCCGCGGCATGAAGTGGCGGGATGTCGCCTACCAACTTGCCGAACTCGATCTGATTCTGGGCAGAGGCCATCTCCAAGGCCAGCTTCCAGCCGCCTTCCGGATTCTTCGCGCCCGTAGGCACATTGAACATGGCGCCGATCTCCACCAAGCTGGTATGGCCGATGCCGGTCGCGGCCGGAGACTTGGCCACCGAGTAGTTCAGTTCAGGAGCGTATCGGGGAATCCAACTGCGCTTCCAGCTGCCGTCGATCTGTGCGGAGACCTTGCCGACGTACCACGGATCGTCGCTGGACATCGTGGCCCGACCGAAGCCGGATCGGAAACGGTCGATCTTTTCGATGTCGTACTTGTCGGCGTAGCCTTGGAACCACTCCAAAGCCTGTAACAGGCCTTCATCCTGGTCGGCAGTGATAGTGTCGGTGTCCTCGTCGTAGAAGGTCGCCCCATGCGCCCAGCCCCAGTGCCACAGATTGCTGTTCTGCCAAGGCAGGAAGCCCAGACGAGTCAGGTTTCCATCATCATCCCAAGTCGTCATTTGTTCGCCCAGGGCATCCAGGCCTTCGATTTCCGTGGGGATTTCGGTGACGCCTGCTTCGTCCAGCTGTGTCTGATTTAGATGCAGTCCCCAAACGTTCAGGGTGTGACCCGTGCCCCATAGATGCCCTTCGGACCACAATGCGGCCCAAGCCGGAGGCGACCAGCCCTCGCCGTCGAACCCGTCCGCTTCGGCGTAGGACTCCAGGGGCTGCAAGAGGCCGCGCGGGCCCCAGCTGTATGCCTGCGACCACAGAGAAACCAAGTCGGGGGGATTTCCCCCTTCAATGGCGACTTGGGCCTTCTGGGCCACATTGCCCCAGCCAATAGACATGAAGATGGCGCTTTCCCCAGTCCGTTCGTTGAATCTCTCCACTTGATTCTGCGCTTGGGCTGCTTCTTCCAAGCCAAACATGGACCAATAGATGATCGGCAAGTTCTCCGGGCTGGGAGCTGCGGCCGTAGGTGCGGTAACGGGCAATGCGCATGCCGACAGCAACGCGGCTCCTGTGCCCAAGGCAGAGACTTGCAGGAAACGCCTGCGACTCAAACGACCCACTATTCGACTAGACATAATATATGCCTCTCCTACATAATTGCTAAAGTGGAATTCGGGCCATGTTAGCACAACGGAAAAGAGGCGAAAAAAGTAGTTTTCGACCGATGAGGCTGAATTCTCATATCGTCCGCTGATGCTCCGCAGAATTGGCAATTGCGAGAAAGCGGCTGGCGGGAATCCCATGACGGGACGAAAACGGACGCGGGCGCCTTCCTGGGAAAGGCGCAGAAGACGCGGCAGCCCTGCAAGATCAAGACGCCGGCCGTCACTTCTGGACCCTGCAGACCCTATAATGCCTACGACGTCGGCGAGCCCGAGGCTTGCCCTTTGGTTTCTCCGGGAGGAATGCGTGCTCGACATTGCGTGGATGAGGAAAAATCAGGACGTCTTGGCCGCGGGTCTGGCGCGTTTGGGCGCCACGGATGCGCCTTGGCGCGAGGCCTTGGACTGGGACGCCCGACGCAAACAAACCCTGACGGAAGTGGAAGAACTGCGGCGGCAGCGCAACGAGAAATCCCGGGAGATCGGAGTTCTCTTCAAGAGCGGCCGGCAGGCAGAAGGCAACGCCCTGCGGGCCGAGGTTTCGGCGGTAAACGACCGGATTGCCGACCTGGAAGACTCTTTGCGCGACGTCGAGGCCCAGCTGTTGTCCGCTATGCTGCAGATTCCCAATCTGCCGGAACCGGACGTTCCCGTATCCGAAAGGGAAGACGATTATGTGGTACTCAAAGAGGCGGGGACCCCTCCCGCGTTTTCCTTTCCGGCCAAACCCCATTGGGAGATCGGGGCACGACTCGGCATTCTGGACTTGGAACGCGGCGTGAAAATGTCAGGCAGCCGACAGTATATTCTCAAGAACGAGGGGGCTAGGCTACAAAGAGCTCTGAGCACGTGGTGCTTGGACGTATTGACCTCCGAGTTCGGGTATGAAGAGGTCTATCCGCCCTTTATGGTGCAGGAAGCAAGCATGATCGGTACGGGCAATCTGCCTAAGTTCGGCGAGGAACTCTATCAGGATCGCGAAGAGGGATTTTGGCTGATCCCGACGGCGGAAGTGCCGATTACCAACATGTACAGAGAAGAAATCTTGCCGCCGGGCTCTCTTCCGATCTCGCATGTGGCCTGCACGCCCTGTTTTCGCAAAGAAAAAGTCCATGCCGGGCGTCATGCCCGCGGCATTCAACGCGTGCACCAGTTTCAGAAAGTCGAGATGGTCAAGTTCGTAGAGCCCGCGCAGGGCCCGGCGGCGCTGGAAAGCCTGATCGCAGCCGCCGAGACCATGCTGGAAAGGTTGGGACTGGCCTACCGGCAAATCCTGATTCCCACCGGCGATCTGTCCTTCGTCGCCGCGAAGAAAATCGATCTGGAGATCTGGGGCCCTGGCAGCGAAGAGTGGCTGGAAGTCAGTTCCTGCTCTTGGTTCAGGGATTTCCAGGCCCGGCGGGCCAACATTCGGTACCGCTCCGAAGTGGGGGCAAAGCCCCAGTTCGTCCATACTCTCAATGGTTCCGGGTTGGCTCTGCCGCGCATCCTCATAGGCATCCTCGAGTCGTTTCAGCAGGCGGACGGATCCGTCAGGGTGCCGGCAGTGATCCAGCCCTATATGGGCGGCGTAGACCAAATAGCCGTACCGCATTAGTCGTCTGCGGGGCTTGGCCCCGCGGGCTTTTCTTGAAAGGAGGATGGCCCAAGGGGTATACTGGAGGCGACTGGATGAGGCGGGTCCGCTCTGTCGCTTTCCGGCTTGTCGCGGGACACCAGGGAGGATGGCCGAGCGGACGAAGGCGGTTGTCTTGAAAACAACTGTGGTGTCAAAGCCACCGGGGGTTCGAATCCCTCTCCTCCCGCTGCCGTGTCGTGTGTCGTTGTACTTGGGGAGGTCGCATAGTCTGGCCTAGTGCGCCCGCCTGCTAAGTGGGTTGGGGGTTCGCGCTCCCTCGAGGGTTCAAATCCCTCCCTCCCCGCCAGTATCTGCGAGTATGCTTGGTACGTCGATCGAGACCCCGTAGCTCAGCGGATTAGAGCATCTGGTTGCGGTCTAGAAGGTCAAAGGTTCGAATCCTTTCGGGGTCGTCGCCAACGAGCAGGCCGGTGCGCATATGCACCGGCCTGCCCGCGTTGGGGTAGCTGGTCTCCGGCTACTCTTCTTGGGTCATCCGCCCCTCCAATTCGAGCAGTATGGCTTCCAGCTGCAGCAAGGCTTGCCCATAGGCCGCCCAAGCCCCGTCGCGCTGTGCTTGCACGGCAGCGGCATAGGTGCTGTTGGCCTGTCGTATCAGCGACGCCAGATCGCTGTCGGCCACGTCCCCGATCTCCAAGGGGACCGCAGGGGCTGCCGGTCGGCTTTCGGCGGGACTGTCTGCCGGGAGGGCCGTGACTGATTCGTCGGATGCGTAATCGCCCAGCAACGAGGCCAGCAATTCGTCTTCCAGGATGTTTTCGCTGAAGACTTCCAAGAGCGCCAGCCCCAGATTGGGAGCCATGACCACTCGATCGTTGGCCGCCACGATGACTCGCTTGAGTTCCGGGATGCGTCCGGAAGCCGCTTGCAAATACAGCGGTTCCACATAGAGCAGACTGTTGCCGAGCGGAATGACCAGCAGATTGCCGCGGATGACCTGACTGCCCTGCTGATTCCACAGGCTCAACTGCGAACTGATGACGGGATCCTGGTCGATCCGGGCCTCGATCTGTTTGGGCCCGTACACCAGCGAATCCTTCCCGAACGTGAACAGCAGCTTTTCGCCGTATTCCTCGGGATCGCTCTTGGCGGCCAGCCAGGCGATCATGTTTTCGCGGGTGGCCGGCGTGAACGGCAAAATTTGGATGAAGTCCAGTTTTTCGCTGCCGGGCAGCTGCATCAAGACGTAGTACGGCTCCATCTCGCGGGGCTCGTCGTCAAAGAATTCCTGCGGCCACTGCCAGACGTCTTCGCGATTGTAGAACTCGCTGGGATTCGTCATATGGTAGATGGTCAACACACGGGCTTGAATCGTGAACAGATCTTGGGGATATCGGATATGGGACCGCAAGTCCTCCGGCATCTCGGCGATGTCGCGGAACAGATCGGGAAACACGGCGGCGTACGCCGCAGCAATGGGATCTGCCTGATCCACAATATAGAAATCGACGCTGCCGTCGTAGGCATTGATCACGACTTTGACGGAATTCCGAATGTAGTTGACGTTCAACCCGTTGCTGAGCGTAGCGGTTTGGCTGTAGGGGAAAAGCCGGCTGTAGGTGTAGGCGTCGACAAACCAGTAGAGACCGCCGTCCTCTCCGATTACGATGTAGGGGTCGTCGTCGTATTGGAGAAAGGGCGCAATTTCCCCGAGCCGTTCTCGGATGTTCCGTTTCCACAACAACTTGCTTTCGGGCGTGATGTCCCCGGTCAAGAGCAGATTGATGTCGGCGAACCGCACCGTAAATGCCAACCGGGTCAGCAAATTGCCGATGCGAATGCCGCTGGCGCCCTCGAAACGGGTAAAAACGTTGCCCTCCTCGCTGGGATAATCGAATTCTTGGGTACGCGTGTTGACGACGACGTAATCGCGGCTGACTTCACTGAAGTAAATCTGCGGACGTTCGATGGGAATCGAGCCCTTGGGCGGCAGGTCCTGCAACAAGAAAGTCGGCAGACCGTCGAAGGTGATTTCCGCTACGGGCGAGGCTGCGGCCCCGTATCCGTGGGTGTAGACCAAGCGTTGGTTGACCCACGTCTGGGCCTCTCCGCTCAGTTGATCGGGGACCAGTTCGCGGGCGGAAAGCAATACTTGCTTTTGCTTGCCGTCCACCACGTACCGATCGATGTCGATGTCCTGGAACTGATAGTACTGGCGGAGGGCCTGGATCTGGTTGTAGGTAGTGCGCATCGGGCGATAGTCCCACAGCCGAATGTTGGCGATCGTTTCGTTCTCGGCGATCAGGTCGTCTCCGGTGAGGGTTTCGCGGGCGTTGTAGGCCACGGAATCCAGATCGTCCAGATCGAAGGCCACCCGCGTGAAGTCGATGTTGTGTTGAATAAAGGGCTCCTCACGCGTGAATTCGTTGGGCGTCACGATAAATCGTTGCACCATGTTGGGGAGAAAGTTTCCCAGTACCAAGGCCACCAGGATCCAGAGCCCGAGGACATAGGCGACGGCCCTCATGGCCACGCTGAGAAAAATGTTGGCGACGACCAGGCCGGCGATGACCAATGTCACGAGCGTCAGGATCCTGAATATCGGCAGCTGCGCGTGGACGTCCGTATAGCCGCCGCCCAAGACGGCTCCCCGCGTGCTGTACACCAGTTCATAGCTCTGCAGTTGGTATTGCCATGCGATCAGCCCTAGAATCCCGGTCAACAGCAGACTGATATGAGCTTTTACGCTGCGTTTTTCAAACCAAGACTTCCAGTCCAGGCCCGAGACCAGCACGGTACCGATCAGCGAAAAGATCAGGGCGGTCAACAGAAAACTGCGGATGGACTTCAGGATAGGCAGCGAAAACACGAAAAAACTGACGTCGCGCTTGAAGATGGGATCCAAGAGCCCAAATTCCACTTGGTTCAGAAACAGCAGCAATTCGTTCCACTGAAACCGCAAGGCCAGTCCCGAGAATACGGCCAGCACCACAGCCCCGGCGTACAGGACCGGCGTAACGCGAAAGCCCAAGGTCGAAGTGGCCAGCGCATCCAGGGGCGAGGAACCGCCCTGGTTGTTGAGGCGCGTGGCCAAGGCGATGTTCCCGGCCAGAATCAG
Organism: Anaerolineales bacterium; assembly: GCA_034421855.1. GTDB lineage: Bacteria > Chloroflexota > Anaerolineae > Caldilineales > Caldilineaceae > Bin34. Next base: position 20,226 of record DAOUKB010000017.1, read on the forward strand.
CCAGAAGACTACGGCCCCCACCAAGAAAGTGATACCGGAAGCCAGGATGCGGGTAAAGTAGACTGAGGTGAAGTCCAGACTGTCGAACCACAGCCAGTCCGTATAGTAGGTAAGCAGGCGGGAGCCCAAGAGGACCACGAGAAATGCCAGCCCGATCCAGTACAGCCCCGTGCGTCCCGAGCGGGGCTGCTCTTCGTTGAGGACGGCGCCGTTCCCGTCGCCGGTGGCGCCGTTGCCGGCGCCGCTCGGCACGAGGGTCTGGGCTTCGCGGTCCTGCATTTGGTTGATGAATTCTCTGAACGGATCTTGTCCGTTGTTCGACTTGGCCATTATTGGTGGATCCCCGTCTTCGTATATGGTCGACTTCATTCTATACCGCGTCCCGCCCCGCCGGTTTGGAGTCGCCCTGCCGCATAGGGGCGGTAGGGGCCGCATCTGCCGCGCAGAAGTTTGAAGCCGTGCATATTGCGTTCGCCTGCCCTTTTGGCCTGACGCGGAAGGCCACGGTTTGGGCTCGGATTCTGCCTTTGGCCGCTCGACTGGCAGGCCGCGGACACGGAGTCCGCGTGGTCGTACCGCCATGGGACGCTCCGGCCGAAGCCGACAGCCGGCTTCTCTACAGGAATGTGGAGGTGTACCGCGTAGGGGTAGAGGGCGGCCTGTTGCCCACCACAATGCGCATGCAATGGCGGCTGCAGGAGTTCCGGCCGGACATTGTGCACGTCGTCAAGCCCCGGGCCTATGCGGGCATCAGTCAGTTTCTGACCTGTCTGCAAAGGTCGCTGACGCGGCGGCGCAGGCCGGTGATCGTCCTGGATCTCGACGACTGGGAGCAAGCTTGGACCCCGGGTCTTGCGGCCCATCCCGTTTTGGCCCGCTTTCTGGCTTGGCAGGAGGAATGGGGCGTGCGCCATTGCGACGGCCTGTCTGTGGCCAGCCAATGGCTGTGGCGGCGTACCCGACATATTGTTCCCGCCGTGCCCCGTCTTTATCTCCCCAATGGGGTCGAGCGCGCCCCGTCGCCACGGCATGCGGCGGCGGCGGAGAGCACGGAGCATACTGCGATTCTATGGGTTACGCGGTTCGTGGAGGTTTCCCCGGCTTGGCTTAGTCGTTTCTGGGCGCGTCTCAGAGCGCTCATGCCGCAATGCCGCCTGACCGTAGCCGGTTCTTCCATAGAGCCGGGCCTTGATCTCGCCTTCGAGGCTGCATTTTCCGCCGCGGGCCAGTGGCAAGACGAGGTGGAATTTCTGGGGCATGTCGCATATGGGGAACTGCCGGCACTGTATGCCCGTAGCCGCTGCGTGATCGCCCCCGCCCGGGAAGAAGCCGCCAGTCTGGCGAAATGCAGCGTGAAGTTGCTGGACAGCGTGCGCTACGGCATTCGGTGTGTCGCCAGCACGGTAGGCGAGCAGGCCAGGTTCCAGGCATTGTCTTCCGCGGTTTTTTTGGGCCCCGAAGCCCCGCCGGAGCAATTCGCGGAGACCGTGGCGCGGACGCTCCAGGCGCGGCCGCCGGAGTCGTATGCCGTCGGTTCCGCCGGAGGCCATACCGTTCCGAATTGGGAATCGCTGGCCTTGCGTCTGGAGCGGTTCTACGAAGCGTTGCGGGACCAGGGCCGTTAGTCCGCGCTGGTTTCCGGCGCGGCGGGGCCGGGACACGCGCGCGCCCGGATTTTCGCCCGATAGCGCGCCTCCGCGGCTTGGCGGGACTTGTACTTGAGGCGATTCGGGGAGAGCCACCGTTGCGGGTCTTCGGGGTCTTCGATCATTTTGGCGGAGACGATGAATCCCGTATGGGCAATCATGCGGTCCTCGGGCCGCAGGCGGTCGGGCACCGGTTTGTATTGCCGCAACAAGAGTTCCTCGACCTTGATGTCCACGCAGGCCGCTTCCTCCATGTGCGCCAACAGCTCGCCGACCTGATTGGTGGTCGGCACAAAACACACCAGTCGGCCGCCGGGTTTCAGGCATTCCCGGACCTTGGGGAGACAGCGCCACGGTTCGCGCATGTCCAGCATGGCGGCATCCACCGCCATGCCGAGCTCGAAGCGCTCCAGATCGCCATGGTGCAGCTCGACCTGCGACAGGAGTCCGAACCGTTCCAGATTCCGGGCCGCCAGTTGTTGCATCTCGACGTTGCCGTCTACGGTGACGACTTTGCCTGTAGGGCCCACCGTCCAGGCCAGCGCCGTGGTCAGCGCGCCACTGCCCGTACCCGCTTCCAGCACCGTACTGCCGTTTCGCAGTCCTAGGCGCTGCGTGATCAACGCGGCATCTTTGGCATAGATGATTTGCGTGGCCCGTTTGACTCTCTGCATCAGATCGTGCAAGTCGGGTTCCAGCAGCAGGAACGGCTGGCCGGTCAGCGAATGGCCCACCGTGCCGAAGCGCTGCCCCACCAGACTGTCGTGTTCCACCACGCCGATATGACAGTGCAACCGTCGACCGGCCTTGATCCGCAGCAGGTACCGCTTCTCGCCCTCGGTCAGAATCAGAACCAACGAACCTGCGGCGGCCTGTGGGGAAACGTCACGGAGCATGAGGCCGCGGGGGAGCGTCAAGGACGAAATGCGCAACCGGCAAACGCGCTGCGTACCAATGGGAACGGGCTTTTCCAATGAGACATTATCGGGCGATTTGGTATAGACTTAGCAAATCTGGATCGTTGTCGAGAAGCAAAAAGTCCGGCGTGTCCGCACGCCCCGCAGCCAGGAGATTCGATGGTCCCAGGCGAAATGGGGGCGCGTTGCGGGCCCGATTGTGAAGGCGAAGCAACCATCATCTTTCAATAGGAGTGCAAGCATGAAGAGTCGGTTTCTAGGGTTGGCGTTGATTGGCATTTTGGGGTTGGTGGGGGCTGGCTGCGCCCCGCGTCCCGGGGGCGGTCAGACCGCCGCGATGGCAGGCGACGGCGAGTTGGTAATTGACCTGCCGTCGCTCGTGATTGACGTCGCGGACGACGGTTCGACCAGCATCGGCGGGTTAGGCTTCGACGCATTGATGGGCGAGGGGGCCGTCGATGTGACTTTCCCGGCTGCTTTGGTCAATGACTTGACGACTCTCGACGTGCAGCACATCGGCATAGACATGCACCCCGCCGGGATGACGTTGCGCGTCAACGGATTGCCCTTCCTGGGTTCCATGCAGTACGGCAGCGCGGGGTTGGACAACATCGCCAACATTATGGGGGAGCTGGGCCAAGACACTGCCTTGATGAGTGCATTGGGCGATCTGGCTCCTGTCGTCGGCACCTTGACTCCCGTACTGGACAATTTGGGGATGGGGGTCGTCGTCAGATTCCCGATCGCGGCCGACGCCGAGCCTATTCCGTTGCTCACAGACCCCATGAGCAGCGCCACCATGGAGGGCGTATCCGGTTTTCTGGCGAGCGTGGAGCAGCAACCCCGCATATCGGTACCCATCTTTTTGGCTGAAGACGGCAGCTGGTCCGTAGGCGAACTCAACCAAGCCTTGGTGGAAGGACTGCTCGGCGCCCAGGGCACTCTGGGTCTGCCGCCGGAGACCGTTGCCATGATGTCTCGCGGCGGGATCGGCGAATTGCAGATCAGCACGGTGGAAAGCGGCTTGTCTGTCTCCATCAACGGATACGGGCTCCCGGTCTTCACATGGGACAATGGGGAAATCGAGAGTTTGGTGGCTCTGCAGGAAGCCTCGTCGACTTTGACCGGCATAGGTGATATTCTGGTGCTGGTCGGCAACGTGTTGCCGCTCTTGCAAGTTTCCGACGTCACCATCACCCTCGTGTTCCCGGCTATGTAGCCTAACCGGGCTGGGAAGTCCCGGGAGGTCTGCCTTCTCGCTCCATGGCGGAAGCGGGCCCCGCACAGTCCGCAGCGACGGCGAAGACCAAGCGTCTGCGCTCGACAGGAGAACGGCTCGGCTTCGGCTGGGCCGTTCTGGTTTCCGCCGTGGGTCGACCCGCCTTCCTTCCCCTCAGTCGGTAGAGGTCTCCTTGATCAAATAACGGGGATGGGCAACGTCCAACCCCTTGGCCAGTCCCAAGTGCATGACCAGCAACTGGCACGTCACCATGGCTGGCAAAGGCCACAGGAAATCGGGCAGGGCGTCGGCGCGCGGGAGTTGCAGCACATGGGCCGCCTCCGGCCACCGCTCGGGACGGCTGGAGACCGCGTACAGCGTGCTGCCTGTTTCCTCGGCCTGCTTGCGGATCGCCACGAAGTGACCATTGTCCTGCAATCCGGCGTCGATGCAGAGCAAGACGGCATGCTCGTGGAGCAGGGCGATAGGCCCATGCAGAAAGTCGGCGCTCGTGAAAGGCAAGGCCCGGACGTAGGCGATTTCCTGCAGTTTCAAGGCGGTTTCGGCAGCCACTACGTGATTGAATCCCCGGCCGATCACCAGCAAGTCTTGCAACGCGGTCAGTTCCCGCCCTAATTGCTGGATTTCCGCTTCGCGGTGCAGGACGGTCTGTACGACTGCAGGGAGCTGATGCAGCGCGTCCTGGGGTGGGACAGTGCCGTGCAGGCACTGACTCAGCAAGGCCAAGGCCACCATCTGGTTGGTAAACGATTTGGTGGCGGCCGTGGCCAATTCAGGGCCGGCCTGAATGTCCAGGACGTAGTCGGCGAACCGGCTCATGGTCCCGGCGGCGGCATTCGTGACCGCCAAGGTCAGGCGGCCGGCCGCTTGCGCCTGCTCCATGACCTGGCACAGATCTGTGCTGGAACCCGACTGACTGATGCCCAAGACGCTGGTATGGACGGGCAGCGGCAAGGCATGCAAAAAGGACGGCAGACCCAACTGCATGATATGCACCGGCATTTGGTGCTGGCTGCCGAACAGATACATCCCGTACAGAGCCGCATGGCGGCTGGTTCCCCGGGCGACCAGGGTCAGATGGTCGATGCCGCGGCGTGCAAATTCGCTTACATAGGCTTCCAGCGTATCCGTACTTTGGTGCAAGCAGTCGCTGATGCGCTGAGGCTGTTCACGGATCTCTCGATACAAGGTGTTCATAGGCAATCCGCATACGGATCCGACAGAGCAGAGAAACAGTACCATACCAAGGGAACCGACAACCACGTAAAAGCCGCCGCGCGGCCTGTCCGCGAGCGCGGACCAGGCCGACCTGGGGCCTAGGGCCGGTGCTACAGTCGAGAGGCGCCAAAGCGCAGCGGAGATGCGACGTATTGCCCGCCGCCGCGCCCGGCGGCATGGCGGACCCAAGTAACGGCACCACGGCGCCGAGACACCATCTGTCCGGAATTTGCCCCCTGCGCTTTATGTTTGCGCTGCGTGTTGTACGACCGTCGGAAAAACCTTACAATGATACGCTGTCGGCTCGGATCCGGTTTCCGTTCTCGCCGCGCTGCCGCGGTGGCGGACGGAATCTATGCATAGTCAGGAGCAGGAACCTCCATGCCCTTACGTAGTACCCAAATCAGAAACGTCGCGCTGCTGGGACACAGCGGTTCGGGCAAGTCCACTTTGATGGAGGCGTTGCTTTTCCACGGCGGAGCGATCGACCGCATGGGCAACGTCACGGAAGGCTCCACCGTTTCGGATTGGGACGAGGAAGAAATCGCCCGCGGCATTTCCTTGCGGTTGAGCGTGGCTCCGTACGTACAGAACGGCATCAAGGTCAATGTAGTGGACACGCCGGGAGATCCCAGCTTTCAGGGAGAAGTCATTTGCGGCCTCAGCATAGTCGAGGCGGCCGCCGTTCTGGTCGATGCCGTGGCCGGCGCCGAGGTCGGGACTGAATTGGCCTGGCAGCGGGTGCAAAAGGCCGACAAGCCCTGTGCGGTCATAGTCAACAAGCTGGATCGCGAGAATGCAGAGTGGGAACGCACTTGGGAAAGCATCCAGAACGTATGTACCGGCACGACTCTGGTCCCGGTCACCATACCGATCGGGGCCGGTCCGGCCATCCAAGGGGTGGTAGACCTGGTAACCGAACAGGCCTACCTGGGTGAGGACAACACAGCGGCAGACATACCGGCGAGCATGCAGGACATGGTGGAAGAATTTCGGCTTTTGCTGGTCGAGGCTGCCGCCGAGAGCAACGACGACTTGATGGAAAAGTACCTGGAAGACGAGGAGCTGACTGCGGAGGAAATTCAGCAGGGCTTGGAGGAAGGGATGGCGGCGCGCACGCTGACTCCTGTGTTCAGCGCTTCTGCCTTGACGAACATCGGCATGAAGACGCTCGGCACCGCCTTGCATTGGGTAGTGCCGTCGGCAGACACGGCAGAGATTCCCCTGACCGACGCCAGCGATGCCGCCGCGGGAAGGACCGACGGTCCGTTGACGGCGCGGGCTTTCAAGACCATCATCGATCGCTATGTGGGACGCATCAACTACCTGCGCCTGTACAGCGGCACCCTGACCAAGGGAGACCGGGCGAAGGTCGCCGCGACCGGCACCGAAGAACGGATCGTAAATCTCCACTCCATTGCCGGCAAGACGTTGGAGGGCATAGAGGACGCGGGCGCCGGGGACATCTGTGCCGTAACTCGATTGACCGATCTCGCCACTGGAGGTGCTCTGGTCGACCTGGAACGGGAATGGTCTCTGGCTCCGATCGAATTCCCCCAACCCCTGTTCAGCATGGCCGTATCTCCCGCCACCCAGGCGGACAGCGCCAAACTGGGCCAGTCTCTGCATCAAGTGGCCGAAGAGGATCCCACCCTGACCGTGCTCCATGTGGCGGAAACCAAACAGACTCTCTTGCAGGGCATCGGGGACATGCAGGTGGACGTGGCGATCCGAAGGCTGGAAACCAAATTCGGAGTGCAGGTACACACTTCGATTCCCAAAGTGCCGTACATGGAAACAGTGCGACGGGTGGGTTCGGCCCAGTATCGGCACAAGAAGCAGTCAGGGGGCGCGGGCCAGTTTGCTGAAGTTCACATGCGCGTCGAGCCTATGGAACGGGGGACCGGATTCGCTTTCGAGAGCGAAGTCTTCGGCGGAGCCATCAGCAGCGTCTACCTCCCATCCATCGAGAAGGGGGTACATCAGGTCATGGCGGAGGGCGTCGTAGCCGGTTTTCCTGCAGTGGACCTGCGGGTGGTGGTTTTCGACGGCAAGGAGCATCCGGTGGATTCAAAGGACATCGCCTTTCAGATTGCCGGCCGAGAGGTGTTCAAGCGGGCAGCCGACCAGGCTGGGGCCACGTTGCTGGAGCCGATATACGCCTTGACCGTGTCGGTCCCCGAGGCCAACATGGGGGACATCATGGGCGACCTGAACAACCGGCGCGGGCGGGTTCTCGGCATGGATCAGGCCGAAAGCCGATCCATCGTCAAAGCCGAGGTGCCGCTCGCCGAAATCATGCGCTACGGTACCGATTTGCGTTCCATGACCCAAGGGCGCGGCACCTACGAAATTGCGTTCTTGCGCTACGAAGAAGTACCCGCTCACCTGATTTCCAGCATCATCGCGGAAAATCAGGTTCAGGAGGCAACCGAATAGCAAACGGGTGACTCCCGGATCCGGAACGGCGGGCTTCCGCTAGAATGGACCAGTCTGTTTCGGACCCTCGAAACGCGCGCGGCCTTGCGAGGGGCCGAGGTGGTAATGCTGCGACTGGATCTGTCGGGTGGGCTGGACGGCTTTCTGGTAGCCGCTTGGTCTCTGCTGGTCTTGGGCTTTGTCCTCTTCGGGTGCAATTCGTTTTGGCTGGCGCTGCGGACTTTCCGGCGGAGCCCCCGTAAACGACCGGCGCCCGCGCCGCCCCCATGGCCCGCGCCCGCCTCTTGGCCTCCGGTTACGGTCCAGTTGCCGCTGTACAACGAAATCGCCGTAGCCGAACGTATCATCGATGCCTGTGCAGTCTTGGATTACCCCGCGGACAAGCTGGAAATCCAGGTGCTGGACGATTCGCGGGACGCAACCCGACACTTGGCCCGCGCGCGTGTCCAGTTCTGGCGGAGCCGGGGGATCGATATCCGATACCTCCACAGGGAACTGCGCAGCGAATACAAGGCTGGGGCCTTGCAACGGGGCCTTGTGCAGGCGCAGGGCGAATTCTTGGCCATTTTCGACGCCGACTTCCAGCCTGCGCCTGATTTTCTGCGGAAAACCATCGGGTACCTCTCCAGACCGGAGAACCGCCGCCTCGGCTTCTTGCAGACCCGCTGGCAGGTGGTCAATACCCGAGAATCGCTGATCGCCAAGTCCATAAGCCTGGCGATCAACGGGCATTTCGCGGTAGAGGTCATGGCCCGCAGTCTGGCCGATTTGTGGTTCGGCTTCAACGGTTCCGCCGGGGTCTGGCGCAGGGCCTGTATCGAAGATCCCCAAGTAGGAGGTTGGTCCGGGGCGACGTTGTGCGAAGACTTGCATCTCTCCTATCTGGCCCAACTGGCCGGTTGGCAGGGCGGCTATCTGGATTCGGTGGTGGTCGAGTCCGATGCGCCTGTACGGCCAGCCGAGCTGCGCCTGCAGCAATTTCGTTGGGCCAAAGGCAGCGTACAGGTCTTGGCGAAGTTGTGCGTTCCCTTGCTGCGCGCCCCGCGTATCGGATGGGGAAGACGCATGCAGGCTCTGCTGCATATCGGGGCGTATGTGCAGCAGGCTCTGCTGCTCGGTCTCGTGTTGCTGGCCTTGCCTATGACGTTGCTGCAGCTGGAACCCCTCGGCTGGTCCCTGGTCGCTCTGACGGTGGGGTTGGTGGGCCCCATAGCCGTGATAGGTGTCGGGCAGTGGCGTCTCTGTCCCCGGCGCTGGTGGCGGAACATACCGGCTTTGATAACCCTGGCTCTGGCGGGGATGGGATTCTGCCTGACCATTTCCGTCGCGGTCTTCGAGGCGTTGCGGGGCAAGACGAGCCCATTTCAACGCACCCCCAAGAGTTCTGGGCGCGTGCGCGGCCAGGCGGTGTACGTCCAGGACACACGCCCCTTGGAAAACCGCCTGCTGTTTTGGGAATGGATGCTTACTGCGTATTGCATGCTGACGGTGATCGTCGCCTTGAGCCGATCCGGTACCGGCGTGTGGCCGGTTTCACTCGTCGGTTTGTGTAGCATAGGGTTGCTGACCCTATGGTCTTTTCGGGATCGGCATATGGGCCGCGACTCGTTCCACGCCCAGGCCTCCGGTATGACTTTGACCGACACCAAGCACGTTCAACCCTAAACGGACGGAATACTATGGACAAAAGGTACGACGGCGTGACCTGGATGCAAAACAAAGGGGAAGTGATTACCTTGGTCAACCGTTCTGCCCGCAACTTCATCTTGGAGATGCCTACGGGACGCCTACGCTTGGATGCGGGACGCAGTCTGAAGACCCAAGCCGGGCTGGCCGCGGAGCCCAGCATAAAGGCCTTGATCGAGAAAGGCGATCTGACCGTCGAGCGTTAGCCGGAACGCTCTGTGCCATGAAGACCTGCGTGCTGATAGACGGACATTACGAGGCCTACCGGGCCTATTTCGCCATGCGCCAGGCGGGTTTGACTGCACGTCATACGGGGGAACCGACCGGGGCCATTTTCGGATTCCTGCGTCAACTGTTCACCTTGGTGCGGGACTACCAGCCGGACTATCTGGTGGTCGCCTTTGATCCCGTCCATACCTTTCGTCACGAGAGATACCCGGCATACAAGGCTACGCGGGAGCGTATGCCGGAGGACCTGCATAGCCAGATCGGACACATCCAGGAGATCCTCCAGAAAATGGGGATATGCCTGGTCACCCAAGACGGATACGAAGCCGACGACGTCATCGGCACCTTGGCCAAGCGGGCCGCCGCCGCCGGCATGAAGGTTTTCATCCGCACCGGAGACCGCGATCTCTTTCAATTGGCGACGGATCGGATTACGGTCGTCTACGGGGCGTCGCGGGGATACTCCGCAGGCGACCGCGAATACGATGCGGCGGAAGTGCAATCCCGCTTCGGCGTGAATACCGCACAGTTCGTCCAGATGAAGGCGCTGCAAGGGGACAGTTCCGACAACATTCCCGGCGTCCCCAAGGTAGGGGAAAAAACGGCCGTGAAATTGCTGCAGCAATTCGGCAGCATAGAAGGCGTCTACGCCCATCTGGATCAGGTGCAGGGGCCGAAACTCAGGGCGCGCCTGCAGGATTTCAAAGAGCAATTGGATCTCAATTTGGACCTGGTCCGCATAGTTTGCGATCTGGACCTCCCGTTCGAGTGGACCCAAGCCGTGCCTTTTAGACCCGACCATGCGGCTGTGGCGAAGCGCTTGGGCGAGTTGGATCTGAATTCCACGCTGGCCGTGTTCCATGAACTGCTGGAGGAACAGGGAGACGAAGTGCCGGTCTCCGTGTCGGAAGACGGGACGGGCATAGCCAGTCTCTCCCAACGCACGGCGCAATACCGGACGGTGCGGACGGCCGACGATTTACAGGATCTGCTGCAGGAACTGGCGTCCTGCCGGTTGCTGGCCTTTGATTTCGAGTCCACGTCGGCCGATCCCACGACGGCCGGGTTGGTAGGCATGGCCGTCTCCTGGAGCCGCGGCACGGGAGCCTACATACCGGTAGGGCATCAGTTCGGCAGTCAGTTGCCGTGGGCCGAGGTGCGGGCCGCCGTGGCTCCCGTGATGGCGAATCCGAATGTGGCCAAAGTGGCTCATCACGCCAAGTTCGACCTTCTGATCGCCCGGCGCCATGGCCTCGCCGTCGCAGGCTTGCTGCACGACACCATGATCATGGCTTGGGTCCTGGATCCCAGCCGCCGACATCTGGGGTTGAAGCCTTTGGCGCTCTCGGAATCGGGGGTCTCCATGCGGCCGATCCAGGATCTCATCGGGACGGGTCGCAAACAGATCACGATGAGCCAGGTACCCATTGAAAACGCGGCTCCCTATGCCAGCGACGATGCGGCTCAGACCTTCGCGCTGTTCGAGAAATTCCGGTCGGCGCTGCAGGAGGCGGGCCTCTGGGATCTCTATACCGATCTCGAACTGCCCCTCATTCCTATTTTGGCCGACATGGAAACCCGGGGCTTGACCGTAGATCGGGAGTATCTCAGCGAATTGCAGCAGGAGTTCGAAGAACGGCTGGCGGACTTGGCCAATCACATGTACGACATCGTAGGTCGCGAGTTTTCTCTGCGGAGCACCTATCAATTGAGCGATGCGTTGTTCGGGGCAGAAGACCTGGCGTTGCCGACCAAAGGCCTCAAGAAACTGAAAAAGGGCGGTTACAGCACCGCTGCCGGGGTGCTGGAGAATCTGGCGGCGCGGGCCACGGATCTCGATGTACGGCAGCAGGCGGCCTTGACGACCATCCTGCAGTTTCGCCAGCTGGACAAACTGAAGAGCACCTACGTGGAGAGTTTGCTGGAATCGTGTGATCCGGAGACCGCCAAAGTCCATACCAGTTTTCATCAGACCGGCGCAGCCACCGGCCGCATGAGCAGTTCCAATCCCAACCTGCAGAATATCCCCATTCGGACCGAGGAGGGGCGGCGCATTCGCCGGGCTTTCGTAGCGGCCCCCGGCAACGTTTTGGTAGCGGCGGACTACAGTCAGATCGAACTGCGCGTATTGGCCCATTTGACCGATGAACCCGGCTTGCTGCGGGCCTTCGAAGACGATCAAGACATTCACGCCATTACCGCGTCGGAGCTCTTCGGCATTCCCCTACAGGAAGTGAACGCGGAGCAACGGAGTCTGGCCAAGACCATCAATTTCGCCACTATCTACGGCGTAACGAAGTTTGGTCTCAGCGCCCGCACGGAGATGAGTTTGGTCGAAGCCGAGGACTTTCTGAACAGGTATTTTCGGACCTATCCGCAGGTAGAGCAATTCATCAGATCTACAGTAGCCCAGGTCACCGAGCACGGCTATGTGCAAACCATCACCGGCCGCACGCGGCTCTTCAACGAACTGCGGCACAAGAAGCTGCCCGGGCCCCAAAGGGCCAGCTTGGAACGCGCGGCGATCAATGCTCCGGTCCAAGGCAGCGCGGCCGACATTCTCAAGATGGCGATGCGCGATCTGGACGGGGCGATCAAGAATACGCGGGCAACAGGCTGGATGGTAGTGCAAGTGCACGACGAATTGATTCTGGAAACGCCCGAAGCGGAAATGTTGCCCTTGGCTATATTGACCCGTCAGTATATGGAAGCGGCTTTTCGTTTGAAGGTGCCGCTGAAAGTCGACGTGCAATACGGATTCAACTGGCGCGAACTGGCTCCGATGCCCTTTCCCACGTCCCCATGAAGAAAAAGCAAACATGTCCACTTTGATTTCACTCGTACGGCATGAGGTGCTGTCCGCAGTACAGGCTTGCGCGGCGCAACGCGGCTGGAACGTCACGGCCGACACAGACATCGAAGTCGGGCGTCCCAATCCCAATCGGCCCGACTTCGGGGACTTCAGCACCAATGCGGCTTTGACCCTCGCCGCGCAACTCCGAAGGCAGAACCTCAGCGTACCGCCCCGTACGGTCGCGGAACAGATAGTCGCTTGCTGGCCTGCAGAGAGCGTGTTGGCAGCGCGGGACATTGCCGGTCCGGGCTTCATCAATTTGACCGTAGACCCGGACTGGTTTCGGGCCCGGACAGCCCAGATCCTGATTGCCCCCGAGCGGGTCGGGACACTGGCGATGGGTCGAGGCCAGTCGTGCCAAGTGGAGTTCGTCAGCGCCAATCCGACCGGTCCCCTGCATTTCGGAGGAGCCCGTAACGCCGTACTGGGCGACACCCTCGCGCGTATCCTGGAAGCGGCCGACTACAGAGTCCAACGCGAATTCTATGTGAACGATGCCGGGTCCCGGTTCGACGTCTTTGTCGAAAGTCTGCGTGCCGCTTATCTCCAACACCACGGCTACGACGCCGCCGTGCCCGTGGACGGTTACGGCGGCGCCTACATGCGGGATTACGCGAAAACTTTGATCGATGCAGTAGGGAACCAGGTGGTAGACACCGCCTTGCCGGAAGCCCTGTCTCGGCTGCGGCCTATCGCGTTGGAAATCGTATTGGCGGACGTACGCGACGAAGTCTCGACCATAGGCGTATATTTCGACCGCTGGTTCCGTGAACAGACGCTGCATGATGCGGGGGAAGTCCAGGCCGGCATCGATCGCCTTGCGGAGGCAGGAGCTACCTACGAAAAGGACGGCGCCGTGTGGTTCGCCGCCAGCCGCTACGCCGGAATGGATCAGGACATCGTCTTGGTGCGCAGCAACGGGGCACCCACCTATTTCGCCGCGGACGTGGCGTATCACCGCGACAAATTCGAGAAAAGAGGTTTGGACCGGGTCATCGACGTGTGGTCCGTGGACCATCAGGGGCATGTACCGCGCATGAAGGCAGTCATGCAGGCTTTGGGGTTGGAACCCGAACGCCTCCAGATCGTGTTGTACGACCTGGTGAAACTGGCGCGTCAAGGCGTCGAGGTCACCATGAGCAAGCGCAGCGGCCAATTCTTGACTCTGCGGGAAGTAGTTGCCGAAGTCGGCGCGGACGCCGTGCGCTTTATGTTGCTGACCCGGGCTCCGGAGAGTGCGCTCGAGTTCGATCTCGAGGAAGTCAAGGCGCAGAATCAGGACAATCCCGTGTACTTCGTCCAATATAGTCATGCCCGTCTCTGTTCCATTCTGAAACGGGCCGCCGAGGCGGGCCTGGGCGTGCCCACGGAAGATGCCGATATCGACGGTTTGGTGCGGACTCAGCTGCAACACGCGGCCGAAATGGCCTTGATGAAGACCCTACTGAGCTTCGACGAAGAGCTCGAACTGGCAGTGAACCGTCTTTCGCCCCACAACTTGCCCTATTACGCCGTGCGTATTGCTTCCACCGTCAATGCTTTCTATCGAGATTGCCGTGTCTTGGACGTACAAAAACCCGATCTGACACGGGCACGATTGCTCCTATGTACAGCGTCCCGCATCGTGCTGGCCAGAGTGCTGGGTCTCTTAGGGGTCACCGCGCCGGAAGCAATGTAGGAGTTGGGGAGCGCAATTCGCTATGTACAAGGTATTGGCTGCCGACAAGGTGTCCACCGAGGGCTTGGAACCGCTGCGCGCCGACTCCGCATTCGAAGTGCATGACTGCCCTACGATTTCTCCCCGCCGACTGCTGCAGCGCATACCCGAGTACGATGCGCTGATCGTGCGCAGCCGTACGGAGGTGACGGCAGAGGTAATTCGGGCGGGCAAGAGGCTGCAGGTGGTCGCCCGGGCGGGCACCGGCGTGGACAACATCGACCTGGAAGCCGCCACCGAGGGCGGCGTGCTGGTCGTCAATGCCCCTACCGGCAACTCCGTGGCGGCGGCCGAGCATACCATTGCCATGTTGATGGCCCTGACGCGCCATGTCCCTCAGGCCGATGCGGACGTGCGACAAGGCAATTGGGAAAGAACCCGGTGGATTGGACATGAAGTACGGGAGAAGGTGTTCGGCACGATTGGTCTAGGCCGGGTGGCGTTGGAGGTCGTCCGAGTCGTGCGGGAATTGGGCATGCGGGTCGTCGCCACGGACCCGTTCGTCGCTGCGGAGTACGCAAGTCGGCGCGGGGTGCAATTGGTAGACATGGACGCTCTGCTGCGCGAATCCGATTTCATCTCGATTCACGTGCCGCTTACCAAGGCCAACCGCTACCTGTTGGGGGCCCCCGAATTGGCCAAGGTAAAAACTACGGCCCGTGTGCTCAATGTGGCCCGCGGCGGCCTGGTGGACGAAGCCGCGTTGATCCAAGCCGTCGCGGACGGTCGACTGGCCGGCGCCGCCCTCGACGTCTTCGAAGAGGAGCCGTTGCCCGCCGATAGTCCGTTGCGCAACAATCCCAACATTATTCTGACTCCGCATCTGGGCGCCAGCACGCACGAAGCGCAGGATCGAGTAGCCCGCGACGTGTGTCTCCAGATTCAGGATGTCTTGCGGGGGGGTCAGGCCAAATACGCGGTCAATGCGCCCATTGTGCCGCCCCGCGATCTGGAAGTCCTGATTCCCTACATCGATCTGGCGACGCGCCTGGGGCGCTTCCTCACGCAGGTAGAAAGACAGGGCGCCAAGCAAATCGAGATTACCGCTCACGGGCCGATTGCGGAAATGGACATGTCCTACATTCTGGCCGGAGCGGTCCAAGGGGCTCTGGCCGGCATTCTGGAGGAAAGGGTCAACGTCATCAATGCCCAGCGGCTGGCAGCCCAGCGCGGCATGAATCTCGTGGAGCGCAAACAGCCTCAGCACAGGCACCGCTACGAGAATCTGCTCACCATGACGGCCCTCACGGACGAAAAGCGCTGGACCGTACGGGGAGCTCTGCTGCAGGGCCAGCCCAACATCGTGGCCATAGATAATCTGTGGGTGGAGTTTGCGGCCCAAGGATATATCCTGCTGACTTCTCATATCGATCAACCCGGTATGATTGGCCAGGTAGGTACGGTGCTGGGCGAAGCCGACGTCAACATCAGTTTTATGCATGTGGGCCGCAGGGCGCCGCGGCAGCAGGCTATAATGGTCATCGGCACGGATGAAAGACTCTCTGCGGCCGTGTGCGCATCCCTCCGCAATCTCGCGGAATTCACTTGGGTAAGAACCATCGAACTGTGAGCACGGCTTCTCCTTGTCTGTCGGAGGAATCGAGTTTCTTGGCTTGGCCCGTCGCGTTGCGGGCGGGACGGTGGCTGAGTCTGCTGGTCGCGGCCTTGTCCATGCCGATTTTGGCTTGTGGCACTTTTGCCGCCAATCGACCCGCCGATGCCGTCAGGGCGGAGGCGACGGAGCCCAGAGTCGTCCCCACCAGCACCCCGATTACGATTTCTACCCCTTCCCAGGACACGGCCGATAGGCAGACCGAACCGGGATTGGGCGGCACAGCCGCCAGTCAGAACAATCTGGGGCTGGTCGTGGCGATTTCGAATATTCCCTTGGTCGTAGGGGAGAGAGCCCTGGTGATCGCCGGGGCCGGCGTCAACGTACGCGAGTTTTCTTCCACCACCGCCGGCGAAATCGGGAAGCTCGCGCAAGGCGAGATCGTGGAAGTGTTGGAAGGCCCTTTTACCCACGAGAACCTCTTCTGGTGGCGCATCCGGACGTTGGACGAACTCTATGAAGGCATGGTGGCGGAAGGGCAAGACGGAGTCGACTATTTGGCGCCGGCCGCCAATACGCGCGTTCCGGTGGACCGCGAGCCCAGACAAGACGATATAGTGCGCGTCACCCAAGCGCTCAACCTGAGGCGAGATCCCGGTGTATCCAGTCCAAGGCTCAGGACGCTGGAAGCAGGCGCCGAATTCCTGGTCATTGACGGGCCCATTCATCAAGGCGGATACGACTGGTACCAATTGCGGAACGAAGCCGGTACCTTGGTGGGCTGGAGCGCCGCCGTGATCGGGGGTCAGCGCACACTCGTACCGCTCGAGTGATATACTCGCCAGCGTCTTGTCCCTCTGTGCTTGCTGTCCATGAAGCGAATCGTCGTCACAGGTCTGGGCGCCATCACCCCGATCGGCAATACGGTGGAGGAATATTGGGCCAGCTTGCTGGCGGGGACCAATGGGGCGCACCGGGTCCGCGCGTTCAATCCGGAAGACATGCCCTACCAATTCGTCTGTGAAGTGAAGGACTTCGAACCGGCGCGCTTCATGGCCCGCAAGGTCATCCGGCGGACCGCGCGGTCGACTCAGATCGCCATCGCGGCCAGCCAAGTCGCCTTGGCAGACAGCGGGTTGGTGATTTCGCCCGCCAACAGCGAACGCGTAGGGGTCGTCATTGGCACGGGGGCCGGCGGGATTGTGGAAGTGATTCAGGCCGGTATGAACCTGAAGGAAGGCGGATGGCGCAAAATCCAGCCCATGTTGGTTCCCTCCAGCATGAGCAATGCGGTCAGCTGTCTGGTTTCCATCGAGACGGGAGCCCAAGGACCGGCAATTACCAGCACTGCCGCCTGTGCTTCAGGCAGTTACGGTCTGCTGGAAGCCTTCCATGTGCTGCAACGCGGAGAGGCGGACGCCATTATTGCCGGGGGCTGCGAAGCCGCACTGGAAAAGTCGATCGTCACTTCGTTTGGACGTATCGGCACTTTGACCGAAGATCTGGAGCCGCGGCAGGCCAGCAAGCCTTTTTCGGTGGATCGGGACGGCTTCGCCCCCAGCGAGGGCTGCGGCGTCCTGATTCTGGAAACCGCCGCCCACGCCGAGGCCCGAGGCGCGCGTGTGTATGCCGAACTGTTGGGCGGATACCTGACCAGCGACGCCTATCACATCACGGCTCCGGATCCATCGGGCAAAGGGGCGGCCCGCGCCATGACCCAAACTTTGCGGCGGACCGGGCTCGGTCCCGACGAAGTCGACGTGATTTTTGCCCACGGCACCGGGACCCTATTGAACGACAAGACGGAGTGCCAGGCCATTCACCACACTTTCGGGGAACGCCGCGGCCGGGAGATACCGGTCACGAGCGTCAAGAGCATGATCGGCCATTCTTTGGGAGCTGCCGGAGCGCACAGCGCGGTGGCGGCCGTAAAAGCCCTGGAGACCGGCATGATCCCGCCCACGATCGGTTATACCCCCGATCCTGAAATCGAACTGAACGTGGTGGGCAATCGGGCCCGGGCCACCGAACTGAACGTAGCGTTCGTCAATGCTTTTGGGTTCGGCGGCCAGAATGCGGTGTTGGCCTTTCGCCGGGCGTAGGCTTCCAGGCTGCGCCCGGCGCCGCCCCGAACGTCAGGGATTGAGGATCTGCCACACCCCGACAAGCGTGAAGGCGCCGGACAGCAAATAATAGGCAAAGCCGTCGCGGATTCTGTTCTGCTCTTGATCGGCGCTCTTCATCTTCCGATTTCCGTATCGGTACATGATCCAGACTGCAGTCATGAGAATGGGATGTCGAAAGGCCACCAGCGGTGACGTGCCTTGCCACTGCTGTCCTACCGCCCAGTGGAGGACCCCCAACATCCACTGCATGTCCAGCGACACCAGGAAAACACGGTTCAACAACGGAAAGTACGACGCCAGCGGACGCTTCCGCATCATCGCATAGGCCAGTACACCGAATGTAGCCGCGGCGAGGAGACCAAAGGGAACGGTCCCTATGCGATGGGCCAGGGCCAGAGCAGAGAGCCATTCGTCATTCATGTTCCCATCCATCCCTTGATGCGAATTAACCCAAGGCCCAAAATGAGCAGAGCGGTCACCATCCAGATCAAGGCATTGCGTAGCTTCTTGCGATGGTCTCGGGTGTTTTTGACCTGTCGGTAGCCGACATGGAAAACCACGACGGCCACTATCATCTGAAAGGGGTGCTCATAACTGCGCAAGACGTCGGCTCCGCTCCATCGCTGTTGCACTCCGTACAGCGCTAAGCCGGCCAGCAACTGCAGGTCCATCAGGATCAGCAAAACCAGTCCTCCCAGCTTCGGCAACGTGCCGTATTCGCTGTGTTGCACCAGTCCCCGGATCAAGGCTACGGCATAGAGCGCGGCTACGACCAACAAGGTGGGCCAAAGGTATTCGGCATGCAGAGTTCTGAGTATGGTGGTCATCTGTCCCTAGCCGGATCCAAGAAAGCAGGCAGCGGAAATCGTGCCTCGGCTTGTTACAATACCAAAGCGTGCATACTTTCGGCACTATCCCGGCGGCCCGAAGCCCGTGTCTCGACCCAACGTCATTCTCGTAGTAGCGGACGATCATGCTCCTGCCGCCATAGGCGTCTACGGGGCGCGCTACAACCGCACGCCCCATTTGGACGCGCTGGCGGCAGCAGGGCTGCGTTTGGAAAATTGCTTCTGTACCAACGCTATCTGTACGCCGGCCCGGGCTTCCCTCATGACCGGCAAGTACAGCCACACCACCGGGATCAAAACCCTCGGCGACGTCATCGACCATGACCGGGAAACCACTTTGGGCATGCTCTTCCAGGCTGCAGGGTATCAGACTGCCATGGTGGGCAAATGGCATCTGGGGCATGGGGGAAAATCAGATCCCAGAGGCTTCGACTACTGGAACGTGTTGCCGGGCCAAGGCGCCTACTTTGATCCCGAGACGTTGGAAATGGGCCGTACCAAAGCCAACGAGGGGTACGTGACCGATATCCTGACCGACTCCGCGCTGGAGTGGTTGGCGGACCGGGAAGCCGAGAGGCCCTTCTTTCTCTGTCTGGCCCATAAGGCCCCTCACGATGCGTTCGAGCCGCATCCCCGCCATGAGCACGACTACACGGAAGTCTTCCCGGAGCCCCCTACCCTGCGCGACGATTACCAAGAAAGAGCGCAAGCGGCGGCCATGTCCCGCGCGACGATCGAGTCCATGCACTTGAGGCACCATTTGCCACGGACGGCGGGCGGAGGGACGGCCGATACCGACCGAACAGCCTGGAATTATCAGGAATTCATCCGCAACTACTACCGATGCGTACAGGCCATCGACGAAAATCTGGGACGCCTGCTCCACTACCTGGCGGCAGAAGACTTGGTCGAGCACACCCTGGTCGTCTATACGTCGGACCATGGGTTCTTTCTGGGCGACCATGGGTGGTACGACAAGCGGTTTATGTACGAAGAATCCATTCGCATCCCTTGCCTCGTCCGGTACCCTGCAGTCATTGCGCCCCAGACCGTGCGGCACGAAATGGTCTTGAACGTGGATTTCGCGCCTACGCTCTTGGAACTGGCGGGCATTCCCGCGCCTGCCACGATGCAGGGTCGGTCTTTCGCGCCTCTGGCCCGGGGACAGGCGGTCCCGGACTGGCGACAGGCCCTGTATTATCGATATTGGATGCATTTGGCCCATTTCCACATTCCGGCCCACTACGGAGTCCGGACGGACCGCTACAAACTCATCCATTACTACGGACGTGCCTTGGGTTGCACAGGGGCTGTCGATCACGCTACCCGCCCGGAGTGGGAGCTCTTCGACCTACACGACGATCCACGGGAATTGCATAACCGCTTCGGGTTGGCTCCCTACGCGGATGTCCAGGCGGATCTGCTGCGCACCCTCGACGAATTGCAGACCGCTTTGGGGGACCAGCCCCAACACTGAGGCCCGGTCAGGGCCGGCCATCCTCTCGATTCTCCGCTTATGCCGTCATCGCCCAACGTGATCTTGGTGATCACCGACGATCAGGGTTACGGCGATCTGGGATGTCACGGCAACCCGATCGTGCAGACTCCGCATCTGGATCGATTTCACAGCGAAAGCGTCCGTCTGACCAACTACCATGTAGGCCCCACCTGCGCTCCTACCCGGGCCGGTTTGCTGACGGGGCGTTACGCGAACAGTACCGGGGTCTGGCATACCATCGGGGGGCGTTCGCTGTTGCGCGCCGACGAATACTCGTTGGCTGACGCTTTTCGGGCCCACGGGTACGTCACGGGTCTGTTCGGCAAATGGCACCTGGGCGACAATTATCCCTATCGTCCGCAGGATCGGGGATTCGACGAAGTGGTCGTCCATGGCGGCGGCGGCGTCGGCAATACTCCCGACTACTGGGGCAACTGCTATTTCGACGATGCCTACTGGACCGGCGATGCACATCGGCGCTTCCCGGGATATTGCACAGACGTTTGGTTCCAGCAAGGCTGCGCCTTCGTGCAGCGGCACCGGCGCCGGCCCTTTTTCTGCATGATTTCGACCAATGCCCCGCACGGGCCGCATCTCGTAGATCCCCGGTACAGCGATCCGTATCGGGAACCTACCGCGGACCCGGAACGCGCCAAGTTCTACGGCATGGTGACCAACATCGACGAAAACTTCGGCGCTTTGCGCAAACTGCTGGCGACGTGGCAACTCGCGGACCACACGATTCTCGTTTTCACGACCGACAACGGCTCTGCCGGCGGCCTGCGGACGGATCGAGAGCACTTCGTGACCAGCGGCTACAATGCCGGCATGAGAGGGCAGAAGGGCTCTCCCTACGACGGCGGGCATCGCGTTCCTTTCTTCCTGCACTGGCCGGCGGCCGGAATTACCGAGGGCCGAGACGTGCCGGAATTGGCGGCCAATGTCGATCTGATGCCTACGCTGCTGGATCTGTGCGGACTGGAACCGCCGCGGCCGCTGGACTGGGACGGCCGCAGTCTCGGGCCGCTCCTGACGCAGGCGCCGACGGAATGGCCGGCACGCACTCTGATTACGGACTCGCAGCGGCTCGTCTATCCGGTGAAGTGGCGGCAAAGCGCGGTCATGACGCAGAAGTGGCGTTTGGTGAACGGGCTGGAACTGTACGACATGGAGTCCGATCCGGGCCAAACACACGACGTGGCGCCGGCCTTTCCGGGAGTGGTCGCCCGGCTCCAGCGAGACTACGAAGCCTGGTGGGCGCGGGTATCCCGCCAGGCGCTGGCCGAAATCCCCATTTCCATCGGAGCTCCCGGCATTCCGGTCCAAGTCGTGAACAGCCATGATTGGCGCAACCCGGATTGCGCCTGCGTCTGGAATCAAAATCAAGTGCGCGCCGGATTGCGTTTCAACGGCTACTGGGAATTGCAGGTCGTCGTGGCCGGTCGGTATAGTTTCGAGCTGCGACGATGGCCCCGCGAAGAAGATCGCGCGCTCTGCCGCGGCATACCGGGCAGAGCCTTGGCGATGGCGGAGATGACCTTCGATTCGGGCTATGGCGGGGGTACGGCCATCGACGTCAGAGCGGCGCGCATTCAGATCGGGGCGCAATCCGCGGAAGCCGCGGTGGGCCCGGAAGAGAAAGGAGTCGTCTTCGCATTCGAACTGGAGCAAGGACTCGTACACCTGCAGACCTTCCTAATGCCCGCCTCCGGGATCGCATTCGGGGCCTACTACGTTTATATTTGTAGGGTGGAACCATAGTCGCGCCGGGGAGTGCCGCAATGTTGCAGTGGGGAGTCATCGGATGTGGACAGATTGCCTTCGACAAGGCCATACCCGGCATCGCCAAGGCGTCCAATGCCGAGTTGGCGGCCGTGTCGGACATCCGGCCGGAACGTCTGGACATGGTGCAGGAGCGCTGGGGGACCGGAGTTGCGGTCTATACCGACTACCAGGAGCTGTTGCGGTCCGACGCATTGGACGTGGTGTATTTGGGACTGCCTAATGCCGTTCATCTTCCCGTCTGCATGGATGCGGCCGCCCAAGGCAAACACGTGTTGAGCGAGAAGCCGCTCTGTATCGACGCCCAGGAAGCCCGTACGATGATTGCCGGCTGTGAGCAACACGGAGTGCGCCTGATGTGCGCCTACATGTCCCGCTTCGGGGATTCCTTTCGGGAGACCAAACGGCTCGTCCAAAACGGGACTCTGGGACAGATCGCCATGGTGAACGCCAGTTTTTCGTTTTCGGCGTGGCGGGGTTACACCTTGGACAAGATCGGCTCTTGGCGTTGGACGGGACGCCGCGGGGGACCGCTCCTGGACGCAGGGATCTATCTCGCCTTCGCGATTCGGGAATTGCTGGGTTCCCGGGTGGCCCGGGTATCCGCCTCCATGTCCACCGTGGTGGCCAAGGATTTTCCGGCTCCGGATACCGTGACGGGTTGGTTCCAGTTGGAAAACGGCGTACCCGGCGTGATCAGCACCTGCTACTCGCATGACGACAGCGCGGTCGCCGTGATGGGCACCGAGGGCAAGGTCGTGGTCTACGACTGCTTCGCCCAGAATCCGGGCGGGCATCTGAATTGCCGGGCCGGGGGGTACGCCCTGGATTTCGAGTCCGACCTGCAACGTCTGGATCACTTCCACAACTACTGGAAGGAAATCGAGCATTATTCGGACGCGATTCTGAACGACACCCCGCATTCGCCCACCGCGCAGGAGGCCTTGGCCGACATGATCTTCTTGGATGCCGTCGAAGAATCCGCCGTCTCGGGCTCGGTCGTGGAGCTGGCGTACTAGACCCGACAAATTGCAAAAGGAACCCCACGTACATGAAGATGGCCTTGAACGGGCAGATGCTGGCCCGCGAACACTCGCTGCCGGAGGCTCTGGAATTCGTGCGCTCCTATGGTCTGGACGCCATGGAAATCTGGCCCCAGAATTTGACCGGCGGAGAGACGCCCGAGGAAAAGGAGCGCTACGAAGCCAAGGACGTGCAGGGGGCCAAGGCAGCCTATGCGGCGGCCGGCATGCACTGTGCGTGCGTCACGCTGGGATTCAATGCCATGCGCGTTTGCACTGCTTCCGGAGGAGTAGCCAACGCCACCGCCGCCCTGGCCGGCGCCGTGGACGCCGCGGTGGTCCTGGGAGCCCCGATCGTGAACTGTTATTTGGCCCATATGCCTCCCGCAGTCTTTGTCGAGGCCATGAAGCCCGCGGCCGCATACGCGGATACCCGAGACGTGACGATCGTGTTGGAGAACGAGGCGCACGACGAATCCGGCCTGGTGCAGGATGTGCGGCATATTCTGGAAGCGGTGGATTCGCCCCATTTCAAGACCCAGTACGATCCCTGCAATTACTATCATGCGTACGAAGAGCCCTATCCTTATGCCTATGAACAGTTGAAGGACTTCATCGGCTATGTTCACCTTAAGGGGGGCATCCACTGGCACGCGGACTGGGAGTGTTTCCGGGGCGGACTGATGAGAGGGCGGCGCGACGCCTGGATCGGCTATGTGGCCTTGCCGGACGCGGCTTTCAACGTGGAGCGCATCCTGGAGCGCATCAAGGCGGACGGGTACGCGGGATACGTCACCTTGGAACCTCATGTGCCTGCGTCGGCCTTACGGCATATTTTCGATATCGAGGTTCCCTACGTGAAATCCCATTTGGCGTAGACGCAGCTACGCAGCGGCAGCGTGTACTCGATTACCTTACTGGAGCATCCGGCATGAGCGTGACCCTTGGTATTCTGTCCGATTCTTACCGGCGGCAACTGCGCAGGCCCCAAGACCGACCCGTCATCGACGTCGTCTTGGACAAAGTCGGCGCCGTGGCCCAGGCGCTTTCGATCGAGCCCATGGGCATCGACTTCGGCGTGGGCGCCTTGGCTTCCACGGAAATCGGTTACCTGAAGGAATTGAAGTCTCGCCTGGTAGACCTCAACCTAGTCCCCACAGTCATCATCGGCACCTTGGGGCTGCACGCGGACGCGGACTTTGCCGCCGCGCCTCTCGCCGACAGCATCCGCAATTTGGAAGTAGCCCACTATCTGGGTTCTCCGTTGGGGCTCTTCTATTTCAGTTACGGGGGGCGGGTCAAGCGAGACGGGCGTATACGCATCGCCGTCGACCAAATCGGGGCACTGGCCGAAGCCGCCCACGATTACGGCATGGTCGTCACTACGGAGAACTACGATTTCTTCCGCAGCGACGATTTTTTGGAGATTTTCCGGAAACTGGGCGCCGACAACGTCGGTTTGCATAACGACACCGGCAATTGGTTTATTCTGGACGAGGATCCGTTGGCGGCTACCCGCAAACTGGCGGACTACACCTACCATGCCCACGTGCGAGACTATCGCATAGTAGAGGGAGTCTGCAGTTCGGTACCGATAGGCATGGGGGACGTAGACTTTCCGCCGGTGTTGGCCGAACTCAAGCGCATTGCCGAGGGGCGGGAGCGTTTCGTCATGGCGATGGAAATGGATCTGGACGTCGGGGACGCCGCGGCGGAAGACGAGGCCGTCATGCAATGCGCCCGTTACATGAAGAAATGGTTCGACCGACATTGCGGCTGACCGGCTCTCGGGGAGATCGCGGCGGGGTCGGACTGCCGGTCTGGTCCCTGTGCTGTAGTACCCTGAAAACGTTGTGATTTTCCGATCGGCAGGCTGGGACAACAGCGAATTGCGACCTGTTTCATATTATTATGCTGGTCGCGGGAAAGGCCAGAGCCCCGCTCGCCGGCCGGTCCTTCCCTTCGACCCCCTGAGCATCGAGGAAGCAAGATGACCGACACGCACATCGCAGTCCCTGCCAACGGCAGCAAGGTGGTATTCGACGGATCCAACTTGCATGTGCCCGACCATCCCATCGTGGCTTTCATTGAAGGCGACGGGACGGGACCCGACATTTGGCGTGCCAGCAAGTTGGCCTTGGATGCGGCCGTCGCAAAGGCCTACGGCGGCGCCAGAGCGATTGCTTGGATGGAAATCTATGCCGGAGCGAAGGCGGTGGAGCTCTACGGGGACGGTGTTTGGCTGCCGGAAGAGACCTTGGCTGCCGTAGACGAGTACCTGGTAGCCATCAAGGGGCCGTTGTCCACGCCGGTGGGCGGCGGCATCCGGAGCATCAACGTCGCGCTGCGGCAGGAGCTGGATCTCTACGCCTGCGTCCGACCGGTGCGGTTCTTCGAGGGGGTGCCCAGTCCCGTGCGCCGGCCCGAGTTGGTGGATATGGTCGTCTTTCGGGAAAATACCGAAGACATCTATGCCGGCATAGAGTGGGCCGCCGAAACGGCGGAAGCCCGCCGCATCGTGCATTTCATTCGCACCGAGATGGGCTCGGAGAAAATTCGATTTCCCGATACGTCCAGCATCGGCATCAAACCCATCAGCGTGGAAGGCACCCGCCGGCTGGTCAAGGCGGCTATCGACTATGCCTTGGCCAACGATCGGCGGAGCGTGACTTTGGTGCACAAAGGCAACATCATGAAGTTCACGGAAGGCGGTTTCCGCAGCTGGGGCTACGAGGTCGCCCAGCAAGAGTTTGGCGGAGTCGAACTCGACGGGGGGCCGTGGCTGAAGCTGCCCGGCGGTTTGATCGTCAAGGACGCGATCGCGGACGCTTTCCTACAGCAGATCCTGACGCGTCCCGCGGAATACGACGTGATTGCCACCATGAATTTGAATGGAGACTACATCAGCGACGCCTTGGCCGCGCAGATCGGCGGCATCGGGATTGCGCCGGGGGCCAATATTAATTACGAAACGGGCCGGGCCGTTTTCGAGGCCACGCACGGCACCGCCCCCAAGTACGCGGGATTGGATCAGGTAAATCCTTCGTCGATGCTGCTGAGCGGTGAAATGATGTTGCGACATCTGGGCTGGATCGAAGCCGCCGAGGCCTTGACGGCGGCCATGGGGCGCACCTTTGCGCAGCGGACCGTTACCTACGACTTGCATCGCCTCATGGACGACGCCACCCGCGTGTCTTGCAGTCGGTTCGCCCAAGAAATCGTGGCCCACATGTAGGACGGGGATTCGCCGAGGGTGTTTCGACATCCTCGTTTCGCCAGGAGACTGACTCGGTAGGTGTTGTTTCGCTCTTCGATCGGAAAGAAATTGGTCATGTCCGTCACCGGTCTGATTTGGATCGGGTATTTGGTGCTGCACATGTACGGCAATCTGAAGGTTTTCGGCGGACCCGACGCATTCAACCACTATGCCGAAGGCCTGCGGGGGTTGGGGGCGCCCCTGCTGGGGTGGAACCACGCTCTGTGGGCGGCCCGCGGGGTCTTTGTCGTATCTATTGCCCTGCATATTTGGGCCGCCGTTTCTTTGAAGATCATGGCGGCCCGCGCGCGCCCTCAGAATTACGACACCTACAGGATCGTGGAAGCCAATTACGCCATGGTGACCATGCGTTGGGGCGGGGCGGCAATTGCCGCCTTCCTGCTGTACCACGTAGCCCATTTCACGTGGGGCAGCTCCTTCTTGCAGTCCGACTTCACCCGGGGGCAACCGTATCAGAATCTGGTGGCCGGTTTCCAGAACCCCGTTCATCTGACCCTGTATCTGGTGGCCTTGATTGTAGTCGGCCTCCATCTGTACCATGGCGCCTGGAGCTTCTTTCAAACCATGGGCTGGCGCCACGCGTCTCTCGACAAAGGCCTGCGCATAGCGGCCTCCCTGCTGGCTCTGGGCATTCCCGTGGGATTTGCCCTGATACCGCTCTCGGTAGCGGTGGGCTGGGTGCAATAAGACCATGACTGGGCACGCGAGCGACAGCCGGGTCCCGACTTGGGAGGTGGGCGCGGATCTGCACGGCAAGGTTCCGGCAGGTCCCATGGCCGCCAAGTGGGACCGTCACCGCTTCGACATGCGGCTGGTGGCTCCCGCCAATCGGCGGCACTACCATGCGATCGTCGTAGGCTCGGGGTTGGCCGGAGCCTCGGCCGCCACCGCCCTGGCCGAGCAAGGGTACCGGGTTTCCTGCTTTTGCTTTCAGGACAGCCCGCGCCGGGCCCACAGCGTAGCGGCCCAAGGGGGCATCAATGCCGCCAAAAACTATCGCAACGACGGCGACAGTATACGGCGTCTCTTCTACGATACGGTCAAAGGCGGGGATTTCCGGGCCCGCGAGGCCAATGTCTACCGCCTGGCTCAGATCAGTACCGCCATCATCGATCAATGTGTGGCGCAAGGGGTGCCCTTTGCCCGCGAGTACGGGGGATATCTGGACAACCGATCCTTCGGTGGGGTCCAGGTGGCGCGCACGTTTTACGCGCGGGGACAGACGGGGCAGCAGCTGCTGCTGGGCGCCTATCAGTCCCTGGCGCGCCAGATCGCGGCGGGCCAGGTGGAAATGCATACCCGCTCGGAAATGCTGGATCTGGTGGTGGTGGACGGGGTTGCCCGGGGCATCGTCGTGCGGAATCTGTTGACGGGCGAGCTGAAACCGTATCTGGGCGATGTCGTAGTGTTGGCTACCGGCGGCTACAGCAATGTCTTTTATCTCTCCACCAATGCGAAGGGCACCAATGTGACCGCCGTGTGGCGCGCCTACCGGCGCGGCGCCTACTTGGCCAATCCCTGCTACACCCAGATACATCCGACGTGCATCCCGCCGGCCGGAGAACACCAGTCCAAACTCACGTTGATGAGCGAATCGCTGCGGAACGACGGCCGGATCTGGGTTCCCCGCACCCAGCGCGATCCCAGGGAGCCCCAAGCGATACCCCCAGCGGAAC
Source organism: Anaerolineales bacterium (assembly GCA_034421855.1). Taxonomy (GTDB): domain Bacteria; phylum Chloroflexota; class Anaerolineae; order Caldilineales; family Caldilineaceae; genus Bin34. Next base: position 47,952 of record DAOUKB010000017.1, read on the forward strand.
GGTACTACTATTTGGAAGAGCGATATCCCAGCTTCGGCAACCTGGTGCCCCGGGACGTGGCCTCACGGAATGCCAAGACGGTCGTAGACGCAGGGTATGGCGTGGGGCCTCTCCGGAATGGAGTCTATCTGGATTTCTCGGAAGCTTTCGAACGGCTCGGACGCGACGTGATCGAGACCCGCTACGGCAACCTCTTCGACATGTACGAGAGCATCACCGGCGAAGATCCCTACGCGCGGCCCATGCGGATCTACCCGGCGGTGCATTACACGATGGGGGGACTGTGGGTCGACTACGACCTGCAGAGCAATCTGCCCGGTCTCTTTGTGTTGGGCGAAGCGAATTTTTCGGATCACGGCGCCAATCGGCTGGGCGCCAGCGCGCTCATGCAGGGGCTGGCCGACGGCTACTTCATAGCGCCGTACACCATAGGCAACTATCTGGCCGGCACCGAGACGGCCGACATTGCGCCCGACCATCCCGCCGTCCGGCAATGCGTCGCGGAAGTGGAACACCGTCTCCATGCCTTGCTGTCCATGCAAGGCCGCAGGACCGCCACCGCGTTTCACCGGGAACTGGGACGCATCATGTGGGCCCAATGCGGCATGGCCCGCGACCGCGCAGGCCTGCTCGAGGCCCATGCCCAGTTGCAGGCTCTCAAGACGTCCTTCTGGCAGGATTTGTACGTGCCGGGCGAGGCGCACACCTTGAATCAGAATCTGGAACTGGCGGGACGGGTAGCCGACTTGATCGAACTGGGGGAATTGATTGCGCTCGATGCTTTGCATCGGGAGGAATCCTGCGGAGGACATTTCCGAGTCGAAAGCCAGACCGCCGAGGGCGAGGCGCAGCGGGACGACGACCAATTCGCCTACGCGGCGGGTTGGGCCTACACGGGCGAAAATCGAGTGCCCCGTCTGCACAAGGAACCGTTGGAGTTCACGGAGGTTCCGCTCAGCCAACGGAGCTACAAATAGGCATAGGCCGCGGCGCACAGGGAAATCGCATGAAATTCAGGTTACGCATCTGGCGGCAATCAGCCGCCGATCGCAAGGGCGTTTTCAAGGAATACGCGGTCGAAGACGTAAGTCCCGATTCCTCGTTTCTGGAAATGTTGGATTTGCTCAATGAACGCCTGCTGGAGACGCGGGCCGAGAATCCCATCGCCTTCGACCATGACTGCCGGGAAGGCATTTGCGGCATGTGCGGTATGCTCATCGACGGCAGAGCCCATGGACCCGTACCGGGACATACCGTGTGCCAATTGCATATGCGCCATTTCGAAGACGGCGCCTGCATTGTAGTCGAGCCTTGGCGGGTCAGCGCGTTTCCGGTGATCCAGGATCTGGTCGTCGACCGTGGCGCCTTCGACCGCATCATCGAAGCCGGGGGATACGTCTCTTTTTCCACCGGGACCGCACCGGAGGCCAACTCCATTCCGATCCCCAAACCCATGGCGGATCGGGCCATGGACGCGGCCACCTGCATAGGGTGTGGAGCCTGTGCGGCCGCTTGTCCCAACGGCTCGGCGATGCTCTTTACCGCGGCCAAAGTCGGGCATTTGGCCCACTTGCCGCAAGGTCAGCCTGAACGGCCTCAGCGGGTAGTCGACATGGTGACGCAGATGGACGCGGAAGGCTTTGGCGGCTGTACCAACATGGGAGCCTGCACGGCGGTTTGCCCCAAGGAAATCAGCCAAGACTTCATTTCGCAGATGAACCGGGACTACCGCCACGCGGTCATGCGCCGCGTAACCCCCACGTCCCGGTCCCGGTAGGGGGCTTTCCGCGCCCCGTCCGTGGGGCCGCCGGACATACGCGACGCCGTCTCCGCTACGCAAAGGGGAAACTGCCCCGGTAGCCCAGCGTATCCAGCGTGAACTGGGGGTCGCTCACGAACATGATGCCCGGGAACATCGGGGTCTGCTGAAAGTGGAACACCAAGTTGGCCCGAATGTCCTCGCCGGGCGCCGCTTCTCTAATCTTGGCCCCCTGATGGGGAATGTGACTGTAGAAGATCACCGCATCACCGGCCTTGGGGTGCAGGTTCACATGCTCTTGGTTGTCGCACCAAACCTGAAAGACGTTCTCGCGGTCATCCGTATAACCGATGTGCGGCACTAGTTCCGCGGGAATGGGTTTCTGCAGGTAGCCCTGGAGAAAAGTCAGACGGGCCGTTCCCGGGTCGTTGTCCGTCAGATAGAAAGTCTGATTCATGCACAGGCTCTTGGCAGGCTGCAGCGCCTGCGATTTGCCTTCCTGGTAGTAGTAATCGGAAAAGTCCATATGCCATTCCTGGGTGTACGAAGCCGGATTCAGGTGGGCGCGCACGCTCCGCAGCTGGCACTGCTTGCCCATGACGGCTTTCAGATACGCCGTGGTGGCAGGCAGGGTCAGCAGGGGCAAGACCATCTCCGTCACCTGCCCGAGCAATTTGTCGAAGTAGACGTTGCCTACGGAATTCGCCCCGCAGTACTCTTGCCTGGCGTACTTCGCGTACAAGACTTCCTTCCATTGGGCCACGACGTCGGGTTCCAGAGCCTGCCGGACATGTAGGTATCCGTGCTCTTGCAAGCTGTCCAGATTCGCCTGAAATTGAGAGGTCCGATTCATGTTGGCGTTGCTCCCCGTATATTCCTGCTGATCATGGCTGGATCTTCCAGCGCGCCGCCCCTATTCTAGAGCAGCAGGCCAAACGTCCCAAGGCTCTTTCGCCTCGGCGCGCAGCCATGGGATAGCCGGTTTTCCGGTGTCGACCGGGACAATTCGACCGTAGGCGGCGGGGAGACGTCGGGCTGTCGACCTGCCCCCCGCCGCCGGCCTACGGAACATCGCCACGGGGGGCAGCCGCAGTCCGAGTACGCCGGGCAACCCTTGTGCGGAACCTCAGGCGGGCGGCTGTCGGCCCTGAACAGGGCCGACTCGACCATTGCCGCCGAGGGTCGGAGCACACCTCCGACCTAACTTTCAAAACGGTAGGCTGCCATCCCGTGCTCCGGCATATCCAGCCCGGTCTCCTGTTCCTCGTCGGAAGCCCGGAGGCCGATTCCCGCTTTGATCAGCGCGAACATGATGCCGCCTCCGATCAAGGCCCACAGCATGAGGACGACGCCGCCCAGGGCTTGGATGCCGATTTGGGTGAAGTTGCCGGCAATCAGACCCGACACACCTGCGTAGGAGCCGTCCGCGAAGATGCCCACGGCCAACACTCCAAAGAGGCCTACGACGCCATGGACGGAAACCGCGCCGACCGGGTCGTCGATTTTCAAGGTTCTTTCAATGAAACTTTCGCTCCACAGCAGGACGAGGCCGCCCAATCCCCCGATGACCATGGCGGCCCACGGCGCTACGACTCCGCAGGGGGCCGTGATCGCCACCAAGCCGGCCAGCGAACCGTTGACCGCGCGCGTCAAACTGACTTTGCCGGTGCGGACCAGACTCTGATAGGCCAAGACGGTGGAACCGGCAATCGCGGCCAGCATGGTATTGGCTACGATGATGCTCATGCGCAGATCGGTACCGGACAGCGTGCTGCCCGCATTGAAGCCGAACCAGCCTACGAACAGGATAAGTCCCCCGAGGACAATATACGTAGCGTTGTGGGGAGGCATCGGGTTGGGTGTGCCGTCGCGGTTGTACTTGCCGTTGCGGGGACCGACCATGCGGGCCCCGATCAGGCCCACAAAACCGCCTACCATATGGACCACGCCGGAACCCGCGAAATCATGGAAGCCCAGTCCCGCCAGCCAGCCGCCGCCCCAGACCCAGTGGCCGCTCAGCGGGTACACGATGCCGCTCAGCAGGAAACTGTATGCCATGTAGGCGGTGATGCGGGTCCGCTCGGACAGGGCCCCAGACACGATCGTGGCCGCCGTGGCCGCAAAAACCATCTGGAAGAACCAATCCCGCGCATGTTCGACGTCGTAGTATTCCCCCAACAGCAGGAACCCGTCGCTGCCGATGAGGCCGGCGATGTCGGTGCCGTACATGAGACCGTAACCGAAGAAGAAGTACGCCAAGCCGCCGATACAGAAGTCCAGGTAGTTCTTGGACCAGATGTTGACGGTATTCTTGGACTTGGCGAAGCCGGCTTCTACGAGTCCGAAACCGGCCTGCATAAAGAACACCAGCACGCCGCAGACGATCATCCATACGAAGGTCAGGGCCATCCCGTTGGGATCGGCGGAGCCTGCCATCAACTCGGCCCCTGTCGGATCGGCCGCGAAGACAGGGCCCGCGACCGCCATCCCCAGCAGGAGCGCCAGCAGGAGCGCTCCGGGCCCCCGGCGTAGAATCCATGTCGCATCCATTTGCTTTCAAAACCCCTCTGTGGCGGTATGAACGAACTATAGAGGGAATTGTAGAGCGCGATCCAAGCACCTGAATTTGTCTATAATGCATTAATGTATCGAGACAGATTCGGCAATATGCACAACTCTAGGACCCAGAACGACGACACAGGGACTTTTTAAAACTGGTTATTGTGCAAATAGCGCAACGGCTTACGGAAAGCCGCGGGCGACCTGCCGCTTGCGGTTTGCCCGCCTGCACAAGAGGCGCCGGGACGTGGGCGTATTCTCGTTCTGCTTATCCTATAATTCGGAGCGAAGGGATCTACGATCCGTGACTTGCTCCTACGCCGCACCCCGAAAATCGTATGTCCAGGCAGAAGTTCTTCATACCTAAGGATGCATCCTTCATTTGGCTGCTGTCGTTCGTGATGCTCTCTTGCTTTCAGAAACTCTTCTATCGGATTCGGGTGGAAGGCATCCAGAATATTCCGGGCAGCGGGCCGGTGGTGCTGGCCTCCAATCACACGTCGGGACACGACATCATCATTTTGGGGTGTACCAGTCCGCGCCAGATTCACTTCATGGCCAAACAGGAGTTGTTCGAGAAGAACGCTTTGCTGGCGGCGTATTTCCGGAAAGCCGGGGTTTTTCCGGTACGGCGGGGTCAAAACGACAGACAAGCCATTGCGGCCGCTCTGCGGTACCTCAAGCAAGGCCGGGTCCTCGGCATGTTTCCCGAAGGCAAGCGGTTTGCCAGCCTGGAAAAGGGCAAGACCGGAGTAGCCCGCTTGGCGTTAAAGACTCAGGCCTGCGTAGTCCCTGTGGCCATCATCGGGGCCCGGGAGATCAGCTTGCGCGGACGCTTTCGGCAGTGGCGCCGGACCCGGGTCACGGTCAAATACGGTCTGCCCATGTCGACCACGGAGGCCGCGGCCGACGGGGCGGCCGGCGCTCACGATCCGGCCCGGAAGCTGACCGACGAAATCATGGGGGCCATTGCCCGCATGCTGCCGACGGAAATGCAAGGGGCGTATGGCGAGACCACCTGACGGGCGATCGCGTCGAATGCCGCACGGGGATGCACTGGCCCCGCGCAGCTCCACAGGGCCGATCAGGCTCCAAACATATAAGTCTGGTTGATCTCGTCCAACACTGCAGGCGGCGGACGCAGCTTGCGGGTCGGCAAACGCGCCAGCGATTCGTCCGTGAGGTCCAGCAGTTCAATCAGATTTTCGCGGGCTTCGTCGATGTAGATCAAACCCGTAATAAACGTGCCGTCCGTATGGGCGTCCTCCAGCAGCTTGGCAGCCGCGAACTTGCTGGTCGGGTCGTGGTCGGACCCGATTTTCTTCAATACGATCCAGCTGCCGTCATGCATCTCGACCTCGATCTCGTCCGTATAGTCCTCGATCTCGATCGCTTCGTATTCGGGAATGAAGTCGATGCTGTTGATGACGACTTCGTTCGCCCTGCCCCAAGCATAGCTCTTGGTGGACCGTGGGTCGTTGTTGAAAGTTACGCAGGGACTGATGATGTCCAGGACGGCAATGCCTCTGTGCCGCAGGGCAGCCTCCAGCAGGGCCTCTACCTGCTTGGGATCTCCCGCAAAACTGCGAGCGACGAACGTAGCGTTGGCCGTCAGGGCTTCCATGCATATGTCCAAAGGCGGCAGTTTGTTGACGCCTTGATGCTTGAGCGCCTGATCCGCATCCGCCGTGGCGCTGAACTGGCCCTTGGTAAGTCCGTACACGCCGTTGTTTTCCACGATGTAGGTCATGGGAATGTTGCGCCGGGCGGCATGCTTGAAATGCCCGATGCCGATCGAGGCGGTGTCTCCGTCCCCGCTGATGCCGATCACTTTCAGATCCCGATTGGCAATCACTACGCCGGTACTGAGCGCGGCCATGCGCCCGTGCAGACCGTTGAAGCCGTGGCTGCCCTGCAAGAAGTAGGCGGGCGTCTTGCTGCTGCAGCCGATGCCGCTCAACTTCACGACGTTGTGCTGCTCCAGTCCCAGGGCCCACACGACGTTGACGATACGTTGACTGATGCTGTCGTGACCGCAGCCCTTGCACAGGGTGGAAGGACGACCGCGGTAATCCGTCTTCGGTAGTCCGAGTCGATTGAGTACCGGGCCCCGACCGCGTCGCCGGGTATTGTCGGAGGCTGATCTTGATACCGCCATAACCAAATCCTGTCTGTCTCGCTACCGGGAAGCAATGCCGGCGACTTCGGAGGTAATCCAACGGGCCGTCAAAGGCAACCCGTTGCAACGGCTGGCGGAAACCAACCGGGGAGGGAAACTGCCGGTCTCCAGGCTCAGAATGCTGTGCAGCTGCCCATCGGCGTTGTTTTCGATTACGATGTTCACGGTGTGACGCGCGATGAATTCCTTGACCTGTCCGTCGACGGGGAGAGCCCGAATTCGAAGATAGTCGGTGACGAAGCCCTCCGCCTGCAGCCTGTCCCGGGCCTCTTGCACCGCAGGGTCGTTGCTGCCCATCGAAATCAAGCCGATGTCGGCTCCGGGCACCGTGTCGACGACAGGACCGGGGACTTCGTCTCGGGCGGCATCGAACTTGCGACTGATGCGGTCCAAGTTGCGCTCCCAGACTGCGGGATCCTCCGAATAGCGGGAATGCTCGTCATGGCCTGTGCCGCGGGTGAAATACCCGGCCCATCGGGACGCCGTGCCGGGAAGCGTGCGATACCCCACTCCGTCTCCATCCACGTCCTTGTAACGGCCCCACGCGGCGGCCAAGGCCTCGACTTCGTCCCGGTGCAACGTCTTGCCGCGCTCGAGTTCCCGGACAGGATATTCAAAAGGATCGCTGATCCAGAGATTCATGCCCAAATCCAGATCGCTGAGTACGAAGACCGGGATCTGGAATCTCTCGGCCAAGTCGAACGCCACATACCCGAATTCGAAACACTCCTTGGGCGAGCCGGGAAACAGCACGACATGGCGCGTATCGCCATGGCCGAGCGTATACGCGCTGAGGACATCCCCCTGGCTGGTCCTGGTAGGCAGTCCGGTACTCGGTCCCATTCGTTGGATGTCCCACACTACGACCGGAATTTCCGCGAAATACGCCAGCCCGACAAACTCCGACATGAGGCTGATGCCGGGTCCGCTGGTGGCGGTCATGCCGCGGGCGCCCGCCCATCCTGCGCCGATCGCCATGCCGATGGCGGCAATCTCGTCTTCGGCTTGCACGATCGCAAAAGTGGGCTGGCCCGTGTCCGGGTCCAATCGGTATCGGGGCAAGGCGGCGGCCAAGGCTTCCGCCAGACTGGAAGAAGGGGTGATGGGATACCAAGAAACCAGATTGACCCCCCCGAAGACGCCGCCCAAGGCGGCGGCGGTATTGCCGTCGATCAGGATGCGCCCTTCGTTGTGCCCGGTCATGGCCGCGGCCCGATAAGGACAAGTGTGTGCGTAATGGGTGCGGCAATATGCGTAGGCGGCTTCGATGATCCCCAGATTCAACTGAATCGCCTTCTCCTTGCCTTTGAGCTGGCCGGACAAGGACTTCTCGATCTCGGCCAAAGGCAATTCGATGAGCCAGGCGATGGCGCCGACATAGGCCATATTGCCTACGTAAGAGCGGAGGGCAGTCGGTACGTTGAAAGGCTTGAGCAGTTCCTTGATGGGCAGGGCATGGTAGACGACGCCTTCCTTGATCGCGGCAGGCGGAATGGCCGCGTCGTGCACGACGATGCCGCCCGCCTCCATCTCGGCCATATCGGCGGCGGCGGTGGCCGGATTCATGCAGACCAGAATTTCATGGCCTTCCCGCCGGGCGCCGTATCCGTCCTTGGACAGCCGGATGGTATACCAGGTGGGCATGCCCTGAATGTTGCTGGGAAAGAGGTTCTTGCCGGTGACCGGAATGCCGATGTTGAAGAGAGTGTGCAGCAGAACCAGATTGCTGGTCTGACTGCCCGTGCCGTTGGCGGTGGCCACGGTAAGGGCGAAATCATTGACGATCTGTGGGGAAACGGCACCAATCTGCCGAGCCTCGGGCTTCAATTGCACCATCGGAGTATGTACCTGTCCAGTCAAATGTCAGAATGCTTTATGTCCCGGCGCGGGCAACGGCAGGAGCTGCGTTCCGGAGCGACCCGGCCACATGATTGCGTCGGACTTCGAGCAACTGCATATGCTTGATGTGTTGCTCGAGACTCCGGGGTATGTCTCCGGCCTGCAAAGCATCTACGATGGTCTGGTGATAAACCCAGATCTCCTGCAAGTGGGCCAGCTCTTCGTAGTACTTGGGGGCGACTGTCTGGTATACGTCCCAGTACGCCGTCAACAGGGCCAGGACAAAGGGATTGTCCAGATTCCGAAACACGGTCAGATGGAACTCCCGATGTTCTGCGCGGGGGATTTCGACGGGCGTACCGTTCAGTTTGGCGTGGGCTTCCCGGCACAGCTGCGCCAACCGTTGCAGATCGGCGTCCGTCATAGAGGCCACGGCATTAACCCAGAAGGAAGATTCCAGGCTCATGCGCAAGTCGGCAAACTCCAGAAAACAGCTCTCGTCGAGCGCCATGCCGGCTTCGAGACTGGCCCTGACGGCAGGCAGAAAATCGTAGTTCAACGCTTCGATGCCGCGGCGCGGCGCGACATCGATCAAGCCCAGCGCTTTGGCTACGGCCATTTGCTCTCGCAGCTTGCCTACCCCCAAATGCGTTTCCTCGCTGATTTGGGACAACGGGGGCAGGCGTTTGCTGCCGTGACGCTCGTGGGTGACGAGGTAGTCGATGAACTCCGAGCAACTCACAACGAATCCGCAATAATCCGATCATTCAGTTTATTGAGAGCTATTGTACCTTGAAGACGATACGGTCGGCAAAGATTCTCCCCTTTCCGGGTATGCGACGTCGAAAACGCAACGGGAATCGACCCGGCCGGATTACAATTAACCACGACATCTTTCAGCACAACCTCGGGGTTGGCATGTCCCATGCATCCACGCGCGCCGTGACGGCTCGGAAAGCGGCGCCTGCCTTGGCGGTGGCCACAGTCCAGGAATTGGTTTTGCGTGCCGCGGCGCCGCGGCCGGTGGAAACCGTGGCGTTGGCCGCCGCGGCCGGCCGGGTCACGGCGCGGGACATTCTGGCCGGCGAGCCCTTTCCCCCGTTTCCGGCTTCGACCATGGACGGCTATGCCGTCAGGGCCCAGGAGGGAACCGGAGTTTTCCCGGTGCAGGGACACGTGTTGGCGGGACATCCCGCGGCCTACACGCAGTCGCCCGGTCATGCCAGCTACATTACGACGGGGGCTCCTTTGCCTGCCGGCGCCGACGCAGTAGTGCGGGTCGAAGATACGGAACCCGTAGGCGATCAGGTCCGCATTCGTGTGGGAGTGGAGCGGGGTGCAAACGTAAGACGGCCCGGGGACGACCTGGCGGCCGGCCAGCTGCTGATACCGTCCGGCACCCGCATCGGGCCCGTGGCCTTGGGCCTGTTGTCCACCGCAGGCGTCTTGCAGCTGGAAGTCTACGCCAAGCCCCGGATCGCCGTCTTGTCGACAGGGGACGAAGTGTGCCCGCCTGGCCACGTGCCGGCATTGGGCCAGATTAGGGACAGCAACAATCCGACTCTGACGCAGCTGCTGATCCGCATGGGAGCCGTCGTGCGCGGCGGCACGCATATTGCGCAAGACACGCGTGAACGCCTCCAAGACGCCTTCGCATTCGCTTTGGAGACCCACGATCTGGTGATCTCGACGGGGGGCGTGTCCATGGGCGAATTGGATTTGCTCCCTGCGTTGCTCAAGGACATGGGCGCGGAGCTGCATTCCGAAAGAGTACACATGAAGCCGGGCAAGCCTTTTGTATTTGCGACGCTCGACCAAGATGCCGGACCCAAGCTGATCTTTGCCTTGCCGGGCAATCCTGTGAGCGCCATGGTCACCTTTTACGTGTTTGTAGCCTTGGCCGTGCGCCGTCTGCAAGGCATGGCAGAATGTCGTTGGCCCCAGATTGGGGTAATGGCGGCGGAACCTTGGAAACGCGATCGGACGCGGCCCGAATTCCATCGGGTTTCCCTCGCCTGGGATCCCGAGTTGCATGCGGGGGCCGGCGGTTACCGCGGCATCTCCACGGGCTCCCAGGCCAGCAGCAGGTTGCTCAGCATGTTGGATGCGGATGCTTTGGTCGAAGTCCCGCCCGGGCCGCAGGACGTCGCCCCCGGGACCGTCTTGCCCGCCCTCGATCTACGTCGGTTGTAGCACGGAAGCGGCAATGTCGTTGACCCACTTCGACTCCAAAGGCCAGGCCACCATGGTGGACGTGGCCGACAAGCACGTCACCCGGCGCGAGGCAGTGGCCCAGGCCCGAGTGGCGGTCAGCCGGGAAGTGATGCGGGCCGTTCTGCAGCAGGCTCTGCCCAAAGGGGATCTTTTCGCCACCGCGCGCATCGCAGGCATTCAAGGAGCCAAGAAGACGTCGGAACTGGTGCCGCTCTGTCATCCGCTGATGCTGAGCCAAATAAGTCTGGACTTTGCCCCGGACCCGAGTCGTGCGGAGATTCGGATTGCCTGCCGGGTCAAGTGCAACGGCCGTACGGGGGTCGAAATGGAAGCCCTGACCGGTGCGGCGGTGGCGGCGCTGACCATCTACGATATGGTCAAAGGGCTGGACAAAGGCGCCGTCATTCAGGACGTCAGGCTCCTGACCAAGAGCGGCGGCAAGTCCGGCGATTGGTCGGCCGACGAAGGAGTTTCGGCTACTTGAATATTTCCATAGAACTGTTTGCCTCCCTCAAGCAGAAGGCCGGCTGGGCTCACCGGTCCATGCAAATTCCCGCCGAGACGACCGTCGGCGAGTTGCTCGATCGGCTCGACCGGGAATTTCCGGAGTTGAGGGTGCGCCAGGTGCCTTTGTATGTGGCGGTGAACGAGGTGTTCGCCAAGGCCGACCGCAAGCTGCAGGCCGAAGACAAGGTGGCCTTCTTCCCGCCGGTGTCGGGAGGTGCGACATGACCGCGGCAGATCTGACAGCCCGATTTCACTTTCGGCTCACGGCAGAACCCCTGTCGACCGACCGCCTTATACGGCAGGTTTCGGTTCCCGCCGTCGGCGCCGTGGCCACGTTCGCCGGAGTGGTCAGGAGCACGACGACCGTCGGCGACCGCCAGATCCAGACCGATTACTTGGTTTACGAGGCCTATGCCGCCATGGCCCACAAACAATGTCTGGAGATCGCCCAGGCCGTTTTCGACCGCTGGCCGAACGTGATCCGCATGGCCGTGGAGCATCGGACGGGACGCTGCGAAGTCGGAGAACCCACCGTGCTGGTCGCGGTTTCCAGTCCCCACCGGGGAGACGGCTGCTTCGAGGCGTGCCGATTTACCATAGAACGCTTGAAGGCCCAGGTCCCCATCTGGAAACAGGAAAACAAGGGGGAACGTCGGTATTGGCTGGAAGGCCCGCCGGACGCGGAGTGGAATTTGAACCCCGACTGAGGTATAGGCCCGCGTGGGGCGGGCTCCGGCCCGGCACATCGTTATTGACTCGGTTATAACCGAGAGGCTAGAATTAGGTCGCTTGATCGAGTCCAGTGTCCGCCGTGGCTGATACAGGACCGCAGATTAACAATGCAACAGATAGAAGGCTGCCGCTGCTGATTTCGTATCAGTAGAGGAACTTCCCGACTCCCGCCGAAAGCAATTTCGGAAGGTTGCCTCACGAAACCGCAAGTGAGGGCGGCTAGACGTGGATACTCCGTGTCGATGCCGACTACAACCGCAGCAGAGAGCAGACCCGCAAGCAGGTTTCCTGCGTGTAAGGGGTGAAAGGGTGGGGTAAGAGCCCACCAGCGTACTCAGAGATGGGTGCGGCTGGGCGAGCGTGCAACTGGGTGCAAGGTGAGCGGGTTCTGCTGCGGCAGAATCTCACCGCAGCCGACCGTTCAGGTTCCGACCTGAATTCCCGTCGGCCGGACGGGTGCGCCCCGTCCGAGATAGATGGCAGCACCGGCTCCTTGCGGGGCCGGTACAGAATCGGGGGTATTCTATCTGTAACTTCGTTGCGGTCCACCGCAACGACTGTTCAAGCAGGCGCCGACGTGGCGGAATTGGCAGACGCGGTAGACTTAGGATCTATTGCCTTAATCAGGTGTAGAGGTTCGAGTCCTCTCGTCGGCACTGGAAGGTCTGGCTTCGGTAACGATAGGGGCCCGTGGCCTAGGCTGGTAAGGCGCCTCCTTTGCAAGGAGAAGATCGTCGGTTCAAATCCGACCGGGTCCATCGTCAGTCGTTGTGATGCGGGCGTAGTTCAGTGGTAGAACGTTTCCTTGCCAAGGAAAAGGTCGTGAGTTCGAATCTCATCGCCCGCTTTGTTTGCCGAGATAGCTCAATCGGTAGAGTATTGCACTGAAAATGCAGTGGTTCCCAGTTCAAGTCTGGGTCTCGGCACCTGGCACCTGCATAGGGGGATCGTCTAAGGGCAGGACAACGGTCTTTGGAACCGTCAATCGGGGTTCGAATCCCTGTCCCCCTGTAATGAAGCTCGTTGCGCGGCGACCATAGCTCAATTGGCAGAGCACCTGATTGTGGTTCAGGTGGTTGTGGGTTCAAGTCCCATTGGTCGCCCTTGGCCGGTCCGCGTGGCTCAGGCACCCTGGTTGTCAGGGTGCCTTTTGTGATTCAGGGCCCGGGCGCATGAGCGGCACAACGGGGAAGTAGTAGGACACGGTCCGGTCTGTCTCCAGATGCTCGGGGCCACGTTTGACCTCGTCTTGGCTTGCCAAGGTCGGCTGGGCTTCTATATCCGCGTTCCTGGCAGGCGCGGGAGCCATGGCCTCCACGATCCAGGACTGCAGCGGATGCAGGTTGGCATATACGCCGGGCAGTGCCGGCACGGCGCAGCCTATGCCCCAGCTAATTACCCCGATCTGCACCCAGGTGCCTGGCTCGGCATGCCAAAACAGCAATGGGCCGCCACTGTCGCCGGTGCAGGCATCCTTGGCAGATGTCGGGGAGCTGGCGCAAAGCATGCGCGCGGTGATGGTATATTGTCCCGTATGCTGGTGAATACGTTCCTGGCATTGGCCGGCGTCTGTCAACTGCAGCTCTGCCTGGCGCAGGATATGCGGGTAGGCTGCCAGATCGTCCGAGGGGGCCATGGATCCCCATCCGACAATGGTGACCGGGGCTCCGGCTTCCACCAGCGGCTGTGGATCCAGAAAAGGAATATGCACCGGGGCGTATTCCAACTCTTGGGCCAAGCGAATCAGGGCTACATCGTAGTCTCCGGTCTGGGCATCGAATGCAGGATGGGACAGTACTGCGGCAATTTGCACGGTCTGCCCCGAGTGTCCTGACAGGTCCGCCTGCCCGGCCAGTACCCACAACTCATCCGGAGATACCAAGACGTCCCCATTGAAGACACAATGCGCGGATGTCAGAACCCAGTCACTGGCGACCAAACTGCCGCCGCATCGATGCCCTGCATAGGCATCTGGCATTTGGCTGGAAACTATGGCTACCACCCAAGGAAAGGACTGGATGTCCGTCTCCAAACCCCCGACAATGCTGGGTTGAATGGCTTGGTTTTCTGGGGATTCCTCATTGACAGGCCGGCCGGCCGTTTCCATCGATGCCCAGGACGCGTCACCCAGAGTTGTGGGGGGGTACAAGGCCGCCATCAGGGCGACGCCGAGGAGAAGCAGCAGCTTCACCCATCCATCCATGCGGCAACCTCCTACCGTGCTGGAGGTGGAGCATCAGTCCTAGGCAAGACCTGGGCCGGTGGCAACAGAAGGAAACGGAGGCTTGTGGGCTGCCTGGCTCTGACCAATTCCATCCTGCAGGAATCCGACGCTGGCCGGTCCAGGGAATCTGGAAGAAGCAACACTGAGGGCCGTATAGACTCGCTGGGCTGCAAGAGGTCGCAGCTCTGTCTAGATCATAGACAGTCCCGAAGACCATACCAAGGGTCAACGCCAGAGCATCGTCAAGTTGGATGGGGGAAACGAGCCCAGTGTGGAGGTGCCCCCAAGGGGATTCGAACCCCTGTAGCAAGCTTGAAAGGCTTGAGTCCTAGTCCTCTAGACGATGGGGGCAATCCCTGTCCACGCCAGCGTCCCAGTATAGCAACAGTAGGGACGGCTACAAAAGAATCTGCCGTACAGTGCAGGACAATGTTTCCAAGTTCGCTGCTATGGTCGTGTCCAGCTTTGCAGCTTCGATCTGCTGCTCACGTCACTGCGCAGTACGGTGCTGCACTGTGCACTTCCGGTGGCGGTTGGCAGGATATGCACGGCCTCGCCAACTCTCCGATCGGCTGCTACGAGATCGAATTGCGTTTGGAGGTTCAGCCAAAATTGGGGATCAACGCCAAATCAGTGACCAAAACGCAGAGCGGTGTCGCCCGTCACGGAACGCTTGCCAGCAATGAGCTGGCTGACCCGGTTCGGTGGTACATCGATCTGGCACGCGAATGTCGTTGAAGTTATGCCCATCTCATCCAGTTCATCTTTCAAAACCTCTCCGGGATGAACGACACGCTTCAACATGATGCACTTTCTCTTCGCTTCCAAGTCCCTGGCATGGAATTACATAGGTCATGAAGTATACGGCGAGTCGGTCTTGTGCCCCTCCACTTCCTGATACGCCTGCCTCGCATCCTGCACGTATACATCACCTCCCACCAACGTCACAGACTGCACCCGTACTACCCCGATCCCGTCCTGCCCTGCAGACGAAAAATGCGGGTCCGGTGCCATTGCCTAGCCAGTTTGGTGCCCAGACTCCCGCGGATTCGGCGGCCGACTCGATTCCGAGCGGAGCGGCGTCCCGTCCACATAGGCCGTGCAGTCCGCATCGGACCATCCCTGCAACTCGGCCAGCGAATGCGTGAACGGTTCGTGATCCCAACGTTCCGTCTGGGGGTGAAACCGGCCCAGGCGGTGCAGGCGACAACCCGTCAGCCTATGGGTCTTGCGGTCGATTTGCAGCCCCATCACGACCACAGGACGATCCCGTCCCTGAAACAGGGCGGGGTAGTTTCGTCGGAACGCCTGACGCAGTCCGGCTTCGGGACCATCCCCGATCTTCAACTCTATCAGGCACAGACCGCGCTCCCACTCCACCGCCAAGTCGACACGACCGGAGCCAGCGGGCACCTCGACAAACGTAGACAGACCCAGGGCGTCGCACAGCACGGTCAGCAGGTTCTGCCAGTACGTCTCGTAGTCGACCATTTGACGTGCGCTCTCCGGCAGGCCAGGTAACGGTCGGCCCCGGGCCGCCAACACGGAATTCAGCCAATGCAGAGAGCCGTCGGCATCGCCGCGTTCCCAAGCGTCTGTTAGACCGGCGCGGCGGAGCCTGGCTGTCGGACCGGCCCAGTCGTCCCGCCAAGCCCGATGCTGAGCCTTCCACCAGGGAGTCAAGTCCTTCTGAAAAGCCTCTTGCACTTCGCGGTTGGGAAAGACCAGTGCGGCCTCGGGGTCGGGGCCACGAGTCAGGTAGCCGGTCTGATACATGAGAGCGGCCATGCGGGGACGGACCACGTCGAAAGGGGCTCTTTCCAGCTCCTGAGGATCCGACAGGTCCGGATCGTCGGGTTCCGCAGGCGCATGGGTCTGCAGTGCACGCAGCAACAGGGCCGGCATGCCCGTGTCAATCCAGCAGCGAGGCAGGCGGTCCAGACTCCACTGGCGGGCCGCATCGGGATCGGCCAGTTCCTCCAGGCATCCAGCCAGTGTATAGGGATTGTAGACTGATTCCTGTCCCGCGGCGAAGCGATAGCCGTTGTACTCTCGTTCCAGGGCCGTGTACAGTTCTTCTGGCGCGCAGTGCAGATGACGGGCACCCTGCGCCACCAGGGCCGCTATGCGCGGCGTATGGAGTTCGGCATTCGTGAAGCCCAATAGGCCATTCACCGCGGGCCGGTGCGAGAGGTCCGCGAGATGGTTGGCACCGGAGAACAGGCCGGCGCGGGCCAGCCGTGTGATGCCGGTCATCAGCGTGAACTCAATGTAGGGGCTGCTGGACTTCAAGGCCCCGTAGAAGGCGCGCATGACATCCAGAATCGGGGACAGCACTTTGGGCCGGTCCAGGTTCTCCGTGATCGCGGTGTCGTACTCGTCCACCAAGATCGCGACCTTGCGGCTGGCGGCCTCGGCCATCGCTTCAACCAGCAGCAGCAGGATCCAGTCGGGATCCTTGTCGGGCGGCAATGGAATCTGGTGCCGTCGGGCTTGGTGGTACACCAAATCGCCCAGTTTGGCTTCCAACCGTGCCGCGTCGTGTACGCCGCGCAGTCCCAGATCCAGGCGCAGCACAGGGTGTGTGCGCCCTTCCCAGTCCCAATGCCCTTCCTGCCCGATCCACGTGTCCCGAAACAGGTCGCGGCGCCCCTGAAACAGGGCCTCCACGGTGGAAAGCAGCAGGGTTTTGCCAAACCGACGCGGCCGGGCGAGAAACAGGTGACGACTGCGGCCGGGCGCGCACAATGCCGCAATGCGGGACGTTTTGTCCACGTACAGGAAGTCGGCGTGGGTCTGGATATGGACGAAGTCGTCGTCGCCGAACGGCAGTTGCGGGATCATCTGCGTCTCCCGGGGCTTTCGGCCCGTATTGTATCGGAACCCTGAGGAGTTCACGGACGGGCTCCAGAACCCCAGACGGTTTCGGCAGTGGTCAGAGCACTATATCCCTGTGTATGCCTCAGCCTCCATGAACCCATGCTTCCGACAGGACCGCTGCTTGCTCAAGGACGGTATGCGTCGCCTGCTCGTGCTTGTCGGGCGGATATCCGTGCTTGCGCAGAATCCGTCTGGTCAGCCGACGGATATTCGCTCGCACGTTTTCGCGCAGCATCCAGTCGATAGTGACATTTCTCTGGACGGTCTCCACCAGTTCGCAAGCGATGTCCCGCAGAGTTTCGTCACCGAGAACCTGGACCGCACTGTCATTGGTTTCAAGTGCATCATAGAAGGCGAGCTCGTCTTCGGACAGCCCCAACTCTTCGCCCCGGGCGCTCGCCTCGCGCAGCTCTCGGGCAAGCTGAATCAGCTCCGCGATCACCTGAGTGGCTCCAATGGCGCGGTTCTGATAACGGTGGAGGGATTGTTCCAGCATCCCGGCGAACGATCGCGCTTGGACGATATTTTTCCGCTGCCGGATAGCCAGCTCGCCTTTTAGCAGTTTCTGCAGCAACTCCACGGCGAGATTCCGCTGCGGCATACTCTGTACCTCTGCCAGGAATTCATCCGACAGGATCGAGATGTCAGGCTTCTCCAAGCCGGCGGCGGCAAAGATATCGATCACTCCCTCGGAAGCCACTGCGCGCGAGACGATCTGGCGCACAGCATGATCCAACTCCGCCTCGGTCCGCACTTCGGCGGGAGCACGTTTGGACAATACCGTTTGTACGGCCTGGAAAAATGCCACATCATCACGGATGCAGCGCGCGTCCTCATGGGGTACGGCCAAGGCGAAGGCTTGAGAAAGTGCACGCACGGCTTGTTGTCAACATACTGTTGCCGGAGCTGGGCCAGAAAGTAGTTCCAGACCCAGCGACAAGCTCCTGCCGTACCCGCCAATTGTTGGACTTTGGCACGGGTTTCCGGCAACAAGCGCAACCGGACCGTGCGATGGACAGAAGGATTTTTGAGTATACTGGTCGAAGCAGGCATGGAAGTGACGGTTCCGTGTCTGTGAGAAAGCGGTACGCAAGTCTCAAATGCGTATCGCTTTCGCCCATTATACTACAATACCCCTGTATACTTAAGTATATAGTTCCCAAAATTTACTACCAGAGGGGTGCAGGGGAACCCAATTCCCAAATCCTGGAATATGGCTGGCCCTATTGGACATGGGGCGGGTACGTGTTGTGGTGGCACCTGAATTACTGATTTGGCCCGCCTTGTTCCAAGTCTGATGTGCAGTGGTGGCCGCATCGGCGGGGCAGAGGAATCGTGGTCATGACGGTCCCTCCGCGGGGATATGCCCGGTCTGGCTTTCACCATGCACCGCCGAGTATTTCCCGGCGGAGCGTCAACGCAATGGGCCGGGAACCAAGCGGCCTGTGCCTCAGACGCCGCATCCAGGGTATACGGCCCACTCCGGTTCTGTTGTGGATTACGTCCTGGCTTCTTGTGGCCTGTGGCCTGTCCCTAGGGGAAGCCGCCGGTCAAGGGGATCTGGAGGTTGTACACGACATGGTGACACGGGGCAGGAACATCCATGCCCGCGTGGACCGGCAGACGGGGCACACGCCGCTGCACCGGGCCGCCCAAGAGGGACATGCGGAGGTCGTATTGTATCTGTTGGAAATGGGAGCGGACATCAATCGGACGGACCGCCGGGGTCACACGCCGTTGCATCTGGCCTCCGTCCAAGGCCATCTAGCGGCGGTGCGCCATCTCATGGCCCATGGCGCCAATCCCGACCTGCCGGACTTGAGGGGTATGACGCCGCTGCACTTGGCCGCCACCGCCGGCAGGCTGCCGGTCCTGGCCTACCTGGTGGAGCAAGGGCTCTCCCTGGAGGTTATGGATACGGAAGGCAAGACACCCTTGCACTGGGCGGCCGAGCGGGGACGTGTGGAGCATATGCAATATCTGTTGGCCCAGGGCGCACAGGTGGATGCCAATGTGGCCAGCCGATCCACTGTCCCGGCCTCCCGCCTCACCACCCATGAAGGCGGGACGCCCCTGCATCACGCGGTGCAACAGGGCCAACTCCGGGCTGTGCAGTGTCTGCTGGCCCACGGTGCCGATGTGAATGCCCGTGACCTGATGGGGCGTACCCCTCTGCACCAGGTGGTGCGCACTCCAGAAGAGCAGGTGCCGGCTCTCACGGCAGAACTGCTGGCCCACGGCGCGCAGATCGACAGTCGCGACCGGCATGGTCACACCCCCTTGCATTGGGTCGCCATGAGTCGTCTTTCGCGTACCGAGGCGCGTATGGTGGCCTTGACCCATCTGGTCCAAGCCGGAGCCCGTCTCAATGCCCGGGATCACCAGGGCAACACCCCGTTGCATCTGGCCGCCTGGGGACTCTACGGCCCCAACCAGGAAGCCGTGGAATACCTGGTGGCGCAAGGGGCAGACCATACCCTGCGCAACTGGCAAGGGCAGACGCCCTTGGCCTATGCACGCCAGGGATGCAGTTGCCGCCGCCAGCGAAAGCAACAGACCATAGCCTTCCTGCAATTCTTGGAGGCCCGTTGATACACCAGCGGCAGTGTGGACCCGGCCCGACGGCACTGAGAGTGTGTCCCTGCCTCCCACGTATCCAGACCAGCCCGGTTGCGAAGTGCTGGCCACTCAGGGGCCGGAACACCATCATCCCGGTCCCGCCGATGGTATCCTGCACCCAGGCAGCCCATGCCGGGCCGCGGCAGCCGATGTCGGCCTAGCGGCACTGCAGGCGCAGACAGCAGTCACTGGCCTGCGGCCACCCCGGACGCGCCTTCCCGGTCCGGAAGGCACGACCACCGCCCCATGTATCTACCCGGATAGACCGTTGGCATCCGTGCCCTTTGGGGCGGCACTGGAGCACATCCGCCAGGCCGTGGACCTGTAGCTTGAAACGGCGCGGGAATTCGGCGACCCGATTCCGGAACCGAAGGGCGAACGCCTGATGTTGGCCTGACCTGTAGCGCAACATCGTAGATGTGCCAACTGCTGATCGCCAATCTTGGATGCAACCCCGTGCAACCGGATTCTGCCACTGCGGGGGACCCTCTGTGTCGGGGAGCGAGGAAGAGGCTTGGGGATCGGCATGTCGAACCCTGTCCAGACATTCACCCTGAGTAGATCTGAATGCTGGGTCCAATAGCGGAGACCCAGACCCTCCGAGCACAGGACACCGATTCTGTATGGGCCGTCAGCGCCTGTGTGCAAAGGGTCATGCCCAGTGCTACAGCATGAGGTACCGCAGGCCAGCCGGATCCAGGTTTCCGTGGTGGCGGGCCGTGCCTCGTAGTGCTGGCTCAGCCGACGGCACCTGCGGGGCGCCCTCTCGATCCGGGATGTCGGCCGGATGTACCGTCACCGCCCGCAGCAGGCCCATGGTGTCGACTGGAATGTGGCGCTTACGCCCGTGGCCTTCTGGACCCGCATTGTAGCTGCGTACCCCCTTGTTCGGTCGTTTGGACCGATGGGCTGTCCCCGAGGGCGGCACGGGGCATATCCACACGGCCGGCCCATCACCGCACCCGCGGGTACAGCGCGTCGGGGAGACGCTCCCACGTGCCGTCCCGGCGCCACCACCGGCAGTAGCTCCAGACCATGCCCACGGACGACGTGCCCCGCGAAGAGCCTCCGTTCTTGATTTCATCTAGTCCGGCCCACCATCCTTAATTAGGAATAGCCGAGCCGCTTTGCTGTACGACGCGGTCGCGTTCCACCACTGCCACCGAAAGTGTAGAGGTGCTGATCAACTGTTTGCGGTCGTTTTCTATGTCGATGCGCCAGACTTGGGTCTTTCGGCCCAAATGGACCGGGCGCGCGGTACCTATAACCCGGCCCGCCGTGACCGGGCGTACGTGATTGGCATTGATTTGCATACCCACGGCAACGTACCGCGTCAGGTCAACGCAAAAATTGGCAGCCAGGCTGCCTAGGGTTTCAGCCAGGGTCACCGCGGCCCCGCCGTGCAAAATGCCCATGCTCTGGCGGGTTCTGTGGTCCACCGGCATGCTGCCGGTGAGGTAGTCGTCACCCACCTCGTCAATGGTGATCCCAAGGGTGTCAATCATATTCGGGCGAATGTCGAAGCCCAAGGCTTCGCGTGAGGGTGTTACAGTCCAAATCTTCAAGGTTGGTGTTGCTCCCAAGGCTGCTGAAGGATGTATTCCATAATCCGGGCGCTCACTTCTCCCGGTCGGTCCACATGGGCGCGGTGACCCGCACCGGGAATCAGATCAATTCTGCTATGGGGCAAGCGCAACTGCATATCCCGCGCCACTTGCACATATTGCGCGTCGTTGCTGCCTGCAATGAGTTGCACCGGCAGGTTCAGTCCCGGCAGTGCATCCCAGAAGGACGGCTGAGTCCCTGTGCCCAGGATGGACAAAGACTGCGCCAGATTGCTTGCACTGCCTTGCGGGCAAGGCGGGGTCAGGTTGCTTCCGGCAGACAGCGAATTGCCCAGGGCAAAAAGCGGCAGCTTGCGCCAGTAATCCCAGAAGGCAGCGACGGGGGCTTGGGCAATGAACAGGGCCAAATCCTGATCGCGCGCCAGGCGCCGCCGCCGCATTGTGGGACTGGCTATACCGGGCGACGCTCCAATCAACGTCAAGGTGCTCACCCGTTTGGGGGAGCGCAAGGCCATGGCCAATGCCAGGCGGCCCCCCATGGAATATCCCACGCAATGCGTTGGGCCCGGACCGCGGCTTTCCAGGATCTGGGCCAAGTCATCCGCTACCTGCGTGAAGCCGCATGTCGGCTCTGCCGCAATTGCCGTATCGCCATGCCCAGGCAAGTCTAGGCTGAGGACTGTACAGGCTGCGGCCAATCGATTGAGGAATTCTGGATAGGCTGCCTTGTGGCCGGTAAAGCCGTGCAAAAACAGGAGAGAGGATCCCGCCCCGATTTCAATGCCGTGATAGGTAATTTCGCTGGCGGCCCGATACACAAAACCGCGGCCTTGCTGTTTCATGTCGGACAGCCTTCCGCCAGCTCTCGCGCCTGTCTGCGCAGCACTTTGCCGGTCGGGGAACGCGGAATCGCCTCCACAAACCGAAACACTTGGGGGGCATGCAACGCGGAGAGTGCCCTGCGGCAATGCACCCCAAGGTCATCCGGCGTGAAGCGGGTGCCGGGTTGCGGTACCACCAAGGCAACGAGCTGCCAGCCCCACTCTCGGTCCGGGAGGGCCAGGACCCAGCAGTCCTGAACTCCCGGAAATTGTTCGACTATGGCCCGCGCCTTGGAAGCGGAAACACTTTCGCCTCCAATTTTGTAGACATCCTGGCGGCGGTCCAGCACATGAAGATTGCCTGCGCGGTCCAGGAATCCCAGGTCCCCGGTCGGGAGCCAGCCATCCGGACCCGTTCTCGCCTGCGAGACTTGAGGGCCCCTGATCCACACTGCGCCGTTTTGCTGGGCCGACAATGTCTCAAGGTCGTCGTCCCGGATGGAGATTTGGGCAAAAGGCAGCGGAGGGCCTTCTCCCGCGTTACCCCCATTGCTGTCGGGCGCTGCTGCCGCGATGTGGGAACAGGTTTCGGTCATCCCGAAGCTGGGGATAATCTTGAGGCCATGCCGATGACTCCGGGCCCGCAAGGCGGCCGAGACTTTCGCTCCCCCGATCAGCGCAAAGCGAAAGGGCAGTCCTGCAGGCGGAATTTGCAGATTGGCGTCCAGCAGGCGCACCAGCATGGTGGGCACAAAAGAGGCCATGGTGACTCCCCCGCTGAGAATGGTCCTTTTGACCTCCTCGGTATGGAACCCTGCAGTCAAACGCAACCCGAATCCAAAGAGCAGGGCGCGGAACAGCAATGACAAGCCGCCGACATGACTTAAAGGCATGCAATGCAGCCAGCAATCGCCCTGCACGTAACCCAGGCGGTAGGCAGAGGCCGTGGCGCTCCAGAAGTGGTTGGCGAAAGTCAGCGGTATGGCTTTGGGGCGCCCTGTGGTCCCCGAGGAAAAGACGTACCCCTGCAACGTGTGCAGGTTCCCCCGCATCATGCAGCCCGCGCGCGTCTTTTCTTCCCCAGACCCGCGCGCGGCTTCCGGTACGGAGACGACAGTTTTCCGGCAGTCGGGCCCCAGGTTCCGGACCATCTGCACGGGCTCCTGCTCACTGACCCAAATCCGTGCCAAGTTCAACAGGGCACATTGGTCCTGCAGTTGCTTGTCGGACAATCTTGTGTTCAAGACCACTACAGGCCTGCTATGACGGGCTGCAGCCAACACCAGCATGCATGTCAACAGCGGGTCTGATACCAGAATGCCCATCGGAGCCGACTCGGCCAAGGTGCCGCAATGTTCCATCTGTGGGCAGAGGTTGCGGATCAGCCGGTGTACAAGCCGAAACGTGTAGGACTGCGTCTGGTAGCGCAGGAAAAGACTGTCGGGATGGCTCCTGGCCCGTAACTCCAACCAGTCCGGTGCCCTGTTCATAGTCAATTGGCCTGACCTTTTTCACATCCCCTGAGAGCTGGTAGGGAACGCCCAACGGATTTAGGACAGGACGTTGAAAACTGCTGAGTGCGGCATGCCAGGACCATTGAGGCGTACGCATGGCATCGTGTCAAAGGCAAGACGGGCTTCCCAGCGGGTGAAGCAGTGGAATTTCAACACAGACCAGAGTGGTTAGGAGGTGACAAGTCGGCATTGCCCATTTTCATGACAATGACAGCATTACGCTGGCCCTAAATGGTGTGGAACTAATTAGTGTCTATTCTCACCTCTTCGACCATTTCGACGTTCACTCCGAGTTTAAGTTCTTTCAGCTTGTCCATTAACAACTCGCCATCAATCAAGTCTATTGGCGGCGCGCCGTCTCTGGTAGCTTCTCGGTGTGCTTCGCGGGTGAAGCCACCGGTGGTCAGAATCAATCCCCGGTCGGTGCGACCACCCTGCATGGCACCGCGAAAATCTCTAACCTCACTAGCGGTGACGTTGTGGGTGTAGCGCTTGCATTGGAACATTACGGAAAAGCCAATCAGCCTACCGAAACGAATTATGCCATGCCCGTCAATCCCACTATCACCGGAGCGTCCGGTTACCCTCACCTCAATAACCCCCGACTCCCGCAGCAGCCTTTGGCATAGCCTCTCAAAGGTGTCGGGAGACAAATTCAGGAGGGTGTCCGATAGGATTTCTCGCCAAGATTCTGCTTCGTTTGTCTGTTTGGCTTGGTTCGGTTGTTGGCGGATAAAATCCACAACCTTCCCAGGATCAACATGATCGATATCGCGGCCTGATGCAGTAAGAGACCAGATGCCTCTTTCTGAATTGAGTATCAAACCGTACTTCTTGAGATAGGTCCTTGCCCAACCCAATCGGTACTCCAGCTCTGTCTGACTGCCTCGACCATGTGGTACTTGGGTGGCCTGATGCGGCAAGTTCAAATCCTCAATCACCTGATTGGTTATTTCCGCAATGGTAGTGCTGTCTCCCAGATTACGAATGGCTTTAAGAGTAGGATTGAACAGCTCCCGATAGTTAGGAACTTGGTTTTTATCTAGGTTGTCAGTCACTACTATAGCTCCATAGCTCCATTGGGCTGCTGTCGTGATCTCATTACTGTAACACTGCATGCAGGCATCACAAGGTCCACTTGTTTATCGCTGCCACTGACGACAACCTGAACAGGATGCGGGCTTCAGGCCAGTTTCTCGGCTGGAGCTTTGCCATGCCTAATCATTATTTTCGGACGGCGAAAACACTCCCACCACGAAGCCTTGCGCCACGCCACCCGGGGCTGCGCCGTGCGGCCGCGGCGCTGGGTGGGGAAGCGTACATGCGGTGGGCTGGGGCGCGGCCGCCGGCTCCGCCAGGACTCCGAGGCACGGCCCGCCGCCGCGGAAACCTGGATCCGCCGGGCCCTGCGGTATCTCATGCTGCGCCGCTGGGCATGACCTTGTTACACAGGCTCTAAGAGGGTGTTTCCGAAGTGCATCAGGACGGAGTCCAGCGTCGGAGCCTGAGAGGAAGCGCCGCGATCTGCATCCAGGCTGCTGTCGTATTGGTCAAGGCTTCGTAGCCTGACGCCACCGGCGACACCGGCCCAGCCCCGCCCGGGTGCGCTCCCCCACCCACCGGCGGGTCAGCACCGCAAAGTGCGGGCGGGCTCTGGGAGGCGTGACGCTCTGCAAGACCCCGCCCGACCGGGACGGCACTCAGTCTCCCCACGGGCCGCAGTAGCCCGCGGCGGCCCCGATGAGGCGCCGGCGTGGACATCGGCCCGTCAACTTGTAGAGGACCGGCTTGGCCCCATCTCGGTCTGGGATAGGGGTCGGATGCCCCGCCACCGCCCACAACCATCCCACGGGATCTACGATGACAGGCCGCTTCCGGCCGTTGCCCTTCTTGCCGGCATCATCGGCCCCGAGGCCCCCTTTTTCGGTCGTCTCCCCCTCTGGCTGTCGAGGAGCGCGGCGCTGGGCGAGGGGTCTCGGCCTTCGACCGCGCGGACGCAGGGGAGCAGCGTCTCATGGACGCGTTCCCACGGGCCAGTGGCGGCAGTAGTTGTACAGGGTCGGCCAAGGGGGCCAATCGTGCGGGGCCATCCGCGCCGCAGCACATACAGAATGCCATGCCCTGCCGCCCGCAGACCCACGCGGTACGGGGCCGGCCGCCGGGCTGGGCGGCTGGGCACTGGGGTACGCTTTGTGGGTCATGCCTGCAGTTGAGTACAGGGTTCAGACTTTGGAAACACCCTCTTAGGGACGCCAGGGATACTGACGGAAATTGGGTGGACGCTTTTCCAGAAAGGCGTTTTTGCCTTCGGTGCCTTCCTCGGTCATGTAGTAGAGCATGGTGGCATCGCCTGCCAAGGCTTGCAGCCCGACCTGACCGTCACAGTCCGCATTGAAGCCGGCTTTGAGAAACCGGATGGCCAACGGGCTCTTGGCCAGGATCTCCTGGGCCCACTTGACCCCTTCCTGTTCCAGTTCTTCCACGGGGACGACTGTGTTGACCAGCCCCATGGCCACGGCTGCGGCCGCATCGTACTGGCGGCACAGGTACCAGATTTCCCGGGCCTTTTTCTGGCCCACGATGCGCGCCAGGTAGCTGGCTCCGAATCCGCCGTCGAAGCTGCCGACAATAGGTCCGGTCTGGCCGAAAACGGCGTTGTCCGCCGCAATGGTCAGATCGCAGATGACATGCAGGACATGGCCGCCGCCGATGGCGTAGCCCGCCACCAAAGCGATGACCGGCTTGGGCATTGTGCGGATGATGCGCTGCAGCTCCAGGACATTGAGACGAGCTCTGCCGCCGGCATCCTTGTACCCTGCATGCCCGCGCACTTTCTGATCCCCGCCGGCGCAGAAGGAATACACGCCATCCTTGGGGGAAGGACCATTGCCCGTCAGCAACACTACGCCGATGTCCGGGTCATCCCAGACATCACGAAAGGCTTCGATCATCTGGTCTATGGTCTCGGGCCGAAAGGCATTACGGACTTCCGGTCGATCAAAGGCGATGCGGGCCATGCCATCCGCCTTCTGGTAGGTAATATCGGAATAGCGGGCGACCTCCCGCCAAGATACGTTTTGTTCAGCCACTGATCAGTCTCCTAGGAGGTGCTCGGCAACCCGGTGTACAAGGTCCCGGGCATGCCGTAAATCCTGTCTCCAGTTCGTCTGCACCTCCAGCATACCTGAATGCTTCGCCTGCAACAGCGTTTGCAACGCATTGCGAAAGTCATGCACGTTCCGGGCCTGCTTGTAAACCATGCCGAATGTCTGGGCGACACCCGCAAAGTTCATGCCGTGGGGATTGACGAAGAGTTCCGCCAAGGAATCTTCCTGCCGGGCGACGGGCAGGCGTCCAAAAATGCCTCCGCCGTTGTTGTTCAATACCACGATGACGAGGTTCTCCAAGCCCATATGCCGGATGGCCGTGAGGCTCCCCACATCGTGCAGCAGGGAGATGTCGCCGATTAGCAGCACCACCTGGGAAGCCCGGCTGCAAGCCATCCCGGCAGCGGTAGAGACCACCCCGTCAATGCCGCTGGCTCCCCTGTTGGCCACTACTTCCAGTCCTTCCCGGCGCACGGCGCCTACCAGGTCGACAAGTCGCACGGGCAAACTGTTGCCGGCGAACAGGAGACAGTCGGCGGGCAGCTCCTGGAGCAAGGCCCCGACGTAATTGCCGTCCCAGTGTTGCGCCTGGTCCAACTTTTCCGTCATCCCGGTCCATGCGCTGGCGGCATGTTGCTGCCAGCGGGCAAGCCAAGGGCTGGCTCCCTCTGCCGTCTTCCCCAGAGAGTTGAGCTGGCGACAGAAGACCGTGGGATGGGCATGAACATATTCGGTGACCCCTGCGCTCTCATCTCGAATACTCCCCGTATGATTGACATAAATGTGAACGCCACGGGGCACCAGGGCTCTCTTGAGGAAGTCGATCAAATTTGTGGAGACCGGAAGATTGCCAAAACGGACAATCAGGTCCAACCGCAAATCCGATATTTGTCCCGTTTGCAGCAAGGCTTCGTAGGAAGCAATCACTCCTTCGCACAAATCGCCGCCGAAACCTCTGCAGCCGGAAAGAGGATCGGCCAGGAGCGGCATGTTGCAGGATCGGGCCAGTTCTCTGACGGCCAAGGCGAATTCCGGGCCTAACCGGTTAGGGCCGACCACCACCGCTGGAGTCTGGGCTTCCGCCAAGACTCTCCGCAGGTCTGCCGCTTTGGGGTCTGCCAGAGCGGGCCGCTCGGGCGGCAAAATTGCTGGAGTGAGAGAGGCAGGCCGTGGCGCGGCCTCCCGATGGAGGGGCTCGAACGGCTTCTCCTGCTGCACGTTGATGTGCAACGGGCCGGCCTCTGTGCCCCTTATGGCGGCCAAGGCAATCGAAACTCGGTGCCTGAGTCTTTTCTCGACCAACGCCAGGCCCGCTGCCTCAATCACAGGGATTTCCAGACTTTGTTTTACATAAGGGCCGAAGATCCCCACCTGGTCGATGGTTTGATTGGCCCCGGTCCTCCGCAGGTACCGGGGCCGGTCGGCACTCAGCAGCACCAGCGGGATCTGGCTCAAGGAGGCTTCGACGGCGGCGGGCAACAGCTCGGCCACCGCGGTGCCGGACGTCGTAATGATGGCTGTGGGTCGCCGGGACTGCAGCGCCTTGCCCAAAGCAAAGAACCCCCCGCTGCGTTCATCATGGTGCACCGATATGGAGACGGATTCCAATTGCCAGGCACACAGGGCCAAGGCGGTAGAGCGGGACCCCGGACAGATGCAGAAATGCGTGACACCGCCGCGGGCCAGCTCGGTGATCAGCAGCCAGGCGGTCTCGTAACTGGCAGGGTGGTCATCCATGCCGTCGCCTACACGGCGTGCAAAGAGGTCAGAGCTTCTTGCATCGGCTGGAATTTCCAGACGGTTTCCCGCCATTCGGCGTGAGGCTGACTGCCCTCCACGATCCCTGCCCCGGCAAAAAGCCAGGCCCGCGGGCCCGAGACGGCCGCGGATCGAATCGCGACCGTGAAAGTGCCGTTGGACTGGCTGTCTACCACCCCGAAAGGTGCCCCATACCAGCCGCGGGGCTGGCATTCCAGGGAGTCAATCCAGTGCAATGCTTTGTCTCTGGGCTCACCGCCCAAGGCCGGCGTGGGATGCAGCAAGGAGACCCAGGCCATGATGCTCTTGTCGGTCAGGCCGTCACAAAGCAATGGCGTGTGCAGGTGATGCACGTTGCTCAAGGAAAGAATTTGAGGCCCTGGGGGAATCCTCACGGCACCCCCTTCAGCATGGACCAAATCCACAATGGATTCGACCACAAATTGATGCTCCCTTTGATCTTTCGCAGAGTCAAGCAAAGCCTGTTGTTGTTGGAGATCCTCGGCCGCTGCCATTCGGCGCGGTGCCGTACCTGCCAAGGCTGCCAATTCCAGCCTGCCGTTCTCCACTCTGCAAAGCAGCTCGGGCGAAGCACCGAGAAATGCAGTTTCCGGGCCAGGTCTGAACAAGAAAGTGAAGCAGTCGGCATAACGAGCCAGCAACGTCTGCAAGGCTGCAGTCATGCAGAAGCCCTGTTGGCACCTGACTTCCCGAATGCGGGAAAGGACCACCTTCTTGACTTGCCGCTCCTCAATCAAGGCCAACGCCCGCCGCACGGACACCATCCAGTCCGCCTGGGTCACAGGCTCCGAGACTTCAAAGTCCTTGGCAGTCTCGACAGGTGTCGCGGTCCTGGCGCAATCCTCAACCTGGTCCAAGGGGTAGGTTTCCGTGAACAAGTCCAACGCCTGTCTGCAGGCCTCCTTGACCTGGTCTGCGTCCTCGTCGAATTCTGCCCATACATTGATACGCAAAAAGCAGGCATCGCCTTCCTGCTCCAGCTGGAAATGGGGCAATATGAAACAGGCGGGCAGAAAATCCTGCCAGATGTGATCGGACAGATAGTGCGGGGTAAAGGCAAACCCGCCCACGAGTTGCGGCCCGCGGCCCGGTCCCGCGATCAGGGCATCGGCAAACAAACGCCGGCAACCCTTTTCGATATCCGCGAAGCGCGCGGAGGATCGGCTTTCCAGCAGGTGGGCAATGCCCAAGCCCAGGATTTGCCGAGCGCCGCCCGGTTCACTGAAGAAAACCTGTTCCGCAAAACCGGAGAATGCACCCAATTGGCTGGGGCACCAAGGGGGACAGGACCGCCCCACCGAAACCAGGCGCTTCGTTCTGCCCGTCGTTGCCTCGGTCGCCGCATTGTGGCTGGAGGACATGCAAGGAATCCGAGCGTTCTTTAGGCAGATGCACGCCCGTCCGGTCGATATTGGACGCTGTGCAACAGCATGGGAACCAGGCTGGCCTCGATGCGCTCCCGACCCGGCTCTCCAGATCGAATCCAAGTCATGATCAGGTGATGTATGGCGCCGATCCAGGCGGTAGCAACGACCTCGGTGTCTACGGCGGGAATTTGCCGCAAGGCAATGGCCTCATCCAAAAACCGCCGAATGTGTCGAGCAAAGCGGGTGCGAATTTCGTTCTGCTTGTCTTGGTACGGAGCCCCCAGCGCCACGGCGGGAGAAAGCAGTACCTTGGTTTGGCGCCAGTGCCGGGCAAAGGCTTCCAGGCAGGCCGTCAAGGCGGCTTCGACGCGTAACATGCCTTGGTCCTGTTCCTCTATCACGGCCAAAATCTTGCGTTCCACCGAGTCCGCAAACCTGTCCATCAGCGCCAGGAAAATCCTCTCCCGACTGGGGAAATGAAACAGCAAGACCCCCCGCGGCGTGCCCGCGGCCTGGGCGATTTCCGCGATGTCCACCTCGTCGTAGCCTTTCCCGACGAAGGCCTCCAACGCCGCATCCAAGATGCGTTTTCTGCCGGTAATCGTCTCCGACATGTCTGCTACGCGTTGCGCTCCCCTTACAATTGGCTGGACCGACCAGAGCCTGGGCAGTATAGCAAACGCCTCCTATCCCCAATTCTCGTTGCCGCTGTCGACCGCTGCCGCAGTCTGGGGATTGGGATCTACGGACAAAGGAGGCCGCAACGTGCCTAGAGCTCCGGTTCCCTTCTCACAGACCCATTGCGGGTACCTGAAGCCATGTCGATTTTGCAGAAATTCTCGTTGGTAGACAAAGTGGCGTTGGTAACGGGCGGCGCCGGCGGCATAGGGGAGAGTTTCGCCTTCGCGCTGGCCGAAGCAGGAGCCCATGTCGCCGTGGCGGATTTGAACCGGGACCGGGCGGGACACGTAGCCGCGCAAATTCGGAATCTGGGGATTGAATCCATGGCCCTGGGCGTAGACGTCACGCGGGTAGGGCAGATCGAAGCGATGGTGGCGGAGGTGTTGAAACGATGGGGACGTTTGGATGTGGCCGTCAACAATGCCGGCGTAGCGTTGCGTGCCCGGGCCGAGGCAATGTCCGAGCAAGACTGGGACCAAACACTGGATGTGGATCTCAAGGGTGTCTTCTTTTGTTGCCAGGCCGAAGCCCAGCCTATGCTGCGGCAAGGGTCGGGCAGCATCGTCAACACTGCTTCCATGTCCGGCCGGATTGTAAATCGGCCCCAACGTCACGTTGCTTACAACGCTGCCAAAGCAGGCGTAGTGCAGCTCACGCGAACTTGTGCCGCGGAATGGGCAGACAGAGGGATCAGAGTCAATTCGATCAGTCCTGGACACACGCTGAGTCCGATGACCGCGCGGAACCTCTCGGATGCAGCCGCCCGGATGTGGATTTCCCATACACCGATGCAACGGTTGGGTCTGCCGGCCGATTTGCAGGGCGGTCTAGTCTTCTTGGCTTCGGACGCGTCCAGCTACGTTACAGGCCACGATCTGGTAATTGACGGTGGATACACCCTCTGGTAAAAGAACGGAGCCGCGCCGTCTTCGCTCCGGGTCCGCGATTTGACCCGTTACCGCCTGGCTCTCACAGCCATAGCTTTCATTATTTTCACCGAAACGGTGGATTCGAGCATCGTAGCCATCGCGCTGCCCTCGATTGCCGCCGACTTCAATACGGACTACGTCCTGACCCAATGGGTGGTACTCGTCTCCATCTTGACGCAAGCTTCTCTCAGCCTGGTAGTGGGTTGGCTGGGCAGTGTCTACGGGAACAAACGCATCCTGATCATGGGCCTGGGGTTGGTCGCCCTAGGCAACATCCTGTGTGCTGCGGCGCCTTCCATCGGCTGGCTGATCGGGTTCCGGTTCATACAGGGCGTCGGCATGACCATGATCGGCGCCCTGGTCCTGGCCATCACCACCGAGACTTTTGCGTCCGGCCACCGCGCCCAAGGCTTCGGATTCGTCGGCGCCATGGTCTCCGTCGGTATCGTGGTCGGACCCCTGGCGGGCGGAGTAATCCTGGAACATTTGCATTGGCGCCTGATCTTCGTCTTCGACCTGCTGTTCGTCGGCGTCACGTTTCCCTTGACGGTCCGCTACATGCAGGGTCGCACCGGTACCGGACGGGGTAAATTCGACTTCGGGGGAGCCGCCCTTTTCTTCGCGAGTCTGCTCTCCTTTCTGCTGGCGACGTCCTACGACTTCGGCTCTACGGCCCCATGGGCGGTCCCCGTGTTGTACGTTGCGTCCGGGCTGTCCCTTCTGCTTTTCGTTTGGTTGGAATCTCACACCCGACACGCCGTACTGAACTTGAGCCTTTTCAAAGATGCCCGCTTGTCGGTATATCTGACCACCCGCTATATTTCC
The DNA here is from genome assembly GCA_034421855.1 of Anaerolineales bacterium. GTDB lineage: Bacteria > Chloroflexota > Anaerolineae > Caldilineales > Caldilineaceae > Bin34. Next base: position 80,052 of record DAOUKB010000017.1, read on the forward strand.
TTTCTGGTCTTTGGCGGCATCCTCCTGATACTGCCGTTCTACCTGGAAGATCTGCTGCATCTCAATCCAGGCACCGTAGGCGTGTTGTTCGTCGTTCAACCCTTGTGTTTCGGGATCGCGTCCTGGTTCTCCGGTAAATTGACCCGCCGGGTCGGTCCGCGTGCCCTGGTGCTTTGCGCCTTGGCGATTCTGGCATCGGGATACTACTGGATGAGCTTCTTGTCCGCGGAACTGATTCTGTGGCAGTTCGTCGCCCAGATGACCGTACTGGGGGTAGGCACGGGCCTGCTCAACGCCCCGTCCAATCAGCTGATCTTCGACAGCGCTCACCCCCACAACTTGAGTATGCTTTCGAGCTTGACCGCCTTGGCGCGTATTCATGCGCGCAGTACGGGAATCGCAATCTTGGGCGGTCTATGGGTAGCCCTCTCTCTGGCCCGAGCCCCTGGCGCCGTGACGGACGCGGCCGCGCTGCAAGGGGCCCAAATCAGCAGCCTAGGTACCGTTTGCCTGGTCGGCGCTTTGATCTTGCTGGCGGTGCTGGCGTGCTGTCTCGGGGAAACCTGGCTCTATCTGCGGCGCAGTCAGACCGATACCCCCGTACCCCAATTCGGATAGCCGGCGCGCGGCGCGTCAAGCAGTCGGTTGCGGGGGCAACAGCCCCGCGTTCATCAGGTAGATGACCGCGGCCAAGACGACCACCGCGACAATGGACCCGACCAGGAACCACACCATATAGGTGACGCCCTGTTTCCGCATGCCTTGCAGGTCCTCTTGCAGCTGTATGTTGCGTACGGTCAGGTCGTTCAGATCCTGCGACAGACTGTCGATTTGAGTCTGCATGGCGGCTTGGGTCTGCATCGCCTCCGTAATGACCCCCAGTCTCTGGTTGATCTCGGGCAGAGTGGCGAGTTGGGCCTGCGTGGCGGCCACCGCGTCGACCAGCGTCAACATGGAAGACGTGACTTCGTAGATGGCCGGCAACGGGTCGGCATCCGGCTGGGTCACGCTTTCGGCGGTCACGGGCGTCCCGGGTTCGTTGAGATCCATCATGGACAGCACAGCCCGCACCTGGTCGAAGTTCTTGCCGGAGCTCATCTGCTCGCGGGCATTCTTCAACATGACTATGTCACGTTCGTCAAACGACCGCGCGGTGCCTCGCTCGGGACTGGCCGCCGCCGACAAATACAGGGAGAATTCGTTGGCGTATCGCCTAATGGTGTCGGGGCTGCAGTTGAGTTCGTCGGCCACCTGTTTGACGGTTCTGCGCACGTCGGTGGCTACCCCAATGGCACTGTCCATGAAATCAACTCCTTTGCAGTCAGCCCCGTTTGCAGTTTTGCGTGGCTCCATTGTAAGAGTACAGGGATTTTTTGCTCAAACCTGCCGAATGCCGAATCCAGCCTCGTACCCTGTCGGCGGGGCCACCGCCATGCCCGACGGGCAAGGGTGGCAAAGGGCTGTTCCAGTCTTCCTCTGGGATAATATCCGACCATGATAGTACGTCCCTCGGGCGGCCCCGGGCCTTGGAACCTATGCCACAGACCATAAGGATTGGAACCCGTGCTTCTTTGATGGCACGCCGGCAGACCGCCCAGATTCAGGCGGCGCTGGCCAGACTGCACCCTGAATTCCGTTTCCGGCAAGTCGAAATATCCACCCGCGGCGATCGAGACCAGCAGAGGGCTCTCAGGGAATTTTTACGGCCTGGCATCTTCACCTCGGGTTTGGAACGCGCCTTGCAAGACGCGGCAGTGGATATGGCGGTGCATTCCTTCAAAGATCTGCCTACCGAATTGCCGCCCGACCTGGTGATTGGCGCGGTTACGGCGCGTGAGGATCCTGCAGACGGGTTGGTGACGAAAGCCGGGCTGGACTTCGATCAATTGGCGGACGGGGCCCGCATCGGCACCTGCAGTCCTCGCCGACAGCGCCTCCTGGCTTCCCTGGGCAGACAATTCCGGTGTATTCCGGTCAGAGGCAATATCGACACCCGCATCCGCCGCATGGACGAACACGACACCTGCGACGCCTTAATGGTGGCGGTTTGCGGATTGGAGCGTCTGGGTCTGGCAGAGCGGGTTTCCTGCCGCTTCGAAGTTGCACGGTACTTTACGGCCCCGGCGCAAGGGGCGCTGGCCTTGCAGTGCCGGGCGGCAGACGCCACACTGCGGGAATTGCTGGCCCCGCTCAACCATGCCCCTACCCAACGTTGCACGCACGCGGAAAGAAGTCTGCTGGTTCACTTGGGCGGCCGATGTGCGCTGGCCGTCGCGGCCTTGGGCCAGCTGCGCAGGGGGAAGATAGCATTGCAGGCGGCCATGCTGTCTCCCGATGGACAACGGCGCATCTACAGCCGAGCTGTAGACTCGGATCCCGAAAACGCGGCCGCCAAGGCCGCAGCCGACATGATTGCACAAGGATGTCTGGCATGGTTGTGAAAGATGCCCACCCGTTACGGGGCAAAAGGATAGTGATCACCCGGGCGCGCAGTCTCGGCTCCTCTTTTCAAAACCGGTTGCACCGGCTCGGGGCCATTCCGGTGTCCATTCCGGCCCTGGAAATTGCCCCTGCCGGCGACCTTTTCCAGGGCCCTTTGTTGTCGGATCTGGCCTGGTGCCATTGGCTGATGCTGCCCAGTCCCAGCGTGATTTCCCTGTGGGCCCATGCATCCACGCTCCATACGGCTATGGGGCAGGAAACGCGGATAGCCACCATGGGACAATCCTCGGCCAAGGCGTACGAGGAAAGCACAGGGCTGTGTCCCAGCTTCGTATACGACTGGTCCCACCCGGCGTCTCTGGCAGGCCAGTGGGGTCTGCGACCGACCGACCGGTTGCTGGTCCTGGGATCCAGTCGAGGGCCGGGGCCGACTCTGGCCGAGCTGCTGGTTCGGCATGCCAACAGCCGCTTCCGGCCCGTCATGCAGGTATCCTGCAGCCGGGCGCTTGCCGGGCGCTTGCGAGATCTGGCCGCGGGCTTCGACGCCGTCACTTTCACCAGCATCTCCGGCGTCCACTGCTTCATGCAGGCCGCAAGGCGCGCGTGGCCGGGCAACCATGGTGGAGGAGGAGCCTGTTGGGCCTGTATCGGTCGTTCCACTGCCGCTGCGCTCGCGGAATACGGTACTTGCGCCCAGGTGGTATGCCGGAATCCCTCGGAAGCGGACATGATCGCGGGCATGAGCGATTGGTTTGCGCAGCAGGGTGGTTCCCGTTCGGGCCACGCAAATGTATAGATTTTCCGCCGCCGCCCGGCCTCGCCGTCTGCGGCAGACTCCCGCGATGCGCTCTTTGGTCCGGGAGACCCGACTGCATCCCGGGTTGCTGACTTATCCCTTGTTCGTGGCGCCGGGGCGGAATACACGCACTCCCATCCAAGCGATGCCGGGACAGCACCGGTTGACGGTGGATTTGCTGGCCCGCGAGGCCCGACAGCTGCTGGCGTTGGGCCTCGACAGCATATTGCTCTTCGGCTTGCCGGAGTTCAAAGACGTACGCGGATCTGCCAGCTACGCTCGGAACGGCACAATCCAGCAGGCCGTCCAGGCCGTCAAGGATGCCGTGCCCGAGATGGTGGTCATTACCGATGTCTGCCTTTGCAGTTATACCGTGAGTGGTCACTGCGGAGTCACGGACCCGCAAGGGCGTATCCTGAACGACGCCACGTTGGAAATTCTGCAGCAAATCGCCCTGAGCCATGCAGTCGCCGGGACCGATGTAGTGGCCCCCAGCGGCATGATGGACAACATGGTACAAGCCATTCGCACGGCCTTGGATGCCGGAGGGCAAGAAAGCGTGGCCATACTCTCGTATGCCGTGAAGTATGCTTCGGCGTTCTATGGCCCCTTTCGGGAGGCGGCCGACGGGAGCCCCCGGTTCGGAGACCGCAGCACCTATCAAATGGATCCGGCCAATCGTCGCGAAGCCCTGCGGGAAGTGCAACTCGACCTGGCGCAAGGCGCGGACATGGTCATGGTGAAGCCGGCCCTGTCTTATTTGGACGTTACGCGGGAGATACGGGAACGGATCCCGGAAGTTCCCCTTTTTAACTACAATGTCAGTGGAGAATATTCCATGGTGAAGGCGGCTGCCGCGCAAGGGTGGCTGCAGGAAGCAAACGGGATTGTGGAAGTGCTGACTTCCATGCTGCGGGCAGGGGCCGATCAGATCGTCACCTACCATGCCAAAGACATAGCGGAGAGACTCTGAGTCTTGGGCGGTACATCCCCGGTCGCTTCTGGGCGGGCGACTGGGCCGCGTCCGGCCGGCCCCGAAGACGAGTATAATCTCTTGCGCCGGCCAATGGCTCGATGCACTACATTGTTGACACTGCAAGGACATGGAAACGGAGCCGCTTCATGATTGCAAGGCGATTCGGATCTTGGATCCGCGACCTCGGATTCGAAGTCAAGCCGCTTGACGAACGCGCCCGCTTTTTGCCCAGCGGCGAGCAGGCCCAACAGTTTTACCTGATCAAGGACATTTTTACGGTCTGTGGCAGGGACTGGTCCGGCAGCGATCCGTTCGGAGGCACCGAAGACTGGGCCCGCGAAGGCTATCTGCAGGAATGGCGACAGACCTTCGCACACGACGAGGCAGGGGACTATCCCCATATCTACACGCGGGTGGAAACTCCCCAAGGGCTGCCCATCCGCAACAAGTCGGTAATTGCCTGGAGCGACCGTCACGACCGGATTTTCGACGACGATTTCGAAGAGTACATCGACCTGGCCATGGAAGCGACCGGGGGCTGGGGGCGCCTGGAATTGAACAATACGTCCCTCTACGATCCCCGACTGGAGCAAGGACGCTGGTGCATAAAACCGCGGGGCTTTGCCGAAAGCGTCGTAGGCATCGGCTTGCCTCTGAGTTCAGGGATTTCCTGCTTCTTGGTGTGGATGGAATTGCCGATCTCGGAGTTTGACGTAAACAACGGGAATCGGCGCGGCGCCGACGTGCTGACCGCGGAACTGGGCACGGAATTCAATCGGAAGTTAGGCAAACTGGCCCGAGTCAATCAGTTGATTTTCTTTAATCCCGAAGCCACCATTCAACATAAGATCATCCAGGACGGTTTCGTGCCCAACAGCGGGGAATTCGAAATGGAATTCAACCAGTCTCGCTTTGTCGGACAACAGGCCCAGCACCTGTTGACCGGAGAAAGCCGAGTCTATTTCGTGAAACGGAACCAGTGGCACAACGTGCAGTGGATCCCTTCCGAGTCCATGTGACGTGAGCAGCGCATTCGGTTTCACCGCCCCATAGCCCTCTCGCTGCCCCGAGCCGCGTTTCGCCCCCATTCGGGTCCTCGACCTGCGGCGCCAGGGGGTTAGTCTCGGGGTGCGGACGTATCGGGCGTGTACTTGCCCACATACTGCCAGACCCAGAGGACTTCTTTAATGCCGAAAGAACTTGTAGCTACAGCCGAGGGAGTTGCCGAGTTCAGAGAGTACGGGTTGCCGCGGCTGGCGCCTGATGCAATCCGGGTCCAGACCACGTTCGCCGCGGCCAAACACGGTACCGAAATGGCCTTCTTCCAAGGATACGGCCTCGCCCGCGGCCGATACGACGACGAATACAAACTGTTTCGGCCGGAGGTCCGCGACGTCCAATTCCCATGGCCGCTCGGCAATACTGCGGTGGGCACCGTGATAGAGACGGGCGCGCAGGTGACCTCTTTTGCGATCGGCGACACGGTGTTCGCCTACGGGCCCTTTCGGGAAATCCAGACTTGGCCGGAAAGCAGAGCCCGACTGCTGCCCGAGGCTGTCGCATGGCAGGCGGCTTGCTGCTTGGATCCCGCGGACTTCGCGGTAGGAGCCGTGCGCGACGGCGCCGTGCGCTTGGGCGACCGGGTCGTCGTCTTCGGCATGGGAGCCATTGGCCTCTGTGCTTTGCAGGCGGCGCGTGCTGCAGGGGCCTACTGTACGGTTGCCGTGGAACCCGTCGCCCGTCGCCGCGAGCTAGCTTTGGAATTGGGGGCCGACGTAGCGCTGGATCCCAGGGCCGTGGACGTGGGCATGGAGGTGCGCCACCTGACGGACAAACAAGGAGCCGATGTGTGCATCGAATACAGTGGACACTACGACGCCCTCAATCAGGCGCTGCGCACCGTGGCGTACGGCGGCACCGTAGTCGCGGGAGCTTTTCCCGGCGTATATCCCGCGGGACTGGATTTCGGCGCGGAAGCCCATTACAACAGGAGCAAAATCGTGTTCAGTCGTTCTTGCAGCGAGCCGAATCCGGATTATCCCAACTGGAACGAGTCGAGACTCGTGGACGTGGCTTGGCGACTACTGACTCGAGGTCAAATCAATGCCGCCGCGATCGTGCAGCCGGTAGTCGGCTTCGAGGACTTGGCGCAGGCATACCCCCGCATAGCGACCGACCCGGTCAATTACCTCAAACTCGGCGCCAAATTCAGTTAGAGCCTTGGAAAACACGAAAGCCGCCACGGCGGCTTTCGTGTTCTGCCGGGTTGAGGTTGCGATGCAGTTCAATGATTTCTAACCCAGCAACGGGCATTATAGCAGGACCCCAGCATGCTTTCAAATCCAGGGTTGCCGGATTGCCGCGCGGTGCAAGCGCTTTCGGCGGCTTTTCGCCTACAGGACGCGGCATCACGGATGGCCGTTGGGACCATCGCTCCCGTACGGTCGCTACGCCCACCCCGAGATCATCACGCACGACATCTGGGCCGCCGTGCGCGGTACAAGGCGGATCTGGCCAAGGACTGGCCGCGGTGCGGACGGGGGATACGTACAGACGGGCCGCATGCACGGCGGCGCTTCGCCGCACAGGCCGAAATCGCCTCGGTACGTAAGGGAACATATAGCCGCAGAGAATACTGGACGCAGTCCGGGCCACCACTACGGAGCCTCGCCCTCCAACAGGACGATGGCCGGAAGGCGCTGCGCAACGACGGAACGAAGGAAGACTGTGCTCAGGCCTTGTGGCCGGGCGAACTTGCAGTTTCGTCTTTGCGATACGACCGTGAATCCTCCCGCCTTGGCGAACGCGGGTTGCATATCGGATAAAGTCAATTTACTTCACAGGGGAAAATGCAATGAACAGCATTCATTGGCAGAGAGTCTTGGGGGCCTTGGACGGGTCCGACATCGATGCCGTTCCGGTCAGTCTGTGGAAACATTATCATTTGCAAGATCGGGCCCCGAGGCGACTGGCCCGCATTACCGTGGACTTCGCGCGTAGATTCGACTTGGATCTCGTCAAATTGACCCCCAGCGGTCTTTATGGAGTCCAAGATTGGGGCGTGGGCATGCAATTCGGCTGCAATGACTTGCAGGCCCCCACCGTAATCAGTTCTCCCATCAAGTCTCCCTCGGATTGGTCCGAGCTGGCTCCATTGTCCCCGTCCGCAGGCGCGTTGGGTCGAGAACTGGAAATGTGTGACTACGTAGGCAAACTGTTCCGGGACGAAGTCCCGTATCTGATGACGCTCTTCAGCCCATTGACGCTGGCGCAGAAGCTGGCAGGAGACCAAGTCTATGATCACTTGCGCGCGGAGCCCGCCGTGTTGCACGGCGCCCTGCGCGTGATCCGAGACACCGTAGTCGCCTATGCCGAGGCTTGTCTCGATGCAGGAGTTCCGGGATTCTTTTTGGCTACGCAGCAGGCCAGCCGTCGCATTCTCTCGGTCGCCGAATACGAAGAGTTCGGGCTGGCCTACGATCAAGATGTGGCGGCGGCAATCAAGACGGCTCCCATCCGGATGCTGCACATCTGCGGCAGCGAAATCATGTTTGCCGAGGCCAGCCAAATGGACGTAAATTGCCTCAGCTGGTCGGCGGGCGGCTCCAACCCCGATCTGGCGCAGGCTCGCCGGTCGACGGACAAGGCGTTGGCGGCCGGGCTCTCGCTCGACACCTTGGCCCAGGGCAGCCGCGCGGAGTGCCGCACGATGGTGCGGGAAGCCCGTGCGCTGGCCGGCGAAACCGGCCTGATGCTGGCGCCCGACTGTGTCGTGAAACTGGAATCGCCCGACGCCAACCTGGATGCAGTGGTAGAAGCGGCCCGCACCTAGCCTCGGCTACAGGCTGAATTCCACATGGTCGATTTGCTGCTTGCGGATCCACTCCCAATTCAGGGTCACTCCCAAGCCGGGTCCCTGCGGTACCGGCACACATCCCGTGGCATCGATGGACGTCAGAGTATCGGTGTAGCCGTCGGCGTAGACGGGAGAGGCCCCTGAGCTGGGGGCTTTGGGATGCACCAGCCCCATTTCGTAGTAGTTTGTATTGCGAATCGCCGCCATGCAATGACGGGCCGCCGGCCCTGGACCATGGAATTCGATGTCGAGACCCAGGGCCTCGCAGGCGTGGGCCAGTTTCATGACGCCGGTAATGCCGTCGTACCCGATGTCTCCGCGCACGTAGTCCGTGGCGTCGGCCAATGCAAAATCGATGTGAGGTTGCAAAGTGCGTACATGTTCGGTCATCAGCAAGGGAGTCGTGATCAGCTGCCGCAGTTTGCGGTGCATGAACTGGGAAATCCCGCCGTCTCGGCCCGGGTCTTCGTACCAGAAGTAATGGTTCCGATCGCAGGCCCGGCCCACCTTGAGCACGTCGGCAAAAGTATGGAATTCGCAGGCCGGGTCCAGCATGAGGTCCATACTGTCTCCCACGGCTTCCGCCACCGTCTCCACAGTGGCCACTTCCTGGGCAATGGGAGCCTGCCCCCAGCCGTGTATCTTGAAGGCCGGATATCCCATCTCTCTGCACTGCAGGGCGAAGTCGGCATAGGCCTCAGGCGAGTTTAGGCCGTCCTTTTGTGCGTCCCCGTGATAGGTGCTGGCATAGCAGGGCACCTTGGTTTTGTACCCTCCCAGCAAACGATACAACGGAACTTCATGGAGTTTGCCGGCAAGATCCCAGAGCGCACAGTCCAGAGGGGCGAGACCGATCCGGGCTACCTGGCGCAGAGCCCGGGTGATGTCCGAATAAAATCGTTCTCTTTCCAAGGCGTTGCGGCCCAGCAGGTATTGGGCAAGTTTGGGCAGCTGCACGTAATCTGCATCTTGGCCGCCTACAAATTCCCCTCTGACGCCCCCTTGGGTTTCAATCGTCAAGACATAGCCGCTGGTTTCCAGGATCGCGCCGGGTTCGTAGACCAGATTGAAGCCGTTGTAGTCTGTTCCCAGGTTCCGCTTGACGACTTGGTACTTGGACAGGGATATCGACGAGATTGTCAGATCGGACATGGCAACTCCCGGGAAAGGCAAAACGCGGGCAGTCTAGCACATGTGGCACAATCCGCGAAAGACCCTCTCGGACGTCTCGTCGGGGAGCGTTTTAGTGGCATGGCTATCATTTTTTCGTACTTGAAGCGAGCGGATCCCGAGCAATTCCATGACCCCATCGTCTGCAAAGCCTGAAACTCAGGCAGCACCCTCGACCCCTTCCCAAGCCAAGGCCCAGAAGTTGATTGAACAATTGACGGAAAACGCAAAAGGGGAAGAATCCACCGCCGAAGGCAACATAGCCCAAGAATTCTTGCAGGGAATTTGGCACGGCAATGCCGTCTCGCGGCCCCCTCGTCGGACAAAGCGGCGGGAAAGCCGGGATCGGATGGCCGACGACGCGGAATCGGATTCCCCCTAGCTGTCTCTATGCAGAATGTCCCCGAAGGAGCAATGAGCCCGTATGCGCAACAGGATGTCGAAGATTACCCCGATAGTCCCCACCAACGACCTCGGAGCATCCGCCAACTTCTATACAAATCTGGGCTTTGAAGTCGTCCATGCACATGGAGACTACATGATCCTGCAACGTGACGACATTGGCCTGCACCTCACCTGGAGCGCAGGCTGGCACATTGATCCCAAGACCAACAACACTCAGTTTCGAATCAACATCAGCGATATTGATTCGTTCTATGCCCATTGTCGGCGTCTGGACGTCGTGCATCCCAACGGATCGATGGAAACCAAACCGTGGGGATCAAAGGAGTTTGCCGTCTTGGACCCGGACCATGCCTGCATTACCTTCTATGAGGAAGTGTAAATTCTTGTAGATGCCCGGAGCGATGCACCGGGGGTTGGGGACGCCGAGTTCTCCGCTTCCCGACTAGGCGGAAAGGGGTGCTCTGGTATCCAGTCACTGCTTCCAGGGTCACTGTCGATGCAACTGCCGGCTCCATGTCGATTGCCGGGACTACCGCCGGATCAGCAGCAATCCCACGGGCCAATCCTGGGGTCTCGGACGCCTTTGCACATCCTGACGACCGATATCGCCCCTAGGGGGTGTCGTCAAACTAGGGGGATTTGCGGGTACACTGCGGGGGTACAAACATTAGGGAGGGAGCCTCGCAGGATCGCCGTACACCATCGCCCCGACCTGTCGGACCGCGTCGGGCCACCGGCGGTGTCGGCATGCCGGGTTGGGGATTCTGCGCCCCGGGGCGCCGTGGCAGGATCTGCCCCCCGACTCCGGCGACGGGCAGCATCCTCATCGCCGCTGCCGCCGTGGGCGCGATCGGGGTGTGTGGGCTGCCCTGTGGGCGGCAGTGCGGGATGCCCCGGACTGTGCGGCGTGGAGGATCGAGGCCCGCCCTCTCCGGGTCCCTCCCCAGGCCGCCGGCACCCAGGGCGGCAATCAGCAAATGGCGCGCACCCCAGGGGGCGGCATGCCCAGTGGCACCGGGTCGCCGACGCGCCGGGACGGCCCGTCCGTCTGGGGCTGACCCCGGGGGGACCCGAGCGGACTGTCCACCGGCCGTGGGCCTGAGGGCGGTCCTGGAGGCGGAGTATCGCGTGGCGGACCAGGGCGATGACCGCGATCCGGTCGGGGCCGCCGGCGATGGCGGCGGGGCAGGATCACCGGGACCCCCCCCTGC